>DASUUU010000121.1:0-23323 GCA_036373915.1 Jiangellaceae bacterium | reverse complement strand
CTCATCTTCACCTGCTGTCACCCGGCGCTTGCGGTCGAGGCGCAGGTTGCGCTCACCCTGCGCACCCTCGGCGGGCTCACCACCGACGAGATCGCCCGCGCCTTCCTCGTACCGGAGCCCACGATGGCGCAGCGGCTGGTACGGGCCAAGCGCAAGATCAAAGCGGCCGGGATCCCGTTTCGCGTGCCGCCCGCTCACCTGCTCCGCGAGCGTCTCGACGCCGTCCTCGCCGTTGTCTACCTGATCTTCAACGAGGGCTACGGTGGGCGCGATGAGCTCGCGGCGGAGGCCATCTGGTTGGGACGAGCACTGGCTGAACTGCTGCCCGACGACCCCGAGATCCACGGGCTGCTGGCGATGATGCTCTTACATGACTCCCGTCGCGAGGCGCGGTTCCGCGACGGCGAGCTCGTGCTGCTCGGCGATCAGGACCGGTCACGTTGGAGCACCGAGCAGATCGCCGACGGACGCGCCGCGCTGGACCGCGCGCTCAACCTCGGCGGCCGCGGGCCGTACGTCCTACAGGCCGCCATCGCCTCGTTGCACGCCGAGACGCCGTGCGACTGGGCGCAGATCGCGGCCCTATACGGCGAGCTCGCCGGCCTGACCGGTTCGCCGGTCGTGGAGCTGAACCGCGCCATCGCCATCGCCGAAACCGAGGGTCCCGAGGCCGGCCTGCGTGTTGTCGACCAACTCGGTCTCGACGACTTCCGCTACCTGCACTCCACGCGGGCGGAACTGTTGAAGCGCCTCGGGCGGACCGACGAGGCACGTGACGCTTATCGACGAGCGAGAGAACTCACCGACGACGGCGCCGAACGGCGCTTCATCGAACGCCGGCTTACCGAATTGGCGGACACAACAGGCCCCGGCTAGGCCCAGATCCGGAACGCTCCGGTTGGCTGGGCCGACTCGCCGGAGTTGACGGCGTGATTCACTGCAACGCCAACATCGTTGATGACGACGACGCCGTGTGTATCAGCCGGCCAGCCAGAGTGTCTTCCGGGGCAGCAAGCCCTGCGAATCGCTATCCCAGCAGCAGCGCCAAGACGGGTGCGGGCACAGCCCATGCGGGATGGTTGAGATCAAGGATGTTCTTGGTCGCCACGATGCCGCTGCGATACTTCCCTTCGATCACCCGAGCCTTGGCACGCCAGCCATTCGTAACCCACTTGGCTTCGACCGCTGTAGACATTTGCTGACCACCGGCGATGGCGACGGCCACGGGCGCAAAGTCGACTTCCTTGCGCGAATCGGTCTTGCTGTATCCAACGGTATCCCCGGCTGACCATCGGTCATGTCGGTCGGCCGCTATCGCTCGCGCGAGAGCGATGCCGATCGCCGCCTCGGTAAGCCGAGTGAAGTCCGGTTGAGTGACGCCTGGTCGCTGGCGGTGTCCTAACCAGTTCAATACCGGGTCTGTGAGGTAGAACTTGCCTTGTGCCTTGGCAACTCGGCGGCCGCGGTCATCGACTTGGTGGCACCAGATCCCGGCATACGAGCGGACGAGTCGGCTTAGCCGAGCATTCATCTGATCTCGGCTATAGCTCAGCGCAGCGGCAGTCGCACGCACGTTGAGCGGCGCAGCACAGCGAACATGAAGTTCAGCGATCAGTAAGGCCACAGAGTCCGGCGGGGCGGCGGGCTCAACGTCTGCGGTCAGCCAGGCGGCAAGGCTCTCCATAAAGGCCGGAGAGACGGCGCCATCTCGGTGGTACTCCGCAACAGCTCTCGGGAAGCCACCGGATTCCAGATACCGCTGCCACGCCAGGTCGAGCGCGTCGACAATGGGATCGAGCGACCCGAGTCGAGTTGCTACGTCATCGGACTGGAGACGGCTCGGTGGTACTCGGTCGATGACAGCGAGTCTCTTCGCGGTCGCATCCAGCACACTTCGAAAGGTCATCGGAAGTAGCGTCCGGAACGGGGAGACATTCGACTCGCCGGCTCTGTCGGCGCCAAGGTCTCGCACAGCCTGTTCGGCGCCAGCCATCGACGAGCCGGTGAGTATTACCGTGTCGTCGCCGAAACGGGTGCCATCACGAAGCGCCTTGATCCCAGTTGTCCAACCCGGGACACCGGTTACCTCATCGAAGAGCCAGACCCGAGGCTGCGAGTCACCCGCCCGGCTGAGCTCGGTGCCGAGGGTCACCGCCCGTCGAAGGTCGCGCGCTGTGAACCGGTCGGCAGCGAGGTAGATCACTTGTCGTGGATCGACGTCGTTTCGTTGGCAGAGCTGAACCACGAGGTCCTTAAGGACTACGGACTTGCCAACTCGCCGAGGCCCTCGCAAGACGTATAGCCCATCTCCGATCCGCCCACGTGCGACGTCGTCGAGGATGTCCGCTCGGTATCCGAGGTCGTGGCGTGCGCGGGCTCGTAGGAGACGATCCTCACTCGCCCAGGCAGTCGGATCGGTCCGGGTTATAGGTGCACTCCACCAAGGATTGGCTTGACGGAGGAGGCCGCGAAGTTCATCGTCGCGCACACGCCCAGCATAGCCTGAGTTGCATTTTGGCGGCTTGATCCGCCAAAACCCCCCCTATTTTGGCGGATAGAGTCGCCAGAAGGCGATCCGGGATTGGTCGCGGGCCAGACGAGCAGCTCCTTGCGAGTCCGGCGCTGATGGGTTCGTATGCGGCCTACCGCAGTTTCGCCGTGAGCAGGCCGCGCTGGATCGCGGAGTACGAGACGCGCTCCTGTTCGAGCCGCACCGACGGCCCAAGCGCGTCCTCGACGAGATCGTGGTAAAGCTCGGCCTCGGCGGGCCGCAGGTTGGGCAGGTGGGCGATGTGCTTCGCGTCCTCGCTGGCCCAGTGACTCTCGTGGGCCAGCAGCGTGGTGCGGTCCATCAGCATGGATCGAGACTCGGGGAAACTACGCCGCACCCGGTCGAGGATGGCGAAGCCGTGAGTATCGATGTCACCCCAGTAGACCAGGTCACGGTCGGCCAGCCAGCTGAGTCCCTCGAGAACGGAAGCCGCGTACCCGCCGCCGAAGATCGTGATCGCGTCGTCCGTCGGCGGGAAGGCCAGATACGTGGTCTCGTTCTCGATGACGTAGACGGTGGCGTAGGGCAGGGGTCGGGCGGCCAGCTCATCGACGCGGAATGTGAGCTCACCGAACCCATCGACAAGCCCGCCGCCCGGCGACAGCGATCGGACGCGGACGTAACCCGGCCGCCGCAGGAACCCGTACCGGCCGGCGAAATCGGTCCGTGGCCGGGTCGGATCGATCCGGTGCTCGTCGAGCTGATGGTCCAGCAGCGCCGCGAGCACCATGCGGTGCCGGTCGATGAACTTCGTGTCGACTCCAGGTACGTCGATCTGGCGGATGTACTGCGAGCCGTCGGCATGGGCGTCGATCCACTGGACGGTGTCGATGATCGCCGGCCACTCGGCAGCAAGCTCGAGCACCCGCTTGGGGTGCTTGATCATCCAGCTCATGAGGCGGGGTGCGTCGCTGCGGGTGGCCGCCACCAAATCGGCGAACCGCTGGACCTCCTTCTGCGTGCCCAGAGCCGACCACAGCTGCTCGTAGCTGTCGATCCACACTTTCGCCGGCAGCTCGTTGTCGCCGACGAGCCGACCGCCGACCCGGCGGTACTCGAGGCGGCCCAGCGGCCGGCGCGCCCACGAGCGCGCCCACGACCGCACGCGATCGAGATCGGCCGCCACCTCGCCTGCTGTCGGGCCGCGAATGGCGATCGGCAACGGCTCCCACGGCTGTCCTTCGCTGTACGCGGTCAGGACGGAACCGGACGTCCACCGACGGCGAAGCTTGTGCACGACGTCGGCGGGGGTGGTCCAGCTCGTCACGTCGGATCGCCGCCTCCGGACAGCGCGTGGGCGAGCCGCCGCTCGTGGTACGCCTCGATCGTCATGCACTGAAGGCGGGAGTCGTCGCCCTCGGACGTGTTGTCGACGAACCCGACCGCCGAGACGTACCGCTCGATGACGTGGATCTTCTGCAGCGGTGTCACGATGAGCAGCTGAAGGCCGAGCCGGGTGAACAGCTCGAGGGCGTACCGGGTCGACTCGTCCGAACCACGGCCGAAGGCCTCGTCGATGACGACGAACCGGAACGACCTGGACCGTACCGCGCCCCACTCGAGCTTGAACTGGTAGGCGAGCGACGCGGCCAGGATGGTGTAGGCCAGTTTCTCCTTCTGCCCGCCGGACTTGCCGCCCGAGTCGGTATAGGTCTCGTGCTCGGTGTCGTCATCGCGCCACCGCTCGGACGCCGAGAACACGTACCAGTTCCGGACGTCGGTCACTCGCTTGGCCCACGCGCGGTCCAGCTCGGTCTGGCCTTCCCGCCCGCGGAAGCGTTCGATGATCTGCTTGACCTGGAGGAACTTCTGCTCGGAGTACTGGTCGGAATCGTCGTCGTGGACCGTGCTTTCGGTGCAGGCGCGCAGCTCGGTTCGAAAGTCGCGGACGTCGGTGTTCGGCGTCGGATGTATCTCGAGCCTGATGTAGCGCCCGGGGTTGTAGTCGATGCCGACGAGCGACTCGTTGATGGTGGCAATCCGCTCCTTGATCAAGTCGGCCTGCTTGTTGAGCTGGGCCTGGAATCCGGCGATGTCGCGGATCGTGTTGGTGTTGAGGTAGGTCTTGAACTGTGACTCGAACCGGGGGAGGTCGTCGTCGACCAGGCGGCGGTGCAGTTCGCGATACTCACCAGCCGCCTCGATGGAGTCGTCGAATTCCGCGGTGTCGACCGGATAGTGCTGTCGGAACGTGGCCATCTGCTGGATGGCCCGGCTGCTGACGGTGTTCTGCCGCGACGTGCGGGTGCTGATGTGCGAGCTGATGGTGGTCATCGTGTCGTTCTGCCACCGGTCGAGCTCGCTGGGATCGGTCGTCGCCGGCTCGTCGATCCGTGCGCTCAGCCTGTCGAAGGCGTCCGCGGCGGCGTCGTAGCTCGGGTCGGCCAGCATCGTCCGGGCACGCTCGCAGTCGGTCGCGTCTCGCTCGCGGAGCGCCTCGAGCCGCTTGATCGCACCGATGACGTCGTCGCGCTCGTGTCGTGCGTCCCTGATCGACTGCTCGACGTCCGCTATCTCGCGCGCCAGGCGCCCAAGCTCACTGGACGCGGCTTCGGTCCGCCGCTTCTCCGCTGTCAAGTCCGCGATCTTGGTTACCATCGCCGGCCAGTCGAGCTGCCCGTAGTCGCCGAACTCGGCCAGCTTGGCCAGGACGGCGCGACGCTCCTGTGCTCTGCTGAGCTGTTCGTCGAGCAGCTTGCGCTCTTCGGTGAGCTCGGTCAGCCGGTGCTGTACCTTGGCAGCGCGATCGAGCAGCGTGTCGATCTTCTGCTCGTTGGTCCAGCCCAGCACGTACTCGCTGCGGTCGTCGATGCGATTGCGGTCGTTCTTCTCATGCCGCCCGCCGTCCTTGATCTGTCCGGCTCTCGTGACGGCACGCTTGGACCGGCGGAACTCGTCCATCGTCTCCGCGCATTCCAGGCCCGCACGGTGGACGAGTTGTTGCTCGAGCCACGGGTAGAAATCGGAGTCGGCGATCTGGAGCCGGTGGAACAACGCTCGTTCGGGCAGCTCCCCACCCGGCCGTGATGCCAGGTTGCGCGGCACCCGGTAGTAGACAAGCCGGGCGCCCAGATGGTGGTCGTTAATCCAGGTGGACACGCTTCGGTAGTGCTCGTCCGGCACGAGCAGCGACAGGGCGAAGCCGCGGAGCACCCGCTCCGCCGCGCCCTCCCACGCGGACCACTCGGGACGGACCGCGATCAGCTCGCCGGCGAACGGCAGGGCCGCCTCGGGCAGGCCGAGCTCGGCACACAGCCAGGCCCGCAGCTTGAGGCTGCGCGCCGGGATGTTGCTGCGCCGTTCGCGGAGGCTGACCAGCTCGGCGTTGAGTTCGTCGGACTCGCGTTTGAGCTCTCGGTAATCGGCGGCTACCTCGATCATCCGGTTGCGCACGTCGGCATCGGCGGTGTCGACGGACGCTGCCTGCTCGGCGATCCGGCTCAGCCTGGCGTGGAACTGCTCGGCCCGTTCGACGGCGGGCAGGTCGGCTTGGCGTAGGAGTTCGTTGAACCGATCCCACCGCTCTCGCCGCTCGCCGCGCAGCCGCTCGCTCTCAGTGATCTGCCGTTCGAGCTCGGCCAGCCGGTCGCCGCCGTGCCCGGCGCGCTCGAGCCGGAGCCGGTCGCGGCGCTCGTCCAGCTCGGCGAGCACGATGTCGCGTTCGGCGAGCTCGCGCCGCTTGTCCACGAGCTCGCGTTCGATCTCTGCGATTCTCCGCTCGAGCAGCCCGGCCTTGCGCTCGGCGCAGAAGTACGGCAACGCCGCCCGCTCTTGCTCGAGTTGCCGGATCTCGTGACCGAGCACGTCGTAGGCGTCGCAGTCGGCGAGCAACGGCTCGAGCTCGTCCAGCTGAGTGCGGGCCTTCACCACGGCGTCGTGGGCCTTGGTGAGGTCGTCGAAGTGGCCGACCAGCTTGTCGATCCAGTCCTTGGCGTCGAACGGCTCGAGCATGTGATTTCGGACGAACTCGTTCAGGTCGCCGACGGACTTCATCGACACCGTCTGGTGGAACAGCTCCATGGCCTGCTCGGACTCGATGCCGAGCCGGCGCCGGAAGTCCTTGCCGTACTCCGGGAAGTGGTCGAAGATGCGTGCCCCACTGCCGCGGAGCCGCTTGCGCAGCGCTGAGATCGTGTCGCCGAACTCGGAGAAGTCGTCTGCGATGGAGAGCGGCCGGTCGGCCGTGACGAAGAACCGCTCGGGCTGGCCGGAGTTGCCCTCCTTCAACCAGAACACCTGGGCCAGCGAGACTTCGGCGTCGTAGCCGTCGTTGCGGAACACTCCGAGGATCACTGAGAACGACCCCGGCCCTCGCAGCCCGACCGGGCGGGACGTTCCGGTCGTCTCGTTCCGCTCGGCCTTGTAGTAGCCCGCGACGTAGGACCGGAGGCTGCGTTCCCTGGTCTCAGCACCGGCGGCTTTGTTGTACGAGACGCGGTGCGCCGGTATGAGCAGCGTGGTGATGGCGTCGACCAGGGTGGACTTGCCGGAGCCGATGTCGCCGGTCAGCAGGCCGTTGTCGCCGTCGAGGCCGAGCTGCCAGACGCGGCGGTGGAACGTACCCCAGTTATAGATCTCGAGCCCGTGCAGCCGAAAGCCGGTGCGCTGGCCCGCCGCGGACTGCTCGAGCTCGACCGCGCTGAACAAGCCCGTCATCAGGTCTCCTCGTGATCGTCGCCGGCCAGTTCGGCAGCGTACGCCCGCAGCCGCTCGTCGAAATCGGCCAGCCACTGCCCGTCGACGAACGCCTTGAGGATCCGCCGCACCTCAAAGTGGCCGTCGGTGTCCTTGATGCGGCGCAGAAAGCCGAGCTCGACTGCCTTGCCGATGTAGGAGTCGATCTGGTCGACCAGCCTCGCCTCGTTGCTGCCAGTCGGCATGAATACCTGCACCATGTCCACGATCTGCTCGCGGGTGAGCACGAGCTTGGTGTCGCAGCCGGTCGCGTCGAACTCGATCAACTTCTTGCGCAGCAGCGCCAGCAGCAGGCTGACGTGGAACGACAACGCCCGCCGCGGGATCAGCCGGGGGATCGCCGGGCCGTCGTCATCGTCGAGGTCGGGACGCGATCGCAGGTAGGCGTACCCTTCGGCCTCGTCGACGACGACGCTGAGCCCGATGACGCCGACGTAGTCGCGGACCTGTGGCTGTAGCTGGAGCAGTTGTGCCCATTGGGACTCGTGGACGTCGCGGTAGAGCACACCCTTCATCAGCGTCGTGACGACGAGCGACAGGTCGGGCTCGTCGCGGCGAGTGACGGCGGCCGTGGTCATCGCGGTCCATTGTTGCCTGGCGTGGCCCGCACGAAGGTGACCCGCGGCAGTGTCGCGACACGTTCGCGCCCGTCGTCGTCACGCCAACCGACAGTTTCGC
Source organism: Jiangellaceae bacterium (assembly GCA_036373915.1). Taxonomy (GTDB): domain Bacteria; phylum Actinomycetota; class Actinomycetes; order Jiangellales; family Jiangellaceae; genus JASLBX01. Next base: position 15,399 of record DASUUU010000121.1, on the reverse strand, counting down.
GAGCGTCTTCGTCGAACACGACGTCGAAGCCGTAGTCGTCCAGCGAGAGGTAGCCGACGATCTCGGCAAGGCCGTGCTGGAGGGGACGGTCGGCGACAAGCTCGGGCAGGCCAACCTGACCGCGCTGCTGAAGCGCTCGGCGCACCCCGCGCGCCAGTTCGGCGCGGTCGACATACACCTGATCGAACAACGCGGACGGGTCGACGTCGTCGTTCCCGCCGTCGACACTGCTGTCGATAGGCGAGTTCGCGACGGGGGAGTACAGCGGGCGCTCCATGGGCAGCGCGATCGCGGGTGCGGTGCCATCGATCTCGAACCTCAGCGGAGGGATACCGTGATCGCGTAGCTTGAGCGCGGTGGCTTCGATGCTGTGCAGGAGGTCCATGGCCCGCCGGTTCTCCAGCCATGCCTGGTCGTCAAGGAAGCGGCGCAGCTGGTCGGACAGCGTCCGGACGGTGGCCTGGGTCTGCTCGCCAGCGTCGAGCCAGTCGTGGTGAATGCGGCGCATCCGAGGATCGGACTCGTCGATCGCCTCCAGCCGGTGGACCTTGTCGAGCAACTCGCTCAGCTCGGCCTGGCGCTGCGGCGACAGCAGGAAGTCGTAGAACGCCTGGAAGCTGCGCCCTTGGTCGGATTCGGCGATGGCGTCGCGATCGCCGAGCACCTCGTCGAGCAGCTGGCCCTTGGAACCGCTCCAGCCCGCGATCCGCTCGCGCAACTCCCGGTCGAGAGCCCGGAAGTTCGCCTCGACCTCGCGGAAGTCGGCCAGCAGCCCGCGGGCCGTGTCGGCGAACTGCTGGTAGCGGTCGCGTTGAGCGGACGGGTCGAGGACGGCCATGTTGCCCTGCTCGACCTCGGCGATCTCGTCGTCGATCTCCTGCCTGCGCCGCCGCAACTCGGCGAGCCGGATCTCAGGGTCGTCATCGGCGCCGTAGGCGATCTGCCGGAGCAGTTCGAACAGCGTGTTCAGCCGGGATTCGGTGCCGATGAACGACCGCGCCTCCAACGATCGGAGCCACGAAAGAGCCTTCTCGACCGCCGGCGTCGCGTCGAAGTGCGGCTCGTCCGACCCCGCCGGGTAGTACTTGCGGAGCCAGCCCACCTCGGGCTTGGCCCAGTCGTTCAGGTATTCGTGGGCCGGCTTGGGGTAGGCGCCCGAGCCGAGCCGATCGTTGAGGGCGTAGAGGTCGTCGTCGAGCTGCCCGGCCAACTCGGACGCGGAGACTGACCGAGCATTGCCCTCGACGAAGACGCGATGCAGGAAGCTCAGGACGAGTGGCGCGTTGTCGGCGCGCAGCAGCCGCCATGCCGAGCTGTGCTCGCGCAGGAAGGTGACATCGTCGTACTTCACGTCGGCCGATCTCCCCTACGTGGTAGGCCCGACCACATGGTAGGGACCGCCACCGACAGGTGGCGCGTTGGCCGCGTGTTGTTCGTCGAGTTGCCCGGAGGAATGTCGGTGCCGATGTCAGGATCACCCGCCGGGTCCGACCTAGGGCTTCGTTGAACGGCAACTGTTGCATCATCGCAACGATCTTGTGGTTCTTTCAGCACTGCGGCACCTAGGCGGCGGGAAGCTTCGACCACAGATTCTCGCAGCCGATTAGCTGATATGCGCTCCGCGGGTGATTGAGGACGACACGGCTCGCGACGAACAAGCACGGCTGCAGCTGACTGATGACGGGCAGTACCGTGCCGACGAGAGCCTTCGTATGAAAGGCCGTTCTGGCCGCGATGCCATCCCCACAGGTGCTTCTCACCGGACACGGCTGTGCTGTCTCACGTGCCATGCGGACGGGCTGGACGCTGAGGTCATGCTGGCCGTCGGGATCGGAGTGCCTCCTTAGAACGGGTATGTTTCGTTGGGGTCGAAGATGACGGTTGGTTCCGGGTCGGGCTCGGATTCCTCGCGGGGGGCTCTGGTGGGCACGGGTGGCAGGATCTGCGGCTGGCTGTGGCAGGGGTCGTCGTCGCAGTCGCACGGTTCCGAACTGCTGACCCACACGTAGTGTCCGACGGGTTCGTCGAGTCGTCGTTCGTCGTCCGGATAGGGCTCGGGCACGGGCGGGGAGACCGGAGGACGTTGGGACTGGTAGTGGTGGCCGAGTGGGCTGGTCCACACGGTGAGTCCGGGTTCGATCTGGTGGATGGTCCAGCCGCCCTCGTCTTTGAGCCGGTGGTCGTGCCGACAGGGCGTGGACAGGTTCGCCGCGTCGGTGGGCCCGCCCTGGGCGTAGCCGATGCGGTGGTCCTGGTCGGTGGTGCGGGCCGGGGCCCGGCAGCAGGGGTGCACGCATTGCCGGTCACGCAGTTGGATCCACCGGCGCAGCACGGCCCCAGCGGTTCGCCGGCCGGCATCCCCGGTGTCGGCGCCCCTGGCGTCGGTGTCGGTGTTGGTGCCGGGGTTGGGGTCGCGGCCACGTTGTTCGGCGTGCCGGGCCAACTCGATCAGTACTGGTCGCCAGGGGCTGGTTGGGGGTTGGGCGGCGGCGATCCGTCCGAGGTGGCTGGCTGGGATGGCGATTTCGACGATGCCACCGCGCCGCGGGTCGCGCCGCATCGCCTCGCCGCCGCTGCTGTTGCCGCTGCTGCTGGTGCTGGTGGTGACCGGGCGGGCGCGGAGGAGTCCGCCCGCGGTGGGGCGGCCGGTCGGGTCGCAGAACAGGTACCGCCATTCGGCCGAGTGCATGTCGTCGACCAGGCGGCGGGCCAGATCAGCCGGCAGGTATCCCCAGGGTGGGATCTGGCCGGGGTGCTCGTCGATCCCGAGCAGGGTGCCCAACTCGATGCGTACCTCGGGGGCCGCCCACCGCGTGCCCGACCGCTCGCTCGTTGGGGTGGAGGCGTCGCCAGTCGCGGTCTCGGCCTCGGCTGATCCGCCCGCCACCGGCGCGCCGGCCGGGACCTCCGGGCGACGGATGTCGGTGGGCTGGTCGGCTGTCGGTCCGTCATCACCGCGGGCCGCCTGGTCTTCGGACGCTGTCTGGTCATCGGCCGGTTGCCCAGCCGTGTCGTCACCGACTGGGTGCTCACTCGCGGTGGCCTCACCGGTCGGTGAGCCGCCGGGGTCACCCGGCGCGCCACCGCCGGGAACGTCGGTGGTCGATTGCTCATCCGTGCCGTCACTGGGCGCGCCGCCGCCAGCCGTGTCGCCAGCGGTGTCGCCGGGCTCACCGTCACCGGCAACAGTTCCAGGCTCGCCGTCACCGGGAGTACCTCCACCGGGCTTACCGTTGTCGCTGCCGCCGCGACCGTTGCCGGGCGCGTTGTCGGGGGGCGGGCCGCCGTCTTGGTCACTGCTCGTGTCGCCGGGCTCACCGTCGCCGGTAGCAGTTCCACCGGGCTCGCCGCCGGGCTTAGTGTCATCGCTGCCGCCTGGCTTACCGTTATCGCTGCCGCCGGGCTTCTCGCCGCCGCCGGCACCGCCGCCAGAACCGCTGCAGCCGCCGCGGCCGCCGTTGCCGTCTTCGCCGCCGTTGTCGCGGTTGGTGGGTTCGGTGTAGGGGTGGGCGAGGACGTGGGCGATGATCTGGTTTTCGGTCATGGCCTCGTAGGTGCCGTCGGTCATGCCGAGGAAGAGGTCGGAGCGGATCAGGTCGATGGGGCGGCGGTCGCCGGCGTGTTTGCAGGCGCGGGCGAGGGTGTCGATGCGGTCGCTGGCGGCGGCGATCCGGTCGATGGGTTGTTGGTAGGCGCCGAGGTTGGCGGTGCCGTCGGGGTTGCGGGATCCGTGCACTCGGCGGGTGCGCACGGCTTCGCGGTAGCGGTGTTCGGCCCAGTCGGGGTCGATGGCCAGGCAGGCTCGTTTGATCCGGTCGATCAGCTCGCCGACCATCAACCCGGCCGCCTCGGGCAGCAGCTGGTCGCAGACGGTGCCGGCTTGGGCGTCGGTGAGCCCGCTGGTCCAGTCGATGAACGCGCGGGCCCGCGGCTCATCTAACGTGCCGGCGAGCATCGCCTCGCCGAGTGCTGGGAGCCGGCAGAACAGATCCACCGCGAGCCCGAAGGTGCGTTCGGCTCGGGCGCGGGACCATACCAGCGCGGCGCGGGCTTCTTCGGCGGCGAACTCACCCGGCCGGGTGACTCGTTGCACGGTGCTGATGGAGAACGGTTTGCGCAGCCCGGTTTCCAGCACTGCCCGGTAGAACCGAGCCTGCTGCCGGCACAACTGCCGGTATTCGGCGCCCATCACCTCCACGGTGTCCTGGCCGGACACCGTCTCCACGTCGAGCTCTTCGAGCAGGCCGGCCAGCACCGCCCCCGGCGGCACCGAACCCAGTTCCTCCGGCACCGGAACCGGCGTACCAGGCTCGTCCGAGCCACCCGGCTCGTCCGCCGCGCCAGGGCCGTCCAGCGCACCCGGCTCGTCCGGTGTACCTGGCTCGTCCGGTGCACCTGGCTCGTCCGGCCCGCGGTCTTCCGGTGTACCTGGCTCGTCCGGCACACCCGGCTCGTCGGGTGTGCCCGAACCCTGGGGGTACGGCGGTGGAGCGGCGGCCGACATGACCAACCTTTCGGTGTGGAACCGCAACGATCAGCAAGCGGGTGGTCCGGGTCTGAACCGGACCGGTCACATCGGCACTCAATCGAAACTCAAACTCTGGCAGCCATTCCGGCTTCGCCTCTATACAGACACTATATCGAAACACACGTACGGACACAAGTCGAGATCCGGTCTGATCACGCCACGCCGGATCAGGCCGAACTGGTGGCCGAGCCCGGTGCCGACGACCATTACGGAGCGTTTCGCGTGGCAGACCCTGGCCGGGCTGTTGGCCGCGACTGCACTGTCCGTATGGCGCCGGAGGGTACCGGGTAGTTCGGCCACGCGGCGGGATGCACGTCGGCGAGGGGGCGCAGAAAAAGAACCGATCGCCGGCGTCGACGATCGATATTCCTTGGTGCTAGCTAAGGCGCTGTTCGGCCACCGTCTCCAATCGGGTACCGAGAGGGCCGCGGGCGTTTGTGCGTTCGAAGCGCACGGTGGCCCTGTCCGAACTGAGGTCTAGCGTGCTTATGACGTTGTGCCACCAGGGTCCCGTCTCGATCGTCCATTGCAGGGGTGGCGGTGGAGCTCCGGCCAGTCGGGCTGCCAACCGGCCGAAGGCAGCGCCGAATCGCGACGCCAGCACGCGCAAGCCGCCAGCGATGCCGTAGCTGAGATCGTGACACAACGGGGACGACACGAGCTGGTGCGTCGGCGTAACCGGACGGGTGCCGTCCGGCCAGGCACGGACTTCTGCGGCGTAGGAGAAGTGGACGTCACCGGACAGGACGATCACGCCCTGGCGCTGTTGGTTACCCGCGGCATGCAAGAGTCGAAGTACCCGGTCGAACGAGGCCGGGAACGTGATCCAGTGGCTGAGCTGGGCGGCTTGCCGCATTTCCTCCGAGATCCGTGCGACCAGACGTCCCCACCGGCCGGCGCACGCGACGGCGTTGATGCGCTCGACCTCGTGCATGCCTCGCGGCAGCAGCAGGGGCAGGGACGTGCCGAGCAGAAAGTACGGTGCCGACTCCTTGACCTGGTCCTCGAGCCACTGCGATTCGTCGGAGTCCAGCAGGTGGCGCTGGCCACCGGCCAGCACTCTGCCGTCCCGGGAATCGACCATCGCCAGCCGGGCCAACCCGAGATCACGCGCATAGCTCCAGCGCACACCCATTGTTCCGTCCGCACCGTGCCGGACCCGCCGGTCGAAGACCTCGAGGGCCGGGCTCTCGTCGCCGCGGCGTAGCGCAGCAAAGGCCGGATCGGACTCGCGCTCGGCCGCGGTCAAGTTGCCCAGGTGTTGGTATATCCAGTAGGCAGCCAACCCGTTCGTCACTCGTTGCCGCCACCACGGCTGTGACTGGTGTTCGGCCAGCCAGCGCTCCGAGGTGTTCCAGTTGTCGATGATCTCGTGGTCATCGAAGATCATCAACGCCGGCACCGTGGACAGCAGCCATCTGACTCCAGGCTCGCTCCACGCCTCGTGGTATAACGTCGCGAACTCGTCGAACTCGTGCGTTTGAACGCCGACCGGGCCGTCGTCCCCGCGCCGGCGGCGGATGAACTTCCGGGTCGCGGGGGCGCCCTCGTCGGCGTAGACCTGGTCGCCGAGCAGGACCAACACGTCGGGCAGCCTCTCCGGCGGACCTTGCGCAGCCCTCCAGGCGTACTCCCGCAGGGCGTCGATCCGATCAGGGTCGCCGCGCTCGTCCGGCAGGATCGTCCGGCAAGAGCCGAACACCAACGTCAATCGATCGGTCGGCAACGGGCGAGGCACGCTGGGTGGAAAGCGGTCGTCGGCCGGCCACACCTGCTTCCCGTCGAGCGTGACCGTGTACGGCTCGCCGGCGCTCAAGCCGTCGACCGTCACGAACGCGTAATGGTGGCCCATGAACGTCACGGTCTGCTCGACCGTCGAGCCGACGGCCACCTCGCAGGGGGTGTCAGTCTCCACCCACACCGTGACGCTGTCGCGGTGCCCGGCCCGCAACATGGGACCGAGCACCAGTTCCGCCATGCCCGCAGCCTACGACAGCGGCCGGCGGGTGGATCTGCAGCCGGATGTACCGGCAAGTCAAGCCAGCGGCTCCGGCGGTGTGTCGCCCGGGTCTTCGGTCCTTCCGGGATCTTCGGCCTGTTCGGACGCGGGTGCTTTGGCGTTGCGGTCGGCTTGCTGGCCCGCAGGCGTCGCGCCGAGTTCCAGGCGGCTGAAGCCTGCGGAGTGGACTCCTGTCGCCACGAGTGCGCTGACCAGAACCGCCACGCCGGCGATCCAGTGGATGTGCCAGAACCCGGCGACCAGTCCAACGCATGCGGCCAGCAGGGCGACCGGCCTGACCGCAACGACCGTGCGTGAGGTCGTCCGGCGGCGCCGGAAGGATTCCTGCCGATTTACCATCAAGAGGCCGGCCAGGAGTGGAATGGCCACGGACCAGGAGACAACACAGATCGTGGCGGAGCGGTCCAGCGACTCGGCTGTGAGGAACGGCTGCACCATGACGATGCCGACGCCCATCAACCCGGCGTAGATCAGGTTGTCCTGCCGGATCCACTCCTCCTGCAACTCCGGGTCTGTCTCGAGGGATTCGGCTCGCTGCTTGAGTCGCTCGGCGTCCTGCTTGCGCCGCTCGACTTGTCGTCCCACGTCCTCGCGCACGGTCACCACCTCGAGTGGGATGCCGGGGGAACGACCCTACCTGCTACGTGGTGAAGAGCGGGAAGGCTGGTGCACACCGAGGCGAAACCTGCCGGCACCGGATGCGACTCATCCCGGAGGACCACTGGCGGGACCTTTGGCTCTGCGCTCCCGTCGAGGCGGACGTTACGTTGATGATGTCGCGGAGGGACGCGAAAGCCCGCAGCTTGAACGGAGGCGAGGGCGATGAAGCGGAGTTCCCACAGCGAGTCTCCAGCGGTCAGGGTGTTCGACAATCACTCCGACGACGGGAAGATCACCAAGGAAGGCACCGGGTTTGATACCACGGCGGGAACCCGCGGGCGCCGTCCATCTACAGGGCGGCTCACCCAGTGGCTGGACAAGCAGATGGCCGCGCCGACCGTCCGCAAGGTCTTCCGCACCTTTGGCTTTGATGCCCTGCTCCTGACGACCATCGGCCGCAAGAGCGGGACCGAGCGAACGATCCCGGTCTGCTGGTTCCCCGGCAGGGACGGCAGCTGGCTGATCGTTGCGGCGGCGGGCGGCACGGCGGGCAACCCGGCCTGGTATTACAACATCGCCGCCCACCCGGACAGAGTACGGATCGAGATCGACGGTCGCACGGTCGCAGTGACCGCCGAACAACTCCACGGGCCCGAGCGTGCGCAAGCCTGGCAGCAGATCACCGCCGCCGCGCCCCGGTTCGCTCACTTTCAGCAGAAGACAGACCGGGAATTGCCTGTCATCCGCCTGAGGCCCATGTCAGGCCAAGCACCATAAAGAATCCTGTCAAGGAGCGCGGTGACCGAGCTCATCGGTGATCACCGGAGTAGGCCCGGCGGCCGGGAGTCACTCCACCCCTGTCATCGGCCAGGTCCTCGGCGATGCGTTCGACATCCTCAGCCGACAGTGATTCGGAGAAGAACACCTGGAACGAATCGTCGTCGAACGGCACGGCGAGGACATCGTCGGGCGAGTAGCTGTCGACGGACCAGACATCCACCTGCGGTGAGTCAGCTGAGAACACCGAGCCCGCCGCGTCCTCGCCTACGTCATGGCACTCGGCACTTTCGGCCGTGCCAAGCTCAGTGCCGACTCGGTCGGTGTAGGCATAACCCGTATAGACACGCTCACCTCGTCGGATCTGGGACGCGCAGTCAGCCGCCGCCTGCCCGTCATTGTCTGCACAAGCCGTTAGCGCGAGAAGGACGACGGCCAATCCACCAGTCGCTGCCGAACGCAGACGTGGATCTTGGCGCGAGATCATGACGATAGGACGCGAGACCGGTGGTCAAGGTTCCTCCTGTCAGGGAAACGCTCAGCGGACATCGCCGCGACCGTGCCACCGGCTCACCGCGAGACCCTTGCAGGCCAGGGACACATGGTCGACCCGAAGGTGATCCGGTCCTGGAACGGTTCTCCGACAGTGAGGCACGCTGCGGGACTTCATCGCGAGACGACCTGCTCGCGGAGCTGCTCGATAGCGTCGTCGATGTCATCCACCGTCCGTTCGACGGCGCCGGCGGGGGATAGGAACAGCAGCTCTGCGCGCGCGACCGGACGTCCGGTCGCTGCGGCGAGCCCGGCCACGTAAGCCGCCACCTGGGGTCGGTAGTACGCCACTCGCCGGTCGAGGGCGGCGGCGGGCACGGTGTCAGTCTTGTAGTCGACGATCACCAGACCGTCGTCGTCCTCGTACACCAGGTCGATGAAGCCTTCCAGGACGCGGTCACCGATGACCGTGCCGACGTACGTCTCCCGCCAGTGGGGACGCGGTGCCGCGCGCCGGACCACGTCCGACTCCAACGCCGACCGAGCCAGGGCGCCCACCGCATCGGTGTGCTCGGCAACGCCCTCCGCGAGCACCTGGGCGGCGACGGCCTCGGCCATACCCGCTCCGGTGCCCAGGTCGACCGATTGCAGCACGCCGTGGACGGCGCGGCCGACGGCGGTGCCGTAGCGTCCCTTGTTCCACGGCGGCAGCTCCAGGTCGCGGGCGTCCTTGGCCAGCCCGGGATCGTCGGGAGCGCCCAGCCGGTCCGACGCGGCCGGGCGCACCGCGTCAGCGGAGAACGTCCCCTCGAACTGCGATGCGCTCACCGCCGACGGCCGATCAGCGGCAGATCGAACGGCAGCCATCGCGGCCCGCCACTCCGAATACGCCGGTGGCGGTTCGACAACCCGAACCATCGCGGCCGGCACGCGGGCAGCGCCGGCCTCACCGGCTGCGCCGAGCACGACCTGTGACGGTGCCGTCTCGCACGCCGAGGCGAGCAACTCGGCGTTGGTCCGGTTCCGCTCGTCGGCCGGCGGCCTGGACCGCTGCTTGCGGTGTAGCGACACCACGAGGTGGTCGCGCGCCCGGGTACACGCCACGTAGAGCAGGCGCAGCCGCTCGTGGTAGCCCATCTGCTCGTCGATCGGCTTGGCCAGCTCGTACTCGGCGGTCTGCAGGTCCTTGCGCAGCTTGAACTCGCAGCCACCATCGGGCGGCCACAGCACCTCGACGCCGGTGCGCTGGACGAACGGCTTGCTGCTCATGCCCGAGACGATGACCACCGGGAACTCCAGGCCCTTGGCCGCGTGGATCGTCATGATCCGCACCGTGTTGGTGTCGCGCTCGGGCAGCACGGCTTCGGCCACCCGGGCCGCCTCGTCGGCCTGCCGCTCGGCCCAGGCGAGGTAGTCGCGCAGCGCGCCATGCTCGGCCGAGGACCAGGCCCGAGCCTGGTCGACGACGAACCGCAGCCGCCGCCACACGTCGCGGCCCCGCGGGCCGTCGACCGCGGCCTCGAGCATCCGCCGGTCATCGACGATGCGCGCGAGCACCTCGCTGGGCGCCAGCCAGGTTCGTCTGTTGTGCAGCCGCTTCAGATACCCGACCGCCGACCGCACCGGATGGTCGTCCGGCACCGCATCAGGAACGGGCGCGAGGATGTTCCACCGCCCGCCGGCGGAGTACCACGTCCACAGGTCGTCGTCGCCGCACCCGAACAGCGGCGAGCGCAGCGCATTGACAACGGCGAGCGCGTCGCTGGGGTCGTCGGTGGCCCGCGCCGCCATCAGCAGGTCGCGCACCTCCCGCGTGCGGTACACCAGCGAGGAGGCCTCCGCACGGTACGGGATGCCGGCCGCCTCGAGGGCGTCCTCCAGGTGCGGCAACGAGGTGCGCGCCGGGACCAGGATCGCGATGTCGTCGAGCTGAACGTCCCGCCAGCGCTTCTCGGTACGACCGTCCGGCAGCCGGTGCTCGTGCTCGACCTGCCACCGCTCCGCGATCGCGGTCTGCACGGCGGCGACCACGTCGGCCGCCTCGTTGCCGCGGATCTCGTCGGCGGTCGCCTTGGCGTGGTGTGGACTGGTGCCGAAGACAGTGACGGGCGGCCCGGCCGGTGCGGCGGGACGGTGCGCGCGCAGCGGCCGGTATGCGGGCTGGGAGCCGTCGACCGGTGTGATGAGCCTGCCGAAGATGTGGTTGACCCAGTCGAGCACCGGTTCGGTGGTGCGGAAGTTCGTCTCCAGAGCGACGTCGTCACCGATCCGCCGCTGCGCGTCGAGGTAGGTGGCGATATCGGCGCGCCGGAACCGGTAGATGGACTGCTTCGGGTCGCCGACGACGAACAGGCTGCCGTCCGGGACGTCGACGTCCGTCCAGTTGCCGGCCGATGCGGCGGCGCCGCCGGCGATCCGGGTGGCGAGCTCGATCTGGATCGGGTCGGTGTCCTGGAACTCGTCGAGCAACAGCCGCTGGTAGCGCTGCCGGAGAACGGCGCGGACGTTCGCCCCGTGTTGCTGGTTGGTCAGCAGCTCACGGGCCATCACCAGCAGGTCGTGGAACTCCAGCCGGCCATCCTCGCGGCGGGCCTCGGCGGACTCGAGAACATCGCGCGCGATGCGGTGGGCGAGCCGGCGCAGGGCGACGTCCAGGACACGTTGTCGCAGCGCGTTGGCCTCCTCGACGAGCTTCTTGCACTCGCTCCGCAGCGATTCCAGGTCGTAGCTCCAGTTGGCCCGGCGGCCGTTGTGCCACTTGAGCCGGGTCGCTTCGGTGAGGACGGTGAACCGGGCGGGATCGTCCGGCGCGCCGTCGAGGCGGTCGACCCACTCGGCGAGCGCGTCGAGGCGGGCGACGAACAGGTCGCCGTCGTCGAGGCAATGCCGGCGCAGTTCGACGAGCCGCCTGGCCTCGTGAACCAGGGCGGCGACGTCCAGCCGGGGCAAGTCCTCCAGCGGCGTGGCCAGCACTCGGTCCCGTAGCAGGTCCCAGTTGTCGGTGAACGCCCGCGCCATCGAGTGCAGGTCGTTCAGCTTCATATTCGCGGCGAGGGCCAGCAGCAGGGTCGGTGCGAGTTCTTCGTCGTCCAGCAGCTCGGCGCGCAGCGACACCCAGCGGCGGTCGAACGCGACGCCGGAGGCGACCTCGTCCAGCACTTCGATCAGCGGTGGCAGCCCGGCCTCGATCGGATGCTCACCGAGGATGCGCTGGGCGAACGAGTGCAGGGTGCCTATCGCGGCCGCGTCGAGGTCGTCGAGCGCCTCAGTGGCCAGAGCGGCGCGATGCGACCCAGGCGAGTCGGCCACAACCTTCTCGAGCGTCTCGCGCATGCGGTCGCGAAGCTCGGCACCGGCCTTCTCGGTGAACGTCATGATCGCAAGGTGGCGCAGCGGCACCGCGTCGTCGGGGTCGAGGACGGTGGCCACGGCCCTATTGACGAGCGAGCGGGTCTTGCCCGAGCCGGCGCCGGCCTCGACGAACAGTGTGCGGTCCAGCCGTTCGACGATCTTGTCGCGCGCGGCGGAGTCGGCGAGTCGCGTCATGCCGTCGCCTCCTCGAGAGCGTCGGGCTCGACAAGTCGCAGGTAGGCGGCGAGCCGTGGGTCGTGGCGCTTGCGGCTCCAGCGCGCGCGGTGATCGTTGGTGCCGAGGCGGTCGGGGTCGCAGTACTCGCACTCGATGTACCCGGCGTACCCGTCGTCCTTCGGCGGCCGGTGCGGGAACAGCCCTGCCGCGATGCCCTCGGCGATGACGGCCAGCGCCTCGCCGTGCGCGCGGTGAACTTCGGCCGTCAGTGGCAACTCGATCCGTTTGCCCCGGTCCTTGCGGAGGAACCAGTACTCCGCCGACACCGGAGCGTCCGGCGCGCCGAGTTGAGCGCGGGCGGCGTGCGCGTAGACCGGCAGTTGCAGCTTCGTGCCGCCGTGCGTGGGATCGTCTTCGCCGAGGCCCTGGAACCTCGAGCTGCTTCCCGTCTTGTAGTCGACGACGACGATCGCGCCGCCGGCGTCGACGTCGACCCGGTCCGCGCTACCGCGGAACTTGATCGCCCGGCCGTCCGGCAGCGACACCTCGACCGGGTCGGCGCCGCGCATACCGAATGCCAGCTCGGACCTCACCTGCTGCCGTCCGGTACCGCTGCGCAACTTCTCGTCGTCGTCGAGCAGCGCCTGCACGTCGGCGAGGATCCGGGCTCGCTCCTGTCGCCACATCAGCCGGTGCCCGGTGAGGCCGCGTGCCTCGAACTCGTCGGCTACCTGGGTTGCGATGCGGGCCAGCGACTGCCGCTGCTCCGCCGTCCACGGCTGGGGGCCCGCTGGGACGGCGCCGGCGCGGGACTGTTCATCGAAGAACCTGTCGAGCGTCTCGTGAATGAGGTTGCCGACCTCGAGCGGGCTGATCTGGACCAGCTCCTCAGGGGTCTCCAGCGGGTGCACGCGCAGCAGCCGTTCGACGAAGAAGGCGTGCGGGCAGATGGCCCAGCCCTCCAGCGCGGTGGGGGAGATCACCTGGTCCGGCGCCGTCGGGTGGGGGACGTCGTGGCCGGACAGGTCGCCGTCGAACCTGGTGAGGACGTCGCCGGCGCGGGCCCTTGCCAAGGTGACGGCGTGCCGGACGACGTCGTCGCCGGCGAGGACGTCGTCGACCCTGACCCCGGTTGCCTGCCCCGCCACGGCGGCGCGGGTTCGCCACTCCTGCCCGGTGGCCAGCGTCTGGCTGATGCTGAGGCTGGCGGCGTAGGACAGCGAGCCGGTCATCCACTCACCGGTGACCGACTCCCAGGTGGTGGCGTTGAGCGTCGGGCGTCCGGACAGGGTGCGGAACGAGGGCAGCAGCCACCGGGACGGCAGCCGGACGCTGCTGCGCCGCAGGTCACCACGCGGGAAGGACGCGATGCGCTCGGGCGCGGCGGCGAACGCGGCCAGCAGGTGCCGGTGCTGGCGGTCGACGCGGGCCCGGTGCGGTGGGAGCTGCCCGCTGGTGAGGTCGCGGACGCGATCGGGCAGCAGCGCGTCCTCGCTGATCCGGCCGGGGACGGCATCCTCGGCCAACCCGACGACGAAGACCGTGTCGGCGTCGAGGCCGATGGCCGCCGACAAGGGAGCTACCAGCACGCCGTGCCCGAACTTGCCCTGGCGGGGCAGGTCGTCGGCGAGTTCGAGTTCCAGGGTGAGGCGCAGCGCTTCGAGGTCGGCGGTGGCTTCGATGGTGCCTAGCCCACTGAGGCCGGCCACGATGCGGCGGACCTTCTCCGCCGCTCTTGCTTCGTCCTCGGGCAGCCACTTCTCCTCGGCTATCTCGCCCAGGAGCGCCTGGAACATCTCACCGGCCCAGGCCGCGAGCTCGGGCCAGGTTCGCAGCGACTCGCCGGTTTCGAGCTTCGCGCGCAGGTCGGCGACGAACACACGCAGCGACTCGGCGGATTCCGCGTTCCTCTCCCGGTGGGCGATGACTCCGTTGCGCGGCGCCTCATCCGTGCGCTCGAGCTCGGCGGCGGCTCGTTCGGTGTCCGCGTACGCGGTGAGGCGGGTATCCCAGTCGTTGCCGGCCACGACGCCGGCGGTGCGCGAGATCCGGTCCCAGCGGGACGCGGGGACGCGTCGCCCGTCGTGCCCGAGTATCGGCGCCGAGACGAGCAGGGCCAGCACCTTGTCGCGGCGCCAGTCGTGGTCGGGGAGCTCGAGCAGGTCGAGCAGGACGCGGGCCAGCTTGCGCTCGATGGTGGGGCGCACTCCGGTGCCGTTCGTCGCGATGCCGGCCGCGGCGAGATGCTCGGCGAGCAGCCGCGCGTACGGCTCGGCGGGGCCGTAGAGGACGGCGATCCTGTGGGCCGGTGCCTTGTCGCGGAGCCGGGTGGTCACCTCGCGGACGACGCAGCGCACCTCGTCGTCGGCGTCGGAGGCGTGGAGAATCCGGGTCGCGATGGGAGCGTCGACCGGTTGCCTCGGCGCCGCGTGCTCGGCGGTGCGGGAGGCGATCGCGTGGTGGACGCCGGCATCGGCACGCTCGTCACCGGTGAGTGCGGCGATGACCGTGACGTCGCGGCTTCGGCCGAGTGCTTCGAGCAGCCGGACAGCGTTGGGCCGCAGGTCCTGGGGGAGGAACACGACCAGAGCCCCGATCTCGCCGGCGGCATCCCGCCGCGAGCTCAACGTCGCGGTCGCGACCCGGCGCAGGTCCGTAGTGTCGAACCAGCCCTCTGCCAGAATTGTCTCGACCCGCCGGTGCAGCCGCACCAGGTCGAGCGCGATCGGCTCGCCGCCGCCGGTGATCGCGTCAAGCCCGGCGTCGTCGACCTCGCGAAGCTCCCGGTGCGCCTCGACGAGCGCCCGGACGGTGCTGCGATGGCCGGCGACGGGACCGAAGACGCCGGCGTCCTCGGTCAGCGCTCGGCGCCAGGCGGCGGCGAGGACCGGACCGACGGTGGGCCGCCGGTCGGAGCCGACGAGCGCGGGAGCGGCGATCTGCTCGGCAAGCCGGTCGAGCGTGACGACCGCCAGTCCGGCGACGCCGGCTCGGCCCGCGACCCCGTGGGCAAGTGCCCGCCGGACGGCCACACCCGTCAGCTGGGTCGGCACAATGACAGTGACTTGAGCCAGGGCGTCGTCCCGCTTGATCGCGGACACCCGGTCGCGGAGGGCGGCGTACGCCGGCGCGCCGTAGGACGTCCAGGTGACGCTCATGGCAGCTTCCGGTGAATCGCTCTCGGGCCTCGCGCCCAGCGCCGTCCCGTCATCTGCTCCCCTTGACCACCGGCTCAGCCCGCGAGCGTACACACCACCCCTGACACTTGAAAGGTCAGCGCGCCGCGCGAGCGAGCAGCCGTGCGATTCGGATCTGGCAACCGAAGCTGCGGGTCATCTCGCGCGTGGAGTGGAAGTTCAGCGCCACATGACTGCCGTGCTGCGGATACCAGAACATGTGAGTGCCCAGCACGCCCACGTGTCCGACGGGCTCACCGAGCCCGCGCAGCAGCGGG
>DASUUU010000120.1:0-8022 GCA_036373915.1 Jiangellaceae bacterium | reverse complement strand
CCAGAGCGTCCGGCAGGTCGTCCCGGTCGAGCAACCGGCCGCCACGCTGTTCGCGGACCTGGTGGAGGAACCGGTCCTCGGCGAACGCATCCAGGGCGGCACGCGCCGCAGGGTCAGCCGGGTCAGCAACGTGCAGCGCTGCGGAGAGTTGTGCCTTCATGATCGGCAGACCAGCTCTCGCCAGCGTACGCACCGCGTCTGCCACATCTTCGAAAGCCGTCGCAAGATGGCACGTGTCCAGGCAGACGCCGAGGTACTCGCCGTCGATACCGGCAAGCCGTTCCACGGCCTCCGCCGCCGTCTCGACGACGCAGCCGGGCTCGGGTTCCAGGCCTACTTGAACCGTTCGTCCCGTCTCGGCGGCGAGCTTGCGCAGTTCGTCCGCGAGCCGGTCCAGGTGCTCGCGCGCGACCTTCTGCCGGTCGGCGTACCACGGGGTCCGCCAGCCCAGCGGGACGGTCGAGATGCTGCCCCGGGCCACGTCGTCGGGCAGCAGGCGGACCAGCGCCCGGGCGCAATCGACCGTGTAGTCCAGCCGCGCGGGATCGAACCAGTCCGGCTTGTACACCGCTCGTTTGACCACGGGGGCGTGGAAACGCTCGTAGGGGAAGGCGTTGATCGTGACGACTTCCAGGCCATGGCGGTCCAGCGCCTGCTTGACCTGCTGCGCCGCGGCAGCATCGGACGCCAGCACCCGTGCCGCGCGAGCCGGCAGCCACAGGCCCAGCCCCAGCCGCTCGGCGCCGAGAGCGGCGCGCACGCCGGCGCCATAGGTGGCCATTTGCGCGATGAGCCCGTCGACGTCCTCGGCCGGGTGCACGTTCGTGCCGTAGGCCAGGTGGACGGTGGTGCCGTCGCGCGCTCGCAGCCGCATGGTGTTACCCCCGAACGCGTTCGCCGCGAAGGATCGAGTTGCCGGCGAACGTCGCCTCGGCCGAGGCCACATCGAGCAGCAGCCGGCCGCTCTGGCCGTAGAACTCCACCGGGTTGCGCCACAGGACCCGGTCGACGTCGTCGTCGCTGAACCCGGCGGCCAGCATCGCGGCCCCGGTCTTGGCCGTCTTGAGCGGGTCGCTGCGGCCCCAGTCCGCGGCCGAGTTCACCAGCACCCGCTCGGGTCCGTACTC
The DNA here is from genome assembly GCA_036373915.1 of Jiangellaceae bacterium. Taxonomy (GTDB): domain Bacteria; phylum Actinomycetota; class Actinomycetes; order Jiangellales; family Jiangellaceae; genus JASLBX01. Next base: position 6,895 of record DASUUU010000120.1, on the reverse strand, counting down.
GGACAGGATCCGCACCATCCGGTGCTCGTCCATCTTGGTGTCCGGGTAGATCGAGAATCCCATCCAGCACCCGGTGCCGTGCACCAGGCCGACCGTCGTCTCGTTCAGGTGGTCGATGAGCACCCGCTCCGGCGGCAGCGGCGACGCGGCGACCAGTTCGATCGACCGGCGGGTGCCGGCCGCCTTGTCGCGGTGCGGCGTGTGCACCAGTGCGGGCAGGTCGAACTCGGCGGCCAGCTCGAGCTGCCGGGCGAACGCCTGCTCCTCCTCCCGCGTCATCGAGTCGAAGCCGACCTCGCCGACCGCCACCACACCGTCCTTGGCGAGGTACCGCGGCAGCACGTCCAGCACCCCGGCGCAGCGAGGGTCGTTCGCCTCCTTCGGGTTCAGCGACATCGTCGCGTGATGCGCGATGCCGAACTGCGCGGCCCGGAACCGTTCCCAGCCGATCAGCCCGTCGAAGTAGTCGGTGAACGAGCCCACGCTGGTGCGCGGCTGTCCCAGCCAGAACGCCGGCTCCACCAATGCCCGCACCCCGGCCTCGTACATCGCCTCGTAGTCGTCCGTCGTGCGGGACGTCATGTGAATGTGCGGATCGAAGATGCGCATCAGTCCTGCCTCGTGGTCGTGGTCTCAGGGATCCGGCCGGCAAGTGCTCGCGCTGCCGCCTCCCGCCGGTCCGGGTACGGCGATGTCAGTTCGGCGACCAGCCCAGAGCCGGCCACCGTGTTGGGAAACCGGTCGAGCACGAGCCATGCGTCCTCCGGCACGTCGCGACCGGCCGCCACCCGCTCGGTGGCGAACGCCGCCACCATCTGCGCCAGCCGGTCGTCGGCCCGCTCGTGCAGCCGCGCCACCGCCGCCAGCGGCACGCCGACGAATAGGCACTTGAGCACACCCTGCCGCCACGATTCGGCGTCCAGATGCTCGGCGCCGTACGGTCCCAGCGCCGCGGCCACCAGGCGGGTGTCGTTGGTCCGAAGCGCGTCCGCCACGATCGGCAGTGCCGCGGAGCCGACCGGCAATCGGTCCAGCGCCCGCAGCACCGCGCGCTTCTCGTCCGCGTCGCCGTACCGGTAGAGGTCGCCGACCTCGGCGGCCACTCTGCCGGCAGCGCCACCTACCGCTGCGGCGTAGGTGGCCAGCAGCGCAGCACGCACGGCGTCATCCAGCGTCGGCCCGGTCAGCCCCTGCGGATCGTCGGGATCAAGTGGTCCGCGCGCCACCGTGCGGGCGGCCGCCGGAAACAGTGCGCTGATGCGCTCTGGCCGGCGGGTTATCTCGGCGATCATGCCGGTGAACCGCTCCCGCGCCGCAGCGTCCAGAGCGGCCAACGCGTGCGGTTCGAGGTACGGATGGTTGTTCATCTGGCCTCCTTCGCCTTGTTCAGCGCATCGGTCAGGGCGGCGAGAGACCGCTTGGCAACCACCGGGGCGGCGTGCCCGTGCCGTGGCAGTTCGACCGCGACGAGCCCGCGGTAGTCGACGTCGAGCAGAGCCCCCAGGGCCGCAGGAAGGTCCAACTCCCCGGCACCGAACTCGAGATGCTCGTGCACACCGCGCCGCATGTCGTCGGCCTGGACATTGGCCAGCAGCGAACCGGCACGCCCGATCACCTCGGCGACCGGCCGATCCTCGACTGCCACGCAGTGGCCGAGGTCTAAGGTGATCTTCAGCAGTTCGGGGTCGCCCAACCGGCCCCGCAGCTCCAGGGCGGCATCAAGGGTGTCCACGAACATGCCGGGCTCGGGCTCGAAGGCGCACGTCACGCCGTGCTCCGCGGCCGTGTCCAGCACTGCCGACACGCCCTCGCACAGCCGGGCCCAGGCGGTCTCGTCATCGGTGGCGGGTGGCCGGATGCCGGACCAGAACGACACCGCCTCCGCGCCAAGGTCGCCGGCCACCACGACCGCATTGGTCAGCAGCTCCAGGCGGGCCGTGCGGTCACCGCTCGAGACAAACGTCGGTTCGTGCTTGCGCCAGAGATCGAGCAGGTACCGTGCTCCCGTCTCCACGACGACACCGAGCCCGAGTTCATCCAGCCGCCGCCCAACCTTGGCGGTGCGGGTCGCCAGGTCGGCGTCGAACGGGTCCAGGTGATGGTGGTCCAGCGTCAGGGCGACACCGTCGTACCCGAGCCCCGCGATGACCGCGAGCGCGTCGTCCAGCCGGTGGCTGCCGAACCCGTTGGTTCCGTACCCGAAGCGCAGGCTCATGTCGGCGACACCACCCTGCTCGCCAGCTTCGCCACCGGACCCGCGGCCAGCAGGGCCCCCGCGAGCCCGACTGCTCCGGCCCGGGCCGTCAGCGCAGCCTGCAGCGGAATAAGCCCCCGGATGCCGGCGCCGGTCGCTTCGCGGACGGTCGCAGCGTCCGGCCTGCCCACCGCCGCCGCCTGCGCCCGCCCCACGGTGACGGCGTAAGTACCCGCCAACACGGCTCCCGTGAGCACGAAGGGTTCGGTACCGGATCGGGCCGCGAACCCTTCGTGATCACGAGGGAGGGCTGCCAGCGCCGCGGCCGCCGCCGTCGCACCCACCGCCGCGGCCGCCACGGCGCGCGACGTGCCGTGTACCTCACCCCGGCTCAGCGCCGTGACACCCGCCGTATGGCCGGCGACCGCAGCCGCCGGCAGCCCGGCCGACCTACTGCCACCTGCGCCGAGCAACACGTCCAGACCTCGGGCCGCCGCCATCGCCGCCGGGCCGAACCTGGTCCGCTTCAGCGCCAGGTCGTACGCCCACACGGTGGCAGCCAGCGGTGCGGCCACCCGCAACGCGCGCCGTCCACCAGCGGCCACCGAGATGGCCAGACCGGCCGCGGTCAGCCCGCCGGCGACGGCCAATGCCTGCCGCGGCGTGACCCGCCCACTCGGAATCGGCCGCTCCGGCCGCTCCACCGAGTCGAGGTTCCGGTCGGCATAGTCGTTCAGCGCCATCCCAGCCCAGTACAGGCACACTGACGCCACCGGTAGCGCCGCCGTACGCCGGCCCAGCGGCCAGCGCGCGCTCGCCGCCCCGGCCAACGTGTCGCCCGGCACGGTCAGCGCCGCCGGCAGGCGCACCAACTCGGCGAGGTCGAAAAGCCTCATCCCGACTCCGCAACTCGAGCGCACCACTCGCTCAGCGCGTCCCACTGGGCGGCCAGCCGGTGCTCGTCGCTGCCGGCCGGATCCTTGAAGAAGAAGCCGAACGGCGCGACCGGACCCACCTCGCCCGCCTCGTGGGCCCGCGCCACCAGCCGCACCAGATCGAGCACCAGCGGCGCGGCCAGCGCCGAGTCGCACCCAGCCCAGGTGAACTGGAACGACATCCTGGTGCCCAGGAAGCCCTCGAAGGACACGTGGTCCCAGGCCGTCTTCCAGTCCCCCAGGTCGGGGACGAAATCGATGTGCATCGGCCCGTCCACTGGATGACCCAGAATGGCCGCCAAGCCCTGCGCTTTGGTCTCGGTCTTACTCACCGCATGCGCGGGGTCGGCCAGCGTCTGGCCGTCCCCGCCACCGAGCAGGTTCACCGACGCCCACGACCGGACGCGCAACGCCCGGGTGGCGAACATCGGAGCCAGCACCGACTTCAGCAGCGTCTCACCGGTCTTGCCGTCCGATCCCGCCCACGGCAGCCCACGCTCTGCGGCCAACTCCGCCAGCGCCGGCAGCCGTGGGCCCGGGCTCGGGGTGAACGCCACCACCGGGCAGCCGGCCCGGAACGCCGCGTACGCGTACAGCGAGCTCGCCGGCAGCGGCGAACGCCCCGCATCCAACGCCCGCTCGAGCGCGGCCAGGTTCGCCAGGTCGGGACCGGCGGTGATCGGTGGCTCAGTGCTCGAAACGTCCACCACGACGATCCGGTCCAGGCCGTGAGCATCGCGGAACGCGCGCAGATCGGCCACGATCCGGTCCGCCGCGTCACGCTGCGACGACTCACCGGCGAGCACCCCGGGCCGGATCCAGCCGTCAACCTCGGCCAGTTCGTTGGCCAGCACTGCCGGCAGATGAAACGGGAGCACACCGCCTGCGGCCAATGCCTCAACCCGCTTGGGCAACGGGATCTCGGCGACGTCGTGGCCTCCGAAGACCAGGTTCGACAATCCCACCAGGCCCGCGCGCGCCACCTCCGGCAGCTCACTCACCAGGCCGGTGGTCCCGGCCAGGCCCGCCCGCACCGCCAGCGCCCCAGCGACGGACGTTGCCGCGACCGAACCGCGCGCTCCGACGAACCAAACACCGGTGTCTGCCTGATTGCCGCTCACCAGCACTCCCTCATCTCCTTCGTCGGGTCCGGGCGGGTCATGTCAGCGCAGCACGGGGGTCCAGACGCAGTCCTTCGCGGCACTTTCCTCGACCGCGGCGAGCACTCGCTGCACGTTGAGCCCGTCGGCGAACGACGGTTCTGGGTCACGGCCTTCGGCGATCGCGGTTACCAGATCGACGGCCTGGTGGGTGAACCCGTGCTCGTAGCCCAGCACGTGCCCTGGCGGCCACCACCCCACGATGTACGGGTGCTCCGGCTCGGTGACAAGGATCCGCCGGAACCCGGCGGTCTCGGAACCGTCCGAGTTCTGCAGCAGGTGCAGCACGTTCATGTCCTCGAAGTCGAACGCCAGGCTGCCGTCCGAGCCGTTGATCTCGATCCGGATCGCGTTCTTCCGGCCGGTGGCGAACCGGGTGGCCTCGAACGTGGCCAGCGCGCCACCGCTGAACCGGCCGAGGAAGATTGCGGCATCATCGACCGTCACCGGACCGGTGCCCTCGCCTGCCGTGCCGGCAAGCCCGTCCGACGACGCCGCGAACGGCCGCTCCTTGACGAAGGTCTCCAGGATCGCGCTCACACCGACGATCCGCTCTCCGGTGATGTACTGGGTCAGATCGACTATGTGCGCGCCGATATCACCAAGAGCGCCGGAGCCGGCCCGGGTCTTGTCCAGCCGCCACGACAGCGGTGCCTGCGGATCGATCAGCCAGTCCTGTAGGTATTGCGCACGCACATGGCGCACCTCGCCAAGCCGCCCGTCGGCCACCAGGCTCCTGGCCAGCTTGATGGCGGGAACCCGCCGGTACGTGAAGCCGACCATCGAACGCACGCCACGAGCCCGCGCCTCCTTCGCGGCGTCGGCCATCGTTTCGGCCTCGGCCACCGAGTTCGCCAGCGGCTTCTCGCACAGGACGTGCTTGCCGGCCTCGAGTGCAGCGACAGCGATCTCGGCGTGCGTGTCGCCCGGAGTGCACACATCGACGACGTCGACGTCGTCTCGGGCGACGAGTGCACGCCAGTCGGTCTCGACGTGCTCCCATCCGAACTTGTCCGCGACCGCTCGGGCCGCTGCACCATTACGTCCGGCAAGTACCCTCAGCCGTGGCGCGAGAGGCAGTTCGAAGAAGCTGGGAGCGGTCCGCCAGGCATGCGAGTGCGCTCTGCCCATAAAGGCGTAACCGATAAGTCCGACACCAAGCTCACGGGCCGCGGTATTGCGTTCATCAGTCATGAAAAGTCCTTGCATGAAGGTCGGGTGATCCGAGACCCGTCGGTCACGGGAGGTGGTGCGTCGTCCTCCCCGGAGAGCCACCTCCCGCGACCGACACTCGGAGGTCAGGACTCGAAGCAGAGATCCACGTACTGGTCGACGTTGTCCGCGGTCACGACCGGAGCGTCGAGAACGATCCGTCGTGGCACCGACACCTGGACCAGGTCGGACATGCTCCTGCCCTGCGCCAGCAGGCGCGCCAACCGGATGCCATCTGCCGCCTGGGTCGGCGGGTAGAGCACGGTGGCCTCCATCTCGCCGTCCTCGATCCACTGCATCGCGTTGCAGGAACCGGCCCCGCCGAGGAAGAAGAACTCGTCCCGGCCCGCGTTGTCGAAGGCCTGCTTGACACCGACGCCCTGGTCGTCGTCGTGGTTCCAGATGATGTCGATCTGCGGTGCGGCCTGCAGCAGGTTCGACGCCTGTTCCTCACCCGACTCCACCGTGAACTCGGCCGCCACCCGGTTGTCGACCGTCTCGCCGCACACCGAGAGCGCGTCCTCGAAGCCCTGCGACCGGTCCTGGGTCAGCGGGAGCGAGTCGATGCCGGCGATCTCGGCGATGACCGGGTCGGCGATGTCGTTCTCCTCGATGAGCTCGCAGGCGTAGGTTCCCGCCGAGACGCCCATGCCGTAGTTGTCGCCCAGGATCGTGGTCCGTGCGGCGAACGGGCTGGAGAACTCGCGGTCGACGTTGACCACGATGATGCCCTCCTCCATGGCCCGCGTGGCGATCTCGGTGAGCTGGGCGCCGTCGGTGGGCAGCAGCACGATGGCGTCGACGCCCTCGTTGATGAACGTCTCGATCTGGCTGATCTGCAGGCTCGCGTCGTTGGTGGCCTCCGCGGTCCGCAGGTCGATGTCCTCGTAACTCTCGGCCTCCGCGATCGCCGAGCTGTTGACCGCCGCGAGCCAGCCGTGGTCGGCGAGCGGGCCGGAGAAGCCGATCGTGACCGTCTCTCCCGGCTCGTCGTTGCCGCTCGCGGTCTGGGCGTCCTCGCCGTTGGACTCCTCGGCAGCGTCGTCCTCTTCCACTTCCTCCGGGTCGTTGCTGGTACAGCCGACTACGAGAACACCGGCAGCGACGATCGCCGTCGCCGAGGTAACGAGCCGGCGAAATGGCCGATTCGAACGTAGGGACATGACTTCTCCTTCTTGGGTGGTGGATCCCGGGACGGGTGCCCGGGCAGACAGGTACGGGGTGGTCAACTCGAATCGCTCCTGGCGGCCACCCGCTGCTGTAGCAGCACGGCCGCGACGATGATCACGCCCTTGGCGACATTCTGCGTGGAGGTGTCGAGGTTGTTCAGGGTGAACACGTTGGTCAGCGTCGTGAAGATCAGGACGCCGAAGATGGTGCCGACGATCGTGCCC
>DASUUU010000119.1:0-2016 GCA_036373915.1 Jiangellaceae bacterium | reverse complement strand
GGATGGGTGCACCCAGATCGTCGGCGGCTCGTCGACTCGGACGTGCGGTCCCGAGGGGTCTTCCAGAAAGCTTCGGGCCTGGGCCTCGAGGCCGGGCCGGTCGTCGGAACGCCGCCAGGTGCTGCGGTCCTCCTCGGCCAGTGTCCGGAGGATCGGATCGCCTGCGACCGAGAGGTCGCCAAAGTTCACCTCAGCGAGTTCCAGATCCGCAGCATCCAAGGACCCCGTCGTGGACGTCGTGGACGAGGGCGCGAACGTGTCCTGTGAGTCGGCACAGCCGGACACCACCTGAACGGCCAACGCCAGCGCGATCGCGAGTCCGCAAACGGTCCGCCTGACCGATCCCGCCCGATGCGCCACACCGCCATGCAATCACGGGAACTGCCCGGACTGGAGCATGCAGGCGAGCTCCCTCGACGCGCGGTCGTCGTGAGCGTGACCTGGCCTCGCGGGGAGTGCGGGCCAAGTCGCCGCGGTTATACCCGGGGGCATGCATCAGCACCCATGGGCGGCTCAGCCTGACTTCGACCCGGCGGTAGGGGGGTACTCGCCCGCCGGGTGGACGGGACACATCCAGCGAAGCATGAGAGCCGGAGCCGGAGCCCGTGTCGCGAGCGCTGGTCAGGACAGGCTGCCGGTCGCGTTCGGGGAGGTGTGCGTTCAACCCTGCAGACTGGGTCGGTGAACGGTTGGCGGTCGGTTGATGCTCTTCATCGCTCGACGATGCATGGCGAGGCGCCAGCCCACCGTGACCGGCTGCTGGCGTTCCGGCCGCTGGATCCGACGAATCGGCCGGCGCCGTTGAAGACATACACGGGCGTCGAGGCCGTCGTGTTGCCGAGGGAGCTGCGGCAGTCGTCGTTGCCGGCCGTCGATGTGCTGTCGGGCCGCGACGTCGAGCCGGGTCGCCTTGACGACAGTCTGCTGGGCACGCTGCTGTTTCTTGCTGCGGGCATCACCCGGGTGGCGCGCACGGCCGACGGCGGTCCTGTTTGGTTCCGGTCATCGATGTCGGCGGGCAACCTCCATCCCGTCGAGGTGTACGTCGTGGGTGAGGATGTGCGCCATTACCACCCCCTCGATCACGCCCTGGTTCGGCTGCGCCGAGGTGTGCACGTCTGCGACGAACCGACCCTGGTGCTCACCGGCATCCCGTTCCGTACTTGCTGGAAGTATGGGGAACGGGGTTGGCGGCACCTGTGGTGGGACGCTGGCGCAATGCTGGCCAACCTGTTGGCAGCCGCCGATGCCTACGGCGTTCCCGCCCAGGTCCTGGCCGGGTTCCCGGACTCGGCGGTGGCCGCGCTGGTCGGCATCGACGGTGTCGACGAGGTGCCCCTTGCCTTGGTCCGGTTCGGCAGCGGTGAGCTACGCCTGCCCTCACCTGATGCGCTCGAACCGGTCGCAGCGCGTGCCGATCCGGTCGCCCGTCGCGTGCTGCGCTTCCCGCTCGTTGTGGAGGCTCACGCGGAGACCGCTCTCGACCCGGACTCAGTCGCCGGCTGGCAGCAGGCGGCCCTGGCGGTTTCAAGGCCGGCACCGGCCATGGTCGACCCTCCTCCCGACCCAGACCCCCACGACCGGGTCGAGAACGTCATCTTGCGCCGGGGCTCTACCCGGCTGTTCCGCCGCCGGCGGGCGCCGTCGCCGCTGCTGGAGTGGGGCCTGGCTGCGGGCGCTCGCGCCGTGCCCTTCGACGCTGCGCCCGCGGGCACATTGCTCGAGCACCTCGTCAGCGTGCACGACGTCGCCGACGCCGAACCGGGTGGGTACCGCTACACCGCCGCCGCAGGGTTCGAGGGCCTCACCCGCAGCGACGATCCCCGCGGCGCCGGTAGCCACCTCTGCCTCGACCAGCCCTTGGGCGGTGACTCCGCGTACACGGTCTTCCACGCAGCACTTCTCGATCCGCTCCTCGACACGTTGGGCGGCCGCGGCTATCGGGCCGCCCAACTCGAGGCGGGCATCGCTGCCGGACGACTGGCGCTCAACGCGGTCGCCGTTGGTGCCGGAGCG
>DASUUU010000118.1:0-61395 GCA_036373915.1 Jiangellaceae bacterium | reverse complement strand
GAGCCCCGGCACGCAGACCATCGAAGAGACCCGCGCCCGGCCGAGCACCGGTGACGGCGACCACGAGCGGTTCTCGCACTATGTGCCGAAGGACAAGCTCACCGAGGCGATGGTCAACGGCACGCCGGTGATCGCCCTGTGCGGCAAGGTGTGGGTGCCCAGCCGCGACCCGCAGAAGTACCCGGTATGCCCCACCTGCAAGGAGATCTGGGCCAAGCTCCGTCCCGGCGACAAGGACGGCGGCGACGACAGCTAGCGCCGGCCGACCGTACCTCCGCTGCTTTCTGGCAGGCTGACCCGTTTGCCGCCGACACCGCAGGAGCGCGCCGCGATGCCATCCGCCAGCAGCCTGTTCACCCCGCCGGCCGGCGGTAGGACGCCCGACCCGTCCCTCGCGCACCGGCGCGCGGACGCCGTGGTCACGGTGCGAGGGCCGGACGGAAGCACGCTCGCCGGGACCGACGTCATCGTCGAGCAGACGAACCACCGGTTCCTGTTCGGCTGCATCGGCTTCGACCTGATCGACCTGGCGAACGGCACGCCGCAGGACCCGGACTACGAGCAGCGCCTCGCCGACCTGTGGTTCGACGTGTTCAACGCAACCACGCTGCCGTTCTACTGGGGCCGGTTCGAGCCCGAGCGCGGCAACCCGGCCACTCAACCGGTCCTGACCGCGGCCCCGTGGTTCCAGGATCGGGACGTGCTCGTGAAGGGCCATCCCCTGGTGTGGCACACGGTATGCGCGCCATGGCTGCTGGATCTGCCGAACGCGGAGATCGAGCGGCTCTTGCGCGAGCGGATCCGCCGTGACGTCGCAGACTTCGCCGGGGTCATCGACTGCTGGGATGCGATCAACGAAGTCGTGATCATGCCGGTGTTCGAGGCGGAGGACAACGGCGTCACCCGGATCGCCAGAGAACTCGGCCGCATCGAAATGGTCCGGATGGCAATCGAGGAGGCGCGTGCGGTGAACCCCACCGCAACGCTGCTGCTCAACGACTTCGACATGTCGACTGCGTACGAATGCCTCATCGAAGGCGTGCTCGAAGCGGGTATCCGAATCGACAAGCTCGGCCTGCAGAGCCACATGCACCAGGGCTACTGGGGCGAGGACAAGACGCTCAGTATCCTGGAACGCTTCTCGCGCTACAACATCCCCATCCATTTCACCGAGACCACCCTGCTGTCCGGCGACCTTATGCCGCCGCACGTCGTGGATCTCAACGACTGGCAGGTGGACGAGTGGCCGTCGACCGAAGACGGGGAAGCCCGGCAGGGCGACGAGCTCGAGCGGCATTACCGCACGCTGCTGTCGCACCCTTCGGTCGAAGCGGTGACCTACTGGGGGTTGTCCGACAAGGGGATGTGGCTCAACGCTCCGGGCGGTCTGGTGAGGTCGGACGGAACGGCCAAACCGTCATACGAGCGGCTCCGGAGCCTGGTGAAGGACGAGTGGTGGCTGGCGCCGACAGCGATGCGGACCGACGCCGGCGGGCGAGTCCGGGTGAGCGGCTTCCTCGGTGACTACACCGTGTCGGCTGCGGGCCTCGGGGCGGCCGGATTCACCCTCGAGACCGCTGGTGACGTGGCCATCGACGCGCCGCTGGAACAACCACGCCAGGCGACGGACTAGTTCATCGACGGGTCGGCGGGGTATGTCGCGAGCCACGATAGCGGTCCCACTTGCCTGCGCAGCACAGTGCGCCACAGGTGCTCCGCCGCGCTCGAGAACGCGTCGGTGATCTCGGCGTGCACCACGTACCACGCGCCCTCGCCGATCTCGTTTTCGAGCTGGTCTGTCGTCCAGCCCGCATAACCGGCGAAGACTCGCATGCCCGCCACGGCGGGTGAGACGACCTCCGGAGGTGCGTCCAGGTCGACGACGCCGAGTTGGCCGCTGACCCGTCGGACGCCCGGCGGCTCGTCCTGGTCCGCCAGGACCACCAGGCCGAGTGCGCTGTCCAGGCCCACCGGGCCGCCGCGGAACACGACGTCCGGCTGCGATACGACCGGCTGCCAAGCCGGCAGGATCGAGGTGATCGGCACCTCGGTGGGCCGGTTCACCACCACCCCCAGGGCACCGTCGTCGTCGTGCGAGAGCAGCAGGACGACCGTACGGTCGAAGTTCGGATCGCCGAGGGTCGGCGCCGCCACGAGTAAGCGTCCCGCGAGGCTCATGACCACAATGGTGCCCTGGCGAGCAGCCGGTCGTCACGCGGTGGGATAGAAACTCACCGGGCCGATCACCTGCACGCCCACGTTCTCTCCGATCGAGACGTCAGTGGGTGCACCGAGCCGCCTGATCGCGACGGGGACGGGGCCGTCAGAGCCGGCGACGTCGACCCGGACGAGAGCGTCGTGGCCGTAGAACACCGTCGCCGTCACCGTGGCCGGAATGCCGCTCCCAGCGTCGGTCAGGGTGATCTGCTCCGGACGTACGACCACCCGACCGGTGCCGTGTACCTCCTCGCGCAGTTCGAGAGGACCGAGGGCGCTGTCGGCACGGGTACCGGCCGCGACCACGTCGAGAACGACGGCATCGCCGACGAACGTGGCGACACCGAGGTCGACCGGTGCGGCGTAGAGCTCACCCGGCGACGCCACCTGGGCGATCCGCCCGCCGTCCATGACCGCGACCAGCTCGGCCATCGAAAGCGCCTCTTCCTGGTCATGGGTGACGAGCACGGCCGTCGCACCCGTCGCCCGCAGCGCCGCCCGGACGTCCTCGCGGACCGAGGCACGCAGGCCGGTATCGAGTGCACTGAACGGTTCGTCCAGCAGTACCAGAGCCGGATCCGGTGCCAGGGCTCGGGCCAGCGCCACGCGTTGTTGCTGGCCGCCGGAGAGCTCGTACGGCATCCGGTTACCCAGGCCGGCCAAGCCGACCAGTTCGAGCAACTCGTCGATCCGGGCCCTGTTCTTGCGCCGGCGGCCGAGGCCGAAGCCCACGTTGCCCGCAACGGTCAGGTGTGGGAAAAGCGCACCCTCCTGGGGCACGACCCCAACGCGGCGCCGCTCCGGTGGAACGTGCCGGCCCGCGGCGGCAACCTTCGTACCTCCGATGACGATCGTGCCGGAGTCCGCGGGCTCGAAACCTGCCACCACGCGCAGCAACGTGGTCTTGCCGCAGCCGGACGGCCCGAGAACCGCCGCCAGCGCCCCTGCCGGGACGGTGAGGTCGAGGCCGTCGAGTACTCGCGGGCCGCCGAAGGACTTCACCAGTCCTTCGACCACGAGCTCGCTCACGTTGCCACCTCCGCACGATCGAGCCGGGCGACCGGCTCTGCTCTCAGTGTGGACGATCGACGCCGGTAACCCAAAAGGAAGGTCGGCAACGCCGCTAGCAAGATCAGCAAGGCGCCGTACGGTGCGGCCGCCGCGTAGGATCCGACCTCGGTGTTGGCCCACAGCCTGGTGGCCAGTGTCTCCATGCCGGTGGGACGCAGCAACAGCGTCGCCGGCAACTCCTTCATCACCGTCAGGAAGACCAGGGCCGCACCCGCGGCGATCCCTGGCCCGGCCAGCGGCAGCGTGACGTCCCGCAGCACCCGACCTGGCGACCGGCCGAGCGACCTGGCCATCTCCTCGAGCACCGGTGGGGCCTGCGAAACAGAGGCTCGCACGGCTCCGACGGCGGCGGGCAGGAACAGCACCGCGTAGGCCAGGACGAGCAACGGCGTTCGTTGATAGATCGGTTGGGCGTACCTCACCCCGAAGAACACCAGGGACAGCGCGACCACCAGGCCGGGCAGGGCGTGACCTGCGTACGCGGCCTGCTCCAGAAGCCGTACGCCGGACGTCCGGTACCGTGCCGCGAGAACGCCGACCGGTACGGCCAAGGCGGTGGTCAACAGGGCCCCTAGCGCGGCCACGGAGACGGTGGACACGGCCGCCGACCCGAGGCCGCCGAGGTCGAGCCCGGCAGAGCTGCCGCGGGCGATCCAGTACGCCAGGCTCACGATCGGCACCCCGAGCGCGAGTCCGGCCACGGCGCACAGCCAGCCCGCCCCTGCCACGGACGCCCAGCGGGTGAGCAGTATCGGCTGATGCCGGCGGGCCGCTCCAGAGCCGACCCGAGCCTGAGCGGCCCGGCCCCGGCTCCGGCCCTCGCCCCAGACGATCACCAGCGTGAGTGCGACGAGCAGCAGCCCCAGGGCGGCCGGGCGGGTCCCGTCGAAGGTGGATCTATAGGAGATGAAGATGTCCCTGGTGAGCACGTCCAACCGCAGAATCGCCGGCACACCGAAATCGGACATCGTGTACAGCGCCACCAGCAGAGCACCGGCCGCGGCGGCGGGTCTGACCTGCCGAAGGGTGACGGTGGCGAACACTCGCCACTGGCGCCGGCCGAGTGACCGCGCCACTTCCTCCAGCGCAGGATCGGCGCGGTGCAGCATGGCCGCGACGGGCAGCAGCACGTACGGGTAGCAGCAGAGGGTCAGCACGAGGACCGAACCCAGGAACGGATCGAGCCGCGGGAACGCCGCAATCCACACGTAGGCCGCGACATATGACGGAACGGCCAGCGGCAGCGCCGCGACCACGGCCCAGCCGGTCCGGCCCGGCAGCGTCGTTCGCGTGGTGAGCCACGCCAGCGAAACGCCGATTACAAGGGACAGCACGGTCACGGTCGCGGTCAGCGACAGGGTCTGCAGAGTCAGCCGGAGAGTTCGGTCGCGCCACAGGATCTCGAACAGCTCGACCGGCCCGCGATCGAGCGAGCGGACCATGAGGTACCCGAGCGGCAACACCGCGACAGCGGCGGCCACCAGTGCCGGCACGACCAGCACGGCGGGTGGCCGCTTGCGACGCGGCGCACCGCCTCGCGACTCGCCCGACGCCCCGGCGGGCTCGGTGTCGATCGGGTCGGCTGGCAACGCGACCATCAGGTGAGGCCGGCCTCCTCTATCATCTTCAGCGTCTCTTCAAGGGAGTCCAGGTCCGACAGGTCGATCGCCGGTGAATCGAGACTCTCCAGCGGCGGCAATCCCTCGGTGACGGTGATCCCCGGCCGCAGCGGGTACTCCTTGGTCTCGTCGGCGAAGTACGACTGCGCTTGCTCCCCCAGCAGGAACTCGACGAACCGGGCCGCCTCCTCGCCGCGATCCGAGCCGGCTAGGACGCCCGCGCCCGCCACGTTGATCAGGGAACCGGGATCGTCGCCGGGCAGGAACTTGAGCCTGGCCGTCACCGCGTCCTGGCCCTGCTCGGCAACGCGCTCGTACCAGTAGTAGTGGTTGATCAGGCCCACGTCCACGACACCCTCGTCGACCGCGTCCAGCACCAGGACGTTGTTGTCGAATCGCTCGACGCCGTTGTCCGCCATGGCGTCAAGCCATTGCCGCGCGACGTCATCACCTTCGAGTACCCGCATCGCGGTGACGAACGCCTGGAACGAGGCGTTGCCCGGGGCGATACCTACCCGGCCGTTCCATTCCGGCGAGGTGAGGTCGAAGACACTGTCGGGCACCGCCGATTCGTCCAGCGCGTCGCCGTTGTACGCGATGACGCGGGCCCGGCCGCTCGTGCCGACCCACGTCCCGTCTTCGGCTCTGAACCGCTCGTCGACGACGTCGAGCACATCGGTCGGCAGCGGAGCCAACAGCTCCGCATTCGTCAGCGCGCCTAGGGCTCCGGCGTCCTGCCCGAAGAACACGTCGGCCGGTGAGCGCTCGCCCTCTTCGACAAGCTGTGCGGCGAGCTGCGAGGTGCTGCCGTAGCGCACCGAGACCTCGGTGCCGGTGGCCTCTTCGAACTGGTCGATGACCGGCTGCACCAGCGACTCCGCCCGACCGGAGTACAGGACGAGCTTTGACTCGTCCACCGCACCCGCGTCGTCATCCCCGCCGCACGCAGTGAGAACGAGGGCAGCTGCAACAAGGGCGGTCGAGAGAGAAAGCGGGCGCATCGGGGTCCGGGCCTCCATGTCGTGGGCGATCGTGCCTGCGCCTGCCATTCTATGCTTAGGCTTACCTAACTACGCCACGCCGGGTCCTTGAAGCCCACCAGACGACGGTCCGCGACGGTAATGCCTGGCGGGCCCCCCACACTAAGGCTCGCGCGCCCCGGTAAGGCCTCCCCGGTTCGAACTGTGCGTGACCGACCGATGTCAGGGGCGGCGCCTTACGACGAGTCTCGTAATCACCGACGAGACGAGGAGTCGCCATGACGTACACACCAGACCACATGCTGGTGCATCTGACCTACCGCCAGCAGCAGCTTCGCGAGGAGGCCGAGGCCTACCGGCGTGGCCGCACCGTCCGGGTGGTCCCGCGCCGCCGGGCCCGAAACGCCGCCGGCCGGGCGGCCACTGCCGTTGCCACCCGGATCCGCAGGTCCGTCGACTCATTGACCGAATGGCCGCACCCGGTGTAATTGGACGCGCTACATGTCGGATCCATATGCGAGCATCGGTCATGTGCCACGACTGGGTTCGGGTGTCGCGTTCGTCGCCCGCAACACTGAGCTAGAGCAGCTGGCCGCCGCGCTGCGCCGCGCTGACGACGGCGCAGCCGGTGCCCTGCTGCTCTCCGGCGAGGCCGGCGTGGGCAAGAGCCGGCTGTTGTCCGAGTTCAGCTCACGCGCGGAGACCGACGGCGCACTTGTGCTGCTCGGCCGCTGTCTCGGCGTCGGCGACGCCGGCTTGCCGTACCTTCCGTTCACCGAGATCTTCGAGCGGCTCCAGGCAACCCACCCGCAGGCCGTTGCCGCGTGGCCGGTCCTGGCCGGGTTGGCCGGCGTTGGTGGCCTGTCAGAACTGCCCAGCCCAGCGCCCGCAGACGACGGCGGCAGCAAGCTCGGCCAGCTGCGGCTGTTCGACGCCGTTCTCGGCGCACTCACCGATATCGCCGCCGATCAGACGGTGGTGCTCGCCATCGAAGACCTGCACTGGGCCGATCCGTCCACGCGCGACCTGCTGTCGTTCCTGCTCTCCAGGGTCGGCCGCCAGCGCCTGCTGGTCGTCGCCACGTACCGGTCCGACGACCTGCACCGGCAGCACCCGCTGCGACCGTTACTGGCCGAACTCGTCCGGCTACCTGTCGTCGAACGCCTCGATCTCAAACCCTTCGACCACGACGATGCCCGGACTTTCGTACGGGCGCTGGCTGACGAAACTCTCGACGACGACGCCGTGGACCGGGTCGCCGAACGCTCCGAGGGCAACGCGTTCTTCGCCGAGGAGCTGCTCGCCGCGGCGACTCAGGCGGGCGGTATTCCGACCGCGCTCGCCGACGTCCTACTCTCCCGCGTCGAGCAACTCGGAGCCGCCGCTCAGCGCGTGGTGCGCGCGATTTCGGTCACTGGCTGGCGGCACGTCCGGCACGCGACTCTCGCAGGCGTGCTGGGCATGGAGTACGACGAACTCGACCTCGCACTGCGTGAGGCGATTGCACATCACATCCTCGTCCCGAGTGATTCGTTCGCCGACGCGTACACATTCCGGCACGCGCTGCTGCGCGAGGCGCTTTACGCCGACCTGCTACCCGGAGAGCGGGTTCGGCTCCACACGGCATACGCCAAGCTGGCCGCCGAGAATCCCGATCCGAGGGCCGCGGAGTATCTTGCGTTCCACTCGCTGCACAGCAACGACCTCGGTACGGCACTGCCGGCCTCGGTTCGGGCGGCCGACTACGCGATGAGCGTCGGGGCGTTGAGTGACGAGTTTCGACACGTCGAGCAGGCCCTCGAACTCTGGGACGCGGTCGATGACGCCGAGGCCCGGGCCGGCATGAGTGAGCTGGCGTTGCTCCGCAAGGCGGCGTACGTCTCCGCCGCCGCCGGCCATCCCGAGCGTGGCCTCGCCTACGCCCGAGCGGCCGCCGAACACGCAGAGACGGCAAGCGATCCCGTCGAGCGAGCCGACACGAACCGCCAACTCGCCGAGGCGCTGCTCGCCGACGGCCGGTTCGACGCCGCCTACGACGCGATCAAGGAGGCCTGGCGGCTGGTCGAGAACACCGAGCCCAGCAAGGTGCGGGCCAGGGTGCTGGCTGCGCTGGCCCGGTGTGTACAGCGCGACATCCATGCGTCGCGGGCGTACGCCGAAGCCGCCATCGCCGACGCGCGAACAGCGGGGTCAGCGTCGGCGCAGGCCGATGCCCTGATCACGCTGGCCTACACCGACCTGCGCGAGGGACGGGCCGACCAGGCGTGCGACCTGCTGGTGCGGGCCGGCGAGAAGGCAGCCGAGGCCGGAGCACACGAGGTCGAGCTGCGCGCGAGGTTCAACCTGTGCACCAACGAGTACGAACTCGGCCGCCTGGACCGCGCCGCCAAGGCCGCCGACGAAGGCGTGGCCCGCGCGAGCGAGGTCGGGCTGACCTGGAGCCCATTCGGCCGGTCGCTGCGCTGGATGCAGGTGATGTCGCTATACGCCAGGGGTGACTGGGATCGAGCCGCCTCAGCCGCCACCCCGCCGGACGAGCAGGTCTCCGACACCATCTCGGCGCTGATAGCCGCCGCCGGCGGGCTTATTCAAGCCGGCCGCGGCCAGTTCGACGCCGCCAAGCGGATGTTCGCAAAGGTGCGGCCGGAGTGGCCGCACGACGACCAGATAGCGCAACTGTCCGGGGTGGCGGGCGCGGAGATCGCCTGTTGGGAGGGTGACCCGGCGGCCGCGATGCAGCTGATAGATGAAGCGCTGGACACCGTCCGCAAGCAATCCAGCAGCGAGTGGCCACTGGCCGGCATCCGGATGGCCACGCTGGCTCTCGGCGCCGCCGCCGATTCTGCTGCGCAGGCCCGGCATCGGCATGACTCGCGGGTGGAGCACGACGCGGTCGACAGGGGGCTGCGGTACGCCGAGTTCGCCGAGAGCACCGCAGAGCACGGCGTACCGCGGACCGCCACCCTCGGCCCGGAAGGGCTGGCCTGGCTGGCACGGTGCCGTGCAGAACGAAGTCGCCTGCTGGCGGAGAACGACCCCGCCCCGTGGCGCGAGGTGATCGAGGCATACGGGTACGGGGAGATCTACCCGCAGGCACTCGCCCGCTGGCGGCTCGCGGATGTGCTCGCCACGACGGGCGATCGAGCCGGTGCCGCTACCGAACTCGCCGCCGCTCTGGAGGTGGCGGATCGACTGTGCGCCGAGCCGCTGGCCGACGCATGCCGCTCACTGGCGAATCGGGCCCGGTTGGGCCTCGCCGGCACGACGGCACCGGCCACAGATACCCTGACCCCGCGCGAAGCCGCCGTCCTGAAGCTCGTTGCCGCCGGCCGGACCAACCGGCAGATCGGCGAGGAGTTGTTCATCAGCGAGAAGACGGTCAGCGTTCACGTGTCGCGGGTCATGGCCAAGCTCGAGGCCGCCAGCCGAACGGAAGCGGTGTCGGTCGCCTACCAACGCGGCCTACTCACCCGACCGCACTGACAGTCACACGGGTTGGGCTGGGATCTCACCGGTCTCGACGATCGCGCGGCGGACGTCCTCGACGCTCTTGCGCACGGCAGCCGCCACCGTTTCCGAGATCCCTGGGTGAAACACGCTGGGCATGATGTAGGCAGGGTTGAGCTCGTCGTCGGTCACCGTGTCGGCCAGCGCACGGGCCGCCGCCAGGAGCATCTCCGACGTGACGGTCTTGCTGTGCGCGTCGAGCAGGCCTCGAAAGACGCCGGGAAACGCCAGCACGTTGTTGATCTGGTTGGGATAGTCGCTGCGCCCGGTCGCTACCACCGCGGCGTGCTCGGCGGCCGCGATCGGATCCACCTCCGGGTCCGGGTTGGCCAGGGCGAACACGATCGCGCCATCGGCCATCGTCGCGATGTCGTCGCCGGTCAGGATGTTCGGCCCGGATACGCCAATGAAGACGTCCGCACCGGCGAGCGCATCGCGCAGGGTTCCGGTGACACCGCGCGGGTTCGTGTGCTCGATGAACCACTCGGCGGATCCGTGCAAGGGATCGCGCCCGCGGTGAATCACACCCACCCGGTCGGCCGCGACGATGTCGCTCACGCCCGCCTCTATCAGCAGACTGGCGATTGCCCGGCCGGCCGCACCAGCGCCGGACATCGTGACCCGAATCGACCCGATGTCCTTGCGCACCACCTTCAGCGCGTTGTACAGCGCAGCCAGCACGACGATGGCCGTACCGTGCTGGTCGTCGTGGAACACGGGGATGTCCAGCAGTTCTCGCAACCGCGCTTCGATCTCGAAGCATCGGGGCGATGAGATGTCTTCAAGATTGATGCCGGCGAACACCGGTGCGATGGCTTGAACGATTTCGACGATCTTGTCCGTGTCCTGGGTGTCCAGGCAGATCGGGAACGCGTCGATGTCGGCGAACCGCTTGAACAGGGCGGCCTTGCCCTCCATCACCGGCAGCGCGGCGGTGGCGCCGAGGTTTCCCAGGCCCAGCACCGCAGAACCGTCTGTGACCACTGCGACGGTGTTCCGCTTGATCGTCAGCCGCCGGGCGTCCTCGGGGTTCTCGGCGATCGCGGTGCAGATCCGCGCCACGCCTGGGGTGTAAACAAGCGACAGGTCGTCGCGGTTACGGATCGGAACCTTCGAGTTGATCTCGAGCTTGCCGCCCAGGTGCACAAGGAACGTTCGATCACTTACCTTGTCGATCGTCACGCCCTCGACGGTGCGCAATGCCGCGACCAGTTCGTCGGCATGCGCCGTCGAGGTGGCCGCACAGGTGACGTCAACCCGGATGCGCTCGTGTCCGGATGCGGTCACGTCGAGAGCGGTCACGAGACCACCCGCCTTCTCGACGACCGACGTGAGCTGGCTCACGGCCGTTCCGCCGGCGGGAACCTCGAGGCGGACAGTGATCGAGTACGAGACGCTGGGGACGCTGGTCACGAGCCGACCCTAGCGAATCGCCCGGCCTCGCCACACCGCTCCTCCGGGTCGGGACGCCTCGCTCCCTCGGGATGGTTCGCCGTCCCCGAACGGCGACTGTCGACCGGCGGCGAACAGAGGTCGGCCCGCTCGCCGTACCGTAGCCCCGTGATCGTGGTCATTGGGGAAGCGCTTATCGACTTGGTCGGAGAAGCGGATGGGCGGTACCGCCCGGTTCCGGGCGGTTCACCGGCCAACGTAGCCGTCGGACTGGCACGACTGGGCGCGCCCACCGAGCTGCTGGCCCGGCTCGGCACCGGGGTGTTCGGGGCCATCGTCCGAGAGCATCTGATTCGCAACGACGTCGGGCTCTCGCATGCCGTCGAGGCGACCGAGCCGGCCACGCTGGCCGTCGTCACACTCGACGACACCGGCCTGCCCGGCTACGACTTCTACGTGAGCGGGACCGCCGACTGGGGCTGGAGGCCAGGGGAACTGCCCGACGAGTTGCCCGATTCCGCCTCCGCACTGTGCACCGGTTCGCTGGCGATTGCCCTCGCCCCCGGTGCCGCCGAGATCGCCGACCTGGTACGCCGCGAGTGCGACCGCGGCCAGGTGACCATTGTGGTCGACCCCAACACCCGTCCTGCCCTGCTGGGCGACCGGACCGAAGCCTGCCGCCGGCTCCGCGGCTTCATCGAAGCCGCCGACATCGTGAAGGTCAGCGACGAGGATCTCGCATGGCTCGAACCGGACGCGCCCGTCGAGCAGGTGGCCGCCGATTGGCTGGGCCAAGGCCCGGCGCTGGTAGTGGTCACACGGGGCTCGCAGGGAGCATTCGCGGCCACGCAGCGCGGTGTGACGGTCAATGTGCCGGCCCGGCCGGTGCGAGTGGCAGATACGGTCGGGGCGGGCGACGCGTTCACATCCGGGCTGGTCGACGCCCTCCGCCGGCGCGACCTGCTCGGCGGTACGGTCGGCCGTGACCGGCTCGCCGAGCTGGACTCCACGACACTGACACAGGTGGTGGGAGATGCCGGTCTGGTCGCCGCGATCACCTGTGGCCGGCGTGGCGCCGATCCGCCGACCGCCGGTGAAGTCGCGGCGTATCGCGATCCGCGCTTGCCAGCCGGCGGGATCGAAAGTGATACTTGACCTTACCGTACAGAACGAGCATTCGTTTTTAACAAGGAGGAACCGGGTGGCGTTCGACATCGACAACTACACGCGCACGTCCAGAGGCGTGCGGTGGCAGGACCTGCCACTCGACGATTTCCGCGACGATCCCCTTCCACCCGAGACTCTGCGCAGCCTGCGGTACATGTGCGACGTCGAGTACCACACCATCTGCTACCTCCGCGACATGCTCGTCACCCCGTCGCACCGCGATCCCGGCGTCACGGCGTTCATGACCATGTGGAACATGGAGGAGTTCTGGCATGGCGAAGCCCTTGCCGCAGTGCTCGGCGTGCACGGGATCACCGTTGACTACGACGAACTCAAGGCCAAGCGGCTCAAGCTGGGGTGGCGCGACAAGCTCGACCCGCTCAAGCAGTCCCTGATGGCGAACATCGTCGGCCAGGACTTCATCGCGATCCACATGATCTGGGGTGCTGCCAACGAGTGGTCCGCGATCACCGCTTACAACCGGCTGGCAGCGCTCGAGAGCCATCCGGTTCTCGCGGCACTTCTGCAACGCATTGCAAAGCAGGAGGCTCGGCATGTCGCGTTCTACGCCACTCAGGCCCGCGAACGCCTGGCCCGCAGCGTCAAGGCGCAGAAGTTGGCGCGATTCGCCCTACGCAAGTTCTGGGGACCGGTCGGATCGGGCGTCATGGCCGAATCCGAGGTAACGCATGTCCTGCATCACCTGATGAGCGGTCCCGACGGGCGGCAAGCGGCCGCAGCCATCGACGATCACATTGCGAAGATGCCCGGCTTGGCTGGGCTCCGCATCGTCCAGGACGCACTGGACGCCCGCGGCGTGCCTGCCTGAAGCGGCGCCCGGGCCCGGCAAAGGGATCGCCGGTGCCGGCGATCATCGGCTAAGATTCAACGCATGCCAGGTCAGGCTGTCTGGTTTAGCGGCCCCCGGTCGGCGAACGTCCGCCGCCGGGTGCGTACGCGCGCCTGACTCTCGCGGACGACCGGCCGGGGGAGGTTTCCGATCCGAACCGCGAACCTCGAGAGGCCTGGCCATGTCCGAACTTCCACTCCCCGAGATCATCTCTGCGCTGTCCACTCGTGACCTCACGGACCCGTCCCACGGTCCACACGCGTTGCAGGAGCTGGTCAGCGGCTCGGTCGACGCACTGACCGCCCTGTGGGGCTGTCCGGCACGGGTCATCCGGTCCCGTCCCGTCGTACCCGTGGTGGACAATTACGACCACCTTGGCTATCCACCTGACGCCGTGGCTCGAGAGGTGCGGTACACCCGGTACATAAGCGATACCTGCGTGCTGCGCAGCCACACGTCCGCCGGCATCCCCCCTGTGCTTCGCCGGCTCGCTCGCGACCAGGACGCCCCTGCCGAGGTGCTACTTGCGCTGCCAGGAATCTGCTATCGGCGGGACTCGATCGACCGGTTGCACACCGGCACTCCCCACCAACTGGACCTGTGGCTGCTGCGCCGCGCTGGCCGCCGGCTCGATCATCACGACCTGAGCGACATGGTCGGCCGGCTCGTCGACGCCGTACTGCCTGGACGGCACTGGCGGTGGATCGCCGCCCGGCACCCGTACACCACGGGTGGTCGCCAGGTCGATGTCATCGACGGCGGCGAGCCGGTCGAACTCGCCGAATGCGGGCTGGCCGCCGGCCATGTACTGGCCGGCGCGGGCCTCGACCCGGCCGAGTGGTCCGGCCTCGCACTCGGGATGGGCCTCGACCGCGCCCTGATGCTCCGCAAGGGTGTACCGGACATCCGACTGCTGCGCTTGCCGGACCCACGCGTTGCCGGGCAGATGCTCGACCTGCATCCGTACCAACCGGTTTCGATGATGCCGCCGGCGCGGCGGGACATCTCGATCGCCGCCGACGACAGCGCCGACGCCGAAACGCTCGGTGATCAAGTCCGCGACGCGCTCGGCGATCAGGCCGACCTGGTCGAGGAGGTGGCCGTGCTGTCCAGGACGCCGTACTGCGACCTCCTCGAACCCGCCCGGGTGCGCCTCGGGATCGATCCTGGCCAGGTCAACGTACTGCTGAGGATCACGCTACGCCCGGTCGATCGTACGTTGACAGCGGCCGAGGTCAACGCGCTCCGCGATCGCATCTACACGGCGGTCCATCGGGGCTCCACCGTCGAAGGCGGTCAGTTGATCACGGGCGGGCGATGACGACCTTGTCACCTGGTCTTACGACCAGCAGGTCGGCGGCCCGTCCGCGGTTCACCGCCAGGGCAACGTGGCCGGCCGAGTCGACGTAGCAGACCGGTTGACCGGGTGCGACAGCGGCAAATGTCGAACCGAGAGTCACATCGGCCACCTGCCTGGCGGTCTCGCCCGCCGTGCGGACGGCCACCACTGGCCCGCCAAGCCGGGCAGCGGCCAGGTCGGTCCCGCGCGCGGCGAGTTGGACGTTGCCGAAGTGGTCGACGGTCAGGACCTCGGTTGTGAGCCGGCCGTCGCTGAGGCCTACGACTGGAGTGGGCAGCCAGCTGGCATCTGACACCCGCGCGCCAAGCTCGTCTAGTTCCACCCCGGCCGCGACATTGGCAGCCACCGGCGCGAACACGTCACGGCCGTCGAACGTCCTCGCTCGCTCTGGCAGGTGGAATCGGGTGACGTCCAGCGACACGATCCGGCGCGCCCCGCCCAGTGCATCCGCCGCCCAACTGAGCAGCCCGTTGTCGGGGCCCACCAGCACCGAATCCGCCGTCTCGATTGCGATGCCACGCCGCTCCGTCCCGACACCGGGATCCACGACACCTACGATCACCGCGGGGGGCAGGTACGGAACTGTCTGGGCGAGCACCGCCGCGCCGTGTCTGACGTCCTGCGGGGGCACGTCATGCGTGATGTCGATGACACGGACGCTCGGTGCGAGCCGGGCCACCACCCCGTGGCACGCGGCCACGAATCCGTCGCGCAGCCCGTAGTCGGTCAGCAACCCGACCCAGTGATAACGCACGACCGCCTCCCACCGGCACATGGCCGGTCCGTGGTACCCATGCCATGGATACCACGGACCGTCCTAGGTCAATTCGCCGGTTTCAGCCGCCGAGCCACCCCGTGGGATTGACGAAGTCGCCGCCGATGAGCACCTCGAAGTGCAGATGCGGACCGGTGGCGTAGCCGGTGGAGCCGATGTTGCCCACCTTCTGGCCGGCACTGACCTTCTGCCCGCTGCTGACGCTGGCACCGGACAGATGCGCGTACCTGGTCTCAATGCCACCACCGTGGCTGATCGTCACCATGTTGCCGTACGCCCCATCGGAGGTGACGGACTTGACCGTGCCGGCGGCCGCGGCGTATGCGGTGCCGTCGCCGTACGCGAAGTCGATGCCCGAATGCAGCTTGTACACACCGGTGATCGGGTGGCTCCGCATTCCGTATCCGCTCGTGATCGACCCGGTCCCGGGACGGACGCGTCCTGAAACGGCCGCCGACCGCGACGTCGCGCCGGCGGCCTCGCTACGGCCTGCAGCAGCGCGCTCGGCGGCTTCCTTCTTCTTCTGAGCGGCCTTGGCCTTCTTCTCAGCCGACTTCGCCTTGGACACCGCGTCCTCGGCCTTCTTCACCGCCTTCGAGTCCTCGGCTTCTTCCTCGATGGCCTTCTTCTCTGCCTTGCCGGCCTTGCTCAACGCAGCCTTGGCGGACTTGAGGCTTGCCGTCGCCTCGGACCACTCGACCGACGCCGCGCGGTGGGCCAGGGTCGCCTCCACGCTCCGTCGCCGAAGGGTCTGCTCACGCGCTTGCGCCGCCGCGAACTGCTGATCAGCCTCCGCGACCTCATCGCTGACCGCGTCGCCTATCGGCTCCACGAGGCTCAGCACCGGGCCGATCACGAACGTGAGACCTGCCTTCGCAGTGCCTGCTGCCGCGTCGAGGACCGGCATGTCGGTGCTGCCCGCCGCGACCTCAGCCGCTTTGGCGGCCACATCGACGATGCCACCATCGGGCTCGAGCTCCGCTGTGAGCGCAGCAGCCTGGTCGACTTGGGCGCTGACCTGCTCTGCCGCCTTCCGGGCACGCTCTAGGTCGGCATCACTCCTCACGACGTGCAGCTCCGCGTCGATCAGCTGCTCACTTGCCTTCTTGGTGGCTGTGGCTGCGGACTTAAGTTCCTTGGCCGACGCCTTGGCCGACTTCCTGGCCTTCTCCAAAGCACGGGTGGCCTGCTTGGCTCCCTCTGCCGCCTCGGCCACATCTGTGGTAGCGGCTACCGCAGGACCGGCGAAACCAAAGGTCAGGGTGCCGGCCAGGACTGCTGAGAAGGTCGAGGTTTGGATTCTGGACTTACCGGGAATCATCAACTTCCGAACTCTCGGGGACAGGGATGGCGCACCTGAGCACGCATGCGCCCAGCGCCTAGACGCCGAGCCCGACGCTGGAGACATTCGGGGTCCAGCGACAGACGCTTAACGGCGTACATGTTTCGGGCGTTCCGGACACTTCGGTGATCTGTCACACGCCGGCAAAGGTCGATGATGTGACCTAGGGCACACTTTGACCGGTATAGGCGGCCACCCGCGACTGCAGAACGGGCAGGCTGATGGACGCCGCGCCGAGGACCACGTCATGGAAGTCCTTGATGCTGAACCGGTCGCCGAGTGCTCCCCTCGCCTGCTCTCGCAGCCGGAAGATCTCACGCTGACCGACCTTGTACGCGAGCGCCTGCGCGGGCATCCCGATGTACCGGTCCACCTCCACCGTGATGGTGTCGAGGTCTACGGGCATGTGCTCGACCATGAAGTCGATGGCCTGCTGCCGCGACCACCCCATCGCATGGAGCCCGGTATCGACGACGAGCCGGCAGGCCCGCCAGACGTCCGAGGACAGCATCCCCAGCCGATCGAGGTCGTCCTCGTACAAGCCCATCTCGTCGGCCAACCGCTCGGTGTAGAGGGCCCAACCCTCCACGAACGCCGTGTGGCTCCACGACATTCGCCGGAACGAGGGCAGATCGGTCCGTTCGGTGGCAATGGCCAGTTGCAGGTGATGCCCCGGAATCGCTTCGTGGAACGCAATCGAAGCGGTGGAGTAGCGGCCGCGCTCACCCGGCTCATGCAGGTTGACGTGATACGTGCCGGGCCGGGCTCCGTCGGGCGTCGGCGGCGTGTAGTACGCCGGGGGCACGTCCGCGGCCAGGTAATCCGGCACGGGCATCAGCTCGCACGGGGCCTTCGGGAGGAGGCCGAACCAGTCACCTATCTTCGCGGTGGCCGTGTCGAGGCAGCGCTGGGCGTGCGCGAGAATCTCATCGCCGCTGCCGTATCGCAGGCTCTGGTCGTGTAGCAGCCGGTCGAACACCTCGCGCACGTTGGACGTACCGAACACGCGCTCACCTACTTCGGCGAACTCGGCGCGGATCTTGACGCTTGCCTCCTCGCGGCCGATCTGATGCAACTCGTCGGCGGTCAGCGGCAGGCCGGTGTGATGCTCGATGAGCGCCTGGTAGAGCTCGGCGCCGTCGGCTATGTAACACAGCCCCGGTTGCTCGTCGGAGCGCGCGGGCGGCAGCAACTCGCCCTCGAACGTGGCGCGGTAGCGTTCGAAGGCGGGGCGCAACTGATCGCGGACAGCGTCGCCGAGTTCGGAGCGCCACGCCTCAAGGCCATTCCAGTCCTCGGGTCCGGCAAGGTTGACGAACGGGTCAGAGTCGAGTGACGTCTCGAGGTACTTCGTCACCTGGTTGAGCGACCGGGATATGTTGATCTTCGCGGGGGTGCGGCCGGCGGCCAGTCCCTCGCGGTAGCGCTGCGCCGCCTGGTCGAGCAGGCGGGCCAACTCACCGATTCGGGTGACGGCCATCCGAGCGTGCTCGGGATCCGGGGAACGCAACTGGCCGGCCATGATCAGCAGCCCGGCATGTGCGCCTTGCATCTGGTCGGACTCCAGCTCAACCCGGCGCAAGTCGATGCCTCGGACGGCGTCGTCTAGTTCGTTGATCAGCAGATCGCGGGTCACGGCATCGGTGTCACTGAGCCCGTCGGCAGGGATGGCGGCGGCGCGATCCCGGAATCGCTGCCACCTGTCGCGCAACTGCCGCTCTGCCTCGGCGGACATGTCGTCGGCTCGGTCGTCGAAGCGATGATCACCCAGATAGGACGCGAACAGCGGGCTGGCCTCGAGCTTGGCTTGCCAGTACTCCTCCGCGATGGATCGCACCTGTTCAGCTGCAGTCATGAGAGAACATCTTGCCGCACTACGCCGACGCGCAGCACCGGGCACGTCCCAGGCTGGGCGGCTGCGACAATCGCGGCGTGTCGGAGTCAACTGTCGAGATTCACCTGGCAACCGTTGCCGACCTGCCGGAAGTGCGCGCCGTCCGGCTGCGCGCGCTCAAGGACGCGCCGTACGCGTTCGCTTCTACGTACGAACGAGAAGCCGCCCTCGGCGCGGCGGACTGGGTGCAGCGACTCACGAGCGGCAGCGCCACGTTCCTTGCTCGGGTGGACGGCAGAACGGTCGGGGTCTGCACTGGCCTGCCACCTCGTGACGAGATGGTCGCGCTGGTGGCGATGTGGGTCGACCCCGCAGCCCGCGGCTCCGGTGTCGCGGCACTGCTGGTCAACGCCGTCTCGGCGTGGGCAGCCGGCCAGGGGGCTGCTCGAGTCCACCTCTCGGTCACTGACGGCAACGAACGCGCCAGGCGCTTCTACGAGAAGCTCGGCTTCGTTTTGACCGGAGAGCAGCACCCACTGCCGGGTAACCACACCGTGCAGGAGTTCGGCATGGTTCGCTCCATCAGTGCCGAGTGACCCTGCGCGGCCCTATCAATGTGCCGAGGGGCCCGATGTGACAGTCGGCGCGGCAATCGGGTAGGACGTTGAGCATGACTGCTTCCTTCGCCGAACCCGCCCTCGAGTTGTCCGGCGGTACTCATCTGCCGCTCCTCGGCTACGGAACCTGGCAGCTCTCCGGAGACTCGGCCGCCCGAGCGGTCGGCTGGGCGCTCGACGCCGGCTACCGGCACATCGACACCGCGACCATGTACCGGAACGAAACTCAGGTCGGCAAGGCGTTGCGCGACAGCGGGTTGCCACGCGAGGACGTGTTCATCACGACCAAGCTGCCACCAGGTCACGTCGGCCGCGAGCGGCAGACGCTGGACGAGAGCCTGGCCGCACTCGGGACAGATCGCGTCGACCTGTGGCTCGTTCACTGGCCACCGAACGGGCAACCAGGGGTGAGCACCTGGGAGAAGTTCGTCGCCGCGCGGGAAGACGGGCTCGCGCGAGCGATCGGCGTCAGCAACTACTCGCTGGAACAGATCGACACGTTGATCTCGGCGACGGGTGCGGCCCCCGAGGTCAACCAGATCAAGTGGAGCCCGCTGCTGTACGACGCCGACCTGCTCAGCGGCCACCGGCAGCGCAGTGTCGTGGTCGAGGGCTACAGTCCGTTCCGTGCCGGGACGCTCAGCCATCCGGTGCTGATCGAGATCGCGGCCCGGCATGGCAAGAACCCGTCCCAGGTCGTCGTCCGCTGGCACATTCAGCACGAGGTCGTGGTCATTCCCAAATCGGCCCGGCAGGACCGGCTCGTCGGCAACGCGGATGTGTTCGACTTCGAACTGTCTGCGGACGAGATGAAGGCCATCGACGCCCTCGCTCGTTAGTGCCTGTCGCCGAAGCGAGCGGCCGCAGCCGGCTCAGCGCACCAGCAAGGCGACACCGGTGGCGGCGGCCGCCCACAGGAAACTGGCGAAGGTGCCGATGATGAACCGCTCGGCGGCTCCCGGCGCCTTCAACTCGGCGTACCGTCCTAGGCCCTTTATCGCGACGACGACCGCGACGCCTCCGGGCTGACCGGCCAAGAGGCTGGCGGCGAGCGCAGCACGTTCGAACGCGCCGATCCACAACCCGCCGCGAAGTTCGTTTTCCGGCTCGCCCGGCTCGAGCGTCTCGGCGGGATAACTCACGTTCGGTACGCCCGAGCGCTGGGCGCCGCGCAGGACCGCCGTGGCGACCGGACCGCCACCCAGCACAGCGACGACGACCGACAGGACGACGGCATATTCGTAGCCACCGTCCGCATTGGATGCCAGCAGTGCGACAACGCCTAGGCCGAGCGCGGGGGCGCCCGCCGATGCCCACCATGGCCGGGCGTCGAGCTCGCGCGAGACCCGAGGCAGCCACATCGCCACGCAGCCGAGCGCCAGCACCGTCAGAGCGCTCAGCGCGGCCAGGGTTGCGGCGCTCACGAGCCGGCCGCGTCGAGCAACCGGGCCGCCACCGGCTCGGCTCGGCGTTGTTCCTGCCAGAGCGCCGCATGCAGCCGCTGACTCACCGCCTGCGGACTTATGCCCAGATGGGTTGCCGCTTGGTGCTGTGTCATACCGGTTGCCATCAGATCGGCCACCTCCCAGCCGGGCCGGCTCCGCCGTTGAACGATCGCGGCCAACAGTGCCAGCAATGCCTCGGCATCACCAGCAGCCAGTGCATCCGGGCCGCAGACGGCGACGTGGCGCGGGCTGGACTTGGCCCGCAGGACGGCCTCGCGCGCGTGTACGAACGCAGGGCCGGTCGCGGCTCGAACACTCGCAGGGATCGGCTCGCGGACCGGCCCGAGGCCCAGCCCGACGCTCCACGAACCGTCGCGCACCAGATTCAACGCCGTGCTCACTGCACCCGCTGCGCTGGAGAGCAGTCCCTGCGCCTCGTCTCCGGCTGTCCGCTCGAACGGCCGGACCACCGCGGCCGCCGGTAGGACGTCGGCAAGCTCGCCGAGCAGGTCGTCGATCAGATCACGGCCGTGCTGGCTGCCACGCTGGTCGACCGTCAGGACGATCACAGCGCTCTACCCTTGATGCGCACGACCCAAGGCTAGAGCCTTGTCTTTTGCAGTTCAAGGTTAGAACCTTTAACTGTGATCGCTAGGCGTACGGGTGGGCCGCCCACAGGGGTTGTCGACGTGCCTACAGGCACGCAGGCCTGTAGCCAAGAGGCGCCGCCTGCCGAACGTGATCGAACGTCGGGGCTAGTCGGCGCTCGAGCCGAGTTCGGGTGCCGCCGTGGCGGCATCGACAGGGCCGGCCTTCAGTTCGGCGAGTCGGGCTTCGACCTCAGCCTGCTTGCCGGCGTCCTCGAGGCTCTCGAACTGAGCATCCAGCGACGATTCGGCCAACTCGGCCTGACCCCGGACTCGAGCCTCCTCGCGGCGGATCTTCTCCTCGAACCGGCCCAGTTCACTGGTCGAGTCCAGGATGTCGATGCTCTTGATCGAGTCCTGCACCTGAGCCGTCGCCTGTGCCGCCTTGGCCCGCGCTATCAGCTCGTCGCGCTTGCTGGTCAGCTCGTGCAGCTTGGCCTTCATCTGCCCCAGGCCGGATTTCAGCTTCTCCACCACGTCCTGCTGAGCACGCAGGTTGGGTTCGGTCGCTCTCACGTCGGCCTCGGCGCTCATCTGCTTGCCGATCGCGATCTTGGCCAGGTTGTCGAACTTCTCCGCTTCGGCAGCGTTGCCGGTGGCGCGCAACTCATCGGCCTTCTGGCTGGCCGCCAGCGCTTTTCGGCCCCACTCGACGGCGGCCTTCTGGTCCTCGGCGAAGTCCTCCTCCATCATGCGGACGTTGCCGATGGTCTGCGCGATCGCCTGCTCGGCCTCGGCGATGTTGTTGGTGTAGTCGCGAACCATCTGGTCGAGCATCTTCTGCGGGTCTTCGGCCGAGTCCAGCAGCGCGTTGATATTGGCCCTGGCAAGTTGAGCTACACGTCCGATGATCGATTGTTTGGCCATTGTCCTGCTCCTGTCTTCCGGCACGAATTGGGCGGCACGCAGCATGTGCCCGCTAGAACCTGCCTCCACCTCCCCGCCGAGCCCGGGTTCCTCTCCCGCCGAAGCTTCCAGGGCTTCGGGACCGGCCACCCCTGCCGCCGGCGCCGCCAATTCCGCCTCCGAACACTCCGCCTCCGCGGCGGCCACCAAGCATGCTGTCGATGAGGATGCCGCCCAAGATGGCGCCGCCGAGGCCACCACGCGAGCTGCCACCGCCGAACGGCCCACCCTGGCCCGTCATCGACCCGACATCGCTGCGGGCCAGTTGGCCGGCCTGGCCGGCCAGCTGACGGGCGTGCTGGGCCTCTTGCAGCGCCGCCTCGGCATTGCCTTGCCGGGCCAGCGCCATGGCCTGCTCCAGGTGGCGCTGCGCTTCGGCCAGCCGGGTGCGGGCCTGGCTGCCGACGCCGCCGCGGCGGGTTGTGACGTAGTCCTGGGTCGCCGCGATCTCGCTGCGCGCAGCGAGCATCGTCTGGTCCAGCACGGCTCGGGCCCGCTGTTGGCGAGCCTGCTCGTCACGCACACCCTGAAGCGCGGCCGCGAGCTCCTCGTGAGCCTGTTCGATGCGTTTGGTAGCCGCCAGCGGATCGAACCGGCCGCTGGACAGCTCCTGCTGAACCGACGTCAACGCGTGCTCTGCCGACGCCACCTGCCCGGCCAACTCGGGAGCCTGCCGGCCACCGCCCAGCATGGCCTTGGCCTCGCTGAGATCCTGTGCCGTCTCCTGGACCGCCATGCGCAAGCCCTCGGCGGCTTGGTCCAAGTCGGCGCCGAGCCGGTCGACCGCCTCGACCAGCTGCGTCGCCTGCCCGACGGCTTCCTGCGCAGCAAGCACTTCGACGGCCGCGCCCGCACTATCGCCGGAGTCGAGGCGCCGGCGCGCGTCGGCTGCAGCGCTTCGGACGAAGTCCAGTCGCTCGCTGGCCTGCTCGTCGTTGTTCGCCACGGGTTCGAGAGCGGATTCGGAGTATCTGCCGAGCAGCGCGTCGAGTGCCGCCGGCAGCGCGGCGACTCTCGGTCCTAGTTCGGTCGCGCGCCGCTCCACCTCCGCCAGAACCTCGGGAGCGTTCTGCTCGAGTTCCCGGAGCCGGTCGAATGCGTCGGCTTGCGCGTCCAGGGACTCATTGGCCGACTCGCAACGCGTGATGATCTCCTCGAGCATCTCCCGGCGCGTCGCGTCGTCCTCGGGAATGGCGTCGTCGAGTTGCTGCCGGAGCCGGAACGAGGCGGTCAGGTCGGCCTTCGCGTCCTCGAGCGCCTTGGCGAACGGCGCGGCCGCCTCCTCACCGAACTGAGCGGTGGCGAACCCGAGCTCCTGCTCGCTGGTCTTGACCGCGTCGTCGGTCTCGACCAGCAGGCTGCTGGCCTGCGCGTCCAGCTCATCGAGGGTGAGGGTGGCAGGCTCGGCGCTCGCAGAACGCCGGCGGCGAGCACGGGTGTAGGCGTAGGCGCCGACGCCCACCGCACCCGCGCCGATGAGGACCGGGACCCACGGGAAGCCACCGTCCGGGCTGGGACTCTCCTCACCGGGCACTATCTCGGGCGCCTGGACCTCCTGCCCGCTCAGGGCTGCGGCGATTCCGTTCGCCGCGCCGATCGCGCCGCCCGCCCAGTCGTTGGCGCGCAGCGGCGGCTCGATCGCTTCGCTCTCGATCAGGGTCAGCTGCTCGTCGGTCAGCGGATAGTCGGCGTCGACGGACAGCTGGTAGGCCCGCTGACCCGTGGCCACCGCCAGCAGCGCGTCGTTGATGCCGAACTGGCTCCGCTCGGCCGTGGTGTCCGCCCACTCCTGGCGATCCATCCCGGAGAAGTTGTCCACATAGACGACGTAGAGGTCCAGGCGATGGTCCTCGAACAGCCCGTCGATCGCCTCCTCGACCTCGCCCCGACGATCGCCGAGGGCATCGACCCGGTCGGTGATCCGCTCCTCGATCGAGAACGGCTCGTCGGCGTTGGCCGGCCCCGGCATCGACAGCCACACGGTCAGCATGACCGCTCCGACGCCTCGCGCCGCAGCCCTCCGCATGCCGCGCCTCCCCATCAGCCGATCACCTGCGAGCGTAGACCGCGCTGCCAGGGTCGGCCACCGGAACGGCGAAGACGTACGCTCCGTTCGCATGAGCGCTTCCTCCCTGCCGGCCCGGGCCGATGTCGTGGTCATCGGGGCCGGCCACAATGGCCTTGTCGCTGCGACGGTCCTGGCGCGGGCCGGCCTGGACGTCACCGTTCTCGAGCGATCCAGCGTCATCGGCGGGGCCACCCGAACCGAAGCGTGCTTCCCCGCCGTTCCGGGATTACGCCACTCGACGGGTGCCTACCTGCTCGGCCTGATGCCCCCGGAGGTCCTCGAACTCGCGGGCGGGAAGGTACGCCCGCTGCGCCGCGATCCGCATTACGTGCTTCCCACGCTCGACGGCCCGCACCTGTGGTTCGGCAGCGATCGGCACGCGACTCGCGCGCAGATCGAGGCCATGTTCTCCGCACGCGACGCCCGCGCCGACGACGCGCTCTCGGCCGAACTGGCCGCACTGCGTGCGGACGTCGCCCCGGCGTGGCTGGCAGAGCCGCTCTCGGTAGAGGACACCGCCGAGCGGTACGTCCGGCCGTCGCTGCGCTCGGTGTTCATCGATCTGGTCCGTGGGTCCGTGGTCGACTACCTGGCTCGCTTCGAGTTCTCCTCCGAACTGCTGATGGCGATGTACGTCGTGACGGACGGGCTGTCCGGACTCACTGCTGGGCCGGACACGCCCGGCACCGGCCACAACTTCCTCGTCCACAACATGTGCCGGCTCCCCGGCTCGGACGGGACCTGGATGGTCGCCGAAGGTGGCATGGGGGCGGTGTCGGCGGCGTTCGCCGACGCGGCCGGCAAGGAGGGCGCCAGGATCTTCGTCGACGCCGAGGTCGCGTCGCTGATCATCGATGGCGGAACGGCGAGCGGAGTGGTGCTGGCGGACGGGCGATCGATCGCAGCGCGAGCCGTTCTGGCCGCCTGCGACCCGTGGCGGGCGGCCGCCATCGCCGGCGAGCACGCGCCCGCGTCGCTCATCTCACGGCTCGAGCGGGTCCGCAGGCCCGGCACCACCATGAAGATCAACCTGGCGTTGCGCGAGATGCCTGCTCTCGCCTGCCTGCCGCCGGACGCGCCCAACCCCTGGGGCGCCACCGTCCACCTCCTCCCCGATGCGACCGGCCGCCCGCTTGACGCGCTCCGCGCGATGTGGAACGACGTCCAGGCTGGGCGGCTGCCGGAGTTCCCGACCATGGAGTGGTACGTGCACACCACCATCGACCCGACCCTGCAGGACTCGGCCGGACACCATTCGTCGGCCCTCTTCGTCCAGTCCGTGCCGTACTCGCCCGCCGGCGCGACGTGGGACAAGGCCGCCGACCCCTATGCCGACCACCTGCTCTCGATCGCCGACAAGTACGCCCCTGGCACGTCTTCGCTCGTCGCCGACCGGCTGGTGCTGACGCCTCCGGGCATCGAGGAGCGGTTCGGCATGACCGGCGGGCACATCCACCATGTCGACAACGGCGTCGCTTTCGCCGACCGGGTGCCGTACGCGACCGGGCTGCCCGGCCTGTACGCCGGCAGCGCCGGCTGCCACCCCGCGGGCTCGGTGATCGGCGCGGCCGGATGGAACAGCGCGCACCGGGTAGTCTCAGATCTCGGGCTGTGAGCCGGGCCACGCCCTGGTCTGCGCGGAACCAGCCTCGTTGATTAGCCTGTACACAGACGCGCTGACTCATGACGCACCGGAAGTAGGCGAACGCCAAGGTGGCCCCGCAGACCGGCCCGCAGACGGGATTCGGACCCAATGAATGGCTCGTCGAGGAGCTCTATCAGAGCTGGCTCGAGGACCCCAGCACAGTCGACGCAGCCTGGTCGGATTTCTTCCGCGATTACGCCAAGCGCGAGTCCGCGCAGAACTCATCCCCAACGACACACCAGCCCGAAAGGGAGTCCACCGTGACCACGATGTCGAAGCCGGCACCCGCCGGGTCGACTCCATCCACCCCGACGTCGGCTTCCCCCACGCGGGCGCCGGCAGGGCGGGCGGCCGAGGAGGCCGACGCCGCGGAGCCGGAACCGAGCCGGCCGCAGCAGCCGCCGGCCACCAAGAAGCCCCGGCCGGCCGCTGCCGCCAAGAGCACGACGACCAGTGACACGACGACCAGTGACACGACGACCAGTGGCACGACGACCAGTGGCACGACGACCAAGCCGGCACCGGCGGCTGCGCGAGCCACCACGCCGGACAACCCACTCCCCGCGACCAAGCCACCGTCCGCCGGTGACGCCACGGCGGCCGAGCAGGAGAGGCTCCGCGGTTCGACCGCCCGAGTGGTCGCCAACATGGAAACCAGCCTGCAGGTGCCGACGGCCACCAGTGTGCGGGCGGTGCCGGCCAAGCTGCTGATCGACAACCGCATAGTCATCAACAACCACCTCAAGCGCGGCCGCGGCGGCAAGGTGTCGTTCACCCACATCATCGGCTTCGCCCTGGTCAAGGCGCTGGCCAAGATGCCCGAGATGAACTACTCGTACAGCGAGGTCGACGGCAAGCCGATGCTGGTCAAGCCGGCACACGTCAATCTCGGCCTGGCCATCGACCTGCAGAAGCCGGACGGCACCCGCCAGCTCGTCGTGCCGAGCATCAAGAAGGCCGATGCGCTCGACTTCGCCGAGTTCTGGGCCGCCTACGAGGACCTGATCCGCCGGGCCCGCAGCAACAAGCTGGCAGTCGACGACTTCGCAGGTACGACGATAAGCCTGACAAATCCGGGCACCATAGGAACGGTTCACTCAGTGCCCCGCCTGATGAAGGGCCAGGGAACGATCATCGGTGTCGGGGCCATGGAGTACCCGGCCGAGTTCCAGGGGGCTGCGCCCGAAACGATGGCCCGCGTGGGGGTGTCTAAGACACTGACGCTGACCAGCACCTACGACCACCGGATCATCCAGGGCGCGCAGTCCGGCGAGTTCCTGCGCATCGTCCACGGGCTGCTGCTCGGTGACGACGGCTTCTACGACGAGTTGTTCCACGCGCTGCGAATCCCGTACGAGCCGATCCGCTGGGCCAACGACACCCCGGTCAACCACGACGACGAGGTCAGCAAACAGGCTCGCGTCCTTGAGCTGATCCACGCCTACCGGGTGCGCGGGCATCTGATGGCCGACACCGACCCACTCGAGTACAAGCAGCGCAGCCACCCCGATCTCGACGTCACGACGCACAACCTCACCCTGTGGGACCTGGACCGCGAGTTCGCGACCGGCTCGTTCGACGGCGACAAGCGGTTCATGCTGCTGCGCGACATCCTGGGCGTGCTCCGCAACGCATACTGCCGGACGGTCGGCATCGAGTACATGCACATCCAGGAGCCCGAGCAGCGCCGGTGGATCCAGCGGCGCGTCGAGCGGCCGATCGAACGCATCGAGAAGGACGAGCAGCTGCGGATCCTGCACAAGCTCAGCCAGGCCGAGGCGTTCGAGACGTTCCTGCAGACCAAGTACGTCGGCCAGAAGCGGTTCTCGCTCGAGGGCGGCGAGTCGATGATCCCTGTGTTGGACGAGATCTGCCGGGCCGCTGCCGGCGACGGGCTGGAAGAGGTCGCGATCGGGATGGCACACCGGGGCCGGCTCAACGTGCTCGCCAACATCGTCGGCAAGAGCTACGGGCAGATCTTCCGTGAGTTCGAGGGCAACATCGACCCACGGACGGTACAGGGCACCGGCGATGTCAAGTACCACCTCGGCGCCGAGGGCGGGTTCACCGCGCGCGACGGCTCCAACGTCAAGGTGTCACTGACGGCGAACCCGAGCCATCTCGAGGCGGTCAACCCCGTCCTGGAAGGAGTGGCCCGCGCCAAGCAGGACATCCTTGACCGTGGCGAGGAGTTTCCCGTCCTGCCCGTACTCGTCCACGGCGACGCCGCGTTCGCCGGGCAGGGAGTGGTGGCCGAGACGCTCAACCTCTCCCAGCTGCGGGGTTACCGTACCGGCGGCACCGTGCACGTCGTGGTGAACAACCAGGTTGGCTTCACCACGCCACCGAGCCATGCTCGTTCGTCGATGTACTCCACTGACGTCGCGCGGATGGTGCAGGCACCGATCTTCCACGTCAACGGCGACGACCCGGAGGCCTGCGTGCGGGTCGCGCGGCTCGCGTTCGAGTTCCGCCAGGCGTTCAACAAGGACGTGGTGATCGACCTGATCTGCTACCGGCGCCGCGGTCACAACGAGGGTGACGACCCGTCGTTCACTCAGCCGCTGATGTACGACCTCATCGAGCAGAAGCGCTCGCCGCGCAAGCTGTACGTCGAAGCACTGATGGGACGCGGCGACATCACCATCGAGGAAGCCGAGCAGGCGCTGCGCGACTTCCAAGCCGAACTGGAGCGCGCGTTCGCCGAGACCCGTAAGAAGGACG
This sequence comes from Jiangellaceae bacterium, assembly GCA_036373915.1. GTDB lineage: Bacteria > Actinomycetota > Actinomycetes > Jiangellales > Jiangellaceae > JASLBX01. The sequence goes on along the minus strand of DASUUU010000118.1, from coordinate 33,229 downwards.
TGGAGCCCGAGCCGTTCGTCTCGGTTCCCACCTACCCTGAAAAGCCGGACCGCGCCGGCGCGGTGACTACCGCCGTCACTGAGGAGACCCTCAAACGTATCGCCGAGGTGCACACCAGCCTGCCCGACGGTTTCACGGTGCATCCGAAGGTCATGCCGCAGCTCCAGCGCCGCGCCGCCATGTTGACCGAGGGGCCGATGGACTGGGGAACGGCCGAGATGGCGGCATTCGGCTCGCTGCTCATGGAGAGCCGGCCGGTCCGGCTGGCCGGGCAGGACAGCCGGCGCGGCACGTTCGTTCAGCGGTTCGCAGCCGTGGTCGACCGGGTCACCGGCGAGACACACATCCCGCTACAGCACCTGGACGAAAACCAGGCGAAGTTCTACGTCTACGACTCGCTGCTCTCCGAGTTCGCGGCGATGGGTTTCGAGTACGGCTACTCGGTGGCCCGGCCCGAGGCGTTGGTGCTCTGGGAGGCTCAGTTCGGCGACTTCGCCAACGGCGCCCAGACGATCATCGACGAGTTCATCGCGTCCGGCGAGACCAAGTGGGGCCAGCGCTCCGGCGTGGTTCTCCTACTGCCACACGGCCAAGAGGGGCAGGGCCCGGACCACTCGTCGGGCCGCATCGAGCGGTTCCTCATCCTGGCCGCCGGCGATTCGATGCGGATCGCCCAGCCGTCGACCCCCGCGTCGTACTTCCACGTACTGCGACTCCAGTCGCTGGCCCCCGAGCACAAGCCGCTCATCGTGTTCACGCCGAAGTCGATGCTCCGGAACAAGCGGGCGACCTCGATGCCCGCCGAGCTGACCGGCGACTCGGCGTTCCGGCCGGTGATCGGCGACGCCGACGTCACCGCCTCGTCGGTCGAGCGCGTCCTGCTGTGCAGCGGCAAGATCGTGTGGGAGTTGCGGGCCGAGCGTGAGAAGCGGGACGACACCCGAACCGCGATAGTGCCGGTCGAGCAGCTGTACCCGCTGCCGGCGGCTCAGCTCGCTGCCGAGTTGAACCGGTACCCGGCGCTGCGCGAGGTGCGCTGGGTGCAGGACGAGCCGTCGAACATGGGGGGGTGGCCGTTCATGGCGCTGCACCTGCCGCCGCACCTGGACGGGCGCTCGTTCACAGTCGTGTCGCGACCGGAAAGCTCGTCACCGGCGGCCGGTTCGATCTCACAACACCAGGCCCAGCATCGCGAGTTGATGGACCAGGCTTTCGCGTAGGAACCGATGTACTTCACCGATCGCGGCATCGAGGAACTGGACGACCGCCGTGGGGACGAGACAGTCACCCTAGGCTGGCTGGCCGAAAAGCTCCGGGAGTTCGTCGACCTCAATCCCGAGTTCGAGACACCCATCGAACGGCTGGCCACGTTCTTGGCCCGGTACGACGACGAGGACGACTAGCCGCCCGCTCCTTGATCAACGGCAGATCCGTCCCGCGTACCCGGGACGTTCGGTACATCGATCAAGAAACCGCCGCGTAGCCTGGCGCGGTGCGAGATCTGCGAGTGTGTGTGTTCGGCGACTCCCTCGTCGCGGGAGTCGGTGACTCGACCGGGCTGGGGTGGGTGGGCCGGGTGGCCGCCCGCAGCCGGGACACCGTGGCGAGTCGGGGCACGGACGCCGAGCTCACCGTCTACCCGCTCGGAGTCCGCGGCGAATCGACCGAGGAGATCGTCGTGCGGATCCCTCTGGAGAGCGCGGCCCGGTTCGCCCGGGGCGGCGAGCACCGCATCGTGATCAGCGCAGGTGTCAACGACGCCCAGCGCCAGATACCACCCGCGCGGTCGGCGGCCGCCCTGGAATTCGGGCTCGGCTCGACGACCGTCCCCGCTCTCGTCGTCGGACCACCACCGCTCGGCGACGCCGCACTGACGGCCCGGATCGTCATGGTCGACGAGGCGTTCGCCGGCGTGTGCGATCGCCGCGGCATCCCCTACATCTCCGTTTACGACCGGCTGCTCCGGCGCCCTACCTGGCGACGCGCCACCTCCGGCGACGGCATACATCCCGATCGCACCGGCTATGCCATGCTGTCGCGGATCGTGTTCGACGCCGGCTGGTCGACCTGGCTGAGCACTGCGCCGCCGGAACTGCCGGACGAGAAGGCCGCGGCAAGGTGACCGCGTTCGATCGCCACCCGGTGCGCCGGGTCGACCCTGCACGAGTCGCTGCGCCTGTCCCGCGGGGTCGGCGCCGGACGGTGGGGCTTCTTCCTGCGAGCCGAGACCATGCACGGACTCTTCAGCTACCTCGAGCAGCACCCCGGCGGCCCCGACCCGGATTTCCACGACATGAGTCACGGGGAATCGTTCCTGGCGCTGCTGAGAACCCGGTTCAACAAACCCGGGTTCTACTGCCTCGACGAACCGGAATCCGCACTCTCGTTCTCGGGCAGCCTTGGACTTGTTTCGGTGCTCCACGAGGTCGCCGCCCGCGGCGGCCAGGCGCTCGTCGCAACCCATTCGCCCATCGTCGCTGCGACACCTGGGGCCCGCATCCTCGAGATCGGCGAATGGGGATGGCGAGACGTTACCTGGCAGGAGTTGGAGTTCGTCGCCCACTGGCGCCGGTTCCTCGATGCCCCGGACGCATATCTGCGTCACGTGCTCGAGTGAAGTCTGGTCAGACCGTCAGGACGACCTTGCCGAAGACCTCACCGCGCTCCATCGCGGCGAAACCCTCGCGCGCGTCCTTGAGCGGCAGCACCCTGTCGATCACCGGGCGTACGCCCGTGTGCTCACAGAACGCGATCAACCGGCTCAGCTCGTCCCGGGTGCCCATGGTCGATCCCTGTACCCGCAGCTGGAGGAAGAAGATCCGGGCCAGTTCCGTCTCGGCCGTACGCCCGGACGTGGCGCCGGAAAGCACCACGGTTCCACCCGGCCGGACCGACCGAAGCGAGTGCTGCCAGGTGGCCTCACCGACCGTCTCCATGACCGCGTCCACCCGCTCCGGGAGTCGCGAGCCGGACTCGAACACCTGGTCCGCTCCCAGCTCGAGCGCACGGGTCGCCTTGTCGGCGTCCCGCGACGTGGCCCATATCCGCACTCCTGCCGCCGACCCGAGTGATATCAGCGCCGTCGCGACTCCCCCACCGGCGCCTTGTACCAGGACCGTCGAGCCCGGCGTCACCCCGGCCTGCGTGAACAGCATGCGGTAGGCGGTCAGCCAGGCCGTCGGCAGGCACGCCGCCTCTTCGAACGACAGCGCCGCCGGTTTGGGTACCAGGTTGCGGCGCGGGACGGCGACGCGCTCGGCGAGCGTCCCCTGGTACCGCTCGGAGAGCAGGGACCGCGACGCGTCGAGTGTCTCGTCGCCCAGCCACGCCGGGTCAGAGATCACCGCATGAACAATGACCTCGTTGCCGTCCTGGTCGATCCCGGCGGCGTCACACCCCAGGATCATCGGAAGTTGCTCCTCGCGCAGGCCCACCCCCCGGAGGGTCCAGAGGTCGTGGTGGTTGATTGTCGCTGCGCGAACGGCGACGGTCGTCCAGCCGTCCGGTACCTCGGGGTCAGGGCGTTCGCCGAGGGCCAGGGCGGCCAGCGGATCGTCGGGGTCGAAGCTGTCAGCGTAAGCGGCGAACATGGTCGGGACGATACCCGGTTCGGCGTGCCGCCGATTCCACGGATGCGACGCTTGTCTGGTCAGAAGCGCCACCGAGGGCGCGGCCATACCCGGCCCAGGACCACGGCTAGGAGGCCCGCGTCGGGCACTGCTCCGACGAGCCACGAATCGACACCTTCTGTGGGGTTGTCCCGCTCCACCCACCACCCGTCGGCGTCGCGGCGGGTGATCCGCTTGACCGAGGCTCCGTTGCGCCCAGGCAGGCGCACGACGGCGAGCTGACCCGGCCGGGGGGCGGTGCCGTACCGCACCAGCAGGCGATCTCCGTCTCGGAGTGTCGGTTCCATCGAACGGCCCCGCACGATGGCGAACCCGTACCTGTCCACGAGTGTGCCCTCTTCCTGTAGACAACCGCCGGCCGGAGTAGTGTCACGTGAGTACACAGTGTCTACACAGTGACTACACGGAGGGACACCAAGATGCTTACGCGTCTGTTCGCGCGCACCATCGAGGTCACGGCCCACTGCGACCTACCTTGCGGCGTGTACGACCCCGCACAGGCCCGGATCGAAGCTCAGTCGGTCAAGGCCATCTGCGAGAAGTACAACGACAGCGACGATCAGGAGTTCCGGACTCGGGCGCTGATGATCAAGGAGCAGCGCGCGGAGCTCGTCAAGCACCACCTGTGGGTGCTGTGGACGGACTATTTCAAGCCGCCGCACTTCGAGAAGTATCCTCAGCTCCACCAGCTGTTCAACGAGGCAACCAAGCTGGCTGGGGGCGGCGGTGGCGCCAAGGCGTCCACCGACGTCGCAGTGGCCGACCAGCTCCTGGCGAAGATCGATGAGATCGCTGAGATCTTCTGGGAGACCAAGAAGTCCTGACGCACCACCTTGGCGATCATGCAAGAGTGGTGCGACGACACGCCGCGGAGGTCAGCGCGAACCACCTCGAGCACGGCGTGTCACACCACTTTTGCATGATCGACGAACGTAGGGAGAGTCGTGCCGGACGTGCACGCGAACGATCACGTTGAGCTGCGGGTCCCTGCCACCGGGGCGTACCTGGCGGTACTGCGTACGGCGGCGGCGGGCCTGGCTGCGCGCCTGGACTTCACCCTGGACGACATCGAGGACCTTCGAATCGCCGTGGACGAGGCGTGCGCGCTGCTTCTCCCGATCGCCGTTGAGGGTGCGCAGCTGACCTGCCGCTTCGAACTCCAAGACGCTGTGTTGAAGGTAGCCGTCTCGGTGCCTTCGACCGCCGATTCGGCGCCCGAGCCGGGCAGCTTCGCCTGGACCGTCCTCAGCGCGCTGGCAGGTGACGTCGAGCTGGTCAGGGAGAACGGCGTGATCACCCTCAGACTGAGTAAGGGCCGGGCGGTTTCTTCAGAGTGAACGACCCTAGCGTTAACGAGGTTGAAGGAGGGGTCGACCGCGAGGAGAGCCGCCAACTACTCAGGCGGCTGGCCGGCCTCACCGATGACGACCCGCGACGGCAGCACGCCCGAGACCGGCTGGTGACTCTGCACCTTCCGCTCGTCGAGCACCTGGCAAAGCGGTTCCGCAACCGGGGCGAGCCGTACGACGATCTGGTGCAGGTCGCCACCATCGGACTGATCAAGGCGATCGACCGTTACGACCCGGAGCGGGGCGTGGAGTTCTCGACCTACGCGACCCCCACCATCGTCGGCGAGATAAAGCGCTGGTTCCGCGACAAGGGCTGGGCCGTGCGCGTGCCCCGCCGCTTGCAGGAACTTCGGCTGTCCATCGGAACGGCGAGCGCGTCGCTGACCCAGGAGCTCGGCCGCTCGCCCACCGTTGGTGAACTGGCGGAGCAGATCGGCATCTCGGAGGACGAGGTGCTCGAGGGCATCGAGTCCGCCACCGCGTACAGCACGCTGTCGCTCGATGCACCGGACGGTACCGACGCCGAAGGTCCGGCTGTACTGGACAACATCGGCCAAGAGGACGACGCCCTGCTCGACGTCGAGAACCGGGAGGCGTTGAAGCCGCTGTTGTCCCGGCTCAATGAACGCGAACGGCGCATCCTGATGCTGCGATTCTTCGCCGGCATGACCCAGTCGCAGATCGCCGAGGACGTCGGCATCTCCCAGATGCACGTGTCACGGCTGCTCACGCGGACCCTCGCGAAGCTGCGGCAGGGAATGCTAGACGAGTAGGGCTTACGACGGATCGCGGCCGAACAGTGCGCGGGCGGGCGTGCTGAACAGCGCGGAAAGTACCGCAGCCGCGGCGACGACCACGGCCGCAACTCCTGTCCAGAAGCCCGCCTTGACCATCTCGTAGGCGATGCCGAGAGCGATCAGCTGGACCACAACCGCCGCGCCGTACGCCCAACCCCGCCGCGACCGCAGACCGAGCGCGATGATCCCCACCAGCAACCCGCACAGCAACAGGTAGACCGCAGAACCCTCGAAGACCTGCTCGTTGCTCGGCGCCTCACTTACCCGCCGCAGCAGCAGCCAGCCGCTGAACACGAGAAGGGCGAGCGCCTCGAGTGCGACAACCCAGGTCGCGGCGCGCACCGGCCAGGGCGAACGGTCCGGGTCGGTAGGCACGAGAAACAGGGTAACCAGTTGCGACTACGCTGGCGCTCATGCGTGCACTCGTCGTGGTCAATCACAAGGCGACCACGACCACGCCGCGGACCCTTGATGTGATGCTGTCCGCCCTGCGGCACGACCTCAAGCTCGACGTCGCCGAAACCGACCATCGCGGCCATGCGATCGAGCTTGCCCGAGCAGCGCGGGCCGACGAAGTCGATCTGGTACTGGCTCTCGGTGGCGACGGCACTATCAATGAGATCGTCAACGGGCTGCTCGGCGATCCGGACGGCCCGCCGGTACCGAAACTCGCGATCGTGCCGGGCGGCAGCACGAACGTTCTGGCCCGCAACCTCGGCATCCCGTCCGACCCGGTCGAGGCGACCGGCCTGATACTGAACGCCGTACGGGCCGGACGGAGCCACCCGCTGGGGCTGGGCCGGCTCGACGACCGGTGGTTCACGTTCTGCGCAGGTGCGGGATTCGACGCGGACGTGGTCCGCGCCGTCGAGCAGCGGCGAGCCGCCGGCAAGAAGTCCACGGCCATGCTCTACGCCCGGACCGCCGTTCGCCGGTTCTTCGTCCAGGACGATCGCAAGCACGGCACGATGACGCTTGAGCGCCCGGGCACGGCTCCGGTCGAAGGCATAGTTCTCGCGATCGTCACCAATACGGCCCCGTGGACCTATCTCGGCAAGCGCCCGGTGAACCCGACACCGCAGGCATCCTTCGACGAGGGCCTCGACCTGTTCGCGCTCACCAGGCTGAGCCTTCCGCGTACTCTTCGGCATGTGGCGGAGATCACACTCGCGGCCGGACGGGGCCCGCGAGGCAGCGATGTGCTCATCCTTCATGACCAGGCCGAGATGCTACTGCGGGCGGAGCATCCAGTGCCCGTGCAGGTCGACGGTGACTACCTCGGAGAGCGAACGCTCCTGACACTCCGGTCCGAGCCGCATGCGCTCGATGTTATGTACTAGAATGTCGGATTTGTCGAGCCTCGTGACCGTGCTGTGATGCACATGACACCAAAGTTCGATGAGACGATCGCCACAAGCCTCTTGTACTGCGGTCATAGGTTTGTCACCCTTGTAATTGCCGCAGGGTTACGGGTGAACCGCGCCCGGCGGCCGAGTCTTTGATCGCTTCCCCCCTTGACGAAGTCATTGGGTGAGGTGTGAGGTGACTCGTGAACGAATTCACGTGATGCCAAGCGCGCGTAGGACGGCCTGATCCCGCCCGGCGCCGTTACTCGTACAAGGAGCTGTGAGACTCATGGACTGGCGCCACCGTGCCGCCTGCCGTGACGAGGACCCCGAACTGTTCTTCCCGATAGGCACGACGGGTCCTGCGTTGCTGCAGATCGAGGAGGCGAAGGCGGTCTGCCGTCGGTGTGATGTCCGGGAGCAGTGCCTGCAGTGGGCGCTGGAGACCGGGCAGGACGCCGGCGTATGGGGTGGCCTGTCCGAGGACGAGAGGCGCGCTCTCAAGCGCCGCCGGGCCAGGGCTCGCGCACGCGCGTACTGACCCGCCTCAAGGGGCAGGTAGGTCGAGCACGACGCGGGTGCCGCCGGTGGGCCTCGGGGTGATCTCCAATGCGCCGCCGAGCTCCCCCACTACGAGGGTCCGCACGATCTGCAACCCCAGTCGCCCGGATGCATCCAGGTCGAATCCGACCGGAAGTCCTCGCCCATCGTCGTCCACCACGACGCGGAGTCGGCCGGCGAGCCGCTCGACGGAAAGCTCGACGTGGCCGTCCTTACCGCCGAGGCCATGCTCCACCGCGTTCTGGAGGACCTCGGTGAGGGCCATGGCCAACGGGGTCGCAACCCCGGCCTCGAGCACGCCGAACTCGCCGGCCCGGTGAACCTTCGCCAAGGGTTCGGCGGCAGACACCTCGGCCACCATGTTCAGCAGCCGATCCGCCACGTCGTTGAAGTCCATCGCGTCGTCGACGGTTTGGGCGAGGGTCTCGTGCACGATCGCGATGGTTCCCACCCGCCTGACGGCTTCCTCGAGTGCGGCCCGGCCTTCCAGTGCGTCCAACCGCCTGGCCTGCAGCCGCAGCAGTGCAGCCACCGTCTGCAGGTTGTTCTTGACTCGGTGGTGGATCTCGCGGATGGTGGCATCCTTGGTTACGAGCTCGCGCTCGCGGCGGCGAACCTCGGTGACGTCGCGGCACAGGACAATCGCTCCGACATGTACGCCGCCGGGCTGCAACGGGATAGCCCGCAGGGCCAGGTTCGTGTCGTTGGCCTCGATCTCGGTTCGCCGGTGAGCCCGACCCCCCACGACGACCTCGAATCCCTCATCCACCGCACCATGGCGGGGCACGAGCTCCGTGACGACCTCACCGAGGTTCCTTCCAACCAGGTCGGCGGTGAGTCCCAGCCGGCGAAAGCACGACATCGCGTTGGGACTGGCGTAGGTGGCCATCCCGAACTCGTCGAGCCGGACCAGCCCGTCCCCGACTCGCGGGGCGCCGCGCCGTCCCATGTCAGTGCCCGGCTGCGGAAAGCGACCCTCGGCGATCAGGCGCGCCAACTGCGACGCGCACTCAAGGTAGGCCAGCTCGAGCCGGCTGGGGGTGCGGGCGGCGACCAGGTTGGTATTTCGCGCTATCACCGCGATCACCCGGTCACGCCGGACGGGGATGGTCTCCACCCGGACGGGCACGTCGTCCCACCACTCCGGGTCGCCGTCCCTGCGGATCGTCCCCTCGTCGAAGGCCTGATCCACGAGCGGGCGCCGACCCCTATCCAGGTAGGTGCCGACCAGGTCTTCGACGTACGCGGTCGGCCCCGTCGTCGGCCGCATCTGGGCCGCGGCCCAGTACGTGGTGCCGTTGCGATCAAGGACCCACAGGACGAGGTCGGCGAAGGACAGGTCGGCCAACAGCTGCCAGTCGGCGACCAGCGCGTGGAGCCACTCCAGGTCGGCCTCGGTGAGGTCGGTATGCGACCGGACGACGGAGTTGAGCGACGGCACATGACGAGCCTAGGACACCCACCCGGGGCACCCAAGGCGAGCCGACCTCATGCGAAGATGCTCCGGTGCGGAAGTCGTATTGGGAGCGTGTCGTCGCCGACGGTTACCGGGTTCCGCACGGCGCGCCGCTGAACGATCTCACGACCGAACTGGTCAGCATGCTGGGCGATCCGGATCCACACGTCCGGGAAGACATCGCGTGCTCGATACTCCGGATGTGGACCGACGAGGGCGTGTACGACGAACTGCTCTCGGGCCTGGGTGACGGCCTCCTGCACGGCCTGCGGGCCGGGCTCGGCGAAGACGGCACGCCGAGTGTGCTGCGACGTTCGCTGTCGGCCATGACGCTGGCACACGTCGTTCGACGCGACAACGCGGTCCAGGTGTTGCCGGCCACGTCGGTCCTGACCTGGGCCGACCGCTCAGTCACCTGGCTGCTCGCCGAGCGCGACCTGCGGGACTGGGTTCCCGAGACCGGCTGGGTTCAGGCCATCTCGCACGGCGCCGACCTACTCGGCGCGTTCGCGGCCTCGCGGTACTTCAACCGGGACGAGCTGAACGTATTGCTGGACGTGATCGCCGAGCGGCTGCTCGCCGACACCGAGTACCGTCTCGTGTCCGGCGAGTGCGACCGCCTCGCGCACGCGACGATGTCCCTGCTCCACCGGAACCTGGTCACCGTCGATGCGCTCGAAAGCTGGCTGGAACGCTTGTCCAAGGCGTGGCGGGACCCACTGGAACCCAGCGAGCGTGAGAGTGCTGTACGGGCGAACTGCGTCAACTACGCGCGGGCCCTGCATCTGCAACTTCTCCTCGGCGTCTCCGGCACGCCGACGCAGGACGTCATGGGTCTGCCCGGCGCCACTCCTACCTGCCGCCCTGACCTGCTTATCGCCCTGCAGCGGGCGCTACGGACGAGCGCACCGGCAATCTTCCGCCAGCCGGCGGGCCCATCCCCCCGCGCCCGCTGACGTTCGATCACGTTCGGCAGGCGGCGCGCCGTGCCGACAGGCAGACCAAGATCGGCGAGCACGGAGAGGACAGCAAGATCGTCGCCCACTCCCGTGGTCGGGCCGGTCACGGCGGCTTCACCGTGCCGGGACAGGGCGAGCGCCGTGGTGTTCGGGATGACGAGCGCACCTCGGTCATGCCTGTTCTGCTCGTGCTCGTCGGTGGACGGCGTCGAGCAGCTGCTCGCTGAGGTCCCACAGTCGCCGGGCGCCTGCAGGAGCTGGCCAGCGCTGCGGCGATGTCCCGGGCGTCGTTCGCCGAACGTTTCCGCAAGGTCTCGGGCATGCCGCCGGTGACCTACCTGAGCCGCTGGCGCATGATGCTGGCCCAGCGAGCACTCAGGGACCCGGATACCCGCATCGGGCCACTGGCCGCCCGACTGGGCTACGGATCGGAGAGCGCGTTCAGCAACGCCTTCAAGCGGGAGATGGGCGTGTCACCCATGCATTATCGGCGAAGCGCCGCGGCATGACGACCGGTTCGAGGTCGTCGGGCGCCCGACCACGATGACTGGAGCTCCGACGGCGGCCTGACAGTCATGAAGAACCGGCTTGCACACGGTGGGCGGCCCTCCTGACCGACTGACAGACCAGCGCGGACCCCAGGCCGGTACCCTGAGCGCGTGAGTGTTTCGCATCGCAACAACCTGCTCGAAGGCCATGCCGGCGAGCACGCCCGCGCCGTGTTCGCCAACTACGGCATCGAGACCATGTGGACGTTGTCCGGAGCCCATGTCTTCCCGCTCTACGACGCGGCCACCAAGGCCGACCCACCGATGCGGCTGGTCGACGTCCGACATGAGCAGACCGCGGTCTTCGGAGCCGAGGCGACCGCGAAGCTCACCCGACGGCCAGGCCTGGCCGTCGTAACGGCCGGCCCGGGGGTCACCAATTCGATCAGCGGCATCGCCCAGGCCTACTTCAACGGCGTTCCACTGCTGACGCTTGGCGGGCGCGCACCCCAGTTCCGGTGGGGCACCGGAGCACTCCAAGAACTCGACCATCCACCGATCCTGGCTCCCATCACCAAGCGGTCGACCACGGCGCGCAGCGCCGCCGACGTCGCAGCGGCCATGGACGAAGCCCTCCGCGTGGCCGCCGCCTCACACCGCGGACCCGTGTTCGTCGACGTCCCGATGGACGAGCTCTACAGCCGGGCCGAGGTCGCCATTCCCCATCCGATACCGCACGAGCCGATCGTCCCCGACCCGGACGACCTGACCAGGGTCGCCGCCCTGCTAGCCGACGCGCAACGGCCGGTCCTGATCATCGGATCGGACATCTGGATGGACGGTGCGGAGGAGGCCGCCGCCCGGTTCGCCGAGGAGACGGGCGTGCCGGTAATCACCAACGGCATGGGCCGAGGCGTGCTGCCACGGGGTCACCGGCTGCTCACCACGCGCGCCAGGTCACACGCGTTCAAGAACGCCGATCTCGTGCTGGTCGCAGGCACGCCGCTGGATTTCCGGCTGGGCTTCGGGGTCTTCGGCGGTGGTGACACCACCCCGCCGGCACGGGTCGTACACCTGATGGACGCCCCGAGCCAGCTGGCCGAGCACGTCGACCTCGCGGGCTCGGCCGCAGGCGATCTCACCCTCGTCTTCGACGGCGTACTCACGGCACTTCAGCAAGAGCTGCGCAGGCCGGTTGTGGAGCCCTGGCTCGAGGTACTGCGCGCGAGGGCGTCGGCCGCGATCGAGAAGGACGCCGCCCTGCTGGCCGCCACGGCCGACCCGATCCATCCGGCCCGGATCTACGGCGAACTCCTGCCCCTGCTCGACGACGATGCCGTGATCATCGGCGACGGCGGCGACTTCGTTTCCTGGGCCGGGAAGTTCGTCGAGCCGGGCCGCCCTGGCTGCTGGCTCGACCCAGGCCCGTACGGTTGCCTCGGCGCCGGGGCGGGCGCAGCCGCCGCGGCGCGGATCGCCCGGCCGTCCAGCCAGGTCGTCCTGCTCTACGGCGACGGCGCCGCGGGCTTCTCGCTGCTGGACGTCGACACGCTGGTCCGTCACCGGCTTCCGGTCGTCATGATCGTCGGCAACAACGGTGCCTGGGGCCTGGAGAAGCACCCGATGCGCTTCCTGTACGGCTACGACGTGGCCGCCGACCTGCGACCGGACACCGGGTACGACGCGATAGCGCGGGCCCTCGGCGGCGGCGGCGAGACCGTGACCAGGCCGGACGAGATCGGTGCGGCGCTGCGCCGGGCCTTCGACGCCGGGATCCCGTACCTGGTGAACGTGGTCTGCGATCCGGAGGTCGCGTATCCGCGCTCTACGACCGGTGTGTAGTACGGCGGCGGTACTCCGAACTGAAGGCCGACCGGTAGGCCTGCGGCGTAGTGCCGACCCGCCGCGTGAAGTGGTGCCGCAATGCCGCTGATGTCCCGAACCCGCACTTCGCTGCCACCGCGTCGATGGTGTCGTCGCCGTCCTCGAGCAGTCGCTGAGCAGCGGCCACCCGTTGCGCCACCAGCCAGTCGTACGGGGTCGCTCCGGTCTCGGCGCGGAAACGCCGGGCGAACGTGCGAGGCGACATGTTCGCCATGCGGGCAAGGGTGTCGACGCTGAGATCGTCGGCAAGGTGGCCGCTCACGAAATCGAGAACGCCGGCCAACGTGTGGGAGTTCGCCGGCCGGATCGGCGCCGCGACGAACTGTGCCTGACCGCCGTCACGGTGCGGCGGGACGACCATTCGGCGAGCGATCGCGGCCGCGACCGAAGCGCCGTACGTCTTGCGCCAGATGTGCAGGCACGCATCTATGCCGGCAGCGGTTCCGGCACTGGTGATGATGGGGTCCTCGTCGACATACAGGACGTCGGGATCCACCTTCGCGGCGGGGTACCGAGCCGCGAGTTCGTCAGCGAACATCCAGTGGGTCGTGCAGCGGCGACCGTCGAGCAGGCCCGCTGCCGCCAGCACGAACGCACCAGAGCACACCGACAGCACCCGTGCGCCACGGTCGACCGCCGCCCGAAGCGCGTCCAACGCGGCTTCGGGATAGTCACCGCTGCGCGGCATAGCCGGCACGGCCACCAGATCCGCCTGATCGACCCGCTCCAGCCCGTGATCGACATTGACGGTGAACCCCATCGACGTGGTGACGGGCCCGGGTGCCACTCCGCACACCGCGAAGCCCAGCGTCGGCAATCCGTGGGCGGATCGATCGACGCCGAACGACTCGCAAAGCACGCCGAGCTCGAACGGCGTGACCCCGTCGAGGGCGAGTGCTGCGACGTTTCTCAGCATGGGTGAAGTGTGTCACAGGGGTGTGGCAGGATGTCGATGAACTACGGGTCGTCTGCCACTCGTACGACGGCGGGCAACGCTCCGAACCGCTGCGTCGCTCGGACGGCGAGTGGTTTCCCGGGCTGCCGAGCCACCCGTACGCCCGTCAACAACTGTCAGCGCCGGCAGATACCCTCAGTGGCGTGAACGTGGGGGAGCTAAAGCTCACTATCAGGCAGGCGCGTCCGGACGAGTACGCCGCCGTTGGCGCGGCAACGGTGGCGGCCTACCGAGCGGCCGGTATGGCCCACGGCGAGTACGTCACTCGGCTCGGCGACGCCGCGCGCCGGGCCGACGAGGCCGAGTTGCTCGTCGCGGTCGACACCGGTGGCGTCGTGCTCGGCTCGGTGACGTTCTGCCCGGCAGGCAGCTCCTGGCGCGAGGTCGCCCGCGAGGACGAGGCTGAGTTCCGCATGCTCGCCGTCGACCCACGCGCCCAGGGTCACGGCATCGGCCGTGCGCTCGTCGAGGCCTGCCTCGACCGTACCCGAGAGCTCGGCTTGCGCGGCCTGGCGTTGTCGACTCCCCAGCACAACGGCCCCGCGCATCGGCTGTACGAGCAGCTTGGTTTCCACCGTGATCCCGACCGCGACTGGGCGCCGATTCCCGGCGTTGAGCTGATCGTCTACCACATTCGGCTACGTTGAACGCCGCCTGAGCGCGATCCGTCCACCTAACATTGAAAGCGTACGCACAACGCTGTAGGTGATCATGGGTCTCACGCGTCCCATCCTCGCCGCGTCGGTCGGCGCCGGATTGGCCGTGGTCGGCACGGTAGCCCTGGCCGTGGCGCTCGGCGGCGACGATACCTCCGGGCAGTCGATCGCGAAGCTGTCCGGCACGCCGACTGCTGTTCGGCAAGCGGCGGCGGACTACCCCGACCCCCGACCTGTTACCGGCCTGGCCCTCCTACGGCCCAACCTGCAGAGCCTGCCACCGGAGGACGTCCTCATCGAGGAGACCGAAAGTGGACGCCGATTGCGGTTCACGTCCATCATCGCCAACAGTGGACTCGGGCCGGTCGAGACAAATCCGGACGGACTATTGCCATGCCCCGAAGGCCAACGCCACGCGTCCCAGATCCTCTATCTAGACGCGAACGGTGACGGCAGGTACGAGCGGTCCGTCGACACGACGACCCTCTCGCGGCCGGCGGGCTGCATGCTCGATCACGGGGGTCACGAACACTGGCACTTCGACGCCGCGGCCAGGTACACGCTCACCGCGCCCGGCACCGACGAACCCGTCGCGGAGGCGGAGAAGGTGAGCTTCTGCTGGCGTGACAACCGCGAGGTGCCGGCGCCGGTCGACCCGCGTCCCGACCAACACTACGGAGACTGCACGCGCGACACGGTGCAAGGAATCACCCCTGGCTGGGCCGACGTGTATACCGAACGCCTCGACGATCAGCACCTCGACTTGCCGGCAGATCTGGATGGCGGCGTGTACTGCCTGTGGAACGAGGCGGATCCTCTCGGCCGGCTGCTCGAGACGAACGAGACCGACAATGCCGCCGTCACTGCTGTGGAGATATCCGGGACGGACGTCGAGGCGGCTGCTGCGGACCTGTGCTGGCGATGAACGGACGCCTAGGCCCGGACGAGGGCGCCCCGACAACCGCTACCGGCCGGGGCCGCCGCCGGAGCGGGCCACGAACCGCGCGCGGTCCACGTTCACGCGCGTGATGCGGCCTTGTGCGACGAGCCTGCCGTCGGAATGAAGCGCCACCACATCGAACCGCACCAACCGGCCGTCGACGGCGACGACCTCTGCCTTGACGGTGACGGTGACACCCACTGGGCTCGGCGCGACGTGCTCGAGGTCGACGCGGGTGCCGACGCTCGTCGCACCATCGGGCAGGCTGCCCTCCAGCGCGCCAACGGTGGCCGCCTCCAGCCAGGCCAGCAATCGCGGGGTGGCGAGCACCGGAACATCACCGGAGCCCAACGCCGTGGCCGTGTCGGACTCGCCCACGACGTACGACCGTTCTGCGGCCTGGCCTGGCCGAGGAACGGTCATGACAGGACCACCAGCACGTCACCTTCCTGCACCACGTCGCCGGGTTCGACCTTGACCTCGGACACCGTCCCGCCGGTCTCGCAGAGCACAGGTATCTCCATCTTCATGGACTCGAGAATCAGGAGCGTGGCGCCGGCCGGCACGACCTCGCCGGGTTCCACCGACAGGGACAGGACATTGGCCACCATTTCGGCACATACCTGTTCGGCCACGTGAGCATCTCCTCGGATCGGGTTCCCGCGTGCGTCATTCCATCACGTGCGTACGCGCACGGTACGAGGAACCCGTGACCTTCGGGCGTGGCGGCTGGGCAGATACCTACTCACGGCTCACGATAGAGGTATGACGCTCGCTCTGCTGGCCATCGGGGCGGGAGTGTTGGTCGGCTACGCTCGAGGAGGTGGGCTGGCCAGGCTCGTCACCCTCCGGCCTCGCCGTAACCGCCTCTTGGTGACCGCGATCGGATTGCACGCGCTAGGCGTGCTGGCCGGCTGGGTGTGGGAACCGTTGCTGCCCGTGCTGGTGAGCCTGTCCTGGCTGCTGCTCGCGTACTACGCGTGGATGAACCGGCCGATCCCCGGCACGATCCTGATCGCCGCAGGGTTGGCCGCAAACGCCATCGTGCTGCTGGTCAACGGCGCCATGCCGGTTTCTGAGAGCGCGGCCGCCCGAGCCGGCGCGGACCGCGCCGCCATTCTGGCCAGCGGCGACCACGAACCCGAAGATTCACAAACCCGGCTTCCGTGGCTGGGCAAGATCGTCCCGGTTGCGTTCCCACCCCGGCCGGAGGTCGTCACCCCTGGAGACGTTTCGGTGGCGGCCGGGATCGCCGTCCTGCTCGGTATTGGTCTCACCGGTCGCCGCGAGCCAGCGAAGTGGATTGATCCTGCAGCAGAGCACTCAACGCTTGACGATATGGACGAGGGCGAGGCGGCCGACTACCTGGACGAGTCTGAAGACCGCGAGCGTGAGACAATCGATGCCGAGGCGGGGGCACATCGTTCCGCCGTTGTTCGACCTTAGTCAACCCGAGGAGTTCGACGAACATGGCCAAGCGAGCGCGCAAGCGCAAGGCCCGCAAGAACAAGAAGGCCAACCACGGCAAGCGGCCCAACGCCTGAGCCGGGCGGTGCTCTCTGTCAGTACTCGGTGACCTGGACCCGGATCTCCCGGATTCGGGCCAGGACCCGCTGCTTCAGCTCGTCGGGGGCATGTTCGCAGCCGCACGATCGCGCCACCATGGTGCGGATTGCACGCTCAATGTCGACCTTGGCGAAACACGGACCGCACTCGTCGAGGTGCTCCTCGATGGCTGCGTACGCGCCGGCTTCGTCACCCATTTCGTGATCGAGAAAAAGGTAGACCCGATCGATGATCTCCGAACAGTCGACGTCGTGCGGTTCGCCGCAGCTCATCAGCTGGCCTCCTTCGCCACGGCTGGTACGAGCCCGCGCTCGCGGGCGTAGTCTTCCAAGAGCCCCCGAAGCTGGCGCCGCCCCCGGTGGAGACGCGACATAACGGTTCCTATCGGTGTGCCCATGATGTCGGCAATTTCCTTGTAAGGGAAGCCCTCGACGTCGGCGAGATACACCGCGATCCGGAACTCCTCCGGGATCTGCTGTAGAGCCTCCTTAACGTCCGAGTCCGGCAGGTGCGCCAGCGCCTGGGCCTCGGCCGATTGCAGGCCGGTTGACGTGTGGGCCTCGGCGCGCGCCATCTGCCAGTCTTCGACTTCTTCGGCCGCGCTCTGCTGCGGTTCGCGTTGCTTCTTGCGGTACGAGTTGATGAAGGTGTTCGTCAGGATCCGGTACAGCCACGCCTTGAGGTTCGTGCCCTCCTGGAACTGATGGAACGAACCGAACGCCTTGGCGAACGTCTCCTGCACCAGATCCTCGGCGTCGGCGGCGTTGCGTGTCATCCGCAGGGCAGCCGAGTACAGCTGGTCGAGGTAGGGCAGCGCGTCGCGCTCGAAGCGCGCCGACCGCTCCTCGGTACTCTCCTGCTGTTGTGTCATCGCTGGCGATGCTATCTGCGATGGCTTCGTGCTCGGCACCCACTCCGCCCATTTGGACGAATCGGTCCGGGTCGGCTCTAGGCATGCGGACGCGGAACTAGTCACAGCCTCGTCAACGCAGCCGCACGCCAAGCGCATTCCCGAACCATGCCGTAACAGCGGCGACCACGGACTTCAGTGCCGCCACCTGATCTTCTGACCTGGGCACCGACATGCCGTGGTCGGCGTGGGGAACCGTCACCAGTTCGTACGGTCCGGGTTCGAACTCATCAGGACGTCCGAACGAATCGCGGTCGCCCTGCACCACGAGCGTGGGGACGCCCGAGTCGACCAGTTCGCCGAATCGCGAGCGTTCCGGGCGGCCGGGCAGGTGCAGCGGGAAGGCCAGGCAGACGACACCAGCGGCATCGAGCTGGACGGCCGTCCGGCAGGCCACCCGGGCGCCCGAGCTGCGCCCACCGAGTACGAGAGGGCCGGTCACCTCCACACTGGGCAGAGCGGCCAGCCAGCCCTTGTCGAGCAGCGCCGGACGGGGTGCGACCCGCCGCCCGGCAACGCGCCACGGCTGCTCGAGCCGGACGACGGTGACCCCGGCGGCCGGCAGTTCGGCCGCGAGGGCGGTGAGGTCACGCGCGTGCGCTCCGCCGCCGGCGCCGTGGCCGAGAACCAGCGTTGCTTGGGCGTCGGGCGCGGCAGAGATGAGCAGCCGGGCGTCGCCGAGCGGCGTCGGGACGATTCGTGTCTCCACCCGCCTGACGGTAGCGCCCAGCCCCGCTCGCCGCGTTCCCTCACTGCCGACTGACCACGTTCAGCAGGCCTGTCGGTGCTTCACGAGGCGCGTGCACCCGGTACGGCACCCATAGGCCTGCTGAACGTGATCGATCGGAGGGTCAGTTCAGCCGGGTGATCCGGCCCTCACCGCCTTCTGGATAGTCGGCGGCCGTTATGAGGCCGTTCAGATCCTCGACGATGTACTCCGACAACGCTTGCTGGTATGTGACGCCGACCGTGGTGAACGGCAGGCCACGGAACGGGTACTGGTCGCCGCCGCGAGCGGTGAAGTCGTTGGTCGCGATCGCGAGGTCCGGACCAGTGACCACGTTGCCGTTCTCGACGATCACCGTGCCGTCATCGAGCGTGATCGACTGCACGCGAGTGCCCGGGACCAGCACGATCCCGTCATCGGTCACGACCTGCGCAGTACCGGTGACGTCGTAGGTGAACTCGAATCCGCTGACCTGCCCGAACCGGCCGTCGGCCAACGGCATGCGGGACACCATGTTCTCGACGATCTCCTTGAACTGCGCGCGAGGCACATCCGGAACCACCGAGACGAAGTTCGGGAACGGTGCGATCGAGAACGTGTCGAGTTCGGTGATGGGACCGGGCGGGATGAGCGAGTTGTTCCGGATCCCGCCGCCGTTCTGGATCGCGACGTCGGGCGGCGTGACGCCGAATGCCGCGGCATTATCCGTGCCGGCATCGCGCAGTGCGTCGGCCAGCAGGTTGCCCAGGTTGGTCTCTTCGGTGCGCACACCCGGATCGCGGCGGCCCTCCAGGGCAACCTCCGACTGAGCGATCACGTTCTCCGCGAGATCGGCGACGTAGTCGCTCACCGGCTCGACCACGTTGGCCTGAATCCAGCTGTCCGCCTCGACGGCATCGGGCGCGACGCCCGAGACCCGAACCGGCCCACTGGACTCGTCGGTGCTGATGACGTCGCCGTCCTTGTCAAAGTTCACGACCAAGCGACCGACGTACTTGTAGTCGCCGGCGGTCGTGACGATGGGCACCTCGTCGCCATCCGCGTTGGTGGCGAAGATCGGATACGTGAACGGCTGCCCGGTCGACGGATCGATCGCTCGCTCGTCACCGGGGACGAGCAGATCGCCCTCGTTGGCCAGCAGTTCGTCACCACCACCTGCAATGGCCACGTCGACCCCGCTCAGCTGCGGAATCAGGTCACGGTCCTCGTTGATGTTCTGCAGGTGGCTGATAAAGATGATCTTGTCAACACCAGCGGCGGTGATCTCGTCCACCTGGTCCTGAACAAGCCCGACGACGTCGTCGAGAACCTTGACGTTCCGCGGGCTCGAAATCGCGCGGAGCAGCGGTGTAGTGGCACCGACGACGCCGATCCGCTCACCGCGCTCGCGGACGACTGTGCTAGCCACGATCGTCCCGTCGTCGGCAAGGGCGGCCAGTCGCGGCTCGTCGCTGACGTCGAGGTTGGCGGACACGAACGGCGGCCCGTCGCCACCGAAGCCCTCGATGAAGTCCGCCAGCACGTCCGGTCCGAAGTCGAACTCGTGGTTGCCGATGGCCATGGCGTCATAGCCGATCCGGCTCAGCGCGAGCGAGTCGTAGAACGGAACCCCCTTGTCCAGGCTGGCCTGGAACTCCGGACCGGCCAGGAAGTTGTCACCGGACGACAGCAGAACCACGCCGCGGTGGCCGGCCTGACCCGCCGCCGGCTTGCCGGTCGTCGCCTCCTTGCGGAGATCGTCGACGAGCGTTGCGAACCGTGCGACGCCGCCGAAGTCCGGCTGGCCCGGCGCACCGGTCAACCGGGACTCGCCATCGTTGTTGTGCAGGATCGTCAAGGTAAACGCCGGCCGATCCGGCGGCGCGCCCTGGGCCGCAACCGTGCTTGTGACGGCCAGCGGTACCACCAATACGGCCGCGGCAATACCGCCGACCACCGTACGGCGGCGAACTGAGTTGATGAGCGACATCGCTCTCCTCCACCCCCCGAGTTGTATCGGACAACATGGCGACTCTATGGCCCCTCACGCCACATGTACATGGCCTGCGCGTAATGAGTCGGCGTCCCATTCGTGACTGTTAAGAAGCCTTTGGGTCGGGTTGCACCGGACTTGCTCGAGTGACATGCGAACCTGCTCGATTCCACGCGGCAGACCGGCCCACCCGGCCCGTCGACGTCACGTTTGGTGATCGACGGGCAGTGTGCGCACCCGGCGGGCCTCGGTTGCCCGCGCCGCGAGCTGTCCGTCCGGCGGGTAACCGACCTCTTCGAGGGTCAACGCGTGTGGAGACGCGACCGAGACGGCCGAATCACGGGCGCGCGCTGCCAGGACCTGCGCCGGCCAGTCGATTGGGCGCCGTCCGTCGCCGACGGCCAGCAGCGCGCCCACCAGAGCCCGCACCTGGTTGTGGCAGAACGCGTCGGCCTGCACGGTGGCTATCGCCAGCCCGCCTTCGGCACGATCCCAATGCAGTGTCATGAGCGTTCGGATTGTCGTCGCGCCTTCCCTGGCCCGGCAGAACGCCGCGAAGTCGTGTTCGCCGATGAGACCGGCGGCCGCGGCGTTCATCGCGGCCAGATCGAGACGCCGGGGATGCCACAGGACGCACGACCGGCGCAGCGGGTCGACGCCCGCCGGGGAGTCGCCGACCCGGTAGGCGTAACGCCGCCAGATGGCCGAGAACCGGGCGTCGAATCCTGGCGGTGCCTGCTCGGCCGCGAAGACCCGGACGTCCGGTGGAAGCACCCCGGCGAGCCGGCGGATCAGCGCGTCACCGGGCCGGCGATCGGATCGTCCCGGTGCAGCGCGCCAGGAATCCTCGGGAACGTCGACGTGGCACACCTGCCCACGCGCGTGAACACCGGCGTCGGTGCGCCCGGCCACGGTCAACGCAGGCGGTTCGATGCGCAGAACCGTGCCCAGGGCCGCCTCGACGACCCCCTCGACCGTCCGCAGGCCGGGCTGAGCCGCCCAGCCGGAGAAGTCCGTGCCGTCGTAGGCGATGGAAAGCCGCAAGCGCACGACGCCCTCCGGGCCGCCTATACGATCATCGGCACTTCCGGGTCATCCAACCGGAAAGTGCCGATGATCACGGAACTGAGGTTATGTCAGGCCTTGTCGGCCTCGGAGCCGGTCGCTTGGTCGTCCGCCGCCGCCTCGTCAGTCGCCTCGTCGGCGGCCTCCGGCTCGACGGTCTCCTCGGCAACGGCTTCGGGCTCATCAGTTGTCTGCTCAGCCTCGCCTTCCTCAGCGCGGGCTTCGGACTCGGGCTTCGCCGACACCGGCGCGGCCTTCTTCGCGGCGCGGCGAGTGGCGGCCTCAGCCTCGGCCACAGCCTGCTCGGCAAGCGGCTCGACCAGCTCGATAACGGCCATCGGAGCGTTGTCGCCCTTGCGCGGGCCGATCTTCACGATCCGGGTGTACCCGCCATTGCGATTCTCGTACCGCGGGCCGATCTCGGTGAACAGCACGTGGACGATCTCTTTGTCGCGGATCGTGCGTGCCACCTGACGGCGGGCGTGCAGGTCGCCTCGCTTGGCTTTGGTGATCAGCCGCTCGGCCACCGGACGCAGCCGTCGGGCGCGAGCCTCGGTCGTGGTGATCCGGCCGTGCTCGAACAGCGACGTGGCGAGGTTCGCCAGCATCGCCCGCTGATGTGCCGGCGAGCCTCCCAGCCGGGGGCCCTTGGTCGGGGTGGGCATTGTCTCGATCTCCTCGTCTTCGTTACGAAGGCATCCCGGCGCTCACCGGGCCGGCAAGCCTGGCATCGGCCGGGAACACCTTCCTAACGTGATCGTTTCTAGTACTGCTCGTCCTCGGCGAAGGACTGGTCGTCGTCGCCGTAGCTGTCCACCGCCGCCGCCGGGTCGAAGCCGGGAAGCCCGTCCTTGAGGGTCAAACCCATCGTGGCCAGCTTCGCCTTGACCTCGTCGATCGACTTCTGGCCGAAGTTGCGGATGTCGAGCAGGTCGGCCTCGCTGCGCGAGATCAGCTCTCCCACGGTGTGGATGCCCTCGCGCTTGAGGCAGTTGTACGACCGGACGGTCAGCTGCAGGTCCTCGATCGGCAGCGCCATGTCGGCGGCCAGCTGCGCATCGACCGGCGACGGGCCGATCTCGATACCCTCTGCCTCGACGTTCAGCTCGCGGGCCAGGCCGAACAGCTCGACTAGGGTCGTACCCGCCGAGGCCATCGCGTCGCGCGGCCGGCTGGACGGCTTGGTCTCGACGTCGACGATGAGCTTGTCGAAGTCGGTCCGGCCCTCGACTCGGGTCGCCTCGACCTTGTAGGTGACCTTGAGTACCGGCGAGTAGATGGAGTCGACCGGGATCCGGCCGATCTCGGCGTCCTGCTGCTTGTTCTGGGCGGCGGAGACGTAGCCGCGGCCCCGCTCGACGGTCAGCTCCATCTCGAGCTTGCCCTTGCCGTTCAGGGTGGCGATGTGCAGTTCGGGGTTGTGCACCTCGACGCCGGCAGGCGGTGCGATGTCGGCCGCGGTCACCTCGCCAGGGCCCTGCTTGCGCAGGTACATGACGACCGGCTCGTCGTGCTCGGAGGAGACGACAAGTTCCTTGAGGTTGAGGATGACGTCGGTGACATCCTCCTTGACCCCGGGGATGGTGCTGAACTCGTGCAGCACGCCGTCGATTCGGATCGAGGTGATGGCCGCGCCGGGGATCGACGAGAGCAAGGTGCGGCGCATCGAGTTGCCGAGGGTGTACCCGAAGCCCGGCTCGAGCGGGTCGATGATGAACCGCGACCGGGTGTCGTTGACGGTCTCCTCGGAGATGGTGGGTCGCTGTGTGATGAGCACGGTGCTGTTCCTTCCCGCGACGCCCGCTATATGACTGTCGCGATACCTGCGGGAGCTACGCCCCGCATCCTCCACCGTGGTGGCCCACGGCGAGAACCTGTGTGTGGTCGGGGCTTGGCCCCGCGGTGTTCAGTTGTGGTGGCCGACGGTCGCGTGCGGAGCGCAACCACGGCCGGGGGGTATGTGGGGGCCGGAGCCCACACAGGTAGGTCTACTTCGAGTAAAGCTCGACGATGAGCTGTTCCTGGACCGGCGTGTCGATCTGCTGACGGCTCGGAAGCTGGTGCACCAGAATCCGCATGTCGCCGGGAATGACCTCCAACCACGCCGGAACGGGACGCTCGCCCTGCGTCTCGCGTGCGATGAGGAACGGCGTCGTGTCCTTGGACTTGGGCCGGACCTCGATGATGTCGTGCGGCGTCACCCGGTACGACGGAACGTTGACCTTGCGGCCGTTGACCAGGAAGTGGCCGTGCACGACGAGCTGGCGCGCGTGGCGCCGGGTCCGGGCGAACCCGGCCCGGTAGACCACGTTGTCCAGGCGCGACTCGAGGATCTGCAGCAGCGCCTCGCCGGTCTTCCCCTTGGTCTTGTTGGCCTCTTCGTAGTAGCGGCGGAACTGCTTCTCCAGCACGCCGTAGGTGTACCGGGCCTTCTGCTTCTCGTGCAGCTGGGTGCGGTACTCGCTCTCCTTCTGGCGGCCGCGGCCGTGCTCGCCAGGCGGGTACGGACGCCGCTCGTACGACTTGTCGCCTCCGACAAGATCGACGCCGAGCCGGCGCGACTTCTTGGTGATTGGACCGGTGTAACGGGCCATGGTTGAACGTCTCCTACGTCAAATCAAGCTCTGGTGGGCGGCGGGATCACACGCGGCGGCGCTTCGGCGGACGGCAACCGTTGTGCGCCTGCGGCGTCACGTCCTGGATCGAGCCCACCTCGAGGCCTACGGCCTGCAGCGAGCGGATCGCGGTCTCCCGGCCCGAACCCGGGCCCTTGACGAAGACGTCGACCTTGCGCATGCCGTGCTCCTGTGCGCGGCGCGCGGCGGCCTCGGCAGCCATCTGCGCGGCGTACGGGGTGGACTTCCGGGAGCCCTTGAACCCGACCTGGCCCGCGCTGGCCCACGAGATCACGTTCCCCTGCGGGTCGGTGATCGAGACGATGGTGTTGTTGAACGTGCTCTTGATGTGCGCGACACCGTGAGCGACGTTCTTCTTCTCCTTGCGCCGGACCTTGGCGGTCTGGCGACCTCTGGCTGGTGGCATAGTCTGTGCTCCTCGAGTACGTGTTCAGCGCGGCTTACTTGCCGGCCTTCTTCCTGCCGGCGACGGTCTTCTTCGGGCCCTTGCGGGTGCGGGCATTCGTGTGCGTGCGCTGACCACGGACCGGGAGGCCGCGGCGGTGCCGGATGCCTTGGTAGCTGCCGATCTCGACCTTGCGGCGGATGTCGCCTTGGACTTCGCGGCGCAGGTCACCTTCGATCTGGTAGTTGGTGTCGATCCAGTCGCGGAGCTTGACCAGCTCCTCGTCCCCGAGATCGCGCACACGCATCTCCGGGCTGATCCCGGTCTGCTTCAGCGTCTCGAGGGCACGGCTGCGGCCGATACCGAAGATGTACGTGAGGGCGACCTCGAGGCGCTTGTCGCGCGGAAGGTCGACTCCGACGAGTCGTGCCATGCGGGCTCTTTCTCCTTGCTGTCGTGCGGAGGTGTCTGGCGCACCGCGTCCCGTCTGCATCTGCCCGCTGACGGGCCCCGGCCTCCGTCCGGGGGATTTCCGCTGCCAATGTGCCCGGCAGGGTTGCTGGTGCGTTGCCTATGTAGTTCTCAGCCCTGCCGCTGCTTGTGCCGCAGGTTCTCGCAGATGACCATCACACGACCGTGCCGGCGGATGACCTTGCACTTGTCGCAGATGGGCTTGACGCTTGGCTTGACCTTCATCAGATCCCTTGGGGGTCCGTGGGGGCGGAGCCCCCGCGTGAACGTTTACTTGTAGCGGTAGACGATCCGACCGCGGGTCAGGTCGTACGGGCTGAGCTCCACCACGACCCGGTCCTCAGGAAGGATTCGGATGTAGTTCTGGCGCATCTTGCCCGAGATGTGTGCGAGCACCTTGTGACCGTTGGACAGCTCAACCCGGAACATTGCGTTCGGGAGAGCCTCGACCACGGTGCCCTCGATCTCGATGACCCCGTCCTTCTTCGGCATAGCCTCCGCACTTCGTCGATCGGTTAGTCCTACCGTGTGCCGTACCGCGGGCGTGCACTTGCGCACACCTGCCACCCCGCCTGCGGTCGAGGGTTGAACGTACGGACGCACGAAAGTGCGGCCACAACGGGCCGACATGGCAGTTTACGTCAACAGCGGGCGCGAAGGCCAATCGCGCACCGGCGACCCATCATGATCACTATGAGTTCATGGCCCAATCCGGTAACAAAGCCCTCGTGATCATCAGCCCTGGGGGCGGCGCGCGTCGCCTCGACGGTAGGCGAGCTCGCCGGCCAACAGCACAACTCCCCACGGACCGGCGACCCACAGCGGCCACGGGTATTGAGCGTTTTGCTCGGCGATGCTCAGGATCGTCCAGATGACCACGTTGATACCGACCGCGATGCCCCAGAACCACCATGCCGTGTTGAGCGACACCCGGGCAGCGCGGCGAGCCTTCGCCCGGACCGGGCCGGGTGGTGGCGGCGGCGCGCTGATCGGCTGCTGGCGGACTCGGGCAAGCGCACCCTGCGACCGGGCCAGCGGCAGGTCGGCGACGATCCGATCGAGTTCCTGGTACGTGCGGGCCTGGTAGGTCGAGTCCAGCCTGTCGACCAGCTCGTCCTGGGTTAGCCGGCCCTCGGCGTGGGCGTCGCGTAGAACTCCCGCGATGCGATCGCGGTCGTCGTCGGACGCGCGCATCTGAGACGGCTGCACCATGCCTACCAGTATTGCTCGCCCGTTCCGAGCCACACCATCGGGGAGTTCCCCCACTCTGCCCTGACTCCCCCGGACCGGTGGATCAGGTGACCTGCCCCCGCGGCCACCTGGACCGAAACCCGCACTTTGTCACCTGATCGTTAAGGTGACGGCCGCGTTCCGGAGATCAGGTGACTCAAGGCTACGCTGACCTGCGGGTACTCGGCCCAGTTCGCACCTGATCGCCAACGTCGCGACGATCAGGTGAACAAACGGCGATCAGGTGGCAATTGCAGGGGTCGGGACGCCGAGCTCGGCCAGCCGTGCTGCCCCGCCGTCGAGCGCTGTGAGCACCCACGGACCGTCGTCCGTCACCGCGATGCTGTGCTCGAAATGTGCCGACCACGACCCGTCAGCGGTCTTCACCGTCCAGCCGTCGTCCAGCAGCACGGTGCCGGCAGCACCCATGTTGATCATCGGCTCGACCGCCAGTACGAGACCGGAGACGAGTCTCGGGCCGCGCTGGCGCGTCCGGTAGTTGAGCACGTGTGGATCTTGGTGCATCTCCGTGCCGATACCGTGCCCGCCGAACTCCTCGACGATGCCGTAGGGGCCGGCCTGCCGCACCTGCCGCTCCACCGCGGCGCCGATGTCTCTGAGCCGCCCACCGGCGCGCATGGCGGCGATGCCGCTCCATAACGCGTCCTCACACGTGCGCAGCAGCGCCGACACCTCCGAGGGCACGTCTCCAACGGGAACCGTCATGGCCGCGTCGCCGTGCCAGCCGTCCACGATCGCACCGCAGTCGATCGAGACGATGTCCCCGGCCCGGATCGGCCGGTCGCCCGGGATTCCGTGCACGACCTCGTCGTTCACCGATATGCAGAGCGTCGCCGGATAACCGTGGTAGCCGAGGAACGACGGCACGGCGCCCCGTGATCGGATCTCCGCCTCGGCCAGCGCATCGAGATCGCGTGGCGTCACACCAGGTGCGACGGCCGCCCGCACCGCTGCAAGCGTCTGCGCGACGACGAGGCCGGCGGTCCGCATCTGCGCGACCTCGGCCGGGGACTTGATCTGGATCACTCGTCGTCGGCGCCGAGCGCTGCGGCCATTCGGGCGGCCACCTCGTCGACCGTTCCCATACCGTCGACTTGCACGAGCAGACCGCGGTCGCGATAGATGGCGGTCAGCGGCGCGGTTTGCGTGGCGTAGAGAGCCTGCCGGCGCCTGATGACCTCTTCGGTGTCGTCGTCGCGCCCCGCTTCAGCCGCGCGTGCGAGCAGGCGGCCGACGACCTCCTCGACGTCCACGACCATCTCGATCACCCGGTCGAGTGCAACGCCCTGCTCCGCCAGCACCTTGTCGAGAAACTCGACCTGGGCGACCGTGCGGGGATAACCGTCGAGTAGAAACCCGTCTGCCGCGTCGGCTTCGTTGAGACGGTCGCGGACCATCTGGTTTGTGACCTCGTCCGGCACGTAATCACCGGCGCTCATGTACCGCTGCGCTTCCTGGCCGAGCGGGGTGCCCTCGGCTACGTTGGCCCGGAAGATGTCACCTGTTGAGATCGCCGGCATTTCGAATCGTCTGGCCACGATCGCCGCCTGGGTGCCCTTGCCCGAGCCCGGCGGGCCCATGATCAGAAGCCGCATTAGCGGAGGAACCCTTCGTAGTTGCGCTGCTGCAGCTGACCCTCGATCTGCTGGATGGTGTTCAGGCCGACACCAACCATGATCAGAATCGACGTGCCGCCGAACGGGAAGTTCTGGTCGGCGTTGACCAGTGCGATCGCAATGAGCGGGATCATCGCCACCATGCCCAGGTAGAGCGCACCTGCCGAGGTGAGCCTGGTCAGCACGTACTCCAGGTACTCGGCGGTCGGTCGCCCGGCCCTGATGCCCGGGATGAATCCGCCATAGCGCTTCATGTTGTCGGAGATCTCGACGGGGTTGAAGGTGATCGAAACGTAGAAGAACGTGAAGAAGACGATCAGCAGGAAGAACGACGCCATGTAAATCGGGTGGCTGCCGGTGACGAAGTACCGCTGGATCCAGACCGACCAGCCGGCGGTCTGGTTGAACTGGCTGGCCAGCAGCGGCACATACAGCAACGAGGACGCGAAGATCACCGGGATGACGCCCGCCTGGTTGATCTTCAGCGGGATGTACGTGGACGAGCCGCCGTACATCCGCCGGCCGACCATCCGCTTGGCGTACTGAACCGGGATACGCCGCTGCGACATCTCGACGAACACCACGAGCACGACCACGACCAGGCCGATCACGGCCACGATGGTGAACGTGGTCCAACCTTGCTGCTGCTGGATCCGCCAGAGTGAGGCAGGGAAGGTGGCGATGATCTGAGTGAAGATCAGCAACGACATACCGTTACCGACGCCACGCTCGGTGATCAACTCGCCAAGCCACATGATCACGGCCGTGCCGGCGGTCATGGTGATGACCATGATGACGATCGTGGCGACGTCGTCGTCAAGCAGCAGCGACGTGTTCGACTGCAGCAAAGCGCCGGTGCGGGCCATCGAAATGATGGTCGTCGACTGCAGGATCGCCAGGCCGATGGTGAGGTACCGGGTGTATTGGGTGATCTTGGTCTGTCCGGCCTGACCCTCCTTGTGGAGCATCTCCAGACGCGGGATCACCACACGCAGCAGCTGCATGATGATGCTCGCCGTGATGTACGGCATGATCCCCAGGGCGAATACCGCCAGCTGGAGAAGTGCACCACCGGTGAACATGTTCAGCATGCCGTAGACGCCGGTGCCTTGCACCAGTTCGCGCTGGATATCGACCGCCTCGACGTCCACCCCCGGGGTCGGCAACTGGGATCCGAACCGGAACACGACGAGAATGCCGAGCGTGAACAGGATCTTCCGTCGCAGGTCAGGCGTCTTGAAAGCCTGAAGGAACGGGGTGAGCACTTCTACGGCCTCCTGCGCGCCTGGCATAGCGTCAGCGCGGTGGTACGTACGCCACGACCGGACTCGATCGCGACCTCCCGACGATAACAGTCAGTTACGAAGTACAACGAAACACATCCCCCGCTCGTTTCACCGGCTCCTCCCTGGGACTCCGGTTGATCACGTTCAGCATGCGTAGCCCTGCCCTACCAGGCGCGTGCGGGTGGTACGGCACCGACGAACCTGCTGAACGTGATCAACCGGCAATCCAGAGTTGCTCAGAGCTTTGTGACCGAGCCGCCGGCCGCAGCGATCTTCTCCTTCGCCGAAACAGAGAATGCGTGCGCGCTCACCTGCACGGCCACCGAGATGTCGCCAGAACCCAGGACCTTGACGGGGGCATCCGAGCGCACCGCACCCTTGGCGACCAGATCATCGACGGTCACCTCGCCACCCTCCGGGTACAGGGTCGCCAGCCGGTCCAGGTTGACGACCTGGTACTCGACCCGGAACGGGTTCTTGAAGCCCTTGAGCTTGGGCAGGCGCATATGCAGCGGCATCTGGCCGCCCTCGAAGTTGGCCGGGATCTGGTTGCGGGCCTTGCTGCCCTTGGTCCCCCGGCCGGCCGTCTTGCCGCGGGTACCTGCCTCACCCCGGCCGACCCGCGTCTTCGGGGTCTTCGCGCCCGGGGCGGGCCGCAGGTGGTGCGGCTTGAGTGGTGCGTCACCCATGCTTACTCGACCTCCTCGACAGCGACCAGGTGAGTCACTGCCCTGACCATGCCGCGGATCTCGGGACGGTCATCCTTGACGACCTCGTCGCCGATACGCTTGAGCCCCAGCGATCGCAGGGTGTCGCGCTGGGTGGACGTCCCGCCGATCCCGCTCTTGACCTGGCGAACCTTTATCTGGCCTGCCTTCTTCTGCTTGGCCGGGCTCATGCGCCGGCCTCCGCCCGGGCCCGCAGCAGCGCAGCGGGCGCCACATCTTCGAGTGGCAGACCGCGACGAGCCGCCACCTGCTCGGGACGCTCGAGGCTCTTGAGCGCCTCGACCGTCGCGTGCACGATGTTGATGGCGTTGGACGAACCGAGCGACTTGCTCAGCACGTCGTGGATGCCCGCACACTCCAGGACGGCGCGCACCGGGCCACCGGCGATGACACCGGTACCGGGCGACGCCGGGCGCAGCAGCACGACCCCTGCGGCCTTCTCACCCTGAACCGGGTGCGGGATCGTGCCACCGATGCGGGGCACCTTGAAGAACTTCTTCTTGGCCTCCTCGACACCCTTGGCGATCGCCGCGGGCACCTCCTTGGCCTTGCCGTAGCCCACACCGACCGTGCCGTCGCCGTCGCCGACGACGACCAGCGCGGTGAAGCTGAAACGACGTCCACCTTGAACAACCTTGGCGACCCTGTTGATGGCAACGACGCGCTCGATGTACGCGGTCTTCTCCGCGCTGTCACCGCGACGGCTGTCGCGGCGGTCGCGGCGCTCGCCACCGGCACCACCACCGCGGCCCTGGGAAGGGCGGCGGGAAGTGGAGGCTTGTGGTCCAGCCATGATTCCCTCTCTCTCGCGTACTCGTACGTCAGACCGTCAGGCCGCCCTCGCGGGCACCATCGGCTACCGCGGCGACTCGGCCGTGGTAGCGGTTGCCCGCGCGATCGAAGACGACGTTCTCGATCCCGATTCCCTTGGCCCGCTCGGCGACCAGTTCGCCCACCTTGCGCGCCTTGGCTGTCTTGTCTCCGTCGGCGCTGCGCACATCCGCCTCCATGCTGGAGGCCGACACCAGCGTGCGGCCGGTGGTGTCGTCCACCACCTGAGCCACCATGTGGCGCAGCGACCGGGTGACCACCAGGCGCGGCCGCTCGGCCGTCCCGGAGATCTTCTTGCGGACCCGCAGGTGCCGGCGACCGCGAGCCCCGGCCTTGCCGCCGTGGCCTCGCCGAGCGTTGATAGCGATGCCCATCGTCACTTACCAGCCTTTCCGACCTTGCGCCGGACCTGCTCGCCCGCGTAGCGGATGCCCTTACCCTTGTAGGGCTCGGGCCTGCGCAGCTTCCGGATGTTCGCGGCCACCTCGCCGACCTTCTGCTTGTCAATGCCGGCGACCGCGAACTTCGTCGGCGACTCGACCGAGAAGCTGATGCCGTCCGGCGGCTCGATGACCACGGGATGACTGAAGCCGAGCGCGAATTCCAGGTTCGAGCCCCTGGCCTGCACCCGGTAGCCGACGCCGACGATCTCGAGCTTCTTCTCGTAGCCCTGAGTGACGCCGGTCACCATGTTCGCGACGAGTGTGCGCGACAGACCGTGCAGAGCCTTGTTCTCCCGCTCGTCGTCGGGGCGAGTGACCTCGAGCGAGCCGTCGTCGGTCCGTTCGACCCCGATCGACTCCGGCAGCGTGTGAGCAAGTTCGCCCTTCGGCCCCTTCACGGTGACCGTCGAGCCGTCGATGTTGACCTCGACACCGCTGGGGACGGGAATCGGGAGTTTGCCGATGCGCGACATGTCTCGTACTCCTTCCGTCACCAGACGTAGGCGAGGACTTCCCCGCCCACACCCTGCTTGGTCGCCGCCCTGTCCGTCAGCAGGCCGTGGGACGTCGAGATGATCGCGACGCCGAGCCCGCCGAGCACCTTCGGCATGTTGTTGGCCTTCGCGTAGACCCGCAGGCCGGGCTTGCTCACCCGGCGCACGCCGGCGATCGAGCGCTCCCGGCTCGGGCCGAACTTCAGCGTCAGCACCAGGGACTTGCCCACGGCCTCCTCGGCGTCCTGGACGGCCCAGTCCGCGATGAAGCCCTCCTGCTTGAGGATCTCCGCGATATGCGACTTGATCTTGCTGTGCGGCATCGCCACGGTGTCGTGGTACGCCGAGTTCGCGTTACGCAGACGGGTCAGCATGTCTGCGATCGGATCGGTCATGGTCATGGTTTGTTTGCCGCTTTCCCGCCGCGGTTTCCGGCATTGGCCGGACCTGCGGCGATCAGGTTCTTGTTCACCAGCTTGGCCATTTACCAGCTAGATTTCGTCACGCCGGGCAGCTCGCCACGGTGCGCCATCTCCCGCAGGCAGATCCGGCACAGGCCGAACTTGCGGTACACCGAGTGCGGGCGGCCGCACCGCTGACACCGCGTGTAGGCGCGGACCGCGAACTTCGGCTTCTGCTTCGCCTTGTGGATCAGAGCCTTCTTAGCCATTGCTCACTGCTCCTTGAACGGGAAGCCAAGGTGCTTGAGCAGCGCCCGGCCCTCGTCGTCGTTGATGGCCGTCGTCACGACCGTGATGTCCATTCCGCGGACTCGGTCGACCTTGTCCTGGTCGATCTCGTGGAACATCGACTGCTCGTTGATGCCGAACGTGTAGTTGCCCTTGCCGTCGAACTGCTTCGGCGACAACCCGCGGAAGTCGCGGATACGCGGCAACGCGATGGTCGTCAACCGGTCGAGGAACTCCCACATCCGGTCGCCACGAAGCGTCGAGTGCGCCCCGATCGGCATACCCTCGCGCAGCTTGAACTGAGCGATGGACTTACGCGCCCTGGTGACCGCCGGCTTCTGTCCGGTGATCACGGCAAGGTCGCGGACGGCGCCCTCGATGAGCTTCGCGTCGCGGGCGGCATCGCCGACACCCATATTGACCACGACCTTCGTGACCGTGGGCACCTGCATGATGTTGGCGAACCCGAACTCCTTGCGCAGCGCGGGGACGATCTCCTCGTGGTAGCGCTGCTTGAGCCGCGGTGTCATCGTCGTCTCGGTTGCTGTGGTCATCAGATGTCCTTACCGGTGCGCTTGGCGAACCGGACCTTGTTGCCGTCGTCGTCGATGCGGTACCCGACCCGGGTGCCGACAGTGTTGCCGTCGACCTCCACCGCCAGCATCACGTTGCTGACGTGGATCGGCGCCTCCTGGTGCACGATGCCGCCGGCTTGCGATCCGCGGGCGGTCTGAACCGGCTTGGTGTGCTTGGTGATCCGGTTGACTCCCTCGACAAGAACCTTGTCCTGCCGTGGGTAGGCGGCGATCACCTTGCCGACCACCCCTTTGTCCTTGCCCGCGACTACCACGACGGTGTCGCCCTTCTTGATACGCATGGCTTACAGCACCTCCGGAGCGAGCGAGATGATGCGCATGAACCTCTTGTCGCGCAACTCGCGGCCGACCGGGCCGAAGATGCGGGTCCCCCGCGGATCGCCGTCGTCCTTGAGAAGCACGGCGGCGTTCTCGTCGAACTTGATGTAGGAGCCGTCCGGGCGGCGCCGCTCCTTGGCGGTCCGCACGATGACGGCCTTGACGACCTCGCCCTTCTTGGCGCTGCCACCAGGGATGGCGTCCTTGACGGTCGCCACGATGACA
>DASUUU010000117.1:0-10665 GCA_036373915.1 Jiangellaceae bacterium | reverse complement strand
CCGTCTTCACGGTGCGCACGTACGCCACCGGCACAGCCTAGACAGATCAACTTAGTGCGCATATCCACGTCGTCGACACGACGAAACCGCAGGTCAACCGCCCACGTTCAGTTCAGATCGCCGAATATGGCACAAGTCAGGGCGCCGCCCGCTTTCGCTTGAACAGGCGCATAGACCTAATCCGTGTCTCGAGGTGTCGTGGCCCGAAGATGATCGTGGCATTGGGCACGATCGAACGCACGGACTTGCCGCAGGTCGGTCGTGTGGCGTCGTACGGCGCGAGTCGGCCGATCACAGCGGCACGGGCGTGGGCTTAGAGCGTCACGTTGAGCACCGCCGACATGCGTAGTATCATTTGTACTACAGCACCTTCGAGTTGATGGGGGTTGACATGACCTTCGACGCGGGCGAGGTTGCCCGGGCGCTAGATCAGCTGGATGCATCGGGCGAGTCGGTGGTGACCTCGGTCCGGGTGCCTGACGGGTTGCGACGCGCCGCTACAGTCCTGCAGCGGGCGGGTTTGATCTCGTCGTGGAACGAGTTGGTCGTGCAGGGGGCACGTGACCGCGTCGAGGCGATCGCGCACCGGGCCGGGCTCGATGCCCACTATGCCGACCATCCCGAGGTGCGCCCGAATGTGGCTGAGGTCGCGCTCGCGCTGGCCCGGATGGACACAAGCGACCTTGCCGACCGTCCAGAGCTGATCGAGCAGGCGGCGGCCGAGCTGACCGCGGTGCGGCCGGACGCGACCGCCGATGACGTCCTCACCTACGCCACCGCGCTCAAGGCGCACCAGGCGGCCGCCTAGTGTCCGAGCCCGCCGCCACCATCATCCTGGACGGCGAGGCGGTCAGCGCGCTATCCGATGTCGGTCACCGCAAACATCGTGCGCTGTTGGCCTTCCTGGAGGGCGCTGCGCAACGGCGTGCCCGCAACCCGTCGCGTCGGGTCCTCGTTCCCGTAGCGGTGCGCATCGAAGCCGGCTGGGACCGCACCGATCCGAAGGCGGCGATCGTCAACCGCGTGTCCGGCGCTCGCGACGTCCCACTCAGCGGGAAGGCCGCCAACCGGGCCGAGCAACTCCGTGCCGCAACCGGTGTGTCGGTCGTTGACGCCACTGTCGGCGAAGCCGCCGAGTCGGCCGCCAAACCTGTGGTGATCCTGTCATCCGACATCGACGACATGCGCAAGCTCGCCCAGCGAATCCACGGCGAAGTCCGAATCCAGCGAGTCTGAACCAACACGGCCGCGGACATCCGCACATGACCCTGGTCGTGCGGTCGTGCCAATGATTGCGCGAACCGTGACCCGGCGTGGGGCGGGGTGCAGGTAGATTCGATACTCATCAATCAGGCCAAGTTCAGTCAAGCTGTTCGCCAACTCTGGGCCGGCCGTCCGCTCACGACCCTGTTTCTCGTGGTCGTGTCGAGATGAGTACACGACATCTGACCCGCGTTCGCCCAGGAGCGCCGAGCGAGGACGCGATCACGACACAACACTTGCCGTTGAGCGTTTGCAGGGACGACCGGCCTCGCGGACAGGGGCAGCCCGCGGCGACACGGTGACCGCCCCGCGTCGCCGTGCTGCCGAGTCCGGCAGCCGTGCGACCTGTTGACCCGGCCCGCTCGGGATCTTAATTGGGAAGGGCCGAATGTTGGGCCGTCCCATGGCCCCGCGGCCCGGGCGAGTAGGCCGCCATGAGCGGGGTATTCATTCACGTGCCTACCATCGGATTCCACGCCAGCCACGAGCAGATCCACCCGGCGCAGCTGCTCGAAGACGTCAAGCGCGCCGAGCAAGCCGGCTTTGCGGCCGCGATGTGTTCGGACCATTTCGCGCCGTGGAGCGAACGCCAGGGGCATTCCGGCTACGCCTGGTCTTGGCTGGGTGCCGCGCTGGCCGCCACGAGCCTGCGGTTCGGCGTGGTCACCGCCCCTGGTCAGCGCTACCACCCGGCGATCACCGCTCAGGCCGCCGCGACCCTTGCCGCCATGTTCCCCGGCCGGTTCTGGATGGCGCTCGGCAGCGGGGAAGCGGTCAACGAGCACATCACCGGCGACCGGTGGCCGCGCAAGGAGATCAGAGATGCCCGTCTCGTGGAGTGTGCGAACGTCATCAAGGCGTTGCTGGCCGGTGAGGAAGTCAGCCACGACGGGCTCTTCACTGTCGATAGGGCCCGGATCTGGAGCCTTCCCGACGATCCGCCGGAGCTGATCGGCGCGGCCGTGAGCGTCGAGACGGCAGGAGCGGTCGCAGAGTGGGCGGACGGGTTGATAACGGTAGACCAGCCGAGCGACCACCTGCGGCAGATGATCGATGCCTACCGGGATTCCGGCGGTCGGGGCAGGCTCGGCGTCCAGGTCCACCTTTCGTGGCACGAAGACGAATCACAGGCCCTCCAGATCGCCCACGATCAATGGCGCAGCAACGTCTTCCCGTCTGCGCTGGCCTGGAACCTCGAGACACCTGAGCAGTTCGACACCGCCGGCCAGAGCATCGCGCCGGACGACATGCGCAAGAGCGTGCTGGTATCCAACGACCCAGCGGTGCATATCAAGCGGATCTCAGAACTTATCGACCTCGGCTTCGACGAGGTCTACCTGCACCACGTCGGCCAGCAACAACAGCCGTTCATCGAGTATTTCGGCGAGCACGTGCTGCCCGCCGTGGGCGCCTCTGAGGGGAAGGTCGAATGAGAATCACGGACACCAGCGACCTGTGGTGGAAGACAGCCGTCGTCTACTGCCTGGACGTCGAGACATTCATGGACTGGAACGGCGACGGCGTAGGCGATTTCGATGGATTGTCGCACCGCATCGACTACCTGGCCGATCTCGGTATTACCTGTATCTGGCTGATGCCGTTCTACCCGACGCCGGACCGTGACGATGGCTACGACATCGTCGACTTCTACGACGTCGACGATCGGCTCGGCAGCCTGGGAGATTTCGTGGAGTTCGTCCGGACGGCCAACGATCGCGGCATCCGGGTGATCGCCGATCTGGTGGTCAACCACACGTCCGACAAGCACCCGTGGTTCCGCTCGGCCCGCTCCAGCAAGGACTCGCCGTACCGGGACTACTACGTCTGGCGCAGCGACGAGCCGCCGGACACGTCCGACGACGTCGTGTTCCCGGGGGAACAGGAAAGTATCTGGGAGTACGACGAGAAGACCGAGGAATACTTCCTGCACCGCTTCTACAAGCACCAGCCCGACCTCAACGTGGTCAACCCGGCAGTGCGTGACGAGGTGGCCCGGATCATGGGGTTCTGGCTCCAACTGGGGTTGGCCGGGTTCAGGGTCGACGCCGTGCCGTTCTTTCTCGAGACGCTAGGCGCGAGCGATGCGGAGCAGGAGTCGTTCGGCGATCCGCACGAGTACCAGCGCGCGCTCCGGTCGTTCCTCGGCCGCCGGCGCGGCGAGGCGATTCTGCTCGGCGAGGTGGGCCTGCCATACGAGGAGCAGATGGCCTACTTCGGGGGGATGGACGGCGACGAGCTGACCTTGCAGTTCGACTTCGAGGCCATGGAGCAGATGTACCTGTCGCTGGCCCGCCAGGACGCCCGGCCGCTCGCGGCGGCACTTAGCAGGCGGCCTGAGATCTCGCGCGAGGCACAATTTGCAACGTTCGTCCGTAACCACGACGAACTCCACCTGGGGCTGCTCAGCGAGGAGGAGATGCAGGAGGTCTTCGCGGAGTTCGGGCCGGAGGAGCGCATGCAGGTGTACGGGCGCGGGCTGGTCCGCCGACTGCCACCGATGCTGGACGGTGATCCGCGGCGGATCCGGATGGTGTACAGCCTGATGTTCGCGCTGCCCGGCACTCCGGTGCTGTTCTACGGCGAGGAAATCGGTATGGGCGAGAACCTCGACCTGGACGGCCGGTTGGCGGTGCGCACCCCGATGCAGTGGTCGCCCGACGAGAACGGCGGATTCTCGTCCGCGCCGTCCCGCAAGCTGGTGGCTCCGGTAGTGGAAGGTGGCTTCGGCCCGGAACACATCAATGTCGAGGATCAGCGTCACGACCCGGATTCACTGCTGAACTTCATCGCGACCTTGATCCGCCAGTTCCGGGAGAGCCCGGAGATCGGGTGGGGGGAGTACGCGCTGCTGGATCAACCGCACGACGCGGTTCTCGCTCACCGGTGCACCTGGCAGGGCAGCAGCGTGATCGCGTTGCACAACTTCGCTGCCGAATCGTGCACGGTTCCGCTCGAACTCAAGGAACTCGACGGGGACGCCGTACTCGTCGACCTGCTGCAACCTGGTCGCACACCGCTGGAGGATGGCCGCGTCGAGTTGACCCTCGACGGGTACGGGTACCGCTGGTTGCGCGTCACGCGCCCTGACGAGCTGCGTCTGGCGTGATAGCCAGTCCGTAAACTTGGGGCCGTACCGGCATCCTCCGAGGAGATTTCAGTGGCGATACGGCCGATCCGACTGTTCGGCGACCCGATCCTGCGCACCAAGGCCGAACCGGTCGTCGACTTCGACAGGGAGCTCCGCCGGCTCGTGCGGGATCTCGCGGACACCATGCTCGACGCGCCGGGTGCGGGGCTTGCGGCACCCCAGATCGGCGTTCCGCTGCGGGTGTTCACCTACAACGTCGACGACGTCGTCGGACATCTGATCAACCCAGATCTGGAGCTGTCGGAGGAAGAGCAGCTCGGACCCGAGGGATGCCTGTCGCTTCCCGGCCTGGAGTACGACTGCGTGCGGGCGATGCGAGTCGTCGCCAAGGGCTTCAACGAGTACGGCGATCCGGTCGTCATCGAGGGCAGCGAGCTGCTCGCGCGGGCTATCCAGCACGAGACCGACCATCTCGACGGGGTGCTGTTCATCGACCGGCTCGACCGCGAGTCGCGCAAGGCGGCGATGAAGGCGATCCGCGAGGCGGAGTGGGCCGGTGAGGCGCCACCCGCTGTCAAGGTATCTCCGCACGCGACGTTCGGTCGGCCGCTGTGAGGGTCCTGTTCGCGGGCACGCCGGACGTGGCGGTGCCGTCGCTGCGGGCCCTCCTGGCCTCGAAGCATGCCGTCGAGGCCATACTGACCAGGCCCGACGCGCCCGCGGGGCGGGGGCGCAAGCTGATCCCGAGCCCGGTTGCTGAGGTGGCGGCCGAAGCGGGCATCGAGGTGCTCAAGCCGCGGCGCCCCCGCGATCCAGAGTTCCTTGCCCGGCTCGAAGAGATCGCCCCGGATTGCGCACCCGTCGTCGCGTACGGCGGGCTGATCCCGAAGGCGGCGCTCGAGGTTCCTAAGCATGGCTGGATCAACCTGCACTTCTCGCTGCTGCCCGCGTGGCGGGGAGCCGCGCCGGTGCAGCACGCGATCATGGCCGGGGACGACATCACCGGCGCGTGCACCTTCCAAATCGAGGAAGGGCTCGACACCGGGCCGGTTTACGGCCGGCTCACCGAGACGATCCGGCCCCCCGACACGAGTGGTGACCTGCTCGCCCGGTTGGCCGACGCCGGGGCGAAACTCCTGGTCGCAACGCTCGACGGGATCGAGGCCGGACGGCTCGTCGCCGAACCGCAGGCGGCCGACGGGGTCTCGATGGCGCCGAAGCTGACAGTGGAGGATGCCCGGGTGGCCTGGTCGGCGCCGGCCATGCGAGTCGACCGGGTGGTGCGGGCGTGCACGCCCGCACCGGGAGCGTGGACGACGTTCCGCGGAGAGCGGCTCAAGCTGCGGCCGGTTCGGTTGGATCCTAGTGCGGACGAGCTGGCACCCGGCCTGATCGACGTCAGCCGGGACGGGGTCCGGGTGGGCACCGGCAGCCACCCTGTTCTGCTCGGTGACGTGCAGCCCCAGGGCAAGCGCGCGATGCCTGCCGCGGATTGGGCCCGCGGGGTGCGGATCGAGCCGGGCGAGCGGCTCGAGTAGTGCGCCGCGACGTCGCACGAAGCACCGCGTACGACGCCTTGCGCGCGGTGGACGAGCGGGACGCGTACGCCAACCTCGTCCTACCAGGCCTACTCCGGGACCGTGGCCTCGCGGAGCGAGACGCCGCTCTGGCTACTGAGCTCGTGTACGGCACACTTCGCGGGCTCGGGACGTACGATGCCGTGCTGGGCGAGTGCCTCGACCGGCCGCTCGACCGGCTGGACGCGCCGATCCGAGATGTGCTGCGCCTGGGCGCGCACCAGGCATTGAACACCAGGATTCCAGCGCATGCCGCGGTGGCGGCGACCGTCGACCTGGCGAGAGCCAAGGTCGGCCCCGGCCCGGCCAAGCTGGTCAACGCGGTGTTGCGGCGGGTGAGTGCGACAGACCTCGACGGCTGGGTCGAGCGCCTCGCGCCCGCCGATCCGACCGGACGGCTCGCCCTCCGGCACGCCCATCCGGCGTGGATCGTCCGGGCGTTCCGGGACGCCCTCGGGGGCGACGAAGCCGAACTTGCCGCTTGCCTTGCGGCCGACAACGAACGACCCGCCGTGACGCTCGTTGCGCGGCCCGGGCGATGCACCGTCGACGAACTGGTAGTCGCCGGAGCGCGGCCTACTCGATGGTCGCCGTTCGGCGCGGTGCTCCCGGATGGCGATCCTGCCCGGATCGCCGCGGTGCGCGAGCAGCGCGCCGGTGTCCAAGACGAAGGCAGCCAACTTGTGACGCTGGCACTCGCCGCCGCACCGGTCCTGCCAGGCCCGGTCGAGCCGGACGGCCCACCCGGCCGGGAGCCGGCGCGGGCCGACCCGGACTCGTCGGCAGGCACGGCGAGGGACACACAATGGCTGGATCTGTGCGCGGGGCCTGGTGGCAAGGCCGCCCTGCTGGCCGGGCTCGCTGCGGACAGAGGCGCGAGCCTTGTCGCGGTCGAGCAGCACAGGCACCGCGCCCGGCTCGTCGAGCGTGCGCTTGCCGGTGCCGCTGGGAACCATCGGGTCATCGTGGCCGACGGGCGCGACCCGCTGCCGGGCACGGGTCCATTCGACCGGGTGCTGCTTGATGCGCCATGTAGTGGCCTGGGCGCACTACGCCGCCGCCCGGAGGCGCGGTGGCGCCGCCAACCAGCAGATATCGGTGCGCTGCGGCCGTTACAGGCGGATCTGCTGAACGCGGCGCTGTCGGCGGCACGTTCTGGTGGGGTGGTCGCATACGTGACGTGCTCGCCGCATGTGGCCGAGACCGCCACCGTGGTGGACGAGGTACTCGGCCGCCGCAACGATGCGGACCGGATGGACGCCCGACGTTACATGCCGGGCATGCCGGACCTCGGCGAAGGCCCGGACGTCCAGTTGTGGCCGCACCGGCACGGGACCGACGCGATGTACCTCGCGCTGCTCCGCCGCCGTTAGCGGCGGCGGCCGGACCCGCACGGGAGCCGCTCGGCGTCACTGCGCAGTGGCTCCAGCGCCGCTCTCACACGGGTCTTACGGCACGATGTTGTGGTTGCTCTGGAACAGGTTGCGGGGATCGTACTGCCGCTTGACTGCGACAAGACGCTCATAGGTGCCCGTCGGGTAGGCCTCGCCGATGCGCTCGGCACTGTCGGTGCCCAGGAATCCCGTGTACGCGCCGGGACCCTGCTGGATCCGGTCCGCGAGCTTGGTGACCCATGCCTGCTGTTCGGCCAGGCCGGCAAGGTCCGGGGTCATCGCCGCGACGTTGACCATGACCTTGCGGTTCCGGTGCGCGAACGCGGTCGCGTCGGACGGTACTCGCGCGATGGCGCCGCCGAGAACGCGGAACTGCACAGCGGACATCATGGCCGTCGACGACTGCAATGACTCGATCACGGCCTCACCGACCGGCTGGTCGACGGTGTCGGCGAACAAGACGCGCCCGGTAGCGATCGGGTGGTAGTCCTCGGGCTGAGGTGGGAACATCTCCAGGTATGACTTCGGCGCCACCATGTCGGCCAACGGTGTCGCGATCGCCCGGAACGGCGCCATGGCCCGCTCTGCCTCGTCGGCCGGGCCGACGTACGCCATGAACGCCATGACGACCAGTTGACCGTGAACCTCCTGCGGCAGGAACGGCATGGGCGGCGCCACCATCGCCATCATGATCGTCGAGAGCTCGTCCGGCGCGGCGTCGGCTTCCGCGACGAAGCGGGTGATGGTCTCGGGTGATCCCGGCAGGATCAGGATGCCGCCGGTGAACTTGCTGACGTCGCGAAGGCGGTACTTGAACCGAGTCGCCACGCCGAAGTTGCCTCCGCCGCCGCGGATCGCCCAGAACAGGTCGGGGTGATTGTCCTCGTCGACGCGCAGCCGCTGACCGTCGGCCGTGACCATCTCGGCGGCCAGCAGCTCGTCGATTGTCATGCCGTACTTGCGGGACAGGTAGCCGACCCCTCCGGCGAGGGTGATGCCGCCGAGGCCGACGGTCGCGGCATCGCCGAAGCCGGTGGCCAGGCCGTGTTCGCCGGCGGCGGCAAGGTATGCGCCGGCGGTGGCGCCCGCCTGCGCCCAGGCGGTTCTGCTGTCCGGGTCGATGTGGACTTCGTTGAGATCACGCACGTCGAGCACGATGCCACCGTCGTTGGTGCTGTGGCCGGCGCCGCTGTGGCCGCCGTTGCGTACCGCCAGCGGTATGCCGGAGTCGGCGACCAGCGAGACGATACGTGCCACGTCGGCGTCGTCGGCAGGGCGGGCGACCGCCGCGGGACGGCCGTCGAAGTTGCCCATGACCACGGTCCGGACGTCGTCGTAACTTGAGTCTTCTGGCGTGATGACCGCACCGTCGATTGTGCTGCGCAAGCGCGCGATGAGATCTGTTGTGGCTGTCGATGTCTGCACCGATGGACTCCCGGTAGTTGGGTGGATCGAGGTCTTGCATGTCAGTCGCGATGCTAGGAGTCGGCACTGACAGAGTCTGTGCCGTGCGTGCTAGATCACTGCTATGGGACGCTACAAGTTGAAGATTGGTTGAGGTCAACTCTTAGGGTGCGATCTCTCAGCGATCCCTCAGCATCGGCTAGCCTGCGCTGTCGTGGGCATTCAGATCGCGCCGAGCATCCTGAACTCGGATTTCGCCAATCTAGAGTCCGAGATCCGTCGCATCCACAATGCCGACTGGGTGCACGTCGACGTGATGGACTACCACTTCGTACCCAACCTGACCATAGGCCTGCCGGTCGTCGAGGCGATCTTGGCCAAGACGTCCCTGCCGGTCGACTGCCACCTCATGATCGACGATCCGGACAGGTGGGCACCCGCTTACGCCGAGGCGGGGGCGGGCAGTGTGACATTCCATCTCGAGGCGGCGGGAGCGCCGGTACGGCTGGCCAGGGAACTGCGCGGCCAGGGCGCCCAGGCGGGTATCGCGGTGCGCCCGGCGACTCCCATCGAGCCGCTCGAGGATCTCTTGCCAGAACTGGACATGCTGCTGGTCATGACCGTCGAGCCAGGCTTCGGCGGGCAGGACTTCCTGGACATCTGCCTGCCGAAGATCCGGCGGGCCCGCGAGATGGTCACCAGGTCGGGTCTCGACATATGGATTCAGGTCGACGGAGGGGTGTCTGCCGAGACGATCGAACGGTGCGCCGACGCGGGAGCCGACGTTTTCGTTGCCGGTTCGGCCGTGTACAACGCCGAGGACGCCGCTGCCACGGTCGACGAGCTTCGTCTGTTGGCCGCAGGTGCCGCTCACTGACGGGTCTGCGACATCCAACGGCTGCGTTCTCCGCTTCAGCGTGCGGCATCGGCACGTGCCACTACACCTGCGCCACGCGGATCGGATGCAAGCTGTGGCTCGCCAAGGCTTTGAGATCGTCGAGATCGCTCGTCAAGACCACTCCGCCGCCCGCATGGTCGGCGAGGGCGACGACGACGGCGTCGGTCGCGGAGATGCCGTCCTGCCCGGCCGACGTCCGTAGGTAAGCCGCATGCCGGGCGATCACTTCGGTGACATTCCTGATGTCACATGTGCGCAGGAGTCGGTTCGGGTGAAAGTCACGTCGGTGATCACCGGTGAGGCACTCGGCGAGGACATCCGCGGGCACGAGCGGCGGCCATTCGCCTCGATCGATCAGCTCGGCGACCTGCCGCCTGCTACGCGATAGGGCAGAGACCGCGTGCGAGTCAAGGACTGTGGTCATGCGGACTGGCGCTTGGGGTCAGCGCCGTAGATGTCGTCCGCCCACGCGCGTGCCTCGGCACGCTCCTCGGCAGTCATCGGACCTAGTTCAGCTTCGAGTTCGTCGAGATACTCGTATGCCGCGGCGATCTTCTCCCGATCAGAGAGTTCCTGCAGAATGGCCTTGCGGGTGAGCTGGGAGATGTTGAGGCCGGCATCCTTTGCCCGACGGTGGATCTCGTCGGGGAGTGAGATGTTGACCCGCGCCATGCGCATAGG
This sequence comes from Jiangellaceae bacterium, assembly GCA_036373915.1. Lineage (GTDB taxonomy): Bacteria > Actinomycetota > Actinomycetes > Jiangellales > Jiangellaceae > JASLBX01. The sequence goes on along the minus strand of DASUUU010000117.1, from coordinate 360 downwards.
ATACACACCGCCCTACCGCCGGAAGGTTTGGCGCCTCTCGGTGGTTAGACTTCAGCGAAAGCACACCCGCGTGCTCCGGGGTCGGTGAAAGTCCGAACCGGCGGTGACAGTCCGCGACCCGGTCCAGCCCGTCCAGGCGGATGGCCCGGTTGACTCGGCGAAATTCCGAGACCGACGGTGAAAGTCCGGATGGGAGGCAGCGCGCGCGCGGTGTTTCGGCGCCTAGCGTCCGATACGCCCCGACTGTGCGTGCGTCCTCGCACGACTCCCCGGAGCCCGCCCGAGACGAGGAGCGCCCGGGGAATGGCAAGTCCAGCCGAGATCGCGGCGATGCGCCGTGCCCTGGCGCTCGCGGCGACA
>DASUUU010000116.1:0-16687 GCA_036373915.1 Jiangellaceae bacterium | reverse complement strand
GTGTGCCGCGGATGTCTTCGTGACCCGGGTAGATCTTCTGCACGATGTGATCCCATCACGTGATCTCGAGACAATCCACAGCGTACGACGCTGTGGATTGTCTCAAGATCCGTTCCATCCTGCGTTGCTGAGTGCTCGGGTGAGGGTTGATCCGACATACGGCTTCCGGCGCCGTACCGCGTACGACGAGAACTGCAATACGAGTAGTCCATCGGCCGTAAGTTCGTTGTGACGGTCGAGGTCGGCGTCCCATGTGCGGATCTGCATGTGCTGGGTGCCGTGGATCTCTGCGGCGAGGCGGTACTTGCGCCAGCGGGCGTCCAGGTAATAGCGGCCGTCTTGGCGGCGGACGGCAGCTTGCCGGTCCGGTTCGGGAAGCTGGAACCGCCGGCGGACAACCTCGAAGTCGTGCTCAGGAACCGATGCGATCCCGCCTTCCGCGTCGTCGATGGACTCGCTGATCAAGGCCCGATGCCGGCACTGGCCACGGCGCAGGAGCGCATCGCGCAGTTCGTCGGGCTGGACCCGGCGTTGCTGCACACCGGCGAGGATGATCGCGCGGCAGAAACGGTCGGATCTGCTCCAGGAGGCTGCGTCGACCAGGCTGCGGGGCAAGCGGGTTCTTCGCGGCTGCCGGACCGGATGGACATCGTCCTCGGCGAGGTGATCCGAGTAGTGGACGATCAGTCCCGCTCGCCGTGGCCGGCGGCTACCAGTTGGGATGATCAGATGGTTCTGCTCGACCTCGAACCCCGTCAGGCCGTCGATGCTCGCGGCGGTCAATCCACCGAGCGCCGAGCCCGAAGGTGCACAGAGGAGGCAGACCCAGCGCTCTTGCTCCGCGGTCAACGCGCCGTTGTGAGCCACGAACACACCCCAGTGCGGGTGGCCCCATCTGCCTGCGGCCACCTCGGCTCGAACCTCGTCCAAGCCCAACCACCGTGACACCTGAGAAGCTCGAAACACGAGACTTTGCCGGACCAGCACGTCCTCGAGCGAGTCGGGCTCGATCGCGGCGAGATCGGAAAGCATGCGGGCCAGCCTGTCCGCCGCACCGCGCACGCTGACCATCGCTAACTGAAACTGTGGATAGCCACCGCTCAAGAAGGCCGGGTGTGGACAACCGCCTACTTTCGATCTTGAGACAATCCCCACTGTCGTACGCTGTGGATTGTCTCGAGATCGTGTGAGTGGACGAGGCCAAGGCGGGCGGTGGCGCGGGTGACGGCGACGTAGAGGTCGCGCAGGCCCGACGGCGAGGTCGAGATCAGCTCCGCCGGCTCGACTACGATAACCGAGTCGAACTCAAGACCCTTGGCCTGCGTCACGGTCAGCACGGCGGCTGGGGAGTCCAGCGCGGTGGGCTCGAATCCGGGTGCGGCCTCGACATCGGCCGCGCGAAGTGACGCCAGCAACTCGTCCTCGCGTCCGGCCGGGACGATGAGGGCAAGCCGCCCGTCACCCAGCGCCGAGAGCTCGTCCGCGACGACACCAGGCAACTCGATGAGCGGGTCCGACACCCGTCTCGTCCACGGCTCGGTCCCTGTAGACCGCACCGAGCGGGGCGGCGACAGCGCCGGGTCGATCTGCCTCAGGACCCGGGTGGCCAGCTCCATGATCTCGGTCGGCGTCCGGTAGTTGACCGCCAGTTCCTCCACGCGCCAGCGGCCCTCGGCGTGCGGGTCGAGTGCCTCGGCCCACGACGACGGCGCCGCTGGGGAGCCGGCCTGCGCCAGGTCGCCGACGAGTGTCATCGACCGGGCGGGGCACCGGCGCATCACCATCCGCCAGGCCATCGGAGAAAGCTCCTGGGCCTCGTCGACGATCACGTGGCCGAAGGCCCACGAGCGGTCGGCGCCGGCCCGCTCGGCGGTCGAAGTGCGCTGGGCCGGCCCGCGATACCGCTCGGCCACCAGCTCAGGGTCGATCGGCATGGTCAGCTCGAGGTTCTGGAGCAGCTCACGGGCATACTCGATGTCGGCCTGACGCTCCGCTTCGGCTCGTCGGGCGGCGGCGTCCGGGCCGATGTCCGCGGGGCCCAGCAGCTCGGCCGCCTCATCGAGCAGCGGCACGTCGGCCACCGTCCACGCGTGGCGGCCGGGCTCGTCCAGCACCTCGGCGACCAGCTCCTCCGGGGTCAGGGAGGGCCACAGTTCGTCCAGCGCCTTTTGAACGGCGGACTCCGCGGCCAGGTCCGACCGGATTCCTGCGATGTCCTCTTCGGACAGGCTCTCGCCGTAGCCCAACCGGCCGCCGTAGTGCTCGGCGAGCGCGTTCAGCATCTCGCGGACGAACACCGCCCGTGCGAGGTTGTGCGGGCGCCGGGACCGGCGGGCCTTTGTTCGGGCGGCCGTGCAGGTGTCGGGCGGGAGCCACAGCGTCCGCCCGTCCAGGCTTACCTCGAAGCCGTCCCGTGGGACGCGCTGCCGGGCCCGGACCGCCTGCCTGAGCACGTCGACCATGCGCAGCTCGCCCTTGGCAGCCACGTCCTCACCCGGTTCGGACGCGGTGGCCACCACCCCCGGGTACATGGATCCGAGCGTGGTCAGTACGACGCCGGTCTCGCCGAGTGACGGCAGCACCTGCTCTATGTAGCGCAGGAACGTCGGGTTGGGACCGATGATCAGCACACCCTGGTCGGCGAGCCGGTCGCGGTGCGTGTACAGCAGGTACGCCGCCCGGTGCAGCGCGGCCACCGTCTTGCCGGTGCCCGGCCCGCCCTGCACGACGAGAATCCCCCGCAGGTCGGAGCGGATGATCCGATCCTGCTCGGCCTGGATCGTTGCGACGATGTCGTGCATCCGCCCGGTGCGGGGGGCCTGTAGCGACGCCAGCAGCGCGGCCTCGCCGGACAGGGTGCCATGGCCGTCACCGAGCGGCCCATCCGTGCCGAAGACCTCGTCGTCGACCGACAGGACGCGGCGCCTGCTGGTCTGAATATGGCGGCGGCGTTTGACATCGCCGGGGTTGGCGGCAGTGGCGCGGTAGAAGGGCGCAGCGGCGGGAGCGCGCCAGTCGATGAGCAGTTGCTCGTAGTCGTCATCGGTGAGAGCCATGCGACCGATGTACTGGCGGGATTCGTCGGTAAGGTCGAGCCGCCCGAAGCAGAGTCCCGCTTCGACCGCCGATAGTCGTTCCAGCCGATCCAGATCACGGGCGACGAACGCGTCGCGCTCCCAGATCGCCTGGTGGGTGCTGCCTCGCTGCAGGTACAGATCACGCAGGCGGGCGGTGGTCCGTTCGCGCAACAGGTCGAGCCGCTCGTAGAGGTAGGAGACGTACGGCTGCTCCTGCGCGGCGGCCTGTTGGCGAGCGCTGGCCGTGGATTGGGCGGTATTCGTCATGAGAACGAACAAGTTTACCGGCCTGGCGGCCCGACGCGGGCTGCGCCCGCCAGGCCGGTGCGGCCTGGCGGGCGCAGCATGCAGAAGTGGTTCCTCCTATTCGCGAGTGATCTGGATCGGCACGGTGAGGGCGGTCGGAGCCGACGTCGGGCCGAGCAGGAGCTCGCCGAAGTAGCTCTCGCCGGCGGTCATCTCACGGTTGAACTCGACCGTGAGCGTAACCGGATCACCGGCCGCCACCGGGCCATCGGGGATTCCCGTGACCGTCAGGTCGTTGCCCTGGATCGCGTCGATCGTCAATGTGAATTGCGGCGAGCCACTGACGCTCCAGCCCTGCACCCAGACCTGGTAGTCGCCGTCGGGCGGTGCGCTGAGCTCGACGAACTCGTTCGACGTGCCGGTGGTGGAGGACCCGACGATCTCGCTGGTCGTGAAGTTGCCGTCGCCGTTGGCGTCGTACACCACGAACAGGTCGAGGTCGTCGGAGTTCAGCGCCGTCGAGACAGTGAGCCGCGACGCGTGCTCGAGCGTGACGTTCCTCTTCACACTCGCCGAACTCGGGTCGTTCGGGTCGTCCTGCGCTGCCGTCTCAGTTGTGACGCTCGGCTGGCTGAGCCCGAACGCCTCGGCGGTCAGGCCGTCGAGGTCGAAGCTCGACGAGAAGGCCACGTCGAAGCTTCCCGAGTTCGCATCGGTGGTGATGTCGACCGCGGACGGAGCGACGGACGCTCCGCCTACTGTCGTGGTGAACGGGGTGTGGAACTCGTCACCCTGCCAGCCGACCTGGTGCAGCGCGATCGCATGCAGACCCTCCTGAACCGGTGCGGTGACCAGATCCTGCGCCCCGCCAGTAGCAGTGTCGAACCGCCAGACGCCGGCGCCGGTGTTGGTGTTCGGGCTTCCTCCGACGGGTCCGAGGACGTACGGCGCTCCGAAGACACTGTCGCCGAAGACCTGGAAGTGGTTCTCCGAGCGGCCGAACACCAGCGTGTCGATGTCGGTGTACGGCGCCGCGCCCTCCCACTCCGTCTGGGTCATGAACAGCGACCCGTCGGCCGGCTCCTCCGGCACGTCGAAGAAGAAGAACCGCCAGTCACCGGACTCGGCGCGCCAGGTCCAGTCGCTGGCACCGAACACCGACCCGTTGTTGTACAGCAGGTCGTCCTGCTCGGCCGCCACGTCCGAACCGCCGAACTCGACGGCGCCGGCGATGGCACCTTCCTCGTCCTGCTCGACCGTGGCCGCCACCGCGACCGTCACCGGGACGACGATCGAGTCGTCGCCGTTGGTGAGCACGACGGCACCCGAGTACATGCCGTACGGCGCGTCCTCCGGCACGTCGATCGATGCGGTGAACGATCCCGAGGCAGAGTCGGGGGTGTCGACCCAGGACCAGTCGGTGTTCGAGTACCAGTCGATCTGGACCTCGAAATCGGTCACTGGGATGGATCCGCTCCGCTTGGTGTGCTGGAGCCCGAGGAACAGTCCGTCGGCCGTGCGCTCGGCCGGGTCGCGAACGAACGACATGAGCGCGTTCGCGCCGGCGCGGTGGTACATGAACCGCACGTACTCGCCCTCGTCGATCTCGGAGTTCGCGAAGTCGATGTCCGGGAACCCGTCGATGTTGGACGACGTGCCGAGTTGCGCGTGGTTGACGACGCCGTTGCCGTTGTCGTCGGTCCACAGGTTCCCGTCGCCGTTGACGTCCGTCCAGTTGTACGTGAGCAGCCGCCAGTCCTGGTCGGTGACGTAGTTCGCATCGCCGTCGAACTGCTCACGCGGGTAGTTCAACCGGACGACCATCAGGTCCGCGTCCGGGTGGTCCTCCACCCGATCTGTGAGATCCATCAGGTAGTCAGGAGCGTTGAAGTTCGACGGGCTCTCGTTGGCCACCGGCTCACTCGAGAACGAGAATGTCTCGGTGTCCGTACGCACCAGCTGCCGGTCGGACACGTCCCATGTGCCAGGACCAGCGATGCTGAACTCCTGCGAGTCCGAACCGCCGGGTTGGATCGTGTGGGCGAACACCGGCCACTCCTCGCCCCGGTAGTCGCCGACGCGCCACTCGTTCGGCGACACGCGGGCGGCTTCACCCGCAGCCGCGGCGACGGCTTCGGCGGCATCCACCGAGCCGGCGCCCTGGATCATCGAGTCGTATCCGAGGTCCTGAGCGGACGACTTCAAGATGTCCTTGGCAGTCTCGTAGAAGCGGGTCGGAATCGTGCCCGCGGAGTCACGCCAGGCCTCGTAGATCAGGGCGGTCGCGCCAGCTGCGACGGGCGCGGATCGGCTGGTGCCACCCCAGGTGTTCCACGCCACCTGGCCGTTGAGCACCGCGTTGAGGGTCGCATCTCCTGCCGAGAACGCACCGTCGGCCACCACGTCCACTCCTGGGCTGCCGGTCGCGCCCGGGCCCCGGTTCGACCACACCATCACATCGTTGTCGACGATCTGACTGGCCCGGTCGATCGAGTCCCAGCCGGTGCCGCCGAACTGGGTTGAAGCCCCGACCCCGATGCCGGCTGACGGCGCCGGCGGCGCCGTCGTGCCGAAGCCCGGCGCACCGTTGCCGGTAGAGAACAGCGGGGTGGTTCGGGTCCCGTTGTGGATGACGTCGGCCTCTTGGCTGGCGGCATCCCAACCGTCGTGGTCGACATTCGACGAGCCGTAGGAGTTGGACGTCACGTCGACGTCGTTGCGAGAGGAGAGGTAGTAGCCGAACTGCGTGGAGAAGGCGAACGAGAAGTAGATGTCGCCGAACGGCGCCAGCTTGGCGTCCGGCGCCCCACCGATGACGGCTCCCGGGTACGTGCCGCCCGGCACGTCGCTGAACTCCGGGGCCTTGCCGTTGATGACACCCTGGCCGACGACGTTCGAGGCGGTGGCCGTGCCGTGGCCGCCGATGGCGGGGTCGTAGTCGCCTATCCACGCGACAAGCTCGCCCGGCCCGTAGGACGTGTCGAGAATTCCGAAGGCATCAAGGCCACCGGGGATCGGAGTCACGCCGTCGGAGATGTAGTAGAGCAGACCGCCGGACAGGTCGGTGTAGCCGTCGCCGTCCATGTCGCGATACGAGGACGGGGACTCCTTGGTGACAGGCTTCTCGTCGTCGAATCGGTAGTCATTGTCCAGGTCGACGTAGACCGTGTCGTAGACGCCCGCGGTGTTCGAGTCCGCCACGACGTACGCGGGCCGCTCACCGAACAACGAGAGCAGGTAATCGTCCGGGTGGCTACCGAAGTGGACGTTGCCCGACTTCGTGATGCCGGCCGGGAAGTGGTAGTTGTGCCGGTTCATGCCCGCAGGAGCGCTGAAGTTGCGCGAGGGTCCGGTCTTGGTGGCGAAGTTCACGGCGCACACGTCGTCGGCGTCCTTGTCAGCCCAGCCGGGGCAGGTGGCCGCGGTGGTCTTGGTGTACCAGGACAGCCCGTCGTCGACCAGGCTCGGCGCGGCGAGCCAGATCAGGGTGCCGTACGGGTCGAAAGCCTTGGGCCAGCCATTCCAGCCCGCCCTCGGACCCGTCTGATCGGACCAGGTCTGCCAGGTGCCGATGAGGTCCGGGTGCCCGAAGTCGGTGCCGCCGTCGAGCACGCCGACGACCGCGCCCTCGCCGGTGTAGCCGGCCTCCCACGCCTCGGCGAACTTGTGCGTCTTGGCGTCCAGCAGGGCCAGTTCCTTGAGCTCCTCGAAGTTCGAGCCGGCCAGCGGCGGCGCGTCGGCGTACGGCACCTCTTTGTCGTAGAGCCCACGAAGGATCTTGTTCTTGGTGGCGGAGTCCGGCAGGTTGCCCAGTTCGGGATCCGGAACGCCCTCGGGTTGCCCCGTCTGCTCGAAGTCGATAGGGCCGACGGACACGACGTCCTTCGCACCGGCGAGCTTGGGCAGTTCCTGTACCGCGATCCGGCCGACGAGGAGACCTGCGCCGTCCTCATGGGCTACCTTGACGCTGTCCAGGTAGCCGGCCGCCTCGCTGGCGTCCTCGCCGACGGTCGCGTAGACGTAGATCACGTCGGTGCTGCCCTCGTCGAGCTGTTCTCGCAGTTTGGGGTGGATCTTGGAGCGGGCAGCGTCGGAATTCGACTTCACGTCGGCCGGCTTGTCAACGCCGCGCTCCACCGGGGGAGCCGCCTGCGCACTTTCGGGCGGGCTGGCCTGGACGACGGCCATGGCCGCTAGCACAGCCATGACCGCCAGCAAGATCAGCGTCACCCTTCTGTTCGTCCGGACCATGCCGCACTCCTCACGTGACTCCACCCCAACACGGCCGTTGAGTTGTCAAGTGGTCAAGAGGGTATGACAGTCGCCCGCCGATGGGTACCCCTTGCGCAACATGAGTTTGATGATGTTTCGGCGGCGCCCGCGGCGTGGCTCAGCGTAGGGTGTCGAGCGTCGGATCACCGCCGCGACGAGAGGAGATCCCGCGTGGCCAAGCGGGCGAAAACGTCCAGTGTGACGCAGCAGCTGCGGCTGCCGGCCGGACCTGTCGAGCTGGCGAGCATCGACCCCCGGGCGACTCCGGGATTCGACGGCGACAAGGCGGCCGGGAAAGCGGCGCTTGCCGAGCTGGACCCGACCGTGTCCGAGCTCCAGGAGCTGCTCTACGCGCACGGCCGCACCGGCGGACAGCAGCGTCTGTTGCTGGTGGTGCAAGGCATGGACACGGCCGGCAAGGGTGGCGTGCTGAGGCATGCGGTGGGCTTGCTCGACCCCCAAGGCGTTCGGATAAAGGCGTTCAAGGCACCTACTTCCGAGGAGCGCAAGCGGGGGTTCCTGTGGCGCATCCGCAATGCGCTGCCCGCACCCGGCGAGGTTGGGGTGTTCGACCGAAGCCACTACGAGGACGTCCTGGTGGCGAGGGTGAACAAGCTGGCGCGTCCGGATGTCATCGAGCGCCGGTACGACGCGATCAACAAATTCGAACAGGAACTGGTCGACTCCGGCTGCACTGTGATCAAGGTCATGCTGCACATATCAAGCGACGAGCAGAAGGCACGGCTGATGGAGCGGCTCGACCGGCCCGACAAACACTGGAAGTACAACCCCGGCGACGTGGACGAACGGGCGAAGTGGGGTGACTACCAGCGGGCATACGAGATCGCGCTGGAGCGATGCAACACCGATGCCGCGCCCTGGTTCGTGGTGCCGGCAGATCGCAAGTGGTACCGCAACCTGGCGGTCACCCACCTGCTGATCGAACACCTGCGCCGCCTGGACCTGTCCTGGCCGGTGGCCGACTTCGACGTCAAGTTGGAGAAGAAGCGCCTCGCCGCCACCTGACCGCGCGAGCTCGCTGAACGGAGCTAGGGAAGGGCGAGTTGTGCCACGCCGCCGACGACGATGACCGCTGGGGGGCGGACCCGACGCTCGGCCGCGAGTTCGGCGATCGTGCCGAGCGTGCCGGCTGTGGTCCGCTGGCGCGGGCCGTAGCCGTCGTCGACGATCGCGGCCGGTGTCGCCGGGTCCTTGCCGTGCTCGATCAAGCGGGCAGCGGTGTCGGCAAGCCGGCTGACGCCCATCAGGAACACCAGGGTTCCCTCGACAGAGGCGAGCGACGGCCAGTCCAGCCCCTCGTGGCCGGAGATCACGGTGAACTGCTTGGCGACCCCGCGGTGGGTGACCGGGATGCCGGCCGCGGCAGGCACTGCGACCGCGCTGGTGACGCCCGGCACGATCTCGACGGCGACTCCCGCAGCCCGGCAGGCCGCCGCCTCCTCGCCGCCGCGTCCGAGGACGAAGGGGTCGCCACCCTTGAGGCGAACGACGCGCCTGCCGGCTTGGGCGTGCTCGACCAGGATGCGGTTGATCTGTTCTTGGGGCACGGGATGGTTGCCCGGCGCCTTGCCGACGTCGATGACCTCGACGTCGTCGGCGAGTTCATCGAGCAGCCCGCGCGGCGCCAGCCGATCGACGACAACGACATCGGCCCGTGCCAGCAGCCGGCGGCCACGCGTCGTGATCAGGCCGGGATCGCCGGGCCCGCCGCCGACGAGCGCGACGGATCCGGCGCCACGCGAGCGACGGCTGCGGCGCAGCGGCAGGTCGCCAGCCTCCAAGGCCGCCTGCACGGCGTCCCGCAGCCGGCCAGCCCGGCGCGGGTCAGCTCCTCCCGACACGGCCACCAGCACATCGCCGATCCGGGCGAGGGCGGGCGTCCAGGCCGCGGAGGACCCCGCGTCGGCGGCCTGGACGCACCAGATCCGGTCGGCCTCAGCATGGGCCGCCACAACTCGGTCGACTGCGCGGTCGCCGGTCGCGGTGTGGACGAGCCACGCGCCGCTGAGGTCTCCGGTCGCGTACTCACGGGGACGCCAGCTCGCCCACCCGGCGGCCACCAGCTCGGCCAGCGGCTCACACAGCTGCGGCGCGACGACGAGTACCTCTGCGTCCGCGTCGGCGAGCGCCGCTGCCCGCCGGGCCGCGACCGGGCCGCCGCCGACCACCACTGCCCGTCGCCCGGCGACGTCGAGGACGAGCGGGTAGGACGGCGTGCTCATCCGTGGATCCCGCACTCGAGCTTGGCCCGTCCGGCCCACCGCCCGGCGCGCGGGTCTTCACCTGGCGCCACGGGACGGGTGCACGGCGCGCATCCGATGGATGTGTAGCCGATATCCCGCAACGGGTTCACCAAGATGCCGTGCTCGGCGACATACGCGTCGACCTGCTCGTCGGTCCAGGTGGCCAGCGGGTTGACCTTCACCTTGCGGCGCTTGGCGTCCCAGCCCACGACGGGTGTGCCGGCGCGCGACGCCGCCTCGGTCCGGCGCACACCGCTGGCCCACGCGTCGTACGGTTCGAGCGCCCGGTCCAGCGGCCACACCTTGCGGATCGCGCAGCACAGGTCCGGGTCTATCTCGTAGAGCCGGCCGTACTCGGCCTCGTGCTCGGGAACGCGCAGCGGGTGCGTGATCGTGGACACGTGGACGTCGTATGTGGCAGCCACCGCGTCGCGGGTGCCGATCGTCTCGGGGAAGTGGTACCCGGTATCGAGAAAGAGCACCGTGATGCCGGGGACCGCCACCGAAGCGACATGTGAGAGCACTCCGTCCGCCATAGACGCCGTGACGACGAACTTCTCGCCGAACGTCTCGTGCGCCCAGCGCATTACCTCGCCCGCCGGAGCGTCTTCGAGATCGCCGGCCGCGGTGCGGGCCAGGTCTTCGAGGCTGTCGCTGATGCAGGTCATCGAGAGCTCCCAGGGACGCGAGGGGACAGGCCGAGCAGTTTGACGCCGAAGACGCGCAGACACGAGCGGCACTCCCACGCGCCGTGCTGCTCGACGGGAAAAAGATCCTCGTCGGCGCAGAACGGGCAGTGCAGGACTGCGGCCCGGGTCTCGGTCACTGCAAGTCCTCCTCGCGCGCACGCAGCGCCCACTGGGCGAAGCGCTCGCCGGGTTCCCGCCCGGCCAGGTACCGCCGGACGAGGCGCTCGACGTATTCGGGCAGGTGGGTTGCCGTCACCTTGAGCCCGCGCGGCTTGCGGCCGAAGCCGACGTCCAGACCGAGCCCGCCGCCAAGATGCACCTGGAACCCTTCTTCACCACGCACGATCTGGCCCTTGAGGCCGATGTCGGCGACCTGGATGCGAGCGCACGAGTTGGGGCATCCGTTGACGTTGAGGGTGATCGGCGTGTCGAGCTGGTCGGCGACGTCGGCCAGTCGCGCCTCGAGTTCGGTGATGGTGGCCGCCGCGAGGCCCTTGGTCTCGACGATGGCCAGCTTGCAGAACTCCAGCCCGGTGCAAGCCATCGTGTCGCGGCGAAAGGCGCTGGGCCGGGCGTGCAGGCCGATGCCGTCCAAGGCCGTGACCAGCGAGTCGACCTGACCGCCTGGGACGTCCAGCACGACGAGCTTCTGGTGCGGGGTCGTGCGGATCCGGTCCGAGCCGTGCGCTTGGACGATGTCGGCGAGCTTGCCGAGTTGAGTGCCGGAGACCCGGCCGACCAAGGGAGCAACTCCCACGTAGAACCGGCCGTCATGCTGCGAGTGGATTCCGACGTGGTCGTGAGCCCGCTCCGGAACGGAAACGTGGGACCCGTCCCGGAGTGGACGGTTCAGGTATTCGGTCTCGAGCACCTCACGGAACCGTTCGATGCCCCAGTCGTCGACAAGGAACTTCAATCGCGCCTTGTTCCGCAGCCGCCGGTAGCCGTAGTCGCGGTACAGGCGCGTCACCGCCGCCCAGACCTCGGGAACTTCTTCCAGCGGCACCCAGGCGTCGAGTCGCCTGGCCAGTTTCGGGTTGGTCGACAGGCCGCCGCCGACCCACACATCAAGACCGGGACCGTGCTCCGGGTGGACGGCACCCACGAATGCGATGTCCTGGATCTCGTGCGCGACATCCGGCAACCCACTTATCGCGGACTTGTACTTGCGCGGCAGGTTCGAGAACTCGGCGGACCCGACGTAGCGGCGCTGGATCTCCTCGATGGCCCAGGTGGGGTCGATCACCTCGGCCGCGGCGATGCCCGCCAGGGGAGACCCGAGGATCACTCGCGGGACGTCTCCGCACGCTTCGGTCGTGGACAGCCCGACCGCCTCGAGGCGTCGCCAGATCTCGGGTACGTCCTCGATGCGGACCCAATGCAGCTGGATGTTCTGCCTGTCGGTGATATCGGCGGTATCGCGGGCGTACGTCGTGGACACGTCCGCAATGACGCGCAGTTGCTCGACGGTCAGCCGGCCGCCGTCGATTCTGACCCGCAGCATGAAGTATTCGTCGTCCAGCTCGTGCGGCTCGAGAACTGCCGTCCGCCCGCCGGGGATACCGGGCCGGCGTTGGGTGTAGAGGCCCCACCAGCGAAACCGCCCGCGGAGGTCGGCGGGGTCGATGCTGGCGAACCCGTGGTGCGCGTAGATGTTCTCGATTCGGCTGCGGACGTTCAGGCCGTCGTCGTCCTTCTTGACCTGTTCGTTGGCGTTCAGCGGGGTGAAGTAGCCCAGCGCCCACTGTCCCTCGCCGCGCTTGGGGCGGGTGGACGTGCCGGGGGAGATGGCGATCGTACTGCTCACGAGCTGTCCTCAACGGATGCGAGGGACGCGCAACCACCGGCGGCTGAGGGACGTCGTCGGCCCGGCCGGGCGTTCGCGCGCCCGACGGTCAGAGTCAGGCGGCGGCTAGGCAGGACGACACATCATGCTCGTCACGCGGCCGAAGTCGACGTGGCGGCGAGCCACGAGGAGCAACGCGGTGACGGCGAACATGGCGCACATCATGGCACGGGTTCTCGGTCTCCGAGCACGCGGCGACCATTATGTGGACGTGACGTCCGAAGTACGGACGGCTACTATCCAGCGAGTGCGCAGACTACTTCCCCTGCTAGCGGTTCCCGTGCTGGCCTTCGCCGGGTGCTCGGAGATCAACGACGCGATCGACGGCAGCATCAATGACGTCGCCGAGCAGGCCCTCGAGGACGGCATCCGCCGACAACTCGACGACGCCGGCATCCAACTCGAGAGCGGGCCGGACTGCTCGACGGACCTGTCTCGCGACGGCGCGTCGCTGACCGGCACCGCCGATTGCGGCGGCACGACGGTCGAGGGCCACGACGTGGCAGCCGAGTTCGACGGCACCCTGTCGACCTCGGGCTGCACGGGCACGATCACCGTGGTAGTCGACGACCGGACCGTCGTGGACGGCCAGGAAGTGCCGGACTGCTCCGTGAACCTCTGACGGAGTCACAGGGCCGACGGGGCATGCCGGCGAGCTCACCCGGAAGGGTCGGTGCTGTTGTCTGGCCGCACCGAGCTTCCACAATGCGGTGATCGGCTGGCACCAAGCTTCCAAACGGTCGCCACGGCGACACCGGGCCTCCTTGGTGTGGCACGTCAACCGCACCAAGCTTCCAGGGGTCGTCGCGGGTAAAGGCCGGCGTCAAGGCGAGGCATGGCCGGTAGCCGGCTCGACCGGCCGGTCCGACTGCTCGTGCTGGCAGTCGCACCACGACCCGCCGCGGCAGTCCTCGTGCCGGCGCTCGGCACAGGCCCGGCAGATCATCCGATGCCCGGCGTCGCCCGCTCGACGATGGCCTTGACGTCGATCCCGCTCGGGAGGGCTCCGAATACGCCTTCCATACCGTCGAACCGCGTGGCGCAGAACGCGTCGGAGACCGCTGCGGGCGCGAACCGGACGAGCAGCGAGGCCTGCAACAGCACGGCCATCCGGCCGGCGAGCCGCCGGGCCAGGTGGGCCGAGCCGCCGGGATCGACCGCTACCTCTGCCAGCAGGGCGTCCACCTGGCCGAGTGCGTCGTCGAGCCGCTGGTCGGCACCTTTGGCCAGTTCGATCTCCGCCCGCCAGGCGCTGAGTGCCTCCGGCTCGCGGGACAGTACTCGAAGCAAGTCAAGAGCCTGGATGTTTCCGGCGCCTTCCCAGATCGAGTTCAGCGGCGCCTCACGGTAGAGCCGCGGCATGCCGCTTTCCTCGACGTAGCCGTTGCCGCCGAGGCACTCGAGTGCTTCGCCGACGGCCGGGGGAGTGCGCTTGCAGACCCAGTACTTGGCCAGCGGCAGGGCGATGCGGCGGAACCCGTGCTCGGACGGATCGCTGGCCTGCCCGTCGACTGACGCGGCGAGCCGCATGGCCAGGGCGGTCGCCGCCTCAGCCTCTATCGCCAGGTCGGCCAGGACGGCGCGCATGACCGGAGCGTCGGTGAGCAACCCGCCGAATGCCGACCGGTGGGACGCGTGCCAGGTGGCCTCGGTGACCGCGCGGCGCAGTAGCGCGGCAGAGCCGAGCACGCAGTCCAGCCGCGTGGCGGCGACCATCTCGATGATCGTGGAGACACCGCGACCCTCGTCGCCGAGCCGCCAGCCGTAGGTGTGTTCGAACTCGACCTCCGCCGAGGCGTTGGCCCGGTTGCCCAGCTTGTCCTTGAGCCGCTGCAGCCGGAACGTGTTCATGCCGCCGTCGTCCATGACCCGCGGGACGGCGAAGCAGGTGAGCCCACCTGGCGCCTGCGAGAGGACGAGGAACAGGTCGCTCATCGGCGCTGAGCAGAACCACTTGTGCCCGGTCAGCACGTACCAGCCGTCGTCGCCGTACGGTTCGGCCGAGGTCGTGTTGGCCCGCACGTCCGAGCCGCCCTGCTTCTCGGTCATCGCCATACCGGCGAGGCAACCGAGCTTGTTCTCCGGAGCGCGGAGTCCCGGGTCGTACGCGGTGGACGCAAGACGCGGCTCCCACATCGCGCTCACTGCCGGATCGACGCGCAGTGCCGGAACCGCGGCGTAGGTCATCGAGACCGGACACATGTGGGCCGGCTCGACCTGGCTCCAGATCAGGAACGCCGCCGCCCGAGTGACGTGGGCGAACGGCTTGTCGGTGGACCATGCCGTGGCGTGCAGGCCATGGCCGATGGCCGTGCGCATGAGCTCGTGCCACGACGGGTGGAACTCCACCTCGTCGATCCGATGCCCGTAGCGGTCGTGGGTCCGAAGTATCGGCGGGTTCTCATCGGCCGTGCGGGCCCATTCGCGGGCCTCCGCGGAGCCGGCGAGCCGGCCGAGCGTGTGCAGCCGCTGCAGGGTCGCCTCCCGCCCGTGCCTGCGGATCGCCTCGATCAAGGCAGGGTCGTCGCCGAGGACATCGCGGTCGAGCAGAGGTGGAGGTTGGTTCGTCACGTTGTGCGTGGTGGCCACGTGTTTACGGTACGCCCGGAAAACTCGGTGGCGAGTCGCGGTGGCCCGACGTTACTGTTCCGAAGCATCCGGTTGACCGAGATGAAGCGAAGGAGGTGGGCGAGCCATGACCGTCTTTGCCGTGCCCGCGTTCTTTGCTCATCGCTACCGACCGGAAGGTTCGTTTCAATGTCGACTCACCACACGCTCCTGGCCGACCTCGGCTGGGACGAATCGTTAGCCACGGATTTCAAGGCCGTAGGCGACGGCCACCTGCCCGCTCGCGTCACCCGCGTGGACAAGGGAGGTGCGGACCTGGCCAGCGCATCCGGGCCGGTTCGGGCCACGTTCGGACGCCGCGTGCTGACCGCGATGGCGGCCGACCGGACGGCGGTGCCGACGGTGGGAGACTGGGCTGCCCTGGCGACCTGGCCGGACGGCCGCGTCACCATCGAGGCGGTCCTCCCGCGCCGCACCAGCGTCGTCCGCGACGGTGCCAATCGAACGTCGCAGGGCCAGGTGCTCGCCGCGAACGTCGATCTGGTGGTCGTCGTCGAACACCTCGACCCGGACCCCGATCTCGGCCGCATCGAGCGGCTGCTGGTGCTGGCCTGGGGCAGCGGAGCGCAGCCGCTCGTCGTGCTGACCAAGACCGACCTCGTCCCTGATCCGGAGGGCATGGTCGCCGAGGTGGCCGCCGCGGCACCGGGCGCCGAGGTGCTGGGCGTCAGCGCGACCAACGGTGAGGGGTTGGACGCGGTCCGAGCCCATCTCGCGCCAGGACGGACGATTGTGCTGCTCGGCCCGTCCGGAGCCGGCAAGTCGACCCTCACCAACGCGCTGGCGGGAGCCGAACTGATGGCCACCAACGGCCTGCGGGCGGACGGCAGGGGCAGGCACACAACGACCCATCGCCAGCTCGTCGTGCTGCCCGGTGTGGGGGTCGTGCTCGACACTCCCGGCCTGCGATCGGTCGGTCTGATCGCCGACGCGGACGCGGTCGCGGACGCCTTCCCGGAGATCGCGGAGCTGGCCGAATCCTGCAGGTTCCGTGACTGCGCACACCAGACCGAACCGGGGTGCGCCGTGCTTGCCGCGCTGGAGGCCGGAACGCTCGACGAGCGGCGGCTGGCGAGCTGGCGCAAGCTCGGACGGGAGGCGGCGTTCCAGGCCAGGCGAGCCGACGCCCGGCTGCAGGCCGCCGAGCGGGCAGTGTGGAAGCAGCGGACCAAGCAGATGCGCGCGCACTACAAGCAGATGCCGCCACGGCGGTGACGCCCCGCCGGCGGTTCCGGCGACGTGGGTCCGGCCCCTCGATCTTGGGGCTGGACGAGCGCTCTGATCGCATTTACTGTGAAAGTGTCCGGTTTGGTGCCCCGTGGGGGCGTTGCGCATTACCGCACCGGGCATGGCCACGGCATGGTTACTGCCGATGTGACAATGGGTCTTGGCAACTGTCGCAAACACTCTTAGACTCGTAGGCATCCCCTGCTCGAACTGGATCAGTGCGAGCTCGGAGGCCACGATGTCTGACATCGCGAACCCCACGTTCCGAACCCGTCTGCACGGTTACGACAGGGACCAGGTCAACCGGATGATCGACAGAGTCGTCCGGACGCTGTCCGGCCAGGCGCGCCGCGACGCCGTTCTGGTTTCGGATCTCCAGTACTTCTACTTCGACGTCAGGATGGGCGGGTACGACCGCGATCAGGTGCACCAGTACCT
>DASUUU010000115.1:0-8778 GCA_036373915.1 Jiangellaceae bacterium | reverse complement strand
TCTCGCCGACAGTAATGATCGGTTCGGAGGTCATGCCACGACTCTCCGTCGCAGGAGACTGGACGAGGCGCTGGAGTACATGCGGGCGTACTGGTACTGGGTGACGGTCGGGGCGTGGGGGCCGCTCCCGGAGCGAAAGCCGGAGCCGCCCCGGTGACCCACTGGCACCACCCTGCGCGTCACTCTGAGCGTAAGAACACCTTGCGTCCAATGGGGACGCTCATCTACACCGTTCAGCCGACAGTCCCCATCTGTATCCTCATTTGACCCTGACTGCTCGCCCTGCAACGGACTGTTCCGCTGCCGCTCACATGGTCGGATCCTCGGGGCATGGATACCTTCACGTCGTCGGCGAGTGCCGGCTCTGTTGTCGTGTCGGCCGACCCGCTGCGGTTGGCTATGAGTGCCTATCTGGCACGGTTCAAGGGGATCTCCAGGGAGCACACCTGCGCGGACCTGAACGTGTTCGTAACCTGGTGTACTGGGCGTGGCGTGCAGCCGCTGGCCGCGCAGCGTGCCGACCTCGAGTTGTTCGTGCGTTGGATGCAGGAGACCAGGCGGTTCAAGCCCTCGACGGTGGCCAGGCGGACCTCGGTGGTGGCCGGGTTCTACCGCACCTGCGTCATCGACCGCGTCCTGGACCATTCACCGGCCGAGCACATCCGCCGCCGGAGTCGCCCACCCTGGGGCCGACCCATCTGCAGTTCGAAGCAATGCTGGCCGCCGCCCGCGAGTCATCGAACACGAATGACTTCGCGCTGGTGGCGATGCTGGGCCTGCTCGGGCTGCGGATCTTCGAAACCACCGGCGCGGACATCGCCGACCTGGGCGAGGAACACGGACACCGCGTGCTGCGGGTGGTCGGCAAGGGCACCAAAATAGTGCTGGTGCCGCTGCCCCCAGCGGTCGCGCGGGGCGATCGACCGTGCGGTCAGAACCCGCACGGCCGGGCCGATTCTGCTGAACACGCGCGGAGTCCGCATGGACCGGCACGCGGCCACGCGACGCCTGCGCCGACTGGCCGAGGTCGCTGGTGTCCGGTTGCCGCGGATGCATCCGCACATGCTTCGGCATACGTTCGTGACCACCATGCTCGATGCCGGTGTGGACCTGCGGGATGTGCAGATCGCCGCCCGGCACGCCGACCCGCGAACGACCATGAGATACGACCGGGCCCGCAAGAACCTGGACCGGCACCCGAACTACATCCTCGCCGCGTACGTGGCCTCCGGAACTTGACTCTTGCTGCACCGCACTTGCCTATAGCGATTGCGGTATATAGCATCAAATGTATGGCGCGGTACGTCGTTGAGATCGAACCGGAGGTACGCCAGTGGCTGGACTCGCTGTCCGATCAGGACTACGGCCGGGCCGAGTTCGACGCCGACCTCCTAGCCGACACCGCCGAAACGCTCGGCGAACCGTACTCGCGGCACCTCGGCGGCAAGGTCCGTGAGCTGCGGTTCCACCTGCAACGCCAGCAGGTGCGGATCACCTACTGACTCGCCGCTGGCAGGCGGGTGATCCCGCTGACCGTGTTCTACAAGACCCAACTATCCGAGGCGGCCCAAGTCGAGCGGGCGCTCGCTGCAGAAGGAATGCGAGACCGAGCACGACCACGCAGTCGACGTCTATGACAGGAGAAACAGTGATGAGTGAACATGTGCGATGGGAACCGCGCGACGGCCGGGACAGCGAGGCCGTACGTGCCGGCTACGAAGCCTCCAAGCGCGCCTACGAACTCGGCCAAGCCGTGCGGGCCCGCAGGCTCGAACTCGGCATGTCCCAAACCGAACTCGCCGAACGAGCCGGCATGACCCAATCCGCCGTCTCCCGCCTCGAAGCCGGCGGGACCGTACCCACCATCGGCGTCCTCGAACGCCTCGCCACCGCCCTCACCGCCGACCTGGTCGTCACACTGACACCCAAAGCCGCCTGACCACGCGCGGGACCAGCGGCACAGCGCAAACGAGCAGTCGTGCCGAATTGAGCACGTTGTCTCAGCCCACCGCCACGCCGCTTCGGGAGGCGTCACCCACGCTCAGACCGAAGAGGCGCACTGAGTCGTCCAGCGCAGACGTCATCACGCGCCCACGATGTGGGCCACCGCAAAGACATGGGCGTCAGAGAGTAGTACTGATCTCGCTGAGCCGATTTGAGTTACGGCTCCCTACGAAATCACGAACTGAAGTCGTTCTCTCGGTTGGAACGACTTCGGGCCGTTGCTCAACATCGGGCAATCAAGAACGTCGTCGCCGAATGCCGCTGAGAACTCCACCAGGTGCCCTCCGCTCCCTGTGTACTGCGCCGAGTCATAGAGCTCGAGAACAAGACGGTTGCCATCCGTTGGTGGCCACACGAATTCGCTCGGCACACGAACTGTGTAGCGAAGGTCGCTGCAGTTCTCCCTCCAGTGCTGCGGCCAGATCTTGCTCCGCTGGCGCCAACTGTTCTCGGCGAACAACCAAAGGTGAACATTTGATCGATTTGTGTGAGTAAACGCAATACGTGCAACCGGCACAGGCTTCGGTGGGCGAATCTCGATGGTCTGCGCAGCGGTAAGAGTGCACCCAGCGAATGGCGAAGGATCGGCTGGGCTGATCGCCTTCTTGTCGATGTCGCTAAAGGAGAACGTGCCGAACCCTCCGCTTCCCCATTTGTCGCCCCAGCTATTCACATAGCTAAACGTGCCAGAGGTCTGGTGGTAACCGACGATAGCCACGAAGTGGCCCCAATTCGTCCTGTTCCATGCCACGCGTATGGGCCTGCCCTGAGCCAACGCAGACATGAAACTTTGCGAGGACACTTCGACAGGCAGTAGTTTGGGCTCCATCGAACCGGTGGAGGGGTCTCGGGTGAGACCCAGCCGGTAGTTGCTCGCTTCATTCACACCTTCCTCAGTCCACAAAGAACTCCACAGCCAGGGCTTGTCAGTCGGCCCGATTGGCCAATCGACTGGATACTCCCTGGCGGTTATCTCTGTTCCCTCAGTCGTGTTGCCGAAATGCTGATAGAACCCTTCCTCGAGAACAGCTTCGCCCCAACCGCCAACTGTCAGTGGGTGGAAGCGGCCGTCGGGCGTGAAGATCCCATCCTGGTACCAGCGCTTGCCGTTGCTTTCGTTCAGCCACCAGTTACGAAGTGGATCGGAGGCTGGTGCTTGGGGACGGCATCGACTATGGAAGAGGAGCCCGATTCGCGACGAGAGCGTCGGCGAGTTCGGGCACGCAATGTCATTCATGATGTCCCACATTGCCAGGAGAGAATAGAGGAAACAGCCACCGGCTTGATTCTGGTCGCGGATGTAGCGCAGATGCGGAGCGAGGTCAACGCTGGGTGGAGGCGCAGCGGGCATTGGGAAGACATGATGGCCGGCCGCCGTGAAGGCGTTCGCAACTCGCTCGAGTTCGGGCCGATCAAACTCGTACGCTGCCTCCGTAGCAAACTCAGGCATTCTCGGTCCTGCAGGCATGAGCCCTCCTTGATCGTGCCTAGGGAGTCTGAAACTCGGCACCTGCGGCCACAAGCTCGATTCCTGGGGTCCCCTGCTTGGTAGGTGGGCCGAAGTCGACGTATGCTCCCATGTTAAGGCCGAAGGCCATTTGGAATGGGCCAACAGTCCACGAGTTCATGGAGTCTGGCTTGACGTCATGTGCGCCGTAGACGGCGGTTGTCAAGACATCCAATTTCAACTTCTTTCGCCCATCATCGAGATGTATGGCCTTTATGACTGTCGTGCCGACGGTCTTGTACAGCAGAAATACCTTGACTAGAGAGGCCGCTTTGCCGCCTACGAGCGGAGTTGGTATCGGGAAGAAGAACCATTGTGTCCCGTAGGTGTAAAAGGCGGATCCAAATCCGTCGCGTACCTCTGACATGAAGTATCCCCTCTGGGCGGGTTGGACGTTCGAGCCGGAAACCCAGAGAGTCTGTGTCGTGGCCATTTCGGTTGCTCCCTTCCGGCCAGGCAGAAGAAGGCGTTCCTACAACCGCGGACTGCTTCCTCGACGGTCTGCGCGATCTCAATGTCGACTCTCTCGCGCCGAGGTTCGCAGACGTAGGGTCGAAGGTCACCCTTGAGCCGGGCGTCGAGGCGGACCAGGGCGGCCAGCTGTTCGGCGGCCAGCAGCCGCATCGTTCGGCCAACCGGGTCCCGCGGCCGCACCGCGGCCGGCAATGCCTGGTACTGGGGCACCGACTTCTTCGTCGGCGCCCCGTCCGGGATGAGCTCGGCCATCAGCCGGTGCAGCCGATTCAGGCCCTGCGCGTCAGCCCCTGCGCGCGGGCCCGGGACAGCTCGTCGCGCCGTTCGGCCAGCAACCGCAATACCAGCCGCTGCTCGTCCACGCCGAGCTCGTGCAGCCGGTCCCGGTCCCGCAGCGCGGCCATCACCACCGCATGCGCGCCGGTCGCGTTGGTCTTGCGTCCGTGCCCGGTGTCGAACACCCGCACCCGGGCGGCGAGCTTCGCCGGCACGTCCACCACCCGCTCGCCGTCAGCGAGCAGCCGCTGCGCCACCGGCCGCCCCACCCCGTTCGCGCCCTCAATCGCCCACACCCTCGCCGGCGGTCCCCGGCCAAGGTCGCATGCGATGAAAGAGCCACACCCCAACGATCAAGGTGGGCAGCCGCTAGAGAGAGCGACCCGGCCGGGCACCTACCCGCAGACTGACCGGCCAGCCAGCCCAGGGCAATAAACAGCCGCCGAGAGGGAAGCGTGGTCATGCCGATGACCGTATACCCGTGCCGATCCTCACCGATCACGATCTGGTGGGACATCGGATCTCGATGAACCTGTCGAGCTGGGCGTGTGAGCCCTCCTCGTCGGTGTCGGCGCCGAACGTCATGTCCGCACGCACAGCGCCGACACGGCGCATCCACTGTTCCCCAGTGTTCGATGGACCAAGCTAAAGAACGCGGGCGGACTCAGCCTCCGGCGCCAGACCTCTCGCGGGCGAGTGGAGGTCCCCGGTGAAGCCCGCGCGCTGGGCGTGACCTCCGAGCCAGCCACTCGCGACCGGTGACGAGGTTCTAGCTGCCCGAACGTTGTCCATTCGGCGGGCGGCCGCGAGCAGCCTCGCCACGACCGGTCGCGCAACTTGTCGGTCCTGGTGGGGCTGCCGTGCGTCGTGACTCTCACTCAAGGAGGCGCTCGGCCTCAGATCACAGCGAGGGTCACGATCACCACCGTCACGGCCACTCCGACCACCCCAGCCGCCGAGATGGCGACTGCTGGTGTCCCGACGGAGAAGTCGTGGGTAGGGACTCCTGCCTCGGGCTTCGTGTGGCGACGGCGTGCGACGAACAGCGCGGCACCGACGAGCAAGGCGCCCACGGCGAGCATGGCGATCGGCGCCGCCAGGTCGCCCGGGAACCACTCGGTGATGATCGCCGGAAGCACCAGCAGCGTTCCGAATGCGCCCATAGCGAGCAGCAGCAGGTCATGGAACAGGACCGCGGTCGCGACGACGGCCGCCGCCGTCACGAGAGCCAGGACGTTCCCGGCATTCGTCGGAATCGTCGTTAGCGCTCCGACGAACATCCCAGCGGCCCCGAACAGCATGACGAAGCGCCTCGGCTCCAGCACGCCGCCCCAGCCGAGCACCAGCCAGACCAGGGCGACACCCCAGACGGCGAAGCCGGGGAGGCCCTGGTTGTCGCCGAGCTCGTTGGTGAGCGCTGCGGCGGTCAGCATGACGCCCACCATCATTGCGAGCTGCTGGACGAGTGTCTGGTTGATCAGCCACAGGCCGGTGGCGTACACCGCGACACCGGCACTAATCAGCAGGAACACGTCCTGGTCAGCCAGGTTCAGCGCGTCTACGCCGATCAGGCCCAAGAACCCGGCGAATGCGCCGGTCGAGAGCAGCCACAGCACCGAGCGGAGCCGGATGCCCACGTCTTCGAGACGCTCGGGAACGGCAAACCCGGCGGCGAGCAGGACGCCTGCGACGCTGCCAAGGATGACGAGTCTGGCCGTGGTGGTGACCTGGTCCCAGTACAACGACGCGATGAGGATCGACGCGACGAGGATGATGACACCGCCGAGGTAGCCGAGTGCCTCGATGACGAGCGACGAACGCTCGTGATGGCGCTTCTGCTCAGGAGGCGGTGCCTGGACGAGGACGTCGCCGCGGACGAGGATCCGGTCGGCCTGCTCAGGGGTGATGAGTTGATCTGCCACCCACGTCTCCAGCAGCGAAGTCAGTGGCACGGACAGTCCGAGCTCACCGACTTGGGGCTCCGGGCGGCGAGAGGTGGGACTGCGCTTGGCAACGTGGCGAGACATGATGTGCCCCTCCTCTACGTCTTCAATCTTCGCCGCGCACGCCTCACCCCGTAGTGCCCTAAGTCCTCACGGACAGGTCCAAAGCCACTATCCGGAACCGGTGGCGTCCCGAACGCCGTTCGAAGGACAAGGGCCCCGCGCGATCGTCAGTGCACGTTGCCGGTCCTCGCGGATGCCGGCGCGCTACTCGTTCATAAGCTGCTCGCGGAGGATGTCCGCGTGCCCGAAGCGCTGGGCGAGTCTCGCGCAGCATGTGCAGGTACACCCAGCGCAGCGGGAGCGGGCCAAGCTGTAGCGCCTGATCGGCCGCGATGAAGCCAATCATCACGTCTCCTCCCAGCTGACCTTGATCCTCTCTTGACGACAGTGCGACCCGCAACACGTACTCTTCTGCCGCTGATGGTTGAAGCCCGGAACTGTCAGTAAGGACCAGGAAGCCCAAACCCTGGGTGAAGCCGCCGGAGGGCGCCCGTAGCGCGTTCGCGACGATCCGTTCGATAGCCTCGGCGTCGATGGGCCGGTCCTGGTAATGCCGGATAATGCGGCGCCGGCGAAACGACTTCGGCGAACTCCGCCCCCGCATGCTGTTATGCGCCGTACTCGTGAGGCGCGCGACCATCCGTCGCACCGCAGCCGATCGCCAGCGCCGGCTTCAACCCTTAACGGGTGGAGTGCGTGGACGGACTCAGACATGCAGCGTGGGCCGGTAGATCAGCTCTTGGATGTGGCCGTCGAGTGTCCGGTGCTCGATCAGCTCGAGGTCGAAGTCGGCCGCACCCTGGAAGATCGGGTCCGCCCCGGTCTGACCGGTGATCACAGGGAACAGCGTCACCTGGACGCGGTCGACCAGACCGGCGGCCATCAGCGCCCGGTTCATCGACAGGCTGCCGTGCGAGCGCAACGGCACCTCGGACTCCGCCTTCAAACGGGCGACGACCTCGACGGCGTCTCCGCTCACCACGGTCGCGTCCGGCCAGTCGAGGGGTCCTTTCAGTGTGGTCGACACCACCGTTGCCGGCAGGCTCCTCATCCGGGTCACCCAGGGGTCACGCACCTCGGATTCCTCGGTGCTCAAGGCCAGCATCCGCGCAAACGCCCGATACGTGTTGGCCCCGAAGACCATCCGCTGCTCCGCTCCGTACAAGCCCAGGCGGTGGTCAAGCAACTCAGGGCCTTGCTTACCCCAGTAGCCGCCCCAGTTGCCGCCGTCGACAGAGCCGAAGCCGTCGAGGCTGGAAAAGACGTCGAAGGTGTAGCTAGCGGTCATGATGCTCTCCTCACGTCGTTGATCGCGTGGTGTTGAGACAGACTGGGAACCACGGCGAAACTCATCGCCCTGTGCTTGTGTAGTCCCGGACGCGGCCTAAGGGCTTAACCACGGCCAGAAGGTGGAAGGTCAGCGTGATCGGCGACACGGCGGGCGCGAAGAAGGGCCTGCCAGCCGATCCACACGTCTTGATTCCTCACCCGGACTCGGCAGCCCCACAACCCGGGCCAGATTCCCGCGAGCCCCGTAACCGTCCAATGAGGTGACGAAGCCACTATCGGTTCCTGCATGAGTCTCCTCAGTAGAATGCGTCCACTAGGTCTTGCACGTCCCATGCTCAGCGCAGTGCCTCGGCCCGGGGCCGCCAACTCTCACGTGGCCCGACGCTACGCGCCGCCAGGCGCAGTCCGAATCAGCGAAATCACCGGCCTTGCGCTATTGACCTGATCCACCACCTCACAACGGCGGACGGCCGCCCCAAAGATCGAAGCCGGAATACCTGTCCTTGTCACCCACATCGGTGCTCCTTCTAGCGCACTCACCCGCACATGACCCGAACAGCTCGGTCCTGCCGATATGCGCTCGCCTATCCCGACGCTGCCTCACGTCGGTTTGGGTCGTATCGGGGCAAAGTTCGTTTGACCTGTCTGCGACCGTCGTTGGCGCCGATGGCCCACAGGAGTTCGGGGTGGGGCTTTGGTCGATCCACCATTCGTCGGCCGCCGCCACGCAGACTATGCGCGACCCTAGGCTTCACCCACGTCGGCGACGGTGGCGGGCTGAGCGAGCGCGTGGAGGCGGGAGCCCCCGGTCAGCCCTGACTTGGGCCGGCACGGCTCGCGATTCTGTCGGTCAGGACTGTCGCCGACATCGGTGATGATAGAGCGATGACGACCTATTCCGGCACGAAGGAGTTCGAAGGCGCCACCTTCGTCAAGGCGAGCTTCAAGGGTGCCACCCTGCGGTTCTCCGATGTCAGCGGTGTGACGATGCGCAGCGTCGATGTGGACGGACTCGACATCGACAGCCACGACCTGTTCCTCGGCAGCCTCTTCGTCAATGGGGTCGACGTGGTGCCGCTCGTGGATGCCGAGCTCAACCGGCAGTTCCCGGGCCGCGAGCTGCAGAAGGCGCAGACGCCCGAAGGCCTGCGCGAGGGTTGGGTCGCTGTGCAGTCCGCGTGGCAGACGACGGTGGCGGGCACGCCGCCGGACCTGGTGGAC
>DASUUU010000114.1:0-43913 GCA_036373915.1 Jiangellaceae bacterium | reverse complement strand
CGCGTCATGATGATCAAGGTGCCGGTCGAGCTGGGTGAGCTCGAACAACCTGCGCACCGTCCCTGTGGCGCCGGCCAGGTGCATGCCCGTACCTGCGGCGGTGGCCCGGCGATGTCCGACGATGAACGCGCTGAGGCCGGTGGAGTCGATGAACGTCACCTCGGAGAGGTCGACCACCACGTGCCCGTTCTCGACGAGCAAACTGAGCTGGTCCTGAAGCCGCGCTGCATTGGACAGGTCGATCTCGCCGGCCAGCCGCACCACCGCAGGCCCATGCGCGTTCTGCACGCGAATCTGCAGCTTGGCAGGTTCAGCGTCCCCCTCGGGCACAGGGTTAGGCATCTCGGGCATATGTCACTCCAGATTGTTCGCCTCGCTTTTGTAACACGAACAGAAGGGTCTGTCTAGGTAAGCTGGGGCCCTTGGCAGTATCACCGACTCCGGGTACGTGATCATGACCCGATCCGGGCTCAAACCCCGTGAACGCATCCTCGACACCGCGTACGAACTGTTCTCCAGGCGGGGAGTTCGCGACGTTGGTATAGACGAAGTGATCTACAAGTCGGGAGTCGCGAAGGCGACCCTTTACAAGCACTTCGCTTCCAAGGACGACCTCGTGCTCGCCTTCCTCGAGCTTCGCGACCAGCGGTGGACGATGGACTTCGTCGACGGCAAGGCGCGAGCCCGCGGATCGACACCCGAGGAGCGCCTGCTAGCGATCTTCGACGTGTTCCACGACTGGTTCGCCGGCCCGGAGTTCGATGCCTGTGCCTTCATCACCGTGCTGCTCGAGATGGGACCCGAGCACCCGCTGGGCAAGGCGAGTGTCGCGTACCTGCAGAACGTCCGTGATGTGGTGGCCGCGCTCGCCACCGAGGCCGGGTTGCGGGACGTCGAGGGGTTCGCCCGCTCCTGGCACATCCTCATCAAGGGCTCGATCATCGCTGCGGCCGAAGGTGATGCGGACGCCGCCTTACTGGCCAGGTCCATGGGGACGAGCCTGATCGACAGGCATCGACCCTGACCGTCGGTGCGGCACGTTTTCAGCGGTGCAGCGCGGGTATCCGGCGCGTGAAGCACCAATGTCATGCGTGAGAGGAGCCTGCCATGGCCACAACCGAGAAGTCGGTCGATGTGAACGTACCTGTCCGCACTGCGTACAACCAGTGGACTCAGTTCGAGGAGTTCCCCCAGTTCATGAGCGACGTGGAGTCCGTCAAGCAACTGGACGACACGCACCTGCACTGGCGTGTGAAGATCGCGGGAGTGGAGCGGGAGTTCGACGCCGAGATAACCGAACAGCTTCCCGACGAGCGGGTCGCCTGGCGGACCACCAGCGGAGTTGGTCATGCCGGCGTGGTGACGTTCCACAAGCTGGAGGACGCCAAGACCCGCGTCATGTTCCAGCTCGAGATGGCGCCGGAGACGTTCACCGAGAAGGTCGGTGAAAAGGCCGGTATCGTCTCGATAGCGGCTGAGCGGGACATGAAGAACTTCAAGGAGTTCATCGAGTCGCGTGGGACCGAATCCGGCGCGTGGCGCGGCGAGGTCCCTCAGGACCCACGCTAGGCCGCCTCGCAGGCCAGCCCACCTGATCGCCATCCGCCCGGCGATCAGGTGGGCTTCTCATATCCGGGTAGAAGCGTTACTTCAGACCCGAGCGACAGAAGCGCTTGTTGTTGAGCGTGTATAGAGCCGACCCTGGGGTAAGCCCGGCCCCATGCGCGTCCTGGGTATCAATGCGATCTTCCATGATCCATCCGCCGCTCTCGTGGTCGACGGACAAATCGTCGCAGCAGCGGAGGAGGAGCGGTTCAGCCGCCGCAAACACGGCAAACGCCCCGTGCCGTTCGCAGCCTGGGAGCTGCCGGAGCTGGCGATGCGGTGGTGCCTGGAGGAAGCCGGCCTGACGCCCGCCGACGTCGACGCGGTGGGTTACTCGTTCGATCCGGCGCTCAGCAAACCGGCGGACGAGATCGGCCTCTCTGACGCCTGGGACCACTTGCGGGTCACGTACGCGGAGCGGGCGCCGTACTTTCTCGCGGCAGCGCTACCAGGCCTGGACCAAGGGGCGGTCCATTTCGTCCCGCATCACGTCGCGCATGCCGCCTCGGCGGCACTGGCCAGTCCGTTCCGGGAGAACAGCGTGCTCGTCCTCGACGGCCGCGGCGAGCGGGCGTCCCACCTGGCAGGCAGGTACACGGGCAGCAGGCTCGAGCTGCTCGCGAGCCAGGAGCTGCCCCACTCGCTCGGGCTGTTGTACGAGTCACTCACCGAGCACCTCGGCTTCCTGCGATCCAGCGACGAGTACAAGGTCATGGCGTTGGCCTCGTACGGCCGCCCCCGTCACCTCGACGAGCTGCGCGAGCTCGTCTACGCCACCGGCGACGGCGGCTTCGTCGCCGAGGTTCCGGACTGGAGCAGGTGGGCACCGCGTCGAACCGGCGACGAGTGGACCGCCGACCATGCCGACCTGGCGGCCTCCGTCCAGGAACGGCTCGAGGAGGTGCTGGTCGATCTGGCCCGCTGGCTGCACTCACAGACCGGCGATCGGGTGCTCACCATGGCCGGCGGAACCGCGCTGAACTGCGTGGCGAATTCGCGGATCTGGCGGGAGACCCCGTTCGAGGAGGTCTGGGTCCAACCGGCGGCGGGTGACGCGGGCACCGCGCTCGGGGCCGCGCTGCAGATTGACGCGGACGCCGGCCGGCCGCCGGCCGCGATGCCGTCGGCGGCGCTCGGCCGATCCTGGACCGACGACGAACTGGCCCGGTGGCTGCGCCACGCGGCCGTACCGTTCACGACACCTCCCGACCTGGTCGATCAAGTTGCGGCGATCCTCGCCGGCAACGGCGTCGTCGCGTGGTTCGACGGGCGTAGCGAGTACGGCCCGCGGGCGCTCGGGCAGCGCTCGCTGCTGGCGAACCCGGCGGACCCGAACAACCAGGAGCGGCTCAACGCGGTGAAGGGCCGCGAACAGTTCCGCCCGCTTGCCCCGATGGTGCTCACCGACCGGGCGGCCGAGATCTTCTCGGGTGGCCCGCTACCGAGCCCGCACATGCTGTTCGTGCACGAGGTCCATCCCGGCTGGCGGAACCGCATACCCGCAGTCGTCCACGTCGACGGGACGGCCCGGATCCAGACCGTCGACGATCGGACGCTGCCCCGCGTCGCGGCCTTGCTGCGCGCGTTCGAAGCCCGCACCGGTCTGCCGGTGCTGCTCAACACGAGCCTCAATACCGCCGGCCGGCCGATCGTCGACGATCCCCGCGACGCGCTGGAGCTGTTCGGTTCGACGCCGGTCGATGCGTTGGTGCTCGGCCCGCACCTGGTTCGCCGCCCGAGCGTGTACCTGACCGAGGTGGACTGATGGGCTACGCGATCGTCATCCCGACCGTTGGCCGGCCGACCGTGTACCGGCTGCTCGCCTCCCTCGCTGGGCAGGATCCGTCGAGCGGCCCAGAGCAGATCGTGGTCGTGGACGACCGGCCGGGTGCGCCGCCAGAGCTGGAACTGCGGGTCGGTGCGCTGGATCCGCAGGTCGTCCGCTCAGGAGCGAACGGGCCCGCGGCGGCCCGCAACGCCGGCTGGCGCAAGACCAGTGCCGAGTGGGTGGTCTTCCTGGACGACGATGTCGAGTTGCCCGCGGACTGGGCGGCGCGGCTCGCGTCCGATCTGGCCGAGCAGCCTGCCGACGTGGCCGGCGTCCAGGCCCGGATCCGGGTGCCGTTGCCCGCGCACCGAAAGCCCACCGACGCTGAGCGCAACACCGCCGGCCTGGCATCGGCCGCGTGGATCACTGCCGACATGGCGTACCGGCGAGTGGCGCTCGAGCGCGTCGGCGGGTTCGACGAGCGGTTCCGGCGGGCCTACCGCGAGGACGCCGATCTGGCGGTCCGGATGCGGAGCTGTGGCTGGCGGCTGGTCCGCGGGCGCCGCGAGACACTTCATCCGGTCCGTCCGGAGAGCGAGTGGGCAAGCGTGCGGGCCCAGGCCGGCAACGCCGACGACGTGCTGATGCGCCGCCGTCACGGGCCGCACTGGCGTCAGGTGGCGCTCGCCCCGCGGGGCCGGCTGGGCTGGCACGTCGCGACGACCGCAAGTGGAGTGGCCGCACTAGTCGCCGGGGCAGCCGGAGCGCGCCGCACTGCTGGTGTGGCGGCCGCCGGATGGCTCGCGCTGACCGCACAGTTCGCCTGGCTGCGCATCAAACCCGGGCCGGCGACGCCGACCGAGATCGGGCGAATGCTGACCACGAGCATCGCCATCCCGCCGGTCGCCACAGCTCACCGGGTGCTGGGCGCATGGCGGTACCGAAGGGTCGAGCCTCACGTCCAGGAGCGAACATGACCAGGGTGCTGGCCGTTCGGCTCGACAGCGCGGGCGACGTGCTGCTCACCGGCCCAGCCATCCGAGCACTTGCACATCGTTACGACAGCGTCGACCTGCTCGCCTCACGCGCCGGTAGAGCGGCGGGCGAGTTGCTTCCCGGGGTGGACGAGCTGGTCAACTTCGATCCGCCATGGTCAGGTTATGAGCCGGCGCCGGTGGATTCGGCTGCGGTCGCGGCGCTGATCAGACGGCTTCGCCGCCGGAGCTACGACCGCGCCGTCATCTTCACCTCCTTCCACCAGTGCCCCCTCCCTATGGCCTTGCTGGCGCGGCTGGCCGGCATCGGCTGGATCGGCGCCATGTCCGAGGACTACCCCGGGTCGCTGCTTGACCTCCGGCACCGGCGAGACGGGGGCCATGAGGTAGAGGCAGCGGTGGGCCTGGCCCGCGCGGCCGGCGGCGAGCTGGCACCCGACGACTCCGGCGGCCTCGAGGTGCGTCGGCCGCTGCCGGACGTCGGCGGGCTCATCCCCGATCGGCCCTACGTCGTGCTCCACCCGAGCGCTTCGGTGCCCGCCCGCGGGCTGCCGGCCGGCCACGCGCACGACATCGCCCGGCACCTTGTGGCGAGTGGCTGGGTTGTGGTGGTCACGGGCACCGCCGCTGATGAAGAGCTCGCGGCCAATGCAACGCCGGCCGGTGCGGTGAACCTCGCCGGCCGCACCAGCCTGGCCGAGCTTGCCGCCGCGCTCGAGCGCGCGTCCTGCGTCGTTGTCGGCAATACCGGGCCGGCGCACGTCGCGGCCGCGGTGGGGACGCCGGTCGTGTCGCTGTTCGCGCCGGTTGTGCCGGCCGATCGCTGGGCGCCGTACCAGGTGCCCACCGTCCTGCTGGGCGACCAGTGGGCGGCGTGCCGCGACACCCGGGCGAGGGAGTGCCCGATACCGGGGCACCCCTGCATTTCCGACGTGCGGCCGGAGGCGGTGGTCGCGGCCGTCCGGCGGCTCACGACGGCCGGCCGGTCTGCGGCAATGGCAGGTGCATCGTGAAGATCCTGACCTGGCACGTACACGGTTCGTGGACCACGGCGCTGGTGCAGGGCCGCGACGAGTACCTCCTGCCGCTGGTGCCGGACAGGGGTCCGGACGGTCGTGGCCGCGCGCAGACCTGGGACTGGCCGCCGAATGCCGTGGAGGTCCCCGTCAGCGACCTGGGCGGGGCGGAGTTCGACGTCGCGATCCTCCAGCGGCCCAGCGAACTCGAGTTGCTGGAACGGTGGACCGGCCGGCGCGCCGGACTGGACGTCCCGGCGGTATACGTCGAGCACAACACGCCGGACGGGCCGGCAGCGGCCACGTCACACCCGCTGAGCGGACAGACCACCGTACCCATCGTGCACGTCACGCATTTCAACCGGCTGATGTGGGACAACGGCGTGGCACCGGTGGAGGTCATCGAGCACGGCGTGATCGACCCGGGCTACCGGTATACGGGTCAGCGTGTCTCGGTGGCCGCAGTGGTGAACGAGCCGGTACGCCGCTGGCGGGTGGCCGGGACAGACACGCTGGTCGAGCTTGCGAGCCAGATCCCGGTGGAGGTCTTCGGAATGGGCGTGGCGCCGCTCGCCGAGCGCGCACCCGGGTTGGCCGCCGTCCACGAGAACCTTCGACAGGACGCCCTGCACGATGAGCTCGGCCGGTGTCGCGCCTACTTCCATCCATACCGCTGGACGAGCCTGGGCCTTGCGCTCGTCGAGGCGATGGCGATCGGCATGCCGGTGCTGGGCTGGGCCGCCACGGCGGCTCCGGACGCCGTACCGGCGACAGCCGGTGTGCTGTCTGCCGATCCGGCTGAGCTGGCCGCGGCGGCACGCAGGTGGCTTCACGACCCCGAGGACGCCAAGCAGGTGGGCCTGACCGCCCGCCGGCACGCCCTGGCGCGCTTCGGTCTCGACCGGTTCCTGGACGACTGGGACCGCTTACTCAAGGAGGTGGTCCGATGAGGATCGCGATGATCTCCGAGCACGCCAGCCCGCTGGCGGCGCTCGGAGGCGCTGATGCGGGAGGCCAGAACGTCTATGTGGGCGCTCTGGCCAGAGCTCTGGCGGCGCGCGGCCATCGGGTGGACGTATACACGCGGCGCGATGCGGCGGATCTGCCGCCGACGGCCGAGCTCTGCCCTGGTGTCACCGTCGTGCACGTGCCGGCCGGTCCCGCGGAGCACATACCGAAGGACAAGCTGCCCACGTTCATGCCCGCGTTCGGCCGGTGGCTGCTGCGCGCCTGGTCCGGGGACTGGCGGCCGGACGTCGCACACGCGCATTTCTGGATGTCCGGTATGGCTACCGTGCCTGCGGCGAAGGACCTGGGGATCCCGATGGTGCAGACGTTCCACGCCCTCGGTTCGGTCAAGCGTCGGTACCAGGGGGCGGCCGACACCAGCCCGCCGCAACGGATGAGGATCGAGTCGGCGCTCGGCCGCTGGGCCGACCTGGTTGTCGCGACCTGCCGCGACGAGGTGGCCGAGCTGAGCAGGATCGGTGCAACCGAGGACAGAATCCAGGTCGTGCCGTGCGGCGTCGACACGCGTCGCTTCACACCGGACGGCGACAGCTGGCCGGCCAACGGTCGGCGCCGCCTGCTCTCGCTCGGCCGGCTTGTCGAACGCAAGGGAGTCGACACCGCCATCCGGGCCATGCCCGAGCTCCCCGACGCTGAACTGCTGATCGCCGGCGGCCCGCCGGCGGAGAAGGTCGGCGAGGACCCCGAAGCCAAGCGGCTGGCCGCACTCGCCAACGAACTCGGCGTGGCCGAGCGGGTGATCTTCTTGGGCAGCGTGCACCACGACACCGTCCCGCCGATGATCCGATCGGCCCACGCGGTCGTCACCACGCCCTGGTACGAGCCCTTTGGCATCGTCCCACTCGAGGCGATGAGCTGTGCCCGGCCGGTCATCGGCAGCGCGGTCGGCGGGTTGCTCGACTCCGTTGCCGACGGAGAGACAGGCATTCTCGTCCCGCCTCGGGATCCTTCGGCGGTCGCGGACGCGGCCCGGCAGTTGCTTGCCGACCAGACGTTGCGCCGCCGGCTGGGCCGTGCGGGGCGGTTGCGCGCAGAGGAACGGTTCGACTGGGCCCGCGTGGCCGAGCAGGTCGAACAGGCCTACGCAGAGGTGGCGCCCGGCCGGGTGCGCCGATTGGAGGCCGTGTGATGAACCCGCAATCCTGGTTGCCGGGCCACGTCGACGAGCTGTGCCGGACGCTGACCGTGTTCCGGCAGAGCGATGAGCTCATCGAGGCGCTGGGAAGGCGGCTCGCCTGGGTCCTCGATAGTGGCGGACGGCTGCTCGCCGTGGGCAACGGCGGCAGCGCGGCCGAGGCCCAGCATTTAACTGCCGAGCTGGTGGGCCGGTTCGACGGCGAGCATCGGCCGATGTCGGCCATCTGCCTGTCCGCCGAGACTTCAAGCCTGACCGCGATCCTCAACGACTACGGTCCGGACGAGGTGTTCGCCCGCCAGGTCGAGGCTCACGGCCGGCCGGGCGATGTTCTCGTTGCGATCTCCACGAGCGGGCGGAGCCGAAACGTGCTCCGGGCGGCTGAGCGCGCTCGGGCCGTCGGACTCGACGTGTGGGCGCTCACCGGCGCCGTGCCAAACCCACTCGCCGCCCTGGCCGATTTCACGGTGCCCGTAATGGCCCGCTCCACCGCCGTGGTCCAGGAGATACACCTGGTCGCCGTCCACGCTTTGTGCGCGGCCGTGGACGGGCACCTGCCGGCCGGTTCGGTGCTCCTCGAGGAGGCGTCGGCGTGAGCAGGCCATCGGTCGTGGTCATCGGCGACGTCGTCCTCGATCGGGACATATCTGGCCGGGCCGAGCGGCTCAGCCCGGACGCGCCCGTCCCTGTCGTGGACGTCGACGGTGGCCGCGAGCGGCCCGGCGGCGCCGGATTGGCCGCCCAGTTGTGCGCGTCCGGGGCCGTTGACGTGACCCTGGCCGCGCCGATCGCGTCCGATCCAGCAGGGCGGCGGCTCGCCGCCATGCTCGGCAGCGACCTTTCCCTGATCCCGATGTCACATGACGGGCCGACCAGGCACAAGACGAGAGTGCTGGCCCGCGGGCAGGTCGTGGTGCGGTTCGACGAGGGTGGTCCGGGAGGGCCGGTCGACCCGCCGATCGACGTCCTGCGGGACGTGCTGCGCGACGCCGATGTGGTGCTGGTGTCCGACTATGGCGCCGGAACCACCCGCCACGTCGCCATTCGAGAGTTGCTGGCCGACGTGGCACAGCGGGTGCCGACCGTATGGGATCCTCACCCGCGGGGCGGCGACCCGGTTCCTCGGGTGGTCGCCACGCCCAACCTCGCCGAAGCCGGTGCGGCGGCGTCTCGTGCCGGTCTCGTTGTCGACCCGGGTGCCGGCTCGCTGGCCGGCGCGCTTTGCGGGCTCTGGCGCGCCACCGCGGTCTGCGTCACGGCCGGAGCCGCGGGTGCTCACCTCGCGGTGCCTCCTGACGACGCCGTCGCCCTGCCCGCGCCATGGTCGGCGTCCGGTGACACATGCGGTGCCGGCGACAGGTTCGCCTCCGCCGTCGTGCGGGCTATCGCGTACGGCGCCGCGATCTGTGAGGCGGTGGCGTCCGGAGTGGCCGAGGCCACCGCGTGGGTGGCCGCCGGTGGGGTGAGTTCGCAGGTGGAGCGTCCGGCCTGGCCGGTCGGTCCGTCCGCGCTGGGCTCTTTCGAAGACATGAGCCGGACCGGGTCGAACGGCCTGGTGCCCTTGCGCTCGTCATCGAACGGCGTGTCGTCGAACGGCGTGTCGTCGAACAGCGTGTCGTCGAACGGTGCCGGGGTGATGGGGGCCGAGGCGGTCGCAGCGGTCCGGGCCCGCGGCGGCACCGTGGTCGCGACCGGTGGCTGCTTCGACATCCTGCATGCCGGGCACGTCTCCTGCCTGGAGGCGGCCCGGCGGATGGGCGACGCCCTAGTCGTGTTGATCAATTCCGATGCATCGGTGCGGCGGCGGAAGGGTCCGGGGCGCCCGGTGATGAGCGCGGCCGAGCGGGCCCGGGTCCTACTTGCGCTGAGCTGCGTCGACGCCGTCGAGGTGTTCGGCGAGGACGACCCCTGCGCGGCGCTGGACCGGCTGCGGCCCGATGTCTGGGTCAAGGGCGGCGACTATTCCGGCCGACCGATCCCGGAAGCGGAACTCGTCGAGAGCTGGGGCGGGCGGGTAGCGCTGGCCCCGTACCTCGACGGTCACTCGACCACCTCGATCCTGCAACGTTCGGCGGGGAGCCGGACGCGGAACCTGACGGAGGCTTCATGGACGGCATGACCGACATCGGCACGGTGTACATAACCGGCGGCTCGAGCGGGCTCGGCGCCGCAGTGGCCCGTGCGGTCGACAAGGCGGGCGGCACGCCGGGAGTCATCGACCGGGTGCCCCCCGACGCGGTTGCGGCCCACAGCCTCGCTGACCTGGCCGAGCCGGGCGATGCCGAGCGGGCCGTGGCCGATCTCGTCGACCAGATCGGCCCGCCGGCCGCGGTCGTCACCGCAGCCGGTATCGATGCGTGCGGGCCGCTGGCCGAAATCGAGCGCGAGCCGTGGGAACGGGTGGTCAAGGTGAACCTGTTCGGCACGGCGGCGACCGTGCGAGCCTGCCTGCCGTACCTGGAGCGCAACCGCGGCACCGTAGTCACCGTCGGCTCGACGCTCGGGCTTCGCGCGCTCAGCGACGCCACCGCATACTGCGCGTCCAAGTTCGGCGTCGTGGGCTTCACCCGAGCGCTGGCGGCGGAGCTGGCCGGCAAGGTCGGTGTGACGCTGCTCATCCCGGGTGGCATGCGGACCTCGTTCTTCGATGGCCGCCCGGAGCAATACCGCCCCGGCTCCGACGCGGACCTGGCCGATCCTGCCGACATCGCAGAGGTCGTGCTCAGCGCTCTTCGCCACCCGGCAACCTGCCAGCTGCGCGAACTCGTGGTCACACCGGCGCAGGAGCCATCCTGGCCATGACACCCGATACCGTCCTGGTGCTGCGGGCGCTGGGACTGGGGGACACCGCGGCCGGCATCGCCGCGCTTCGAGGAATCCGGCGGGCCTGGCCGGCCGGCCGGGTCGTGCTGGCCGCGCCGAGCTGGTACGGCGGCTGGCTGCACGGGCTTGGCATCGTCGACGAGGTGCTGCACACCAGAGGTCTTGCCCGGTTGGACTGGCCACGCGGCGGGCACGTGGCGGTCAACCTGCATGGCTCTGGCCCGCAGAGCCATCAGGTTCTCAATGCGACTCGGCCGGCCCGGCTGGTCGCCTTCCGGTGCGACGCCGCCGGTCACGAGCAAGGGCCGAACTGGTCCAGGGACGAGCACGAGGTCGTCCGGTGGTGCCGGCTGGTGTCACATGCCGGCGGGCCGTGTGGTCCCGAGGACCTGCGGCTGCCCCGGCTCGGACCGGTGAACGGCCGCGTCGTGGTCCATCCGGGGGCAGCGTCCGCAGCCCGCCGCTGGCCGGAGCGGCGCTGGCGGGAGGTCGTCCGATCATTCGACGACTGCGGTCACGAGGTCGTCCTCACGGGTAACAGGACCGAACGCAACCTGTGCACCGGAATAGTCAGCGGGATTCCACGAGCCCGGAATCTGGCCGGCCGGCTGTCGGTGTCGGGGCTCGCCGACCTCGTAGCGGGTGCCGCCCTGCTGCTCGCGGGCGACACCGGGCCGGCGCATCTGGCAACCGCGTTCGGGACGCCGTCCGTGCTGCTGTTCGGGCCGACGTCGCCGGCCCGGTGGGGGCCGGTCATCGATCTCGACCGGCACGTCGTGCTGTGGCATGGCGGGGGCGACGGGGATCCGCATTCCGGCGAGCTCGACCCGGCGCTGGACCGAATAGATGTCGCCGAGGTCCTCCATGCCGCGTTCGAATTGATCGCCCGGAACGAGCCGCAGCAGATGGCCGGCTAGGCGGACTGCCTGGCGGCGTCGGCGAACCAGGCAACCGTCCTGGAAAGGCCTATGGACCACGACACCCGCGGTTCCCATCCCAGCACCGTCCGGGCCAGCGTGGTGTCCGGCCGGCGCACCTGCGGGTCGTCCACCGGCCGGTCGACGTACTCGATACTCGAATTCGATCCGGTCGATGCGACGATGTCCTCGGCGATCTGCCGGACAGTGAGTTCGGTGGGGTCCCCGATGTTCATCGGGCCCGGATGCCCGCTCGCGGCCAGGCCGAGGATGCCGTCGACGAGGTCGTCGACATAGCAGACCGACCGGGTCTGAAGTCCGTCGCCCGCTACGGTGAGTGGCTCGCCCGCCAGGGCCTGCCGGATGAACGTGGGGATGGCGCGGCCGTCGGCGGAGCGCATCCGCTCGCCGTACGTATTGAAGATGCGCACGATCGCGGTGTCCACGTCGTGCGCGGTTCGGTACGCGGTGGTCAGGGCTTCGGCGTACCGCTTCGCCTCGTCGTACACCCCTCGCGGGCCCACGGGGTTGACGTGACCCCAGTAGTCCTCCGGTTGCGGATGCACCTGCGGGTCGCCGTACACCTCCGACGTCGAGGCGAGCACGACCCTGGCCTGCTTGTCCTTCGCCATTCCCAGTGCATGCCACGTTCCGAGCGCCCCGACTTTCAGGGTCTCGAGCGGAAGCCGCAGGTAGTCCACGGGAGAGGCCGGGGAGGCGAAATGCAGCACGAGATCGACATCGCCGGGCACATGAATGAAGTCGGTCAGGTCGCAGCGCAGAAGGCGGAACCCCGGCCGGTCGATCAGGTGTGCGACGTTGGCCGGCGTGCCGGTGAGAAAGTTGTCGAGACACACGACCTGGCTGCCGCGGGACAGCAGGGCCTCACACAGATGGCTGCCGAGGAAACCGGCTCCTCCGGTGACGACCGCCCGCTGGAATCTCCACTCCATTGCGGCCGGGTACCCAGGCGCTGGGCCGGCAAACGATGACCCGGGGGTGACTCCGGCTCCGAGGACCTCGACAATCCGAACGACGCCGATGCCGACTCGCCGCCGAAGGACGCGACGGCGCCGGGTACGTGTGCACCGATCAAGCTGGCGGGTTCGCAACGCGGGAATGCCAGGTCGAACCGAGCGGCAGCGGCGTGTCGAACCCGCCTTGCTTGATCAACGAGCGGTGATCACATGTTCGGTGGCGCGGCGCTTATGTCGGCGAGGGCCGACTGCGGGTCCTCCGTCACCGCCAGGTCTCCTATCGTCACCACGCCCTGCGGCTGGCCGTCCGCCGCGATCACCGGCAGTCGCCGGACGGCGAACTCGCGCATCAGCTCGACCGCTTCCGACACGGGTAACTCGGGAAGAGCGCTGACCAGATCGTCGCTGCAAACCTCGGCGACCGTCGTGGAGTCAGGTTCACGGTGGGCGGCGAGCACCCGCACGGCCAGATCCCGGTCGGTCACTATGCCCTGCACGCGGTTGTCCTCGACGACGAGGACGTCGCCAACGTCGTATTCGCGCATCAACTCGGCGGCCTTGGTAACCGGGGCGCTCGGGCTCACACCGATCACCTCAGGTGTCATGACATCGGCTACGGACTGCGGTGTTGTTGTCATTGCTCCTCCTCGTGCTCGGACGCGGCTCCGTTGCCGCGTACCCCCGCCATCGCCTGCTACCCGCTCGGCGGCACAGTTCACCCGACGGTTCTGATTTCTACGCAGGGTCCAGCCACTCCGCTGTTTCACGCTGAGCTCGCGCGCCGCCCAGTGATTCCGGCCAGCCCGTGGGGGTAAGGCGGTCGCATGGCCGGCCACATCACCGTCGTCGTCGCGACCCGCAACAGGCGGGACGAACTGCTGCGCACGCTCGGCCGGCACGAAGCACCCGTGATCGTGGTAGACAACGGCTCCACGGACGGCACCCAGCAGGCGATCGGCTCACTGCCGAACGTCGAACTCGTCGATTTGGACGCTAACCACGGCGCCTACGCGCGGACCATAGGTGCGCACCTGGCGGCCACCCCGTACGTCGCGTTCGCCGACGACGACTCGTGGTGGGCGCCGGGCGCGCTGGAACGTGCGACGCGGATCATGCAGGATCACCCTCGCCTTGCTGTGCTTGCCGCCCAGGTACGGGTGCTGCCGCGAGATGAGCTGGATCCACTGTGCCGGCTGATGGCGCGCTCCCCTGTCGGGCGAGCTCCGGATCTCCCCGGCCCCTCGGTTCTCGGCTTCATGGCGTGTGGGTCGGTCGTGCACCGAGGGGCGTTCCTCTCAGTGGGCGGCTTCGACGACATCGTGCAGTTCCCAGGGGAGGAGGAGCGGGTAGCCCTCGACATGGCGGGTGCCGGACTGGGTCTGGCCTACGTGGACCAAGTCGTCGCGTACCACCATCCCTCGCCTAGCCGGCATTCGGCAGCCGCGCGGCAGGCAGCGATCGCGAGAAGTCGACTGCTCACAGCATTCCTGCGCCGCCCGTGGCCGGTGGTCGGCCACGAGGTCATCACCACCCTGCGGTCCGGCTCCCCAGGTCGGGCCGGTTTCGCCGCCGCCGTTCCGCGGATCAGGCCGGCATTACGCCACCGGTCGGTCGTCCCGTCCAGCGTCGAGTCGCAACTCCGTCTCCTCGCCCGCACGTAGTCCGGGGCCTGGCGTCCGGCCTTGTGAAGAAGTGCCGGACCGATCTTGATCCGGATGGTGCAAGAACGAACGAATAGTCACCGATACAAGATCAGTCCGGCAGTACATCACGTTCCTTGCGAACGCAACTTACAGCGGTCTCTGGCCAGAGTCCGATGATCTCGTCGATCCGTGGCGGTTGGCTGGTGGCATCTCGATCACCTCATCTGGGCTTCGGTCCGGGAGTTCGGCACGCCTACCCGACCGGCCAGCCGGCAAACTGACTTGCGTTTCCGGTCGCGGGGCCGTGGGTATCGACGAGTCATGGACCAGATCAAGGTGCGCAGCTCGACGATCGAAGACGGTGAACGTATCCCCGACCGGCACAGCCATGACGGACCGAATGTCTCTCCAGCGATCGAGTGGATCGGGGTTCCGAGGGACGCGACCGAGGTCGTGCTGATGTGCGCAGACCCGGACGCGCCACGGGGCACGTTCCTGCATTGGCTGCTGACAGGGCTGGACCCGCACACAGGCGGTGTGCCCGAGGGTCGCATACCGGACGAGGCTCGCGTCTGGCCCAACGACTTCGGCGAGGAAGGTTGGGGCGGCCCAGCTCCGCCGCAGGGCCACGGCCCGCACCGTTACCGGTTCGAGGTCTTCGCGCTGGCCCAGCCGATCGAGCTGCCAGACCGTCCGACGGCCCACGACGTGCACCGCGCGATCGAGGGCATAACCGTCGCGCAAGGGATTCTGATCGGCACCTACGAACGGTAGGCCCTAGCGGGGTGGCCGTCCGGGTGCCCGCTGATCTGGGCACGGGCGGGCGCGAACCATCCGATCGACCCAACAGGTCAGGCCTGATGGTCGTGGATATAGGCCCGTAGATCGCGGCGGTCCGGCTGGTCACCGAGCCATCTGCTGACCCCGTCCGGGTCGCGTGCCGTCAGTTCGTCGAGGATCGCTTGGCGCAGGTCTGCGTACGAGCACAGCGTTGAGGGCAAGTAGGTGTGCGTCATCTGTTGCCCGGTCTGCTGCCAGAGCGTGCAAAGTTGCTCGTTCGACGCGGTACGGATGTCCGCGCGGTCGATGGCCGGCGACGGGTCCGCGGGCGTCTCTGTCTCGAGCTCGGTCGGGCTACTCGTCGCTGTCCGCGTGAGCAACGCGACCGTCGCCCAGGTGAGGCTCACGGCGACGACAAGGAACCAGCCGAGACCGAGGGCGACAGCGACGAATCCGATGGCGAGCATTGTGACCCAGGCCCACCACTTGATACGCCGGGTCCGGCCGCGTGCATGCATAGGTAGTCCTGCCAATCCGATCACCACGACAACGTAGCCAAGGGCCGCCAGCACCAGCCAGATCACAAGCATCCACGTCTCCATCGCCGTGTCCTCTGCGCCGTTGACCCTGCCTGGCACGTACCCCGTAGTCGGCGGCTCATGCCTGTGGGCGGTTTTGCGCGGTGCGGTTCGGCGGCGAACACCTGGGTACACAGGGTCATCCTGCGCTGTCACCCTGCGCTGCTGGAGGCCACGATGAGTCAGACAAGTGAACATAAAATCCACAAGATCGACGCGCTCCTCGAGACGCTGCAGCGGGAACGGCGAGAGTGCAGCGATCCTGCGGACTTTCTGCGGGTCAGCGAGTCGATAGACCTACGTCTGGACGAGCGGCTTCGCCTGATGCGAAGCAGGGACGCCAAGACCGGCGGGGAGCGTGGCGGCATTGGCAAGGGCCGGGGACGTTACCGGCAAGGTTCCTACTGAGGACTGCCTCGAGTCCGCGGCCCCGGATGAATCGATCAAGGGACGGGCTCGGGATCCGGCCGCGGTTCCGGCTCGGGCGACGGACCCGGCGGAGGCCCGGTGGGACTCGGTTCGGGGGTGGGTGCCGGCGGGA
This sequence comes from Jiangellaceae bacterium, assembly GCA_036373915.1. Taxonomy (GTDB): domain Bacteria; phylum Actinomycetota; class Actinomycetes; order Jiangellales; family Jiangellaceae; genus JASLBX01. The sequence goes on along the minus strand of DASUUU010000114.1, from coordinate 28,106 downwards.
CCGGGCGTTCCGGCGCAGGCCCCGGCGGTGTCGGATCGGGCATCGGTCGGGTCGGCGGGGTCGGGTCGGGATCCGGCCCGGGTGGTACGTGACTAGCCAACATGATCAGCTGCACAGCCTCTCTCTTACTGGGACGGCGCGTGCGGAGCTCACCGCCCGGATCATCGAGCAAGCGCCGCCGCGACGATTCCAACTCCTGTCGCGGGGCGGTGCGGCGCGGTAACCACTATGCAAGGTGCTTTCCCGGCATTTGGCACCCGAAACCGATGATCGCTCGGGAGTTGCCCGGTCGGCTACGCGGACCTAGACCGACCAGGTCGCGAACTCGTGGCCGGTGAACTCCCGCAGGCGGGCGATGTCGTCCGCGAACTCCCGGCCGAGCCGGTCTCGAAGCCGTCGCGGCAGGACGACGTCGTCTCCCCGGGCAACGTTCCAGCGCCGCGCCGGCGACACGTGCGTCTTCACGCCGAGGAACCGGTACAGCCGATCGAGACAGTGGCCAGGATCGTTGAGAAGGTCCTCCTGCGAGACGACCAGGATCTGTTCGCGCCCGAACTTCCGGAGGAACGGTGTGAGGCGATCGAAGTAGCGGCCGCGGGCGATGTACTGGCTGCCCGGGTCCAGGAGTGCGTCGGCGGCCGTCCGTGGTTCGGTGCCGTCGGCGCGATGGTGGCGGTACTGCGAGATTGCTCGCTCGATGGGATCCCGAACGACGTACACCAACCGCACTCCGGGCAGGACAGCCGCCATTCGCCCGGCCGCCTCTGGATGGTCGGGCGAGGTGTAGCCGGGCGAGGACTCACCGCGTATCGCAGCACTGGCGTCGAACTGGCTTGCGTACCATCCCAGCCCCCGGTGCCACGTGGACGCTGCGTTCTCGCCCGGATCGGCTGCGGGTCCGAAGAAGAAGTTGAGCTCCTTACCGCGGGCCATCGCGATATCCGGGTGCTCGTCGAGCAACCTGTGCAGGGCCGTCGTCCCGCACTTCATCGCACCGATGATGACGAGGTTGGGCAGCGCTCCCGCAACCGCCCGGGCCTCGCCCGCCACCAAGGGCTCCGTCATCGCCAGGGGCCGGTTGATCTGGCCAGGTCGGCGCCGTCGAAGGACTGGATGCCGATGCCGCGAAGTGCGGCGGCGCGGCTTACGTCGCTGGGCGAGATGATGCCGATCAACCGGCCGTCGTCCATGACCAGCGCGCGCCCGTCAGCGCAGCCACCAAGGCGGACCAGCAGCTCGGACACGAGCTCGTCAGGTCGGGCGATGGGGATCTCGTCGATCGGGCAGGCGATCTCCCCGATGGTGGTGTCGGCATGTCGGTCCCGCGGAAGCGATCGGATCCGGTTCAGGGTCACCAGTCCCGTGACCTCACCGCCCCGCCGCACGAGCGGGAACCCTGAGTGCCGGCGGACCATCATCACGTCGCGGACGAACTCGGCCACACGTTCGCCGGGGTCGGCGGTGTCCGGATCGGGAGTCATGATGTCGCGGGCGCGTAGTCCACCGAGCACGGCGCTCGTGCGTGCGTAGTTCTCCTCGACCGAGGCCATCGTGACGATGAACAGGCCGATCAGGACCCACCACAGGCCTCCGCCGGTGCCCGCGAACACACCGAAGATGCCCAGTCCGACCAGCAGGAAGCCGAAGACACGTCCGGCCCGCGCGGACCAGATCTGTGCGTCGGCGCGGTCGCCACGCCAGGCCCACAGCGCTGATCGCAGGATCCGGCCACCGTCGAGCGGCGCGGCGGGAATCAGGTTGAACGCCGCCAGCAGGAGGTTGATGACGCCGAGGTAGCTCGTGACGCCGGTGACTAGTTCGGGAGCCCGCACGCCCGAAAGGATCCACGCGGCGACGGTGAAGCCCGCTCCGAGGACAAGGCTGATGGCCGGGCCCACCGCTGCGATTCGGAAGTCCATGCCCGGGGTGGACGCCTCGCCGCGCAACCGGGCCACTCCGCCGAGCAGCCAGAGGGTGATGCCCTCGACCTCGATGCCGCTGCGTGCGGCGACAATTGCATGGCCCACCTCATGGGCCAGCAGCGACAGGAGAAACAGTGCCGTGGCCACGACCGCCGCGATGATGTACGCCGTCTGCGACTCATCCGGGAACTGTGCCGGGAGGGCGGCACCGGCGAAGAAGAAGAGCAGCAGCACGAGGATGCCGAGCACGCTCCAATGCAGGCCGACGCGGACGCCGGCCACCGTGCCCAACCTGATGGTCTCGGTCATCTGAGCATCTCCCTAGGGTCCGGGGTCTTCGGGTACAGGACCTCGTCCAGATTCGACAGCTCGAGCTCGCGGCCGTCGACCTGGATCGTGCCCTCGGCAAGCTGGGCAGCGGGTATCACGCCGTCTCCTCCCGCACCACGTCGGTGGGAACCTTGTCCTCGCGCAACCCCTGGTAGGACGGGTGGCGCAAGGTGCCGGCCCGCGTCCATTCGCTGAACGTCACCTCGCACACCAGCTCGGGCCGGACGAAGGTGGCGCCCTTCTCCGGCTGCCGGCCGGTGAACGGGCTGCCGTTGCGTTCCAGGGCCGCGAGCCGCCGGCCCAGTAGCGTCAAGGCGTCGGCGTCGAAGCCGGTGCCGACCTTTCCGGCATAGCGCAGTTCACCATCGGTGTAGTACCCGACCAGAAGCGCGCCGAGCTCGCCCGCGCGACGGCCCTTGCCCGGTAACCACCCGCCTATGACGAACTCCTGGCTGCGGACGTTCTTTATCTTCAGCCAGTCTCGGGTGCGGCGGCCGGGCCGGTACCTGCTGTCGAGGCGCTTGGCGATGATCCCTTCCAGGCCACGCTCGCGGGTCGCGGCCTGCAACGCCGAACCTTCGCCGCGGTGATACTCCGGGACCTGCCAGCTCGGGCCGCCCAGGTCGAGACGGTCGAGTTCCCTGCGCCGGACCTCGTACGGCTCGTCGAGCAGTGACTTGCCGTCGACGTACAGCACATCGAAGATCACATAGGTGACGGGAGTCTGACGCTGCCGCCGCCGTATCTCGGCCTCGGCGGTTACGTGCATGCGCGGTTGCAGCCGCTGGAAACTTGGCCGGCCGTCGTCGTCGAAGGCCACCAGTTCGCCGTCCAGAACGACCTTGCGTGAACCGAGTTGGCGGCCGATCCTGCCGATCTCGGGGTACTGGTCGGTGATGTCCCTCCCATTGCGGCTGATCAACTGGAGTCGGCCGGGCTCGTAGTGCGCGATGGCCCGGACGCCGTCCCACTTGATCTCGAATCCCCAGTCGTCCTCGTCACCCGGTAGATCGGCGAGGGTGGCCTTCATCGGCGTGATCGAGCCAGGCTCCGGGTTGGGCGGGCCCTCCGGCGGGTCCATGCGGTGAATGAGCCAGTCCTTGTCCGTGCGGAACAACGCGTACCTGCCGTGGAGCCGCCGGCCGTCCAGCCGCATCACGATCTTGTCGTCGCCGAACTTCTCTGCCTCGTAGGTGCCGCGATCCCAGATCGTCATCTGGCCGGCGCCGTACTGACCCTCGGGGATCTCGCCTTCGAACTCGAGGTACTCCAGTGGGTGGTCTTCGGTCGGCACGGCGAGCCGGTTGTGTTCCGGGTCGTCCGGGACACCTCTGGGAAGGGCCCACGACCGAAGCACGCCGTCACGCTCCAGCCGCAGATCCCAGTGCAGGCGGCGGGCGTGGTGTTCCTGCACGACATAGCGGTCGCCGGCCGACCTCGGGCGCCCGCCGCCCTGCGGCTCCGGCGTCTCACCGAACGAGCGCCGGCGCCGGTACTCAGCGAGCCCGTTGGCCATGACGATCCGATACCCGAGCAATCTTGCGACAATCCACAGAGTACGACGCTGTGGATTGTCGCAAGATCAACCAGTTGGTCAGCTGGCCCACGCCAGCAGCGGCTCGTGCCGCTGCGGGTCACGCAGGTGCTGGAGCGACTCCTTCTCGAGCTGGCGCACACGCTCCTTGGTGAGCCCGACGTGATCGGCGACCTCCTGGAGCGTGTGCTCCCGGCCATCGTGCAGCCCGTACCGCAGGCTCACGATCATCGCCTCGCGCGGTGCGAGAGTGTCGACGAGCGAACGCAGCTCCGCGCCGAGCGCCTGAAACTCGACCACGTCGGTGGCCTGCAGGACGGTGGTGTCCTCGATCAGATCGCCGATGCGAGTGTCGCCGTCCTCACCGATCGGCAGGTCCAGGCTGACCACGTCCCGGGAAACGCGGCGGAGATACTCGATCCGCTCCGGCGTCATCTCGATCACCTCGGCGATCTCCTCCACGGTGGCGTCTCGCCCCAGATCGGCCTGGAGCTTGCGCTCGGCACGGCCCAGCTTGGACAGGTCCTCGATGACATGTACCGGCAGCCGGACGGTACGGGCCTGGTCGGCGCGACCGCGCTCGATCGCCTGGCGGATCCACCACATCGCGTAGGTGGAGAACTTGAAGCCCTTTCGGTAGTCGAACTTCTCGACCGCGCGGATCAGGCCGAGGTTGCCGTCCTGCACGACGTCGAGGAACGACACCCCGACGTTCCGGTAGTACTTGCGCGCCGCCGACACCACGAGGCGCAGGTTGGCGCGGATCATGTGGTCCTTGGCGCGCTCACCGTCGCGGGCGATCTCCTCAAGCTCGGCTCGCTTCGCGGGAAGCTCGTCGCGCTCCCCGGTGTCGGCCTGGCGCAGCAACTCGGCGGCGTAGACGCCGGCCTCGATGCGCTTGGCCAGCTCGACCTCCTCCTGCGCGGTGAGCAGGGGAGTCGAGCCGATCTGCTTGAGGTACTGACCGACCAGGTCGTAGTCGCCCTCGACCTCATATGGCTCGCGCCGCTGGGCGGTGCGAGTTGTGGTGTTGATTCCATTCACTGTGTTCACGTCCCCTATTGCAGTCTCCTCGTGGTGATACCCGGCGCGGTTGCCGCTAGTCCGGGCGGTGTCGTTGGCGCGTTTAGTGTCCGCTCGCGGGGGCACGGCAGATCTCGTGACGGATTCGAACCGGCAGCCTGGCCCCGGCCGGCTTCATGGCGCCGCTGAGTCGGGCTCTTCTGAGTCTGAGCGGGTTGCGCGATCCAGTGAGCAGCCCGCCTGGCGAACTATTACAACACCGGAGGAGCACGAAGACTTCCCGGGGCAGATGCTTATTACCAGAGACCCGCGCACCATCATGGCCTGGGCTCAGCAGCGTGATGCGGTGCCTGTTGTGGTGCGCGCACCGGCTAGCGGGGATCAGCTCGACGAGCTGCGGCTCCACGTGCGTGGGGTCGGGCCGGACGAGAGCGGCGAGCGGGTCGGCTGGGACGAGTGGCTGAGCAGGTTCAGGACCGCCGACTTGCGGTTCGTCTATCAAGAACGCACGTCGGACGGCGAGCTCAGCACGTACTACCGGCTGGACCCGACGGCGCGCCAGGAGGGCGACGCCCGTCCCTCGTAGCCGACCAAGCGAGTCGGCCCCCTCGAAGTCGACAGTACTGGGCAAATCGCCACGGACTGGAGTCGAGATCAGCCTTCGCGGCCACGGCGCCGGCCTCGGACTCGGGCCGCTCCGGGCGCCGCTACGACGCCTTGGCGACCGCTTCTTCGAGTTCGTCGCGAGACATCGAGGACCGGCCCGAGATGTCCAGCTCGCTCGCGCGGTCGTACAACTCCTTCTTGTTGAGCCCTGCGAGCTTGCCTGTCCTGCCTTCCTTTGCGCCGGACCGCGCACTGCGCTTGGCTCCCGAGCCTGCTTGGCTTCCGTTGCGTCCCTTTCTGCCCGCCCGAGTCCGTTCGATGCTCTCCTGTAGCGCCGCGACGAGGTCGATGACGTTCTCCTGCGGCTCCTCTGCCACGACGGTGTCCGGCTCCTTGCCGCCGGCCTTCTGCTCGATGAGCTCGAGGACGCGCTCGCGGTGGGTGTCGTGGTATCGGGTTGGGTCCCAGTCGACGGTGAGCTCGCTGATGAGGCGGACCGCGGTGTCCAGCTCCCGCTTGGGCAGCTCACGCTGGCCGGGTAACGAGCCGACCGTCTCCGCCGGATCGCGGACCTCGTCGGCGAAGTGCATCGTGTTGAGGACCAGCACGTCGTCAGTGGCCCGGATGGCGGCCAGGTACTGCTTGTTCCGCATCAAGAGAGTGGCGATGCCGGCCAACCCGGCTTGTTTCATGGCCTCACGCAGCAGTGCGTACGCGTGTTCGTTCGCTTCGTCGCGAGGCGCGAGAAAGTACGCGCGCTCGTAGTAGATCGGATCGATGTCGGCCAGCTCGACGAAGTTGTCGATGGTGATCGATCGCGATGTGTCGGGGGCGACCTGCTCGAGTTCCTCCTGCGTGACGATGATGTGGTCGCCGGTCTCTGTTTCGTAGCCCTTGGCGACGTCGGAGTAATCGATCTCGCGGTCGGTGCCCTCGGCCACGCGCTTGTTGCGGACGCGCTTTCCCGTGCCCTTCTCGAATTGGTGGAACGAGACAGACTGCTCCTCGGTCGCCGAATACAGGCCGACGCCCACGTTCACCAGTCCGAAGGTGATGGCGCCCTGCCACACTGGTCGAGCCATCAGCGTCCCTCCTTGCCTTGCTCGCCTGGACCGGCGCCGTCCAGCGGTGCAGGCGGTCCTGGTGCGGGGTGCTCCACGAGGGCCAGAACGCGGCTCGCCATGAAGCGGGCCGTTCGCACCGGCGTGCCGCTGCGCGTGACCTCCGTGACCTCGACGACACCGCGTCCGACAGTGACCTCGACCCGGCGGCCCGCCCTGGTGGCCGTGACCTCGTAGCGTCGCGTCGTGTCACCGGCGTCGACGACGATCTCGACAGTGTCGCCCTTCATAGCGAATACCGCGGCCTGTTCGTATCCGCAGCCTCCTGATTCGCAAGATACCCCGCCACGCAGGTCTTAACGCTGGTCGCGCCGTTACTGCCAGACCAGGCCGGGTACCCAGACGCACGAGCCGCGGGGGACGAGAGGCAGGCAGGCCGGCCGGCCTACTCGCGGTACGGCTACCGATCGAGGTGACAGACGTGACTGTGGCCGAGCAGATGCTCACTGAGCACCCAAGCACCACGGACCAAGCAGACCCAGCGCTACTGGAGTGCATCGAGGCGTGCTTCGAGTGCGCCCAGGCTTGCACTGCCTGCGCTGATGCCTGCCTGGCCGAGGGCGACGTCGCCGAGTTGCGTGAGTGCATCCGGCTCAATCTCGACTGCGCCGATGTGTGTGAAGCGACCGGACGACTACTGACGCGTCGGACGGCGGAGTCCATGGACTTGCGTCAGGCGATGCTCGCCGCGTGTGTTGTGGCGTGCCGGGTCTGCGGTGATGAGTGTGAGCGGCATTCGGCGCACCATCGCCACTGCGCGACGTGCGCGGAGGCGTGCCGGCGTTGCCAGCGGGCGTGCAGTGCCCTGCTGGAGGGCTGAGGTGCTCAACCCTCTTCGGGCGGCTCGTCGCCGGGCGGGATCAACTCGTCCGGCGACGGCCGTTCGTGCGGCTCGAACGGCGCATCCGGCCGCGAGGCATCCGGATACGGCTCGTCGCCCGGGTTCACCTCGTCCGGTGGGGGAGGCACGTCGGGAGCCGTCGGTGACACCCGCTCGACACGGACGGCGGCCTCCTCGGCCGGCCGCGACATCGCGGGTCGGTCATACAGTGACCAGAAGAAGTAGGGCGTGGGCGGCCCGCATCAGCCGACGGCCTTCTCGAGCTCGCGCTTGGTCATCTTCGACCTGCCCTTGACGTTCTTCTTCTTGGCTTCGTTGTAGAGCTGGGCCTTGGTCCGGCCACCGGGACCCGAACCCGAACGCTTGCCGCCGCGCCGGCTCGACGACATGTCCTGCGTCGAGCTCTTGCTCTTCTGCTTCGCCGTGCCCTTGCGGGCGCGCTCTTTGTTGACAGTCCGGGCGGCTATCTCTTCGGCCCGCTTCCTGCCGCGGTCCTTCAGGCCTTCCTTGATGTGCTCGTACTGCCGCTCTTCCTTCTTGGTCCACTGGTCCTGAGGCATAGCGAGTCACCTCCTGACCGAACGGGTACCCCGACCAGCCGACCGCAAACGATGCGATCACTCGGTCACGTCGGCAGCGACCTGCTTGGACAGCGCGGCCCGCACGCAGGCCGCGGCGAGGGGCGCGAACTGGCCCTTCGGTGCGTAGGACGCCAGCCGATCCGGCGTGGCGGGCAACCCGACCCGCTTCGCCCCTTGCGCCACCTTGTCGTCGACGTAAGGGGCGACGTCGGACCACACATCCTGAACTTCGCGGCAGAAAATGGCGGCACCGGCCGGACCGAGTCCCGGAACCTGCTGAAGCAACTGTTCGAGCTCTCGGGTCGAGCGGGCGTCGCCGTGCAACCGCCGCAGATCCCCGTTCCAGCGCTCGAGCACCAGTTCGGCGCCGTCGCCGAGCATTGTCGAGGTCCGCTCGTCGTACCGGCGGTAGTGACCCCGTCCGAGGGCGTCGACTCGTTGCTGCCAGGTGGCGTCGCGCATGGCTCTTGGATTGCGATAGCCGGCCTGGAACAGCTCGCGGGCCGCAGCCGTCGCGACATCCGCGCTGATCCGGGCCGATAGCAGCACGGACAGCACGAGCAACTGGTACAGCGGGGCCGGAGCGTCCTTGAGCCGCATGCCGGCCTGCTTGGCATAGGTCGTGCCGTGACGCTGTATGAGTGCGCGTGCTACGTCCTGCTTGCTCATCGTGCCGGCGCCGTGGTCTGAGCGGCTCAGTAGGCCGGCGGCTCGTCGTCGTACGTCCGCTCGGTGACCGTGCGACCGGTGCGGCGCCGCGGTGCGAACACCAACAGCTCCAGCAGGATGGCCAGGGCACCGGCGATCATCAGGATCCAGCCCATGACGTCTATGGACACACCGGCTACGTCGAACTCGATGGCGAACGCCAGGATGGCGCCGACCGCGAGCAGGAATACTCCAACACCAATACCCATTGGTAGCTCCTCCTTCGTCCGGTATGGAGTACCCCGAAATCGGCGGTTGACACGTCGCTGGACCTCTCCAGGTGTCGGTGCCGCGTCGTAGCCTCGGCAGCGGAGGTGGCGCAGTGAGCACTCACGAAGGGTTTCCGATTTTTCGGCAGGTCGTCCTCGACACCACGGACGCGCGAGGACTGGCGGAGTTCTATCGTTACCTTCTCGGCTGGCAGTATCGGCCCGGCGACGAACCCCCGGCGCCGGGTGAGCCCGACCCCAATGGACAAGACTGGCTTGTGCTGCGGAATCCGGACGGAGGTCCTGGCATCGCCTTTCAGAATGTCGATGCGTTGCCGCGGGCGACCTGGCCGGAGGGCCCGATCCCGCAGCAACTGCACCTCGACATGACAGTTCCCGACGTGGCCGAACTCGACGGCCAGCATCAGCGGGCTCTCAACCTCGGCGCCGAACTTCTGCTCGATCGCTTCGATGATCCAGAGGAACCGCTGCGGGTGTACGCGGATCCCGCAGGGCACCCGTTCTGCATCTTCGTGGCACCGTAGAGCGCATTCCCGGTCCCGCCACTTCGCGGGCGCGTAACTGCCGAATACCGTCGCCGAACGAGGTACCCGGCTACTTCGCCGGCAGGTCGGCCACAGCCCTTGACAGATTGGTAAGCCGTCACTTACGGTAAGGACGTACTTACCAAGAGAGGTGCCGTGGAAGGGGCAAGCCAGCTGTCGGTGCTCGCCGACCCGACCCGTCGGGCGATCTTCGAGCACCTCCTTCACCGTGGCCCGGTGGCGGTAGGGGAGATCGCCAAGGCGTTCCCGGTGAGCCGACCCGCGGTCTCCCAGCACCTGAAGGCCCTGGTGGATTCGGGTCTTGTCACCGCTATGGCGGTGGGAAACCGGCGAATCTACGAGATCGACCCGGCCGGCCTGTCGGCACTGCGCCGGTGGATCGACGACCGCTGGCAACACGTCCTGGACCACTTCGTTCATGCCGCACGACTGGAAGGAGCCGTCATGTCCAACTCCGCAACCAAGATTCCGCCAGTGCAGAAGACCTGCACCGTCCCGCTACCCCCTGAGCGTGCGTTCGACCTGTTCACCGACCGGATGGGGGAGTGGTGGCCGGTTGAAACCCACTCGATCAGCGCCGATGCGTCCGCCGTGCGTGCCCTGCACTTCGAGGGGAGGGTCGGCGGTCGGGTCGTCGAGGTGACGGCCGATGGACAGGAGTACAGCTGGGCGGACGTCCTGGCTTGGAACCCGCCAACCCGGTTCGTGCTGTCTTGGCACCCGACTACCGAGCCGGTGGCGGCCTCGCGCCTCGAAGTGACCTTCCGGGCGGTCGAAAGTGGCACCGAAGTGGTGCTCGTGCACAGCGCGTGGGAGGAGTTCGGCGAAGAGGGTTCCGCGCTGCGTGACCGGTACGAGTCCGGCTGGGATCTGGTGCTCAAGCAACTCGAGGAGCACGCCGGCGCGAGGTGACCCGGCGGCGAAGGTTGTCGTACCGGTCGGCGCGGGCGCAGAATATCGAGCCCAAACCGCTTGCGGCCGAGCGTCGGGCCGGGCAAGGTCAGACCACTGGCCCAGGGAGGGGACATGGACAGGTCTCGTTCGATGCGATGGCGTGTTGCCGCTGGTGCTGTTGCGACGACGGCACTCATGGCCGTGATGGGCATGGCGCCCGGTGTCGCGAACAGTGCACCGGTGTCCACGGCGCCGGCAGCGGCAGTGCCGGTATCGGCAGCGCCGGCATCGGCGGTGACCGTGGACGTAGGCATCTACAACCTTTACTTGGGTGCGAACCTGCGACCGCTGTTCGGCGCGACGAGCGTCCCGGAACTCATCGAGCGGGCCGGGGCCATCTATGCGGAGATGGAGCGCACCGACTTCCCGCAGCGGGCCGAGGCAATCGCCGACCTCATCGCAAAGGAACGGCCGGACGTCCTCGGACTCAACGAGGTGGCCTTGTGGGAGACCGCGCCGTGGACGTTCGTCCAGACTCCGGCCGGGCCACTACCGGTCGCGACCGGCCCGTACACGACGACGTATGACTTCGAGCAGATCCTGCTCGATGCCCTCGCCGCCAGGGGTGAGCCCTACACGGTGGTCGCCAAGAACACGAACTTCACCAGCGCCGCGATACCGATCGCCATCCCGATCTCACCGACGCTTGCCGGGCGGTTCACCGACCACGATCTGATCCTGGTGCGGACCGCCGCGTTGAAGCACATGTCGGTGTCGAACGCACGATCCTTCAACTACAGCACCGACTCGTCCTTCTCCATCAACCTGCTGGGAACGCAGATCGTGGTCGAGCGAGGTTGGTCCACCGTCGACATCACCCAGCGCGGCCGCACCTTCCGGTTCGCGAACACCCACTTCGAAGCCTTCGGCAACACGCCGCTCCAGGACGAGTGGCGCAACTTGCAGGCCGCCGAGTTGGCCGCCGATCTGGACAACTCGCCGTATCCGGTCGTTCTGGTGGGCGATATCAACTCGCGGCCGACACTGTGCCAGGACCTCCGCCAGCCGCCGCAGTTCGAGGACCAGAACGTCGTCGCGTACGGCCTGCTGGAGGACGCCGGCCTGCGCGAGGTCTGGCCGCTCGTACACCGCAATGACCCGTGCGGACCGGCCGGCTGGACCAGCGGTCAGGACGGCAGCCTGTTGGCTCCGAGCGAACTCGACCACCGCATCGACGTGGTCTTCCTCAGCGAGGAGTTCAGCGCGCTGCAGGCCGAGACCATCGGCGAGGAAGAACGCGACCGCACCGAGCCGAGCGGTTTCTGGCCGAGCGATCACGCGGGCAGCGTGGCGAAGATCCGCCTCGACGCTCGTACCTGAGACCGGCAGTTCGGGATTACCCGGCGACGACTGCTATCAGCCAGGTGGTGGCGATCAGCAGGCCGGCGAACAACTCGATGAGTATCGCCAGCCCGACCGCTTTGAGGGCGTGGACGGTTGACGGCCACGCTGACCGGTGGTTCCGCAGCCGCAGTCGCTCGACCAGATAGATACCTGCTACGAAGCCGAGCACCAGCCCCACCACCGGCACGACGAAGAAACCCACGATGCCGAGCACCGTGCCGGCGAGGATTCCGCGGGTGGGCACGCCGGCGTCACGCAGCCTGCGACCGGGGACGACGTACTTCAGGACCTGACTTGTCAGGGCGATCGCGGTGGCGATCGCCAGGACGATCCATGCGGTCGTGCCTTGCTCGATAACGGCCCACACCGTGACGCTGCCCCAGATAAGCAGCAACCCGGGCAGGATCGGAACGACGATGCCGACGAGCCCGACGACAATGCCGAGCCCGACCAGGATCAGGCCACCCGAATCCACGAGAACATCCAACCAGGCCGCAGGTCGCGCCGCCTCGGAATCGCGTCGCGTCGCTTAACCAGCGAGGCCACGTCACTACGTCCGGCGGCATTCGTCTTTGCGACCAGGCTCGCCACGTGCGTTTCGATCGTGCGGGCTGAGAGCGCCAGCCGTTCGGCGATCGCCCGTCCGTCATGTCCTGCGCCACCAACTCCAGGACGTCCATCTCCCGGCTGGTGACTCCGACAATGCGGAGCCGGCGAACCAGTCGGCCATAGGGGAGGACAGTCGTCGAACGACACCGCCCTCCAACAATCGGTCGACGACGTGTTGACGTGTTAGCCGACCCGGGCAAGGGCCGACCTACAACCCGTAGCCACGAGAGGGCGATCGGCCCGCCGGGGCGTGACCTTCGCCTCTTCTCGAAGCAGTGCCGGCCAGGCGCACATTTGAATTGACAGAGCTTTCGACAACCAAGGAGGAAGCCATGAAGAAGCTAGACATCCTGGCCGGAGCGCTGGTGATCGTGGGAGCCCTGAACTGGGGCCTGGTGGCACTGGCCGAGTTCGACCTCGTCGCCGCCATTTTCGGGCTCGATTTCGGTGAGACCAACGCGCTGACCCGCGTGATCTACGCCCTCGTCGCGATCGCCGGCGTCTGGATGCTCACCCGCGCCGGCACCCTGCTCCGCTCGCGCACCTCGCACCCGGAGAGGGTCGCCTGACCCGAGCCCAACCGGGTAGCCCCCCGGCCAGTCGGCCGAGGGGCTTCCAGCGCAAACGCGCGGTCGACGCACATCGCGCGCCGAGCGGCTCAGAATCGGCATCCACCTCGGAACCGCCGGTTCGTTTGTCGAAGCTGCGTCGTAGCGGGCCTCGGCGCGCACTTGTTCCCCTTGGCGGGACAGCTGAACGCTGGCCCGCGGCCCGTCCTGCGATCCCCGTAATGGTCTGCAGCTGCTCGGCACGCCCTTGATCGTAGGCGGCCATGGCGGTGCGCGCATTTGCCGTCCCCGAGCCACGTTCCGAATCGGTTGCCGACGCTGGACTTCGCCGGCGGGGACAAGCTCGCCCAGGTACCAGAGCCAGCAATTGGCCCTTCCCGCTGGACAGTCGCGTCACATCTGTTCGCCCGGCAGCTTCCTCGCTTGCTTGATCCAGGATCGGAGTTGGCGGTCGTCCAGTTCGTCGTGCTCGCGGATGTCGAGGTAGCGCACTTCGGGGTGCTTGGACGCCTTCGGCGGCATGGGATCGAGCGATGTTCCTTTGAGGAACTGGAGCTGCACGTAGTCCGTGTAGCAGCGGAACGACAGGAACCACCCCTCGCCCCTGAGGCCGTAGAACGGTTGGTTCCACTTCACGGCCTTGTGTACGTCGGGGACCGTGCGCCCGATGAGGTCGTCGAGGCGTTCTCCGATGTCTCGTTTCCAACCGGGCATGGCAGCGATGTAGTCCTGCACCGGGCCGTCCCCCTCACCTTTGGGGATCTGAGGGTTGCCTCCCGAGAGCAATCTCGGTCGCGAGTCATCCTTCTTGTGATCGGTCATGAGACACGTCCTGCAACTCGTTCCGTGGCAGGGTACGAGCGACATCGTGAGCCCACCGAAGCGCGTCGTCAGTTCACGCTAGCCGGTTACCCCAATCACCCCCGGGTAACCGTCCCGGTATGGCGGTGACCAAGGCCCGTGGCGCTGAGGAGTTCGTCCCGGCGGAAGCCGACCTGCCGACGCTGAAAGATGCTGCGGATTCCTGCCGCGGGTGTGAGCTGTACAAGAACGCCACGCAGACCGTCTTCGGCGAAGGGCACGAGCACGCCCGGATCATGCTCGTCGGGGAAATGCCCGGCGACCGGGAGGATAAGGAGGGCCGGCCGTTCGTCGGGCCGGCCGGCAGGCTGCTGGCAAGGGCGCTCGAGGAGGCCGAGATCGATCGGTCAACCGCATACGTGACGAACGTGGTCAAGCATTTCAAGTTCACCGAGCGAGCCAAGCGCCGGATCCACCAGACGCCCAATCGGACCGAGATCGTGGCCTGCCGTCCCTGGCTGCAAGCGGAGCTTCACCTGCTCGATCCGGAAATCCTGGTATGCCTCGGCGCCACGGCGGCCAAGGCGATCTTCGGGCCGTCGTTCCGGTTGACGCAGCACCGCGGCGAACTGCTGCCGGCGCCGGAGCGCGGAGGCGCACTGTGGGACGACAACGGGGGTCCTCGCGTCGTGGCGACGGTGCATCCGTCAGCGGTGCTCAGAACTCAAGGCGACCGCGATGTCATGTACGCCGGGATGGTCGCCGACCTCCGCATAGCCGCCGGGGCGCTGCAATAGCGATCAGCCGTCCAACGGCCAAGTCCCACACCTGCGGGATGCCACAGCCCATCGCCCGTGGGTGAACCCGCGAGCGAGGCTCCGTCGGAATTGACCGGCAGCCCGGCTAGTAGTCCAGGTCTTCAGGGCTGATGCCGGCGCGCCGGCGGCGAGGCGTCGATCGCTCGGGAGTCTCCGGCGGCGGCTCTCCAGCCGCTGTGCGCCGCAACCGCCGGGCTTCGGCCTCGGCCTGCTGCGCCTCCAGCCGCTCGCGATTGGCCTGCGCCTCGAGCTCGTCCGCCTGCGCTTGGTAGATGTCGGTGGCGGTGGCGACCCGCTCCTCCTCGAGGCGTTCGCGGGCGATTTCGTCTTCTGGCGTCCCCGGCTTCTCCAAGTCGTATTCGCGATGGAGCTGCTTGGCCTCGGTTTCGACGATGTTGGCGCGCTGCCGCCAGATCCGCCGCCTGACCGGCCAGATCTGCTGGGCGATCAGGTGACCGGCGACTGCGGCCACGATCAGCAGCACAACGATGAGCAACAGGGTGGCACCCGCGTCCATGTGCGTTCACCGATCCTTTCTTCACCGGCCGGAATCACACCCCGGCCCATGCCATCGAATACCCCGCCGGACCGGTGTGAATCTCCGGAGAGCGGTTTCGGCCGCTGGCCGTGGGGTAGCTGTGACCAACGGAGAGGAGATTGCGATGGGTGCAGGTGACAAGGCCAAGAACATCGGCGAGAAGGGGAAGGGCAAGGCCAAGGAGGCCGGCGGCCGGCTGACCGACAACGAGCGCCTCGAAGCCGAAGGCAAGACCGAGCAAACCAAGGCCGATGCCAAGCAGACCGGCGAGAAGGTGAAGGACACGTTCAACCAGGACTGAGCTGCCAATGAGTCGTGAGGACTTGCGACTTCCCGACTACGACAGCTTGCCGCGCCCCCGACCAACCCGCCGCCGCATGGCGTGCCCACGAACGCCCCGAGCCGGCGCCACGATCAGGGCTGAGTTCGCCGCTGCCGCATGTCGGCAGCATCAGCCCACCATCGGTACGACGGCGATGCCGGCGGCGTACAGGACTAGTACGGCGACGCCTTCGAACCCGATGCCCTTGCGCTCCCGTTGAAGCAGTCCAGCGGTGAGAGTCCCGACGATAAGCATCGTCCAGCCGAGGACGAACAGGTCCGCCTGTGAGATCGCGGCGTAGATCGAACCCTCACGGTATGCGACGTCGGCGGCGGCCACGAAGAGCGCGTCGAATGTGTTGCCGCCCACAATGCCGGCGACGGCGAGCGTCAGTGCGCCGAGCCGTACGGCGGCTAGCGTCGTCACCAGCTCGGGAAGTGACGTCGCGACCGCCGTAAGGAAAGCGCCGACCGTCGTGCCCGATAGCCCGGTCTGTTCCGAAAGATTCACACCGGAGTTGGCGACCACGTAGCCGGCCGTCGCCACGATCACCGCGAGGCCGGCGAACTGGAGCCACAACCGCGAAGTGCGCTCGCCACCTGGCGCCGGCTGCGGGACGTCTTCACGGGTCGCCCCTGTCCGTTCGGGTTGCCACATCGGAGCAGTCGTAGCCTTGCGGCTCAAGTACAGCCCGTATCCATAGGTGGCGATCAGTAGCACTGTTGCCGGGTGGATGCCGAGCACGGTCACTGGCGGCGCGGCCGCGCCCAGCAGGACCACGGCCAGCAAGACGATCATCAGCACGCTGGTGAACACGTTGGTCAGCGACGCCGCCGCGTGTTCGAGGTTCGCCCGGCGGTAGGTGGCATCCGCGATGACGATGAACGTGGTCTGCACCGCAATACCGCCCAGGGAGTTGCTGACCGCCAAGCTCGCCTCGCCCTGAGCTGCGGCGACGAGGCTGACCACCAGCCCGGCGAGCGAGGTAGCGGCGCCAAGAAGCACCATGCCGGCGAGCGCCTCGCCGAGTCCCGTCCGGTCCGCGAGCCGGTCGATTACCCGGGACAGTCGCGTTCCGGCAAGCGCGACGGCCGTCGCCCCGCCGACTAACCAGGCGATCGCCACCGGCACCGACCAAATGAGCACCAGGTCGTCAGGCATTACGCATGAGTTCCTCTCGACGGGGTACTTCGGTTTGAAGCGCCACAACATTTGAAGCGCCGCAACACCGGTGCGACGATAGGAGGGCTGCGATGTCCGAACAGCGCCGCGACACACCGCACTCGGATCGCGAGAAACCGGGCAACAAGCGGCGTACTCGGTGGGGCAAGATTCTGCTTCCGCTGACGACGATCGCGTTCCTGGTGGTCTTCATCATTGCGATGCTATTGATCTACGCGTTGGCTGATTGACGACTTTAGCCGTACCCCCGCAGGCGGCTGGCACGCGTGAATGACCGGTCAGGGTGGAGATATGAAGGTTCTGGTAACGGGAGCGACCGGCAACATCGGCACCAGCGTGATGCAGACACTGAACGCCGATCCGAGCGTCGACGACCTGGTCGGCCTTGCGCGGCGGCTTCCGGCATGGCTACCCGACAGGGCCCACTTCGTCCGGGCCGACATCAGCTCGGCAGACCTGGTCAGCCTGTTCCGGAACATCGACGTCGTGGTGCACCTGGCCTGGGCCTTCCAGCCCACTCACCGGCCGATCACGACGTGGGAAGTGAACGTCCTCGGCAGCGCGCGGGTCTTCGAAGCAGCCGCCACGGCGGGGGTTCGGAGCCTGATCTATGCCTCATCGGTCGGCGCGTACTCGCCCGGACCAGGCCGGCAAGTCGATGAGACCTGGCCGACTCACAGCCTGCCCACGGCCGGGTACGGCCGGGAGAAGGCATACCTGGAGCGGTATCTCGATGCCTTCGAGTTCCGTAATCCGTCGATGCGGATCGTGCGGCTGCGGCCCTGCTTCGTGTTCAAGCGGCAGTCGGCGAGTGAGCAGCGCCGGATCTTCGCCGGGCCCCTTTTGCCTCGGATGCTGGTGCGTCCGGGTCGGCTGCCCGTGGTCCCGGTGCCGGCCGGCCTGAGATTCCAGGCGGTACACGCGGACGACGTGGCGGAGGCGTTCCGGCTGGCCGTCCTGGGTGAGCTCAGCGGCGCTTTCAACCTGGCCGCGGACCCGATCATCGACCGGGAGCGGCTGGCGGAGGTGTTCGGGTCGCGGATCGTGCCACTGCCCGGTGCGGTCCTCCGCGCCGGGCTGGCGGCTGCTTGGCGGCTGCGCGTCGTCCCGACCGAGGATGCCTTGCTTCAGCTGCTGCTGAACCTGCCGACTCTGTATGCCACCAAGGCCCGTCAGGAGCTCGGCTGGGCGCCCCGGCATTCAGGCGTCGACGCCATCCGCGAGGTACTGCATGGAGTTGCCGACGGCGCCGGATTCCCGACGCCGCCGTTGAAACCCGATCGCCCCGAAAGCCGCGCGCAGTGACCTTCGTCCGCTCCCTTGGGTCCTGATCAACGTAGGCAGGTGGGCAGGGCAT
Organism: Jiangellaceae bacterium; assembly: GCA_036373915.1. GTDB lineage: Bacteria > Actinomycetota > Actinomycetes > Jiangellales > Jiangellaceae > JASLBX01. The sequence continues at coordinate 10,171 of DASUUU010000114.1, read as the reverse complement.
AGGAGAGAGGATCCAGGGTCTGGGCTGGGCATGATCTTCCGCTTCGCCGCTGACGAGCTGCTCCCGGCTCTTCGGGAAACCTAAGCGGCGCAGACCGGCGGCGGAGCGGTGCAAGCACCCGGAACAGTGGTGGCGTCCCAAGCAGTCCATCGCTCCGTGCTGTTCAAGGCACGGAGGCCGCTGCCGGCCGTGCAGGCCGTCCCAGTGCCGGCCCACGAAGAACCCCTGCGTTGATCGCCAGTGATCAACGCAGGGGGGATTGGGGGTTCAGCGGTCCATGCCGACGCCGCGCCCCCGTGGGGTCTCCGGCTCGGGGATACCTTCCGGACCGCCTTCGAGTTGGTCGGCGAAGGTGGTGTCCTCGTGCTCGGAACCGAATTCGGCCTGGTCGCCGGGTGAAACCAACCGCCGGGCGGCGTCTGCGATGGCCGAGCGGTCGATGCCGGCCGCCCTGAGCTGCTCCTGGGGAGACGCCGATGCCGGCATCTGGCGGACCGCGAGAGAAACGATAGGCGGACTGGTCCGGTCACCGGAGAAGACAGCGCGGACCGCCTCCCCGAGCCCGCCCTCGGGCCAGTGGTCCTCGACGGTCAACAGCCGTCCTGTCTCGCGAGCGGCGCGGACGATGGCCTCGCCGTCGATCGGCTTTATGGAGTACGCGTCGAGCACCCGGGCCGGAATCCCTTCGGCCTCGAGTTCCTCGGCGGCGGCCAGGGCCTCGTGCACGGTCACCCCGGCCGCGATGAGAGTTACGCGATCCGCCTTGCCGGCGCGGAGTACCCGACTGCCACCCACCACGAACTCATCACCGGGTTCGTAGATGACCGGGGTGTCGCCTCTGCTGGTGCGAAGGTAGCTGATGCCGTCCAGTTCGGCCATCGCGGCCACCAGTGCGGCAGTCTGGTTGGCGTCGCACGGATACAGCACCGTGCTGCCGTACACCGAGCGCATCGCTGCGATGTCCTCCAGGCCCATCTGGGACGGGCCGTCCTGCCCGATCGACACACCGGCATGTGACCCGACGAGCCGCAGGTTCGCACGGCTGATGGCGGCCATCCGGATGAAGTCGTACGCGCGAGTGAGAAAGGCGGCGAACGTCGCCACGTACGGCGCCCAGCCTCGCGCCTGCATCCCGACGGCGGCCGCGACCATCTGCTGCTCGGCTATGTAGCACTCGAAGAACCGCTCCGGATGGGCCTTGGCGAAGAACTCGAGGCGGGTGGAGTCCGCCACCTCGCCGTCGAGCGCGACGACTTCCGGTCGGGTAGCGCCGAGTGCTGCCAATGCCTCGCCGAACGCCGTCCGGGTCGCCACCTCGTCGCCCACCTCGTATACAGGTGGGCTGGCCTCCTGGCGCGCGAACCGATGGGGTTCCTGCGTACCGTTCGGGCGCGCCACATCGATCCGGATCGATCTGATGCCACCTAGTTCCTCGATGGCGTCGTCGGCGTTGGTAAGCGGCTTTCCGTGAGCTCCTTCCTGGTCGGCCACGGCCGAGACTCCAGCGCCCTTGACCGTTCTGGCCAGGATGGCCGTGGGCCGGCCGGCGGTCTCGGCTTCGGTGTACGCCTTGTCGATCGCCTCCACGTCGTGGCCGTCGATCTCAATCGTGTGCCAGCCGAATGCTTCGATGCGCCGGGCGTAGGCGGCAGTGTCCCAGCCGTGCCGGGTGGGCCCGCGCTGCCCGAGGCGGTTGACATCGACAATCGCTACGAGGTTGTCCAGACCCTCGTACCCGGCCAGCTCGAACGACTCCCACATCGACCCCTCGGCCAGTTCGCTGTCGCCGCACAGCACCCACACCCGGTACGGCAGCCGATCCAGGTGCTTACCGGTCAATGCGAGGCCCACGCCGAATGGCAGGCCCTGACCCAGCGATCCGGTGGCGACGTCGACCCACGGCAACCTCGGTGTCGGGTGACCTTCGAGCCGGCTCTTTCGCTCCCGGTAGGTCAGGAGCTCCTCCTCGCTTATCGCACCGGCCGCCTTGTACAACGCATACAACAGCGGCGAGGCGTGACCCTTGGAGAAGATCAGGTGGTCGTTGTGCGGATTGTCAGGAGCGTCGAAGTCATACCGCAGGTGGCGCGCCGCCAGCACAGCGATCAGGTCCGCGGCCGACATCGACGATGTCGGGTGCCCCGATGATGCTCGATCTGAGCACCGCACTGCGTCCACGCGGAACTGCTGTCCTAGTTCGGTGAGTTCGACCATGCATAGGGGTTACCCGCGCTGGCGGCAAGCATTCACGATCCGTTGCCAAACCGCCAGCGCCGGTCATGCGGTCTGGGCTGCCTCACGACATTCCAGATGCAGGACTACCACCAGTGGCGGCGGCCTCCAACGGACCGTCCCATCGCTCCGAGCAGGAACAGCAGCGCACCTACGACAATCAAGATGATGCCGATGGTCCACAGTATCCCCACGTCGAAGATCAGGCCGAGAATCAGCAGCACAACGCCTAGGATGATCACGGCTCGCTCCAATCCATTACGGGTGGTTCCACCTCATGGATACCCCAAGATCGGCTTGCTAACCAGTGAAATGCAGACTTACGGGCGAATATCGTTGAGCGGTGCTTAGGCGATCTTGGCGAACCGGCGCTTGCGTTCTCGCGCCGACAGCCCGCCCCAGACCCCGTAACTCTCCTCCTGCTCGAGTGCTGCCTCGAGGCAGTCCTGGCGGACCGGGCAACGCAGGCAGATCAGCTTGGCCCGGCGCTCGGCGGCCCTGCGCTGCTCCTTGGTCACGCCCTCAGGAGTGAAGAACAGGTCCGCGTCCGCGGTTCGACAAGCGGCGTCCTCCCACCAGTAGAGCCGCATTACGACCCCTGATCCTCGATGCGAAACCGAACCTGGTCTTCGTCGATGTCAGCGTCGAGCGCCTTGTCCTCGAAGGCCGCAGACGCCTCCGGGTCCAGGAACACGCGGGCTCCTTCGGACTCGATCACTTCGTCGGTCGGCTCTGGCGCCGGAGCGACCGCTATCTCGAACGCCGGGCTTCCGTTGCCGGCGAATGTCGCGGCGATCCGGACGCCGGTGTCCTCCGGCAGGCCCGGCTGCTGCGTAATATCGCGAATCGCGGCCACCGCTCCGGTGGTCAACGTGAGCATTGCTCAAACCTCCTCGAGGGGTCGTGTGTTGCCGCGCGGGATACCCAGCGGCGCCGGGAGCAAACTCATCGGCTGGCTGCCTGCTCGTAGGCCCGGACCATCTCATCGGTTACGCGGTTCCACGAGTGCCGGATGTTGGCGCGGTCGGCGGCGGCCAGGCCGAACCCCTCCAGCCGGATCGGGTCTTCCAGCAGGCTTCTGATGGCGCGGGCGAGGGCGACGGGGTTGTGGGGCGGGACGAGCACGCCGGTCGCACCTTCGATGACGACGTCGAGCAACTCGCCTACAGCGGTGGCGACGACCGGCCGCCCGCACGCCATGGCGTCGATGGCAGTGGTGCCCGGGGCTTCGTGCCAGGGCGTGCACACCACTATGTCGGCGGACCGGAGCAGCTTAGGCAGCTCGTGACGCGGCGGCTTCTCGATGATCTGCACCCGATCTTCGACGTTCAGCCGGCGAGCCAGGCCCTCGAGCCGAGCGGCCTCGTCGTCGTCGGCGACGGACCACTTCCCGTTCGTTCCGGACGGACGGCCGCCGGCGATGACAAGTTCGACGTCCGGCAGTGCGGGCATGGCCTGGATCGCGAGGTCGAACCCGGTCTGCGTGGCCAGCGGACCAACAGCGAGCAGCCGGTCCCCATCCGGCCGTTGGGCCACTTCGCCGTCAGGAGCGAACAGGTCCGTATCGACTCCGTGCGGGATGACCTCTATGTCCCGGCGGCGTGCGCCGAGTGTGACCAGGTCCGACACCTGGCGCCGTGACGACGCCGCGATCCTGTCCACGCCTCGGGCGACGGCGGCCTCGAGTCGTCGCCATTCGTGGGCTCGGGCACTGGTGCCGTTACCGGGCAGATCCAGGGTATGGAAGGTCTGCACAAGTGGGAGGCGACCAAGATCGGTGGACTGGTGCATCGTCGCCAGCGCGGCGAGTCCGGAGGACCACAGGTGAGCGTGCACGACGTTGGGCGGTGTCGCCGTCCACGCCTTCTCCAGATCGCGGACCGCTCGCCCCATTCGCTCGACCGGATCGTGGCGGAGTTCCTCGACCGCGACCTCATGCCCGCGGGCGGACAACTCCTCAGCCAGGTCCGATACATGGGCGTGGACGCTGTCTGTGTCCACGTTTCCGGCAGTCTGACCGGGGTGTGACGAGTAGACGAGCGAGATCTTCACTCCGACTCCTTGAGCGCTGACAGGAGCTCGCTCCTCGACATCGCCGAACGTCCGGCGATGCCGCGATAGCGGGCCCGTTCGTATAGTTCCGCCCGGGACACCCGGGGCCGGCTGTACTTTCCGACCCGCTCACCGCGGGACTTTAGGGCGGCGTCCCGGCCGCGCTTGAAGGTCTCGCCGAGAAGCCGCAGGCGCTCGACGCTGACGGTGTTGTCAAGCTTGTCGAGGACAGTGGCTTCTTCGACGTCGATGTGACGGCGCACCGCGGAGGTCACCTGTTCGACGACCGGGGGCGGCACCGGATTAGGCGCGTTCTCCAGCTCCGCCGCAGCGGCGGTCAGCTCGTCCAACGTTTCCGCGTATGCCGGGTCCAGATCGGCCACGCGGTCCTGCGCGAATGGCAGTAGGCAGTCGCCCGATGCAACGGCGTGTGCCCTGATCTCGGTGCTGATCTGGACGGGCAGGGACGCGCCGGCGCGGTAACGACGGCCAAGCCGGCCGGTGAGGTCATTGATTCTGCGGTGGTCGGTACGGACCAGACGGATGACGTTCGCGCCCATGGTTGATGGGGTACCCGTACCTAAGGTCAGCTAACGTCAGAACCAGCTCAAGTGTTTGCCCGCCATTACGTTGCCGCGGCGCTCTGGACGGGTAAGAAGTAGTCGGCATGACGTCGCCGCCGTTGCAACGGATCACCTCACGAAAGGGGGCAGCGATGACTGCCCAGCTCCAGATTCACGCGCAGGACCTGCGTGGTTGCGTCATCGTACGGCCGGTGGGTGAGGTGGACCTTTCCAACGCGTCGACGCTGGAAGGGCGATTGTGTGCGCTCATCGAGCGCGACCATATGGTCGTCGACCTATCGCGGGCGACGTTCGTGGACTCGACGGCGCTCAGTGCGATGATCGTGGCGTACCGGCGCGGCCAGGTGCTGGGCCACACGTTGCGGCTCTCCGGGGCGCAGGGTCAGGTTCGGCGAGTGCTGGAGATCACCCAGCTTGACGTCGTGCTCGAGCATCACGACGACGTCGGCGATGCAGTGGAGGCCGCATTGTGTGAATACGACGCCACCATCCCGTCGGCTCGATCGAGTGCGGTCTCCGCGACCGAGTAATCGGGTCGAGCAGGCCGTCAGCAGTTGTGCTCAGGCGGGGCGAGGGGAGTTCCGGGGAGCGCCCGCACCAAGCTTCCTCGGTGTCGGCGTAGACCAGCACCAAGCTTCCATAACGTCACGATAGCCGCATTATGGAGGCTTGGTGCGGGCGGTGCCCGTCACTGTGGAGGCCTGGTGCGGGCGGTGGCCGTCACTGTGGAAGCTTGAGTGTTCCCTGCCGGGAGTCCTTGCCGTGCGGCAACGGCGAGACCAGCCGACCAGCCGGGTGCTCGTCCTCCGATTGGAGGTCGGAGGCTGGCCACGTCATGGCCGCTGCGTGTGAGAAGCCACGCGACAAGTGAGTTCGAGTTCCACATCTCACCGGCCCGGAGCTCATCGCGACCCCAGGTCGCAGCGGGGAATGTGGGTGCCAGGTTGAGGATCCGCTGTGCCAGCGCTACGTCGCTGCTGAGCCGCTGAGGGCTGTCGACGGCCTCGGACACATCGGGTATGGAGCCGTCTAGCCAGCAGCGGACCTCGTACCGGAACAGCCGCGAGCGGCCGAGCCACCGCAGTCCCACCGGCCCCTCGCAGGCGACACCCCTGTCGGGCTGGTTCGATCCCCACGACGGGGTCATCTCGATGATGTACCTGTCTGCGGCGAGGTGGACCTCGAGCGCGGCATGGTATAGATCGTTCCGCTCGCGTCGCCGGTACCAGGCACTCAGCGCTTCGTAGAGGCGGCCGTTGGTTCGGACGCAATGCGTGTTGTCCCCGGCGCCGAGCGGCAGCCAGTAGAGGTCGACGGCAGCGGGTTTCGCTTCGGTCGGGATCGTGAACACGCCTATCACCTCCAGGTCAAGGCAACGGTGCGGCGGCGAATGTCGGCAGGTACGAAGGTCCCCAATTGTCAGGGCCGTGCCGCACAATCTCTGGATATGGGTTACGACCGGGAGTTGGCCGACCGCATCCGCGAGCTGCTCGGCGGTGAGCCCGGCATTACGGAGCAGCGGATGTTCGGTGGCTTTGCGTTCTTGATCAATGGCAATATGGCTGTCGCCGCCAGCGGGCAGGGCGGCTTGCTGGTCCGGGTGGACCCTGAGCAGACCGAGTCGCTGACCGGCGATGAATGGGTGACCCCCATGGTCATGCGCGGCCGCGAGATGCGGGGCTGGCTGCGGGTCGACACCTCGGTCACAACGGCTGCCGACCAGCTCGAAGCATGGGTGGCGCGCGGCGCGGCCTATGCCCGCTCGCTGCCGGCAAAGCGGGGCTAGCGCCTGGGCTGCCGAGAGCGAGGGCCGGTCCCACCCCGTGCGCGGGGATCGTGGGAGGCTTTGCAGAGCGTGACATGTCACGTCAGCGGCGTCCTCGTGCGTGCGCTCAACTTCTATCCTGGCGACCGCACGTACGGATTTGAAAGGGGGATGGGAGACGGGGTCCCACCAACCGACTCCGCGCCCCCGACCGGCCATGGGAACCGAATCCGCCAGTCGTACGCAATGGTTGCGAGGCGCCACCGGCGACGCCGCTCTGGCCGTGGCCGTGGGCGTGTTCGTCGTGCTGACCACCGTGATCGAGTGGACGGTCCCTGTCGGAGTTCGGAGCGTCCCGGCAGCGGGTTGGGTGTTGATAGGCGTGGCCTCGGCCGCCCTGGCACTCCGCCGCCGGTATCCCGTGCCGGTCGCCGTGATCGTGCTGGTGGGGAACGCTCTGTACTACCCGTTGATCAATCCGGACGGCGCCCTTCTCATCACCTTGATCATCGCCCTGTACACCCTGGCGGCCGAAGGCCAGCAGGTCGCGGCCGTGGTGATCGGCCTTCTCGCTGTGATCGGCTCGGCCTACGGGGAGTTCGGTTCTGCGTCGTCACCACTTGGTGATGCGGGGCTGTTCCTGCTGCTTAGCTGGCTGGTGGCCGCGGTAGCGCTCGGTGGCGTGGCGCGCAGCCGCCGTGCTTATCTTCGCGAGGCACAGCAACGAGCCCGTGACGCCGAGCGGTTGCGGATCGCAAGAGACCTGCACGACGCGCTCGGACACAACCTTGCACTGATCAACGTGCAGGCCGGAGCCGGCTTGCACGGCCTGGATCGCGATCCGGACCAGGCGGCGAACGCGTTGGCATCGATCAAGGAGGCCAGCAAGAGCGCGTTGCAGGAACTTCGCAAGACGCTCGGCATGCTCCGGCAGATCGACGAGCAGGCCCCGACGGCACCGGCACCGAGCCTGGCCCGGCTCACGGAACTGACGTCGCGAGCCCAGGGCGCGGGGCTGGCGGTCCAGGTGAGATCAGAAGGTGAGGCGCCGGCCCTGCCGTCCACGATCGACCAGGCCGCGTACCGGATCATCCAGGAGTCGCTGACCAACGCGGCCCGGCACGCCGGTGCCAGCAGCGTGGTGGTGCGGATCCGCTACGACCCGGATGCAGTATCGGTCGTCGTCGAAGACGACGGGCGCGGGGGACCGGTCGAGGACGGGACCGGCATTCTGGGGATGCGCGAGCGGGCCCATGCCGTCGGCGGGTCGCTGACCGTGGGTGACCGACCCGAAGGCGGCCTCCGAGTCAGCGCCCGTCTCCCATACGGAGGCGTCCGATGATCCGCGTCGTGCTCGCCGACGACCAGCGGCTCGTGCGGGCGGGCTTCCGGGCCATCCTTGCCGGCGAGGACGACATCGAGGTTATCGGCGAGGCAGCGGACGGCGCCGAGGCGATCCGGCTGGTTCCGGAGCTGGTACCGGACGTCGTTCTGATGGACATCCGGATGCCCGAGATGGACGGTCTCGAGGCCACCCGGCGGCTTGTCGCCGACGAGCGGCTGGCGCATACCCGGGTGGTCATCTTGACCACCTTCGACCTCGACGAGTACGTCTACGGCGCTCTCCGGGCAGGAGCCAGCGGATTCCTGGTCAAGGACACCGAGCCGATGGAGCTGATTCATGCGGTGCGCGTGGTGGCCCGTGGCGACGCGCTCATCGCGCCCTCGGTCACGCGTCGGCTGATCGCCGAGATCGCCGGCCGACTCAAGCAGCCCCGGCCGGCGGCCGAACTCGGTTCGCTGACCGAACGCGAGCACGAGGTGCTGCTGCTCGTCGCGAACGGGTTGTCGAACGACGAGATCGCTGCCCGGTTGGTACTGAGCCCGGCGACTGCGAAGACCCACGTCAGCCGCATCATGACCAAACTCGGCGTGCGCGACCGGGCGCAGCTTGTCGTCCTCGCCTACGAGGCCGGCCTGATCACTCCTGGCTGGTTGAGCTGACCCGCCGTCAACTTCTGAGGTACTGACAAGTCCGCTGCCCGCAACCGGCGTGGTACTCCAAGTGTCGCCCGCAGCCTGACGCCAAGAGCCAGGCCGGCAACCGATCCTGGACAGGACTGTTCACGTGTCTTGCATTCCAGGAGGTTCACCGATCGTGGCGACGACATTAGAGCGGCTGGCCGGCTGGTCCCAACGTCACCGCTGGCTGGCGATCGTGCTCTGGATAGCCGTACTCGTGGGGGTGACGTTTGCCGCACAGTCCATCGGTGACGACTACCACGATGAACATACGCTGCCGGGGACCGAGTCCCAGGAACTCGCCGACCTGGTCAGCGAGCACGCTCCGGCCCGCGCCGGCGATTCGATCCAGGTCGTGTTCCACGACGAGGACGGGTTGCGCACCTCGGCGACCGAGGCGCGCGTCGACGCGCTGCTGGAAGAGTTGAGCAACCGCCAGCACGTCGTCGACGTCACCGGACCGTTCGAGTCTCCTGGCGCGGTGTCAGAGGACGGCACCACCGGCTACTCGACTCTCACGCTCGACGCGAGCGCTACCGACGTCCCGCGGGAGGCCGTCCAGGAGATGATCGCGACGGCGCACGAGGCCGGCGGCGACGGCCTGCAGGTCGAACTCGGGGGTGACCCCGTCCGTGCGGCGGAGGAATCCGAAGGCGGTGCGGCCGAGGGCGCCGGCATGCTGGCCGCGCTGGTGATCCTGGTCTTCATGTTCGGTTCGTTCCTGGCCGCGAGTCTGCCGCTGATCACCGCTGTCTTCGCGGTCGGGAGCGCCATCGGCGTGATCGCGGTGCTATCCAACGCGGTCACCATCGCGACCTACACCCCGCCGCTGATGATGCTGGTCGGCATCGGCGTGGGCATCGACTACGCGCTGCTGGTCTTCGCCCGCTACCGGGGTGAGCTGCTCGCCGGCGCGGACCGCCAGCAGGCGGCGCGCCGGGCGCTGGATACCGCCGGCCGGTCGGTCATCTTCGCGGGAACCACAGTGATCATCGCGCTACTCGGCTTGTTCGCGCTCGGGTTGGGCTCGCTTCAGGGCGTGGCGCTCGCCGTCGCGCTGACAGTACTGGTGACGATGTTGGCCTCGTTGACACTGCTGCCGGCCCTGCTGACCGTTTTCGGCAGGCGCATCGAGCGGCGGATCACCAAGCATGCCGCCCGTTCCAGGCGCGGGTCGGGCTACCGGTGGCGGCAACTGGCCGACGCCGTACAGCGCCGTCCGGTGCCACCGCTCGTCGTGGGAGCCGCCCTACTGGTCGCCTTGTCGGCGCCCGTTCTCGACATGCGTCTTGGCTTCGCCGACGCGGGCAATGAGTCCGAATCGGCGACAAGCCGACGGGCTTACGACCTGCTGGCCGACGGTTTCGGCCCGGGCGTCAACGGCCCGCTGATCGTGCTGGCGCAGGGCGGGGAGGAGCAGGACGGTACCGAGGCGGCGGAGGCACTGGCTGCCGTGCCTGGCGTAGCCGGGGTGACCCCGTGGCAGCCGCTGCCCGACACGGATCTCGCGACGGCG
>DASUUU010000113.1:0-77474 GCA_036373915.1 Jiangellaceae bacterium | reverse complement strand
GCATGCGCGAGGGCCGGACGCTGAAGTTCTGGACCCCGGGCGGGTCCTCGACCCCGATCTTCACCGAGGCCGAGCTCGACGTCCCCCTCGACTACGAGGCCGTCGGTGCCGCGGGCTCCATGCTGGGCACCCGGGCGCTGCAGATCTTCGACGACACGACCTGCGTGGTCCGCGCCGTCCTGCGGTGGACGGAGTTCTACAAGCACGAGTCGTGCGGCAAGTGCACCCCGTGCCGGGAGGGCAACTACTGGATGAAGCAGGTGCTGCGCCGGATCCTGGCCGGCCAGGGCACCCACGCGGACCTGGACACGCTGCTCGACACCTGCGACAACATCCTGGGCCGGGCGTTCTGCGCGCTCGGGGACGGCGCGACGAGCCCGATCACGTCGTCGATCCAGTACTTCCGGGACGAGTACGTCCGCCACCTCACCGAGGGCGGCTGTCCGTTCGACCCGGTGGCCTCCACCCTCTTCGCCGGAGCCGCTGCCCGATGACCGTGACCTCGAAGGCGGGTGCCGCCGGCACACCGTCCCAGCCGCCCGCCGAGCCGCGCCCCGACCTCGTGTCCCTGTCGATCGACGGGATCGACGTCAGCGTGCCGAAGGGCACGCTGGTGATCCGCGCGGCCGAGCTGCTCGGCATCGCGATCCCGCGGTTCTGCGACCATCCGCTGCTCGCGCCGGCCGGCGCCTGCCGCCAGTGCCTGGTCGAGGTGTCGACGCCGGGCCCGGACGGCACGCTGCGGGCGATGCCGAAGCCCCAGGCGGCGTGCACGCTCGAGGTGTCGCCGGGCATGGTCGTGGCCACCCAGCTCACGTCCACCGTGGCGGAGAAGGCGCAGCGCGGCGTCATGGAGCTGCTGCTCATCAACCACCCCCTGGACTGCCCGGTCTGCGACAAGGGCGGCGAGTGCCCGCTGCAGAACCAGGCGATGACCAACGGCCGGGGCGAGTCGCGGTACGAGGGGAAGAAGCGCACCTACCCCAAGCCGATCTCCATTTCCAGCCAGGTGCTGCTGGACCGCGAGCGGTGCATCCTCTGCGCCCGGTGCACGCGGTTCTCGGTCGAGATCGCCGGCGACCCGTTCATCGAGATGCTCGAGCGTGGCGCGCTTCAACAGGTCGGCATCTACGAATCCGAGCCGTTCGAGAGCTACTTCTCCGGTAACACGATCCAGATCTGCCCGGTCGGGGCTCTGACGAGTGCGGCCTACCGGTTCCGCTCGCGCCCGTTCGACCTCGTGTCGGTGCCGTCGATCGCCGAACACGACTCAAGTGGTGCGGCGATTCGGATAGACCACCGCCGCGACATCGTGATGCGGCGGCTGGCCGGCGATGATCCCGAGGTCAACGAGGAGTGGATCTCGGACAAGGACCGGTTCGCCTTCCGCTACGCGAACCTTGACGACCGGCTGACCCACCCCCTCGTCCGCGACGAGGAGACCGGCGAGCTTGTGCCGGCATCCTGGCCCGAAGCGTTGAGCGTCGCCGCGGCGGGGCTCAGCGCAGCCCGTGCGGAGAACGGCGTCGGCGTGCTCACCGGGGGCCGGTTGACGCTCGAGGACGCATACGCCTACTCGAAGTTCGCGCGTCTGGTGCTCAAGACGAACGACATCGACTTTCGGGCCCGCGTCCACTCTGCCGAAGAGGCAGAGTTCCTCGCGGCGGTCGCCGGAGCCCGGATGGAGGTCACCTATGCGGACCTGGAGAAGGCACCGGCGGTCCTGCTGGCGGGCCTGGAAGTCGAGGAAGAGGCTCCGACCATCTTTCTTCGGCTACGCAAGGCCGTTCGCCGGAACCGCACGGCGGTCGCATCGGTTGCGCCGTTCGCCTCCCCCGGGCTGCAGAAACTGTCCGGCAGGTTGATTCAGGTGGCGCCGGGAGCGGAGGCCCGAGCGTTGGCCGGCGACGACGTGGCAGCACTCGTCGAGGGACCGGGCTCGGTGATCCTCGTCGGCGAGCGGCTGGCCGGTACACCCGGTGCGCTCTCGGCTGCTTATGCGCTCGCCGCCACGACCGGCGCCAAGCTGGCGTGGGTGCCGCGCCGGGCCGGTGACCGCGGGGCCGTGGAGGCCGGCGCGCTGCCGATCCTGCTGCCGGGCGGCCGGCTGGTGGAGAACCCGGAGGCGCGGATCGACGTGAGCGCGGTCTGGGGGGTCGATCACCTGCCGCCTCTGCCCGGCCGCGATGCCGCAGGAATGATCGGCGCGCTGGTCGACAGCCAGCTCAGCGGGTTGGTCGTCGGGGGCGTCGAACTCGCCGACCTTCCGGACCCGGCCGTCGCGCGCGAGGCGCTGGGCGCCGCGAGTTTCGTGGTCAGCCTCGAAGTGCTGCGCAGCGCGATCACTGAGTTGGCCGACGTGGTCTTCCCGGTCGCTCCGGTTGTGGAGAAGGCCGGCGTCTTCGTCAACTGGGAGGGCCGCGAGCGGGCCTTCCCCACCGTGCTCGAATCCTCGAACGCGCTGACCGATGCCAGGGTCCTCACCCAGATCGCGGACGAACTCGATGTCGGCCTCGGCCTGGCGTCGATCGAGGCAATCCGGTCGGAGATCGCAGAGCTCGGAGCGTGGGACGGCGAACGACCGCAAGCCCCGTCCGTCCGGTCAGCCGAGCCGCGAAGCCCGCAGGCCGGGCAGGCAATGCTCGCCACCTGGCGGATGCTGCTGGACGACGGCAGGCTGCAGGCGGGTGAGCCGCACCTGGCCGGTACGGCTCGCCGGCCGGTGGCGAGGCTCTCGGCCGCCACGGCCGCCGAGGTGGGTGTGGACGGGCAGGTCACGGTCGCCACCGAGCACGGTTCGATCACACTGCCGGTGGAGATCACCGACATGCCGGACCGGGTCGTGTGGGTTCCGCAATACTCGCCTGGCTCGCACGTGCATGACATGCTGCGAGCCGCCGCGGGTGACGTCGTGGAGCTGCGCGGTACTGGCGGCCGGCCCTCGCCCACCGGCGGCCAGGCCAGCGACGGTTCGGCAAAGGGAGGTGCGGCGTGACCGCCATCGTCGCGCAGGACTACGACACCATCGAGGGCTTCGGTAACGACCCGTGGTGGCTGGTCGCCCTGAAGATCCTGGTGATCTTCGGGTTCCTGCTGGTCATCACCCTGTTCAACATCGTCTTCGAGCGCAAGGTCGTCGCCCGGATGCAGCACCGGATAGGTCCGAACAGGACCGGTCCTCGGGGTTCGCTGCAGAGCTTCGCCGACGCGATGAAGCTCATGCTCAAAGAGGACGTGATACCGAAGAACGTCCACAAGACCGTGTACATCCTGGCGCCGATGCTCGCGGTGATCCCTGCCTTCGTGATCTTCGCGGTCATCCCGCTCGGCCCCGAGGTCTCGATCTTCGGCCACACCACGCCCTTGCAGCTCACCGATTTCCCGGTGGCCGTGCTGTTCGTGCTTGCGATCGCCTCGGTCGGCATCTACGGCTTCGTGCTGGCCGGCTGGGCCAGCGGCTCGACGTACCCGTTGCTGGGGGGTGTGCGCTCGACCGCCCAGGTGATCTCCTACGAGCTCGTCATGGGCCTTTCGTTCGTCGGCGTGTTCCTGTTCGCCGGCTCGATGTCGACGTCACAGATCGTCGCAGAGCAGCAACGGCTGTGGTTCGGCATCATCCTGATCCCCTCGTTCGTGATCTACCTGATCTCGATGGTGGGTGAGACCAACCGCGCGCCCTTCGACCTTCCGGAGGCCGAAGGCGAGTTGGTCGCCGGTTACGCCACCGAGTACTCGTCGATGAAGTACGCGGTGTTCTTCCTGGCCGAATACATCAACATGGTCAACGTGTCCGCCCTGGCCACGACGCTGTTCCTGGGCGGGTGGCGGGCTCCGTGGCCGCTGTCGGCCATCGGCGACGGCATGTTCAACGAGGGCTGGTGGCCGCTGCTGTGGTTCCTGGCCAAGGTGCTGTTGGTGATCTTCGTTTTCATCTGGCTGCGCGGCACCCTGCCCCGGATGCGATACGACCAGTTCATGAAGTTGGGGTGGCGGGTCCTGCTGCCGATCTCGCTGGTCTGGATCGTGGCGGTGGCAGGAATGCGGTTGGCGTTCAACGAGGGCGTCACCCGCCAGCAGATGCTCACCTGGGGTGGCGGCGCGCTGGCTGTCCTGCTGATCATCACGTTGTTCTGGCCTGAGCGCAAACCAGAGGAGCGGGACACGTCCCGCGAACCCTCCCCGCCGGATAGCACCTCGTTCCCGGTGCCGCCCATGCCCGGTCAGGAGCCGGCCGCATACGTCCAGCCGGAGGGCGCCGGTGTGTCCGCGAGCCCCGGCTCGGACCATTCGAATAAGGAGGGCACCCGTGCCTAAGTTCCTCGACTCCGTCGCTGGTTTCGGGGTCACCTTCCGGACCATGTTCAAGAAGGTGGTCACCGAGGAGTACCCCGAGAAGCCACATCAGGTGGCGCCGCGGTTCCACGGCCGGCACCAGCTCAACCGTCATCCGGACGGGCTGGAGAAGTGCATCGGGTGTGAGCTGTGCGCGTGGGCATGTCCGGCGGATGCCATCTACGTCGAGGGTGCGTCCAACACCGACCAGGAACGGTACTCGCCGGGTGAGCGGTACGGCCGGGTGTACCAGATCAACTACCTGCGCTGTATCCTCTGCGGGCTGTGCATCGAGGCGTGCCCGACCCGGGCGCTCACCATGACCAACGAGTACGAGCTCGCTGACTACACCCGGGAGAGTCTCATCTACGAGAAGCAGGATCTGCTCGCCCCAATGCTGCCGGGCATGGAGGCCCCGCCGCATCCGATGCGGCTCGGCGACGACGAGCGCGACTACTACGTCCGCTCGGGCGCGCGGGGCGGAGGGAGCGCGTCGTGATCGCGGACGTGCTGGCCCAGACGGTCGAGTCGACGCGCGGAGGCACCGGCGAGGCCGTGCTGTTCTGGATCCTGGCGCCCGTCGCCGTGCTCTCGGCCCTGGGCCTTGTCGTTTCCCGCAAGGCGGTGCACGGCGCGCTGTTCCTCGCCGTGGTGATGATCTCGCTGGCGGTCTTCTTCATCGCCCTGGAGGCGCCCTTCCTGGGTGTGGTCCAGATCGTCGTCTACACCGGCGCGATCATGATGTTGTTCTTGTTCGTCATCATGCTGGTCGGGGTCGACGCCAGCGACTCGCGGGTCGAGACGATCCGTGGGCAACGGGCCGCGGCGATCCTGGCCGGTCTCGGCCTCGGGGTGCTGCTGGTCGCTGTTGTGAGCCGAGCCGTCTTCTCGGACTGGGTCGGCCTCGCCGGCGCGGCCCCGGAGGGCAGCGTCCCGGCCATCGCCGACGCGATCTTCTCCCGGTACGTCTGGGCGTTCGAGATCGTGGCAGCAACCCTCATCACCGCGGCGCTGAGCGCGATGGTGCTCACGCACCAGGAACGGCTGACTCCCCGGCCCGGGCAGCGAGAGCTGGCCGAGCAGCGGTTCGCCTCGGGCAGTGGGGTTGCGGCCTCGCAGTTGCCCAGCCCGGGCGTGTACGCCCGGCACAACGCCGTTGACACGCCGGCGCTGCTACCGGACGGCACGACGAGTGACGAGTCGGTCCCGACCGCTGTCGTCGCCCGCGGAGCCGTCCGCGCCTCGGACGAGTTCACCAAGCACGAACCCGGCGAGCTGGAAGGTGGCCAGCAGTGAGCCCGACCGCGTATCTCGTCCTCGCCTCACTCCTGTTCGCCATCGGCGGCGTGGGGGTGCTCGTGCGGCGTAACGCGCTGATCGCGTTCATGAGCATCGAGCTGATGCTCAACGCGTGCAACCTGGCGTTCGTGACGTTCGCGAGGATGCACGGAAACATCGACGGCCAGATCATCGCGTTCTTCGTCATGGTGATCGCCGCAGCCGAGGTGGTCGTCGGGCTGGCGATCATCGTCATGATCTTCCGCACCCGCAGGTCGGCGTCCGTTGACGACGAGAGCCTGCTGAAGCTGTAGGGGCAGGTAAGGACAGAGTGTGCTGACTCAATTGGAATCCGTGCAGCCGGCCGAGGGTGTGTTCGCCGCGAGCTGGCTGCTGATCTTGTTACCGCTGGTCGGGGCGGCGGTGCTGCTGCTCGGTGGCCGCCGGTTGGACCGGATCGCGCCGGTGCTCGGCACGGTGATGCCGGCGCTTTCGTTCGGGTACGCGCTGGTGCTGTTCGCCGCCATGGCCGGCCGGGGTGCCGACGAGCGGGCTGTTTCCGTATCGCTGTGGGACTGGTTCGCCGTCGGTCAGTACGAGGTTTCGGTGGGCCTGCTGCTCGACCAGCTGTCGATGGCGTTCGTGCTGCTCATCACCGGCGTGGGCTCGGTGATCCATCTCTACTCGATCGGCTACATGGCCGATGACGATCGGCAGCGGCGCTTCTTCGGCTACCTGAACCTGTTCGTCGCCGCCATGCTGCTGTTGGTCCTGGCCGACGACTTCCTCATCCTCTACATCGGCTGGGAAGGCGTCGGGCTGGCGTCGTACCTGCTCATCGGCTTCTGGCAGCACAAGAACTCCGCCGCGGTGGCGGCCAAGAAGGCCTTCGTGGTCAACCGCGTCGGCGATGCCGGCATGTCGCTGGCCATCATGTCGATGTTCGTGGTCTTCGGCACGACCGCGTTCGCCGCGGTCTTCCCGGCGGCGGCCGAGGCCTCCGAGGGTTGGCTCGTCGCGATCGGCCTGTTCCTGCTGCTCGGTGCGTGCGGCAAGTCGGCGCAGTTCCCGCTGCAGTCCTGGCTGCTGGACGCCATGGAGGGCCCGACCCCGGTGTCCGCCCTGATCCATGCGGCGACGATGGTGACGGCGGGTGTCTACCTGATAGTTCGGGCCGCGGACATCTACGCGGGCGCGCCCGCTGCGCGAACGGCGGTGGTGATCGTGGGCACGATCACCCTGTTGATGGGCGCGATCATCGGTACCGCGAAGGACGACATAAAAAAGGCCCTGGCCGGGTCGACGATGAGCCAGATCGGCTACATGATGCTCGCCGCCGGGATCGGTCCGGCGGGCTACGCGTTCGCCATCTTCCACCTGCTGACCCATGGCTTCTTCAAGGCGAACCTGTTCCTCGGCGCCGGGTCTGTGATGCACGGCATGAACGACGAGGTCGACATGCGGCGGTACGGCGCCCTGCGCGCGGCTATGCCGGTCACCTTCATCACGTTCGCCGCGGGTTACCTCGCGATCATCGGCGTCCCGCCGTTCGCGGGTTTCTTCTCCAAGGACAGGATCATCGAGGCGGCGTTCGGCGAGCACTTCGTCTACGGTCTCGCAGCGCTGATCGGCGCCGGGATCACCGCCTTCTACATGACCCGCGTGTTGCTGATGACCTTCTTCGGAGAGAAGCGGTGGCGCGAGGACGCACACCCGCACGAGTCACCGCAGGTGATGACGGTCCCGCTGTGGATCCTGGGGGCGCTGTCCGTCGTCGGCGGGTTCGCACTGCTGTACCTCGGCGGCGGCATCGTCGACTGGCTCGAGCCGGTGACCGGGGAGGAGCACCACGAACTCGCGATCCCGGCGGCGGCGCTTACCGCGATCATCATCGCCGTGGTAGCGGCCGGCATCGCCACCGGCTGGCTCATCTTCGGCCGGCAGCGGGTGCCCGCGACCGCCCCGGCGGGATCGTTCGTCACCGTCGCCGCGCGCAAGGACCTGTACGGCGACGCCGTCAACGAAGCGGTCTTCATGCGCCCCGGCCAGTACCTCACCCGGTCGCTGGTCTACGTCGAGAACAAGGGTCTGGACGGCGCGGTAGGCGGAACGGCGGCCGGATTCGGCGGCTTGTCCGCCCGGATGCGCCGGATCCAGACCGGGTTCGTCCGCTCGTACGCCCTGTCGATGCTCGCCGGAGCGGCGGCCGTCGTCGTGGCCATGTTGCTGGTGAGGCTGCCGTGAGCTTTCCCTGGTTGACCACGCTTATCGTGCTGCCGGCGCTCGGCGCCGTGCTGACCGCACTTGTGCCGGCAGGCATGGAGCTGGTGGCGAAGAGGCTGGCGCTCGGCGCCGGCCTGGTCACCGCCGCGCTGGCCATCGTGGCCGGCATCGACTTCGTCGTCGTCGGCGATCCGGTGCAGTTCACCGAGCAGTACACCTGGATCGAGTCGTTCGGCGTGCACTGGGCGTTGGGTGCCGACGGCATCCGCATCACGATGGTGGTGCTGACCGCGGTGATCACGCCGGTCGTGCTGCTGGCGATGTGGCGGGAGGCCGAGCCGGAGGGCCGAAGCCCCAAGCCGTTCTTCGCCATGCTGCTACTGCTCGAGGCGATGGTGATCGGTGCGTTCGCGGCGCAGGACCTGCTGCTGTTCTACGTGCTGTTCGAGGCCATGTTGATCCCGATGTACTTCCTTATCGGGATGTACGGCGGGCCGAAGCGCCAGTACGCGGCGGTCAAGTTCCTGCTGTACAACCTGCTCGGCGGGCTCATCATGCTCGCGGCGGTCATCGGCATCTACGTCGAGTCGGTGCAGGCCGGCGAAGGCACGTTCCTGCTGTCCGACCTGATCGCCCTGGACATCGCGACGGACACGCAACGCTGGCTGTTCCTCGGCTTCATGTTCGCGTTCGCGATAAAAGCGCCGCTGTGGCCGTTCCACACCTGGCTGCCCGATGCCGCCGCCGAGGCGACGCCGTCCAACGCCGCGTACCTGTCCGGCATCGTCGACAAGGTCGGCACCTTCGGCATGATCGCCCTGTGCCTGCCGCTGTTCCCGGCGGCGGTGCAGGAGTTCGCGCCGGCCATCGTCGTGCTCGCGGTAATCAGCATCCTGTACGGCGCGCTGCTGGCCATCGGCCAGACCGACATCAAGCGGCTCATCGCCTACACCTCGATCTCGCACTTCGGCTTCATCGTGCTGGGCATCTTCGCGCTGACCTCGCAAGCGGGCACGGGCGCGACGCTGTACATGGTCAACCACGCCCTGGCGACGGTCGCGCTGTTCTTGGTCGCCGGCTTCATGATCTCGCGGCGCGGTTCGCGGCTGTGGTCCGACTACGGCGGGGTGCAGAAGCCGGCGCCCGTGCTTTCCGGAAGCCTGCTGTTCTTCGGACTGGCCGGGCTGGCGCTGCCCGGACTGGCGACGTTCGTCAGCGAGTTCATGGTGCTGGTCGGGACCTTCAGCCGGTACCGCGTGGCGGCCGTGTTCGCGACGGTCGGCATCATCCTGGCCGCCCTCTACATCCTGCTGCTGTACCAGCGCACGATGACCGGGCCGGTGCGGGCCGAGACGCAGGCATTCCCCGACCTGCGCCGGCGCGAGCGCATCATCGTGGCGCCGCTGGCCGCAGCGATCATCGCGATCGGGTTCTTCCCGAAGCCGCTGATCGACGTGATCGACGACGGCGTCCAGCCGATCCTTACCGAAGTCGGGGAGTCCGATCCGACCCCGCTCGTGGAGGGTGGCTCGGAATGATCACGTTCAGCATGCCGGTAGGTGCCGCACCAGGCGCACGCGGGTGGTATGGCACCGAGACGCCTAGTGGAGTTGGCGGAACTGCCGACGCGCCGCATGAAAGGACCACCTCGTGACCGCGCCGTCCATGGAGTACGTCGAGCTGCTCCCGATCATCATCGTGCTTGCGGCCGCGGTGATCGGTGTGCTCATCGAGGCCTTCGCCCCGCGAGGCGCCCGCCGGATAGCTCAGCTGGTGCTGTCGATGGCGGCGCTCGTAGGCGCACTCGCCGCGGTGATCGCCCAGGCGGGTACCCAGATCGTCGCCGCGCAGGGATCCATATCCGTCGACGGTCCGGCGCTGTTCATTCAGGGCGCGGTATGCGTGAGCGCGATCGTCGGGCTCATGTTCTTCGCCGAGCGGCAGGTCGACCCGGCGGGTGACTCGTTCGCACCATCGGCGGCCGCCCTGCCCGGCAGCAGGGCAGAACAGACCCTGGTCAAGGCGGGCATCCAGCAGACCGAGGTGTACCCGCTGGCCCTGTTCGCCACCGGCGGCATGCTGCTGTTCCCGGCGGCGAACGACCTGCTGATGCTGTTCATCGCCCTGGAGGTGCTGTCGCTGCCGTTGTACGTACTGTGCGCGATGGCCCGGCGGCGCCGGCTGCTGTCGCAGGAGGCGGCGCTCAAGTACTTCCTGCTCGGCGCGTACGCATCGGCGTTCTTCTTGTTCGGCGGGGCGTTGATCTACGGCTACTCCGGTTCGATTCGGTTCGCCGACATCGACGCGGCGCTGGCGGCCCGGGTCGGTCAGGAGGGCCTGTTGCTGGCCGGCGTCGCACTCATCGCTGTCGGCCTGCTGTTCAAGATCGCCGCCGCTCCGTTCCACGCCTGGACGCCGGACGTCTACCAGGGCGCGCCGACGCCGGTGACCGGGTTCATGGCCGCAGGCGTCAAGCTGGCCGCCTTCGGTGCCCTGCTGCGGATCTTCTATGTAGCGTTCGGGGGTCTGCGTACCGACTGGCAACCGCTGTTCTGGGCCATCGCTATCATCACGATGCTGCTCGGAGTAGTGCTGGCCCTTACCCAGACCGACGTCAAGCGGATGCTCGCGTACTCGTCGATCGCACACGCCGGGTTCATCCTGACCGGCATGGTCGTCGCCAACGAAGCAGGTACCGCGAGCGTGCTGTTCTACCTCGTCACGTACGCGTTCGCGACCCTCGGGTCGTTCGCAACGATCACTCTGGTTCGCGACGCCGGTGGCGAGGCCACCCACCTGTCCAAGTGGGCGGGTCTGGGCAAGCGGTCCCCCGTCGTGGCGGGCACCTTCGCGGTGTTCCTGCTGGCACTTGCCGGCATTCCGCTCACCAGCGGCTTCGTCGGCAAGCTGGTGGTGTTCGCCGCGGCCATCGAAGGCGGTGCGCTGCCGCTGGTCATCGTGGCGCTGGTGGCGAGTGCGATAGCGGTGTTCTTCTACGTCCGGGTGATCGTGATGATGTTCTTCTCCGACCCGGTCGCGGACGGACCGACGGTGGCGATCCCCAGCGCGTGGACGACCACCGGCATCGCCGTGACCGTGGCCTTGACCATCGCGCTGGGCATCCTTCCCGGACCGCTCCTCGAACTCGCCGAGCAAGCCGCGATCTTCGTCCGCTAGTCGTTCCCGCGCTGATCATGCAAAAGAGGGACGACACGCCGGACGGGTTGTATCCATGGCGATTCGGGCCCGCAGTGATTCGGCGTGTCGTCCCACTCTTGCATGATCAGCGCACGTGAGGGTTCGGCCCACCCCGGACGCCGTTCTGACATGCGGGTATCCTGCGAGGAATAGCGCAGGTAGGGCGTGGTGCTCCGCGCGACCGAAGCCGATCAGGGAGGCGCCGAGGTGAGACCGTCCGGCCTGGGCCTGCCAGACGTGGATCCGGCCTTCAAGGCAGCCTTACTCGCCGGGCTCGAAGAGGTTGAAGCGCGCCTCGGCGAAGCGGTCAAGTCCGACGACGAACTCGTCGGACCCGCCCTGCGCCACCTGGTGGCCGCCGGCGGCAAGCGGTTCCGTCCGATGCTCGCGCTCGTGGCCGGCCAGTTCGGCGATCCGGACGCGCCCGGCGTCGTCCGCTCGGCCGTCGTCGTCGAGCTCACCCACGTCGCGACCTTGTATCACGATGACGTCATGGACGAGGCGCTGGTGCGTCGCGGTGCTCCGAGCGCGAACGCCCGCTGGGGCAACAGCGTGGCCATCCTGACGGGCGACTTCCTGTTCGCGCGAGCGTCGCAGATCGCGGCCGACCTCGGCACCGAGTCGGTCCGGATTCAGGCGCGGACGTTCGAGCGGCTCGTGCAGGGCCAGCTCAGGGAGACGATCGGCCCGCGGCCCGGTGAGGATCCCGTCGCGCACTACCTGTCGGTGCTCTCGGACAAGACGGCATCGCTGATCGCCACCTCCGCCCGGCTCGGCGCGCTGCACGCCGGCGCGCCCGCCGAGGTCGTCGAAGTGCTGGCGCGCTATGGCGAACGAGTCGGCATGGCCTTCCAGCTGGCCGACGACCTGCTCGACATCGCCAGCGAGTCGATAGTGTCCGGCAAGACGCCCGGAACCGACCTGCGGGAGGGCGTGGCGACACTCCCGATGTTGTACGCCCGCAAGTCCACAGATTCCGCCGACGAACGCCTGCGGGCCCTGCTGTCCGGCCCGATAACCGACGACGATGATCACGCCGAGGCACTCCGACTGCTACGCGCGCATCCCGCCATGGAGATGGCTCGCCAAGAGGTACGACGCTGGGCGGAGGAGGCCCGTGCGGTGCTGGCTCCGCTGCCGGCCATTCCCGCACGCAGCGCCCTGGAAGCCGTCTGTGATCAGGCCGTCGACCGCGCCGCCTGATCGAGACCCGCGGGTTGCGAAGGGTCACAGTGGGACGACGCTGATGCGCTCCGAGTACCGGGCGAAGTCGGCAGTGTTGATCGTGACGATCGTCTCGATGCCATGTGCGAGCATTGTCGCTACGAGGTTCGCATCATGAACCTGCTTACCGGAACATGGCGTCGTGTCCAACAGGGCAAGGAGCCGTTCATGAACCTTCTCGGTCTCTGCGAGAAGGCTCATTCGCTCAGTCAGCTTCCGGACGTTCGCCACTGCGTCCGACTCGGCTAGACCGAGGCCGTTAGCCCCGAGCGGGCGCGTGACGACGGACAGATACTCGCGTAACACCTGACCGGACGCGTACAGGGTAGTGCCGGAAGCTGGCCAGTCAGTAAGCGCTGAAAGCGCTCGGGCATGCTCTGGCCGCCCTTGATCGGTCGCAGCGATCAGCACATTCGTGTCGAGCACCACGCGATCAGCGACCGTCATCACCGTAGATCTCCTCGCGCCGCCACGACGAGGTGCTGCTCGTGTTCGCCGTCACCAGATTCAACGGCCGAACATCCAGGGCGGCCGGACGCTCGCTCGCCGCGGCAGCCAAGATCTCGCGGATCTCCTCCTGCATGGAACGGCCATGCCTCTGGGCCCGCTCACGAAGGGCGACCACTATCGATTCGGGCACATTGCGGACATGGATGGCAGGCATGACGCAATGATAGCGCTAGCGCTAGCGTCCATCGTGACGATCTCACGAGTCGAAGCTCACCTCAGTGATCAAAGTTTCGGCACCAGGCCCAGATCCGCGAGCTGAGCGCAACTTTGATCAGGAACGTGAAGCTTTCCCTCTTGAGGTCATTTGGACGGTCGGAAGGTCGCTTGCCGCGCCAGCGCAGTCACCGTTCGGCGGGTGCAGTCACTGGAGTCACTGGCGCGGAGGCCAGCACGCGCAGGCGCCGGCGATGCACGAGGGTCTCGGTCGTCAGAACCGCCAGCGCCGTCCAGACGAGCGCGAACCCGATGAGCCGCACCGGAGGGACGGCTTCCCGGAAGACGATGACGCCGAGCGCGAACTGGATTATCGGGGCCAGGTATTGAAGGAGTCCAAGCGTTGTCAGCGGCACCCTGATCGCGGCGGCGCCGAAGAACAACAGTGGGATGGCGGTGATCACTCCGGCGCCGACGAGTAGCAGGTCGGTTCGGAGGCCGGCGTGGGTGAACGATCCCGTCCCGTTGACCTCCAGAATCATCAGGAACGCCACCGCGGGCACGAGCAGGATGCCAGTCTCGACACCCAGGCTCTCCACCGCGCCGACGTTGACCTTCTTCTTGATGAGTCCGTAGGTACCGAACGAGAACGCAAGGACGAGCGCGATCCAGGGCGGACGGCCGTAGTCCACGGTGAGGATGATGACGGCGATCGCGGCGAGCCCGACCGCCGCCCACTGGACGGGACGCAGTCGCTCGCGCAGGATGACAACGCCCATCACCACTGTGACCAACGGGTTGATGAAGTAGCCCAGTGACGTCTCGATCACGTGACCGTTGACGACACCCCAGATGTACGTCCCCCAGTTGAACGTGATGATCACGGCGGCCAGGCCGAGCAGGAGGACCGAACGCTTGGCGAGCCGCCGGACCCGCCACCAGCTACGAGCACCCGTGAGGAGCACGACGACGACAACAAGTGACCAGACGATCCGATGTGCGAGGACCTCGATCTCGCCGGCCTCTTCGAGCAGTCCCCAGTACAGCGGGAACAAACCCCACAGGCCGTAGGCGGCCACGCCATAGAGAAAGCCGAGACGGGAGGCGCTCACCTACCAGAGGTTACCTTGCGACAGCAGTATCCAATAAGGATGCTCATTACCCGAGACGGGGGAACGGCCTCGGTCCTCGCCGTGGGCGGGCAGGCTTCGCGGTGTGCTGCACTTGATGAGTGGCATCACCTAAGGTCAGTTGTCTATTGACGAAAAGTCAATAGCAAGTCACGCTAAAGGCGCGGTCTCAATGCCGGCTTGCGCTCATCCACACCGGCGTGGGAACACGCCGCCCGGCTCAGCACCGAGCCGAGCGTTCGACCCGCGAGGAAGGGCTGGCGATGGTCCACTTACGTCGACGCGTTCTGGCGGTCGTCGCGGCGGTTGCCGCGGCAATGCTGCCGATCCAGGCTCAAGCCGCTCCGGGAGCCGCCGGAGCCGGCGAGCAAGGTGCCCGATCGTTCATCGTCACTCTGGAGCGCAGCGCCGACGCCCCAGCTGCGATCCGGCGGCACGCCGTGGCTCCGACACACCGGTACCAGCGAGTAATGAACGGATTCGCCGCACCGCTCACTGCGCATCAGGTCGCGGCCTTGCGTGCCGATCCTGCCGTGGCGATGGTCGAACCGGATGGAGTCGCCACCATCGTGGCCACCCAGGTGAACCCTCCGTCGTGGGGTCTTGATCGCATCGACCAGCGGAATCTGCCGCTGAACGATGAGTACACGTTCAACGCGACCGCGGCAAACGTGCACGCGTACATCATCGATACCGGCATCGACGCCGGGCATAGTGAGTTCGAGGGACGCGCCTCGCAAGTCGTCAACACCGTCGGCGGGCCCAACCGCGACTGCAATGGCCACGGTACGCACGTGGCCGGCACCGTCGGCGCGGAGTCGTACGGCGTGGCCAAGGACGTCAACCTCTACGGCGTCAAGGTGCTGAACTGCGCCGGCTCCGGGAGTTGGTCGTCTGTGATCGCCGGCATGGACTGGGTCGCGGCGAACCACACCAAGCCGGCCGTGGCCAACCTGTCGCTGGGCGGCGGGTTCAACGCGTCTGTGAACAACGCGCTGAACAGCCTCGCGAACAGCGGCGTCTTCGTAGCCGTCGCGGCGGGAAACTCGGGGGCTGATGCGTGCATGTTCTCGCCGGCAAGCGCGTCCAACGCCACGACGGTCATGGCGAGCAGCAGCTCGGACGAGCGGGCGTCGTTCTCGAACTTCGGATCGTGCACGCACCTCTACGCGCCAGGGGTGGCGATAACCTCGACCACGCCACGCAACAGGACGGCCACGTTCAACGGGACCTCGATGGCGGCGCCGCATGTCACGGGTGTCGCTGCGATGTACAAGTCGGCCCTCGGCGACGCCGGCTTCAGCACCGTCCGAACGTGGCTGATCAACAACTCGACCACCGGAGTGATCTCCGGCAACCCCTCAGGGACACCCAACCGGCTGCTGTATACGAACGGCCTGTAGACCGGTTCGGGACGCCGTCAGACCCTGGAGTCGATGGTCCAGGTATCGGTGCCGGCGAGCAGTGTGGCCAGGTCGCCCTCGCCTTGCTGTTCGGCGGCATCGCGGAGTTGACCGGACATCAGATCGTCGTACGTCGGGCGGTCGACGTCGCGGAAGATGCCGATCGGCGAGCGAGCCAGCGTTCCCGGGTCGGCAAGCCGCGACAGCGCGAACGCCACCGACGGGTCGTCGTTGTGCGCGTCGTGGGTGAGCACGCCCGGGTCGTCGCCGTCGCAGACCTCGATCACGCTCGTCTCAGGGTTGCGGCGCACGCCGAAGTGCAGGTCGGCTCCGAACCGGATCGGTTGACCGTGCTCGAGCCGGATCAGCACCTCGTCGCGGCTGTCCGCGTTCTTGAGGATCTCGAACGCACCGTCGTTGAAGATGTTGCAGTTCTGGTAGATCTCCACGAACGACGTGCCTCGGTGGGCGGCGGCCGCACGAAGCACCGACGTCAGATGAGCCCGGTCGGAGTCGATCGTCCGGGCCACGAACGTCGCCTCCGCACCCAGTGCCAGCGACACCGGGTTGAAGGGGTTGTCCAAGGACCCCATCGGCGTCGACTTTGTGATCTTGCCGATCTCGGAGGTGGGCGAGTACTGCCCCTTGGTAAGCCCGTAGATCCTGTTGTTGAACAGCAGGATGGTCAGGTTGATGTTGCGCCGCATGGCGTGGATCAGATGGTTGCCACCGATCGAAAGCCCGTCACCGTCGCCGGTGACGACCCACACCGACAGGTCCGGACGGGTCGCGGCCAGCCCGGTCGCGATCGCCGGCGCTCGGCCGTGGATCGAGTGCAGCCCGTAGGTGTTCATGTAGTAGGGGAACCGGGACGAGCAGCCGATGCCCGAAACGAACACGATGTTCTCTCGGCGCAGGCCCAGCTCGGGCAGGAACCCCTGGACGGTGGCCAGCACGGCGTAGTCGCCGCAGCCGGGGCACCAGCGGACCTCCTGATCGCTGGTGAAGTCCTTCTTCGTCTGGGGATTGGCGGATGTGGGGACGTCGCGGAGCCCGGGAAGGCTGGGCCCGGTGATCGTCTCAGTCACCGTTGATCACGTCCTTGATTACGGTTGCGAGCTCGTCGGCCTTGAAGGGGAGCCCGCGGACCTTGTTGTATCCGATCACGTCGACCAGGAACTTCGCGCGCAGCAGCAGCGCGAGCTGGCCGAGGTTCATTTCCGGTAGGAGCACCCTGTCGTAGCGGCGCAGGATTTCGCCGGTGTTGGGTGGCAGCGGGTTGAGGTGCCGGAAGTGCGCCTGTGCGACCCGGTGGCCGGCAGCCCGCACGCGCCGCACGGCCGCGCCGATCGGCCCGAAGCTCGACCCCCACCCGATGACGAGCGTACGCGCCGCGCCGGACGGGTCATCAACCTCCAAATCGGCCACACCAGCAATGCCATCAATCTTCGCCTGCCGGAGCCGGACCATCAGGTCGTGGTTCTCCGGGTCGTAGGAGATGTTGCCCGATCCGTCCGACTTCTCGATACCGCCGATCCGGTGCTCGAGGCCGGGCGTGCCGGGTACCGCCCACGGGCGCGCAAGCGTCTCGGGGTCACGCAGATACGGCCAGAACTCCGGCTCACCGCCGTTCTGGTGGTTGGGCTTTGTGGCGAAGGCCGGGTCGATCACCGGCAGGTCGTCGACGGCCGGTATCCGCCACGGCTCGGAACCGTTGGCCAGGTATCCGTCGGACAGCAGGATGACCGGCGTCCGGTACGTGACGGCGATGCGGGCGGCCTCCAGGGCGGCGTTGAAGCAGTCGCCGGGTGAGGAGGGCGCGACGATGGGAACGGGAGCTTCGCTGTTGCGCCCGAACATCGCCTGGAGAAGGTCCGCCTGCTCGGTCTTGGTCGGCAGACCGGTGGACGGCCCGCCACGCTGGATGTCGCAGATGATGAGGGGCAACTCGAGCGAAACAGCGAGGCCTATCGTCTCGGACTTGAGCGCGACACCCGGGCCGGAGGTGGTCGTGACTCCCAGCGCGCCACCGAACGAGGCGCCGAGAGCAGCGCCGACGCCGGCGATCTCGTCCTCGGCCTGGAACGTCCGGACGCCGAACCGCTTGTGCCTGGCCAGCTCGTGCAGTACGTCGCTCGCCGGCGTGATCGGGTACGAGCCGAGGAACAGCGGCAACCCGGACCGTTTCGACGCCGCGATGAGGCCGTACGCGAGCGCGAGGTTGCCGGTGATGTTGCGGTAGGTTCCGGCCGGCATGGGGGCCGGCTTGACCTCGTACCTGACAGCGAACTCCTCGGTGGTCTCGCCGTAGTTCCATCCTGCCCGCAGGGCCGTGATGTTGGCGTCCCGGATCGTCCCGTTGCGGGCGAACTTGGTCTCGAGGAACTTGATCGTGCCGTCCAGCGGGC
This sequence comes from Jiangellaceae bacterium, assembly GCA_036373915.1. Taxonomy (GTDB): domain Bacteria; phylum Actinomycetota; class Actinomycetes; order Jiangellales; family Jiangellaceae; genus JASLBX01. Next base: position 59,615 of record DASUUU010000113.1, on the reverse strand, counting down.
GGCCGTACATCCACGACAACAGGCCGAGGGCGAGCATGTTCTTGGAACGGCTGGCCTGCTTGCGGGTGAGGCCGAACTCCTTGAGCGCCTCCGTCGCCATACCGGTGAGGTCGACGGCGTGCACCTGGTAGGAGTCCAGGCTGCCGTCCTCGAGCGGGTTGGAGTCGTAACCCACCTTCTTGAGCGCGCGCGGGGTGAAGTCGGCGGTGTCGACGATGATCGTCGCCCCCTTGGGCAGATCACCCACATTCGCTTTGAGCGCAGCCGGATTCATCGCAACGAGCACGTCGGGCGCGTCGCCGGGGGTCAGAATGTCGTGGTCGGCGAAGTGAAGCTGGAAGCTCGAGACGCCCGGCAGAGTACCCGCAGGGGCGCGGATCTCGGCGGGGAAGTTCGGCAGGGTCGACAGGTCGTTTCCGAACACGGCCGTAGCCGACGTGAACCTGTCTCCGGTAAGTTGCATCCCGTCGCCGGAATCGCCGGCGAACCGAATAACGACACGGTCGAGCTCGGTTGTCTGTTTGGCGCTCACCGCGGGTAGCCGCCTCCTCACGAGCATTCGCCCGGTGGGAACAACGTCATAGTTGGACACACCTGAGCTTCGGTGTCAATTCTACGTCCGGTCGGTCGCGAAGGCTCAACGCATCGCGCAGCATGTGCACCACTAGGTGAATCGGTCCCATACCACCCGCACGCACCTGGTACGGCACCCGCAGGCATGCTGGACGTGATCGACCGGCGGGCGGGTAGGCGATTCCGGTTCCGCAGGTGTCGATGACCTCATCGGTACGATCATGCGACAGGACCGGGACCTCCGAGTAAGTTGGTACGAGTCGAGTTCATAATCGATCGTGGGAGCCGCAGGTGGATGCGTTCCTGTCGCCGTACGTGGTGGCAACCTTGATCGGGCTGGCCGGTGTCGCCTTCGTCAGCGTTGCCTACGGCGCCAACCGGTTGCTGGCACCGAGGAATCCCACCCGTGAGAAGGTACTGACCTACGAATCCGGCGTGGACCCTGTCGGTGAGGGCTGGGCCCAAACACACGTCCGGTACTACGTGTACGCGTTCCTCTACGTAGTGTTCGCCGTCGACGTCGTGTACCTGTTCCCGTGGGCGACGGTCTTCGCCGATCCCGCGTTCGGTGCGGTCACCTTGGTCGAGATGTTCGTGTTCCTCGGGTTCCTGGCAACCGGCATCGTCTATGCAGTCAAGCGGGGTGTGCTGACATGGCAGTGACCGAGCTGGGAATGCCGACTCGCGGACCCGGCGACGTGGGTGCCTTGCAGCGGATCGCCCCTGATCCGATCCGGGTCGTACTCAACTGGGGCCGCAAGTACTCGTTGTGGGTGTTCAACTTCGGCCTGGCGTGCTGCGCGATCGAGTTCATCGCCGCGTCGATGGCCCGCCACGACTTCATCCGGCTCGGAGTGATCCCGTTCGCCCCTGGACCCCGGCAGGCGGACTTGATGGTCGTGTCGGGCACTGTGACCGACAAGATGGCGCCGGCGATCCGCCGCCTGTACGAGCAGATGCCCGACCCGAAGTACGTGATCTCGTTCGGGGCGTGCTCGAACTCGGGCGGGCCGTACTGGGACTCCTACTCGGTCACCAAGGGCGTCGACCATGTCATCCCCGTGGATGTCTACGTGCCCGGCTGCCCGCCGCGGCCGGAGGCGCTGCTACAGGGCATCTTGAAGTTGCAGGAGAAGATCGCCGCAGAGAACCTTGGCGAGAGGTACGCTTCGGGGCCGGTCGACGTGCGCCGGCAGGCATCCGCGGCGACGCTCAATCGCCCGATTGTCGAGTCGCCCCGGTCGTGACAGATCTCGACGGCGTGGACGCTACCCGGACCGCTCGGGCGGCGGCGCAGATGCTCGCGCCCCCGCGTGAGCCGGCCCGGCCGGTCGACATCGTTCGCCACCTGATCGCGGTTCAGGCGCAGTTGCCTTCGGCGGCGGCACTCGCCATTCGGGCCCGTGCCAGCGGCACCACCGCCGCCGATGTCGCCGCCGCTCAAGCCTCGGGTGAGTTGATCCGGACCTGGCTGTTCCGGGGCACGCTGCACCTTGTCGCGTCCGATGATCTGGACTGGTTGCTGGGCCTGGTCCGACAGACGATCATTGCGCGGACGGCGCGCCGGCGCAGCGAGCTCGGGCTCGACGACGAGACCCTGCTTCGCTCGTCGGCCGTCCTGAGCGAGGCCCTTGCCGACGGCGGGCCGCTATCCCGGGCGGAACTCTTCGAAGCCCTCGAATCGGCCGGTATCGACTCGAGCGGTCAGCGTGGCATCCACCTGATCCGCCACGCGGCGTTGAGCGGACGACTGTGCTTCGGGCCCGACCGCGGCCACGAACCGACGTGGATCGCTCGCGAACCCCGGTCCGAGCGGCGTACCCGGACCAAGGCACTGGGAGAGTTGGCTCGTCGCTACCGGGCGGCGTACGGCCCGACCGACGCGCGCGATCTCGCGGCGTGGGCGGGGCTGCCTGCGGTGGACGCTCGGCAGGCTTGGAGCACTCTCGGACCGACCGAAGTACCCAGAGTGCCGATGCGGTCGGCGGTCCGGCTGCTGCCCCACTTCGACCCCTACCTGCTCGGTTACCGGACCCGAGAGCTGATCGTGCCGGCCCAGTACGCCCACGCGGTCTGGACCGGCGGAGGCTACGTCATGCCGACGGTCGTGGCCGACGGGCAGGCCGTCGGCACCTGGGAGGCGGTCCGGCGTCGCGGCATGATGAACATCACCGTACGGCCGTTCGGAGCGCTCGCCGACGACATGCGATCCGGCATCGACTCGGAGGTGGCCGACATCGGCCGGTTCCTTGGCGTCCAGGCCGCGTGGACCGCCGGTGCGGCGGCCATCCGCGTCTGAGCGCGTGCGGAAGTCAGCAACGGCGATCTTGTCGCAGGATCAAGCGCCGTCATCGCCACCGCCGTCGCCGCATAGTCCTGGCGAACCTGACATGCTGGCACGTCGTGGGCGTCGACAACGGAACTGACGGCACCGGCAGCGGCCGCCGGTGGCCGAAACGAGTGTACGGACGGGGCGACGAGCCGGATCCGCGGTTCACCTTCGCCAACGAGCGAACGTTCCTAGCCTGGATCCGGACGGGATTGGCGCTGCTCGCGACCGGCGTGGCACTCGAAGGACTGTCCGTCCCGGCCGATGACAACGCCAGACGCATCCTGGTGACCGTCCTGGTAGTGCTCGGGGCCATCGCGAGCGGTGGCGCCTTCGTGCGATGGGCGAGGGCCGAACGAGCCCTGCGGGAATCGCGCCCGCTGCCATCGCCGACCCTTGCCCCACTGCTGGCCTTCGGTCTGGTCGTCGTGGGTGCGGTCACTGTGGTCGCCATCTTCGCCACCTGAGCGCTGCCATGGAGACCCCATACGATCCGGGCCTGCAGAACGAACGAACGGCGCTGGCCTGGACCCGGACCGGCCTGGCGCTGCTCGTCGCCGTCCTGCTGGCTTCCCGCATCACGGTCGGCGAGCTCGGTGTGGTCACAGTCATCTTCACGATCTTCACGCTGCCACTCGCCGTCAACGTCCTCGTGTCGGCCGGTCGCCGGTACCAGAACGCACACCGCGCACTCGAGTCGGCGACCCCGCTCCCGGACGCCCGGCTGCCCGTCGCTGTCACGGTCCTGGTGCTCAGCCTGGCCTCCATCGAACTCATCTACCTGTATGCCCGTTGAGCGATTCGGTGTCCGGCGCGAGGCTGCCTATGCGATGGATATCCAGGTCGCGTGAGCCCTTCCCAGCTCTCGGCCGTCCGTGCCGTACACCGTCGACGCGGTCCACGTCTTGCGACCCTCAGAGCCCAGCAGTCGCCCCATAACGACGCACTCTTCGCCACCCTCCGGCAACGCGTTCACCAGGGCGGTCATCCGGCCGAGCACCATCGGCCGCCCTTCTATCTCGGCCGACCACCCGCCGGGGCAGTCGAGCGCCGCCCACACGAGTTCTGGCCGGCCGGCGAACTCGCCAGTGACGCTCCAGACGCAGGCCGTCCGGCCATCGCCGAGCCGGCCGGGGAACAGCCGCAGGGCGTCGCCTGGATCGCGCTCCGGGCCGCAGACGAAACACTGCGGAAACGGGTGCTTGTCGAAGCCGGGATAGTGCCGGGAAGCCTCCAGCGCCGCGGCGGCATCCACCGGAGTCACGGCGGCGACGTCCAGACGTGAGCGGGCGGCCTCGGCGACCAGCGATTCCCCGTGCATGAGCCGCAGCCCGTCACCCCCGGACACGACGGCAAGAGGGGAGTCCAGCGGTGGCGGCTTGCGAAGTGTCACCACGACTCCCGATCCGGTGAGCTCCGGCGCCGCTCTCGATGCCAGCAGGCCGCATACGTAGCCGCCATTGCCCGAATCCGACGGCCCACGGAAGCGATGGTGCACTGTCAGCGTCATGCCGCAGACGGTAGCGGGCCGGATGTGCCGGTACGGTGGCCTGGTCCTGGTCGGGCAATCCTGCGAGAGGTGCGAAGACCCGTGACCGTGATTTCGGGCGGAAGGATCGTCACCCCGGACGGCGTGCTGGAAGCCGGCTGGCTGCAGACCGAGGGCCGGACCATAACCGGGTTCGGAACCGGCCGGCCCCCGCAGCCGCCCGACCGCGAGCTCGATGGGGCTTGGGTCGTACCGGGGTTCGTCGACATACACGTGCACGGCGGCGGCCGGGCGTCGTACGTCCCGGGTGACCAGGACCAGGCGATCACCGCCGCGGCTCTGCACCGGAGCCACGGCACCACGACGACGATGGCGAGCCTGGTCTCTGCTACGCCGGCGACACTCGGTGCGGCCGTCTCCGAGTTGGCGGAGCTGGTCGAAGCCGGCGTGCTCGCGGGTATCCACCTCGAGGGGCCGTTCCTGTCGGCGGAGCGTCGAGGGGCGCACGATCCGGCGCTGCTGATCGACCCAGAACCCGGTGTCGTCCGCAAGTTGCTCGACGCAGGGCGCGGATCGATAAAGATGGTGACGCTGGCCGCCGAGCTCGAGCATGCGGTCGACGCGGTGGCGACACTCGCCGGCGAGGGTGTGATAGCGGCGGTCGGCCACACCGATGCGTCGTACGACGAGACCAGAGCCGCGATCGACGCCGGCGCGACAGTCGCGACCCACCTGTTCAACGCGATGCGACCGGTGCACCATCGCGAGCCTGGGCCGATCCCCGCCCTCCTCGAAGACGAGCGCGTCACCGCCGAGCTGATCTGCGACGGTGTCCACCTGCACCCGGCGATCGTCCGGATGGCGATCGCCGCGGCCGGGATCGAGCGAGTGGTACTGGTCACCGACGCGATGGACGCCGCCGGCGCGGGGGACGGTGACTACGTCCTTGGTGATCTAGCCGTCCGGGTGGTCGACGGTGTCGCGCGGCTCGTCGACGGTGGCGCGATCGCCGGCAGCACACTCACGATGGATCGCGCGTTCCGGTTCGTGGTCCAGGCCGGTGTACCGGTCGAGGATGCTGTCCGGATGGCTTCGACAACGCCCGCACGGCTACTCGGCCTGTCCGAGCAGGTTGGTGAACTTCGAGCCGGGCTCGAAGCCGACCTCCTCGTGCTCGACGAGACGTTGGCGCTCCGGGCCGTGATGGCCAAGGGCCAATGGCTGGATGACAACTGATCAGCCGTGTCCGGCGAGCGCCTCAGCGGTCGGCCCAGGCCCGCAAGACGTGCGCCGCGGCTTGTTCGGCCGTCCATCCGTATCGCTCGGCCTTGCGCCGTAGCTGCTTGCGAACCCGCTTGGACAGCGTCACGACAAGTTGGACCTCGTCGACGTTGTCCTTCTTCTTGACCTTGGTTACGTCGACGGCAAGGGACGAAACGGGCCGCCCGACCAGTTGAACCGTGCCGTCGTCGGATCGTTGAAGTGCGGGTCGTGGCCGCGGCAAGGGGTTCATCGTACGCCTCTCGTGAGTGGGGCTACTCGTGACTTGGCGGTGAGCAGGCGTTCGAGGTACTCCGCAAAGATGCGGCTTACCTCCCGGGCGCCCGATGTCGGCCAGCTCTGGATCGCTCGTCCACTGCCTTGAGCCTGAGAGATGGCCGATCGCTCGGGCAGTACCGGAGTGAGGACCAGATCCCGGTAGGCCGTCAGCAACTCGTCGATCCGGAAGCGATGCTCGACGGACCGCGGCCGGGCCCGGTTGACAACCAGTCCGGCCGGCTGCAGCCGGAGGTTGAAGCGCTGGCGGACGAGGTCGATGCCGGCCAACGTTTGTTGGGCGGCCGCGACGGAGAACATGGTGGGCTCGGTGACGACGAGGGCAAGGTCGCTGGCTGCGAGTGCGTTGTTGGTCAGCGGGCCGAGGTTGGGCGGGCAGTCGATGATGATCAAGTCGATGCCTGACAGACCCTTGAGCGCCGTGCGTAACCGGTGCTCGCCGAGTTTGCCGTCCGTGTTGCGTACTGCCAGAGCCGGTTCGCCGGGGATCACTGAAATGGCGGGCCCCCATGCGGTCGTCGTGATGGCATCGGCTGCGATCACGGCAGGCGGGTCGGCCAGGATGTCATTCGTCGTGAACTTGACCTCGGGCGGGTCGACGGCGACGGTCGCGTTGGCCTGCGGGTCGAGGTCGACCAAGAGCGCGAGCAGGCCACGGGCCGGGGCGGCTCCGGCGAGTCCGAGGGCCACGGTGGTCTTGCCCACCCCGCCCTTGAGGCTCAGCACGCTAACTGTCAGCACGATAAGCGAGGATAGGCTGAACTAACACTGCACGACGACGAGGAGCCGCGCGGGTGAATGACCTCATCGACACTACGGAGATGTATCTCAAGGTCATCTTCGAGTTGGAGGAGGAGGGCGTGGTGCCGTTGCGCGCCCGTATCGCGGAGCGCCTGCACCAGTCCGGTCCCACCGTCAGCCAGACCGTCGCGCGCATGGAGCGTGATGGTCTGGTCTATCTCGAAGCCGACCGTCACCTGGAGCTGACCGACCTGGGCAAGGCGCTGGCCACCCGGGTCATGCGCAAGCACCGGCTGGCCGAACGACTTCTCGTCGACGTGATCGGCCTGTCGTGGGAGTTGGTTCACAACGAGGCGTGCCGATGGGAACACGTCATATCCGAAGCCGTTGAACGGCGCCTGGTCGCCCTGCTCAAGGACCCTACGGAAGATCCGTACGGTAACCCGATTCCCGGCCTGGACGAGCTCGGTAGCCCGGCTCGGCCGAAGCCCGCCCCGCCCGGGATGGCACCTCTCGACGGCGAGATCGACGCAGGGGCGACACGCATCCTCAACCGTATCGGCGAGCCGTTGCAGACGGACGAGACGCTGCTGGCCGCACTGGACGAGGCGGGCGTACGTCCGGGCGTAACGATCATGGTCGGGCGCGCAGACGACGGTGTCACCGTGTCCACGGGTGACCACGGGGTCATCCTGAGCGACCAGGACGCGAGCCACGTGTTCGTGAGCGCGGCATGAGGGGGTCGGCCGAGGTAAGCGCGAACGAGTTGGCGGCAGCGATCGCCGAGGGTGCGGTCGTGGTCGACGTGCGCGAGCCCGACGAGTATGCCCGCGGGCACGTCCCCGACGCGATTCTGATGCCACTCGCGACGGTGCCGGTCCGGTACTCCGAACTGCCTCGCGACGAGCCGTTGTACTTCGTGTGCGCGGTCGGTGCTCGCAGCATGCAGGCTGTTCAGTTCCTGGCCCAGCTCGGCTTCGACGCACGCAACGTCGCCGGCGGCACCTATGACTGGGTGGCCGCCGGCATGCCCGTCGAAACCGGGTTGCCGGCCAACGACCCCGGCTAGTGCCCTTACCCGCGACGACGGTCAGGCCAGGCGCCGCATCTGCTGGATCAGAAGTGCAGGCTGTGTGTTCGGATGCCTGGCTGTCGGGTCAGGCAATCCGACGATCTCGACTTCGTCACCCTCATGTGCCTCGGTGCCGTACGGCCCCAGTAGCTCGACCCGGCCGTGTGCGGTCTCGAGCTCGAGCAGGTCGGAGTCGTGGTGGGCCAGGACGAGCCGCCCTCGACGGGTCACGGGCTTTAGCCGGGCCGTCTCGTCCGTCGGCTGTTCCTGCCCGGGCATGCGGGCGATGGCCGTAACCGTCGTCCCGACGTCCCCCTGTATCTCATCCCCCTGAGTCATGACGTCGATTATCGCTGCCCTGGACGGATTCCGCTGCCCAGTTCGACTGGTTGGGCTTCTCCAGGGCTCTGCAATGAGTGCGGCTCGGAGAGTGCACCCCCCACAAGGAGCCGAGCATGTGCTCACAATGGAAGGGTGATCTCGATCGAGCTGGCCAAGCGATTGCGCGCCGCAGGCGTGCGGTGGGAGCCCGCGCCCGGTGACCGGTTCGTGCTACCTGATCGCGATATGGACGACGACGTGTTCGTGCTCAGCCATATGACGATCGACGTCCACGAGTTTCCCACCGGGCGGGTCATCGGGTTCAACGGAACAGTGGAATGGGCGCTGGACTCGGTCGAGCAGGAGGCCGCGCTGTGGCTGCCGAGCGAGGCACAGCTGAGGGAACTGCTCGGCGGTTCGTTCGTCCTGCTGGCCCGCGACGGCGGGGGCTACCAGATCGAGCTGGAGGTCGACGGGCGCAGGATCGTGGTGGGTGCCGACGAACCCGAGGAGGCCTACGGGCGGGCACTGCTCTACCTCGCGACGGGTGAGCTCGGTGAAGGAGTCCTGTCGGACTGAACCAGTAGGTTGTCGTCGTGGCCGTGGCTGAGCAGCTGTCCGATCTTCCGTACGCCGACGTGTTGGTCTCACACTCAGGTCCGCTCGATCCCGGCGGGCAGTACGACGGCGCGTGGTTCGACTCGGAGCGGTTCGATGACCGAGACTTCGGCAACGTCAAGTTTCTCGAGTGCGCCTTCACCTCGGTGGCGTTCTCGGGCGGGCAGCTTCGGCGGGCCCGCTTCAACGACGTCTGGGTTCGCGGCGGCCGGATCGTCGGCACCGACCTTGCCGAGTCGGTATGGCTCGACTCCACGCTGCTCTCGTCCGCTCTGTCCGGCGTGGAAGCGTACGGGTCGCAGTTCCGGCGCGTCACGTTCGCCAGGTGCAAGCTCGACTCGGTGAACCTGCGAACTGCGGTGCTGGACGAGGTGACGTTCGAGGACTGCGACCTGGCCGACGTCGACCTCGGAGCAGCGACTCTGACCGGTGTCCGGTTCCCGGGCACTGAGCTTCGAGGCCTTCGCCTGCCTCACGTCACGCTGAAGCGGGTCGATTTCCGCGGGGCGACCACGCTGGACATCGCTGACGGCTACGACTCGCTCCGAAACGCGGTGATCAGCAGCGGACAACTTATCGAGATCGGCCCCGGGCTGGCCGCCGCGCACGGCATCGTGGTCGACGATTGACTCCGGACGACGCCGGTCCGGCGCGTCGAGTCGGGCCGGTGATTACTCCCACCGGAAGAGTCGCGCCGCTGCGAAGCCAGCGACGACCGCCCAGCCGGTCAGCACGGCCAGGTGCAGGGCCCCCGGCCAGGCTCCGGACCAGGCATCGGCCATTGCCTCCGCGGCGGCGCCGATAGGGGTGAGATCCGCAACGCTGCGGGCGGTGTCCGGCATCGCGGCCCCGGGGGTCCACACTCCGGCGAAGAACAACATCGGGAAGTAGATGATGCTGCCGACGCCGCTCGCGACCCGGGCGCTCGGCACGACAGCGGCGATGACCAGCCCGATTCCGAAGCTGGCCACGGTCGCGAGCGCGAAGGCCAGGATGAGGGCGGGAACGTTCGACGGCCAGTCGACATCGAACGCGATCCCGCCGGCCAGCACCGCGATGAGCGAGCCGACGGTCAAGAACCCGAGGTTGACCAGCACCTGCGCACCGAGCAGGTCACGCGGGGCGGCGGGCGTGGTGGACAACCGCCGCAGCACGCCTTGCTCGCGGTAGCCGGCGAGGTAGGCCGGCAAGATGGTCAATCCGACGGTCGCGATCGCAAGGGCGAGCACGACCGGCACGTAGATGTCGACCGGTCGCACTCCGATCAACTCGGCCGGCGCCTCGGGATCGTCGATGACATCGCGGAATCCCGGCAACACGAGGGCCAGGGTCACGAGCAGCAGGCCCGGAAACACCACGCCGAAAAAGGCACTTGCCGCGTCGCGGAGCATGAGCCGCATCTCGGTCTTGGCGATTCTGGTGAGGGTGGACATTCGTGACTTCCCTTCAGCCTCGGCTCGGCTCGGTGTCGAACCCCTGACCGGTCAGGGCGACGAATGCGTCTTCGAGATTGGCCCGCTCGACCCGAAGGTTGTCGGCGACGACCTCGACGGTTGCCAGCGTGGTGATGACCGACGAGATGACGTTGCCGGTGCCGGCCACGATCACCTCGCCGTGTGCCCGCGATACTCCGGTGACGTCGGGCAGCCGCAATAGCAGCTCATCGTCGAAGTCGGCGGTGGGCCGGAAGCGCAGGCTCTGCTCGGAATCAACGCGCTGAACCAGGTCGCGTGGCGTGTCAATGGCCACCGTTCGCCCGGAGTCGATGAGCGCCAACCGGTCGCAGAGCCGCTCGGCCTCGTCCATGAAGTGGGTGACCAGGACGATCGTGACTCCGCGGTCGCGTACCCGCTCGATGAGTTCCCAGGTGTCCCGTCGGGCCTGTGGGTCCAGGCCGCTGGTGAGCTCGTCGAGCACGGCTACCTCGGGGTCGCCGATCAGAGCCAACGCGATCGACAGCCGCTGCTTCTGCCCCCCGGACAACTTCCGGTACTGGACGTCCAGCTTGTCGGCGAGGCCCAGCACCTCGATGAGTTCGTCGCCATCAGCAGGGCGCTCGTAGAACGACGCGTAGAGCTCGATCGCCTCGCGGACCTTGAGCCGTTCCTGCAACGCGCTCTGCTGCAGTTGCGCACCTAGGCGGCGAGTAAGCTCGGCCCGGTCGCGACGGGGGTCCAGTGCGAGCACCCGGACCGTGCCGCCGTCCGGTGCCCGGAGACCCTCGACGCACTCGACGGTGGTCGTCTTGCCGGCGCCGTTACGTCCGAGGATCCCGAAGATCTCGCCCTGCTCCACGGTGAACGACACGTCGTCGACGGCGACCGTACTGCCGTACCGCTTGTGCAGGTTCTCGACCTCGATGATCGGCATATCAACTCTCCTCAGGTTGCCTTGAGCTTGATCGGCACGCTGCGGGTGAGCGCGTAGACGAGCGCGAGAGTGGCTCCGATGAGCAGCGTGGACACTGAGAGGGCAACCGTGAGGGACGGGCGGGTCCATCCCATGGATTCGGTCCACGAGCCCGTCCATGACGTCTGCAGCAGCAGCTCGGCGCCGCCCGCTGGTGCCATCGCGGCCGGGATGAGCAGGGTCGCCCACAACCAGTGCAGCCGGTAGTACAGCGTCCCTATGAGCCAGCCACCGGCCAGGAGTGCCGCCAGCAGCAGCGCGTACTCGGTGATGACGAGTGGTACTTCGGTCCATGACGCGAACAGATGCGGGTCGCGGAAGTCGTGGGGCCGATCGACCGCTCGGTAGATCGCCGACTCGGCGGCGTATCCCAGGTTGACGATTGCCGCAACCGCAACGGCGAACGCCACGAGTGTCAGCATCGCGCCGGCCACGAACTGATGCCGCGTAACGCCGTGCGTCACGTACATCGGGAGGAGAGCGGGCGTGAGGAGGACGGCGAGGGCGAAGGGGAACCACTTGAACGCACCGGCAGCGGCGATCTCCCAGACGCTGCCCTCGCCGTCGGTTATGAACGAGACGACGCCGATCCCCATGAAGAGGGGAATGACGATCGCCAGAAAGATCGCTATCACCGGTGCGAAGCCGCGGGACACCTGGCGTGCGACCCGGAGCGCGGGAGTGGTCGTCATGGCTTCACACCCCGGTCGGAGGTCAGGTGGATGAACAGGTCCTGGAGCGAGACCGGGCCGAGTTCGAGCCCGGCGGCGCGTACGTTCTCCTCGAAGTCGGCGTCGAGGTCTCCGTACACGGTGACGGACTTGGTCGGGCCGAGGCGGCGCTCGCCCACGACTGCGTGCCCGGTGGCGACCCGATCGACGACATCGGCCGGCCCGATCACCGAAGCTCCGCGCGCCTTGATCTCGTCGGTGTCGCCCTGCACGACGAGCCGTCCTCTGTCGATGATCGCAACTCGCTCGAAGAGGCTGCTGAACTCCTCGATCATATGGGTCGAGATGACGATGGTTCGCGGGTGCCGCATGTAGTCGGCCAGCAATTCGTCGTAGAAGGCCACCCGGGACGGGGCGTCCATGCCCAGGTACGCCTCGTCGAAGATGGTCAGCGGTGCCCGGCTCGCCAGGCCGATGACGCAGGCGAGCGCGGCCTTCTTGCCACGGGACAGCTTGGTCACCGACCGCCTGGTGACCGGGATCTCGAACCGCTCGACGAGTTCGTCGGCGTACTCGGCGTCCCAGGTCGGGCGCAGTGCCCCGAGCGACAGGACGGACCGGCAGGTCTCGGTGTCGTAGACGTCCAGGGCCTCGCGGATCAGGCAGATCTGCGGCATGAGCTTCGGGTTTTCGAACGGATCCTCGCCGCCGACCAGCACACTCCCCGATGTCGGCCTACGGTAAGCGGCCAGCGCAGCGAGCAGCGTGGACTTGCCGGCCCCGTTTCGGCCGAGCAGTCCATGGATCTGCCCGCCCCCGAACGAGAGACTCAGTCTGTCGAGCGCCGCAACGTCCCCGTAACGGACGGTCAGATCTCGAACGTCGACGTCCAAGGTCATCGGCCGCGATCCTCCTCATTGATTCGCGCGACGACGTCTGCAAGATCGATGCCGATCAGCCTGGCCTCCGCGATCATTGGGTCGACGACGTCGGCGAAGAACCGCTCGCGCCGCTGTTTGCGCAGCCGGTCGTAGGCGTCCGGGCTGACGAACATCCCGATTCCTCGCTTCTTGTAGAGGACGCCTTCCTCGACGAGCTGGTGAAAGCCCTTCGCGGCGGTCGCAGGGTTGATCCGGTAGAACTCGGCGTACTGATTTGTCGACATGACCTGATCGCCGGGCCGGATTTCGCCGGCGACGATCTGCGCCTTGATCTGCTCAGCGATCTGCTGATAGATCGGGCTGCGCTCGTCGAACAACCGCCGGTCTCCTTTGCTGCGGGCGCCGGGTACGTCATCGGTTCATTGGTTGAGTAATGAACCATAGCACCAGTCTTACGACCGCGCAAAGCGCGCCCCGCACGAACGATCAGGTGACCGACTTGGCTTGGGAGAGGTGCAGGTGACGTGCTATACGCCGCACCTGATCGCCACCGTGGCGCCCGTTGGCGAATGCACCTTACGTGGTCGAGGCTTTGACAAAAGTGAGTTCGCCCGCTTGTCGGCTATTGATCTCGCGGCGCACCGCCGCAACACTGACTAGCCATGACCGAGCCGTTGCGGCGGGTGGCTGCCTATGTCGTCTGCGCTGACCCCGAGGAACGCGTCCTGCTGGTTCGCGAGTCCGACAGATCCGGTACGCCGGGAGTGTGGACACTACCGGGCGGCGGGGTGTGGCACGGTGAGCATCCGGAACAGGCCGTCGCCCGTGAGGCCGCCGAGGAGGCAGCGCTGTCCGTCGCCGTCGACGGGGTTCTTGACGTCGTCGCCGACGTGCGAATCGTCCCGGGCCAGCCGGTGACGCTGCACACCGATCGGATCATCTACACGGCGCTCGCTGACGGCGAGCCCGGTGGTCCGATCTCTCCCAAGGTGGACGAGGCCCGCTGGGTGACGCGCGACGAGGCGGCGGCGATGCAACTGCGGCCGTTCGCCGCGAACGCGCTCAAGTTGCCGCTCACAGCCGTCGACCTGCCGCCGGAGCGCGTCCCGGATCTGCCGTCGTTCTTGATCACCGACCATCCGGACGGGCATCCCCGGGTGCAGCGGTTCGCAGCCTACGCCGTTGTGCACGACCCGAATGATCAGGTGCTGTTGACCAGGATCGCCGACGGCTACCCGGGCGCCGGCAGGTGGCACCTTCCCGGTGGCGGCACCGATTTCGGGGAGCAGCCGGACGAGGCGCTCCTGCGCGAACTTGACGAGGAGACCGGCCACGCCGGCCACATCGAACGATTGCTCGGCGTCGCCAGCCATCATGAGCCAGAGCAACTGGGGCCGGAGGGATTTCCGATCGACTGGCACGGCGTGCGCGCCTTCTACGAGGTGCAGGTCGAGGAGACCCGCCACCCGGCAGCTATCGAGGTAGGTGGCTCAACGGCGGAAGCCCGCTGGTTCGCACCGGATGCGCTGCCCGGCCTGCCGGTTACGGAGGTGACCTACGAGGCGCTGGCGGCGTTTCGTCGTCCGTGAGGCGATGATTGGCTCGTGACAACAGAGGTTTGCCTGCGGGCGCTGGATGACGCTGACTGGCCGGCCGTCCGCCGCATCTACGCCCAGGGCATCGCAACTCGCAACGCCACCTTCGAAACCCGGGTTCCCACCCGGGCGACTCTGCGCCGGAAGTGGCTTGCCGGTCAGCGCTGGGTCGCCGAGCTCGAGCGCGACGTCGTCGGCTGGGCCGCGGTTACGCGCGTCTCGGCCCGGGAGTGCTACGCGGGCGTCGTGGAATCGTCCATCTATATCGCGGACGGCATGAGAGGCCGGGGGATCGGCAAAGCGCTGATCGCCCACCAGGTGCGGGCCGCCGAGGACTCCGGGTTCTGGACGCTGCAGACGTCGATCTTCCCGGAGAACGAGGCGAGTATCCGGCTGCACGAGTGGGCCGGGTTCCGGGTCGTCGGGGTGCGCGAGCGGATCGCCCGGTTGGACGGCCAGTGGCGCGACACCGTCCTGCTCGAACGCCGCTCGCGGCCGGTGTGACAGGGCGGGCTCCGGCAGGGCTGGGCCGCCCACCAGGCCCGTCGGTGCCGTACCACCCGCACGCGCATGGTGCGGCAGGGCTGCGGGTGCTGGACGTGATCGAACTGCACGGGGTGGGGTGCTGGGCGTGATCGAACTCACGCGGGGGCGACAGGGTGGGGTGGCGGTGGGCCGGTGTAGCGGGCCGCCGGGCGGATGATCTTGGGGTCGGCCGCCTGCTCGAGGATGTTCGCGCTCCAGCCGACGACGCGGGCGGCTGCGAAGGTGGGGGTGAACATCGACCGCGGCAGGCCGCACAGTTCCATCACCACGCCGGCGTAGAACTCGACGTTGGTGTGCAGCTCACGGCCGGGCTTGAGCTCGGCGAGGATGCCCAGGACGCGCCGCTCGACCTGAACGGCGAACTCGACGAGTGCCCGATCCTCATCACGCCCGGACGCCGCCGCGAGCCGCTCGGCGATGCCCCGGAGCATCCGCGACCTCGGGTCCTCGGTGCGGTAGACCGGGTGGCCGAATCCCATGATCCGGTCTCCGGCCAGCACCCGGTCACGGATCCACGGGTCGATGTTGTCCGGGGTGCCGATGGCGTCGAGAGTGTCCAGCGCCCGGCTGGGTGCACCGCCGTGCAGCGGTCCGGAGAGCGCGCCGATCGCACCTACCAGGCACGCTGCGACGTCCGCGCCGGTGGAGGCGATTACCCGGCCGGTGAACGTCGAGGCGTTGAACCCGTGGTCGATGGTGGAGATCAGGTACTGCTCGATCGCTCTGGCCCGCTCGGGCTCGGGTTCGGAGCCGGCCAGCATGTAGAGGTAGTTGGCGGCATACGGCAGATCGTCGCGCGGCGCGACCGGCCGGCGGCCCGCCGCGAGCCGATGCAAAGCGGTCAGGACGGTGGGAACCGTGGCGCAGGCGCGCAGCGTGTCCGCCCGCCGCTGGTCAGGATCGATGTCGTACACGGGACGGAACCCGGCCTGGGCGCCGAGCAGCGCCAGCGCCGTGCGGAGCCCGGCAAGCGGTCCGGACGCTCCGATGGCGTTCGCCACCGCCGGCAGAACGTCCATGATCTCGGCCGGGAGGGTCCGCAGCGGCGCGGTCTCGCGGATGAAGGCCTCGCGACGGTGGCGGTCGGGCAGCGTGCGGTCGATCATCAGGTGCCAGACGTCCTCGAAGGTTCGCGTCTCGGCGAGCTCTATCGCGGAGTACTGCCGGTAGTGGTAGAAGCCCTCGCGGCCGCGGACGTCACCGAGCTCGGTGTCGGTGACGACAACACCGGCCAGTCCGCGGGGCACCTCGATGGGAGTGGTGGATGTCATGACGGCCTCCTATAGTTGAGCTGAGGATACATATATTGATTGGATCAATATGAGTCGCCTGACCACTCAGGAGGTCGCCCGCCGGCTCGGCGTCAAGCCTGAGACCGTGTATGCCTACGTCAGCCGTGGTCTGCTCGACAGCGCGCGCGGGCCCGGTGGGCGCAGCAGTACGTTCGACCCCAAGCAGGTCGATGCGCTCGCCGCGCGCCGGCGACGGCCAGGCCCGCAGGCCATAGGTACGGGAATCACCCTTATCGACGACAGCCGGTACTTCTACCGGGGGGTCGATGCTGCCGAGTTGGCCCGGACGTATCCATATGAGGCCGTCGCCGAGTGGTTGTGGACCGGCGTACTCGAGCCGGACGTCCGCTTTACCGCACCCGAGGACTCCGTCCGTACCGCAAAGGTCGCGATCGGCGCACTTCCGCCGCACAGCGCGCTGATGGACAGGGTGCGGGTGGCCGTGGTCGCCGCGGCGGTGGCCGATCCGCTCCGGTTCGAGCTCACCGGATCGGTGGTGACCGCGACGGCGCGCAGCATGATCGCCATGCTCGTGGAGTCGTTGCCGTTGGTGGGCCGGGACGCCCCTGCGAGGGCGTCGCTGGCCCAGCGGCTGTGGCCCCGGCTGACCGCCGTGGCCCCGACCGAGCAGATGATCCGGTGCTTGGACGCGGCGCTGGTCCTGCTGATCGATCACGACCTGGCCGCGTCAACACTGGCGGCTCGGGTTGCAGCATCCGCGCGAGCGCACCCCTACGCCGTCGTCTCCGCCGGGCTTGGAGCGCTCGAGGGCCCGCTGCACGGGGCCGCCAGCGGCCACGCGCACCGGATGCTGGCCGAATGCCTTGACCACGGCGCGGCCGCACCCGTGGTTGCTGATCACCTGCGTGCGGGCCGGCGCATCCCAGGGCTCGGTCACCGGGTCTACCCGGGAGCGGATCCGCGCGCGACGCTGCTGTTCGGGATGCTGGAGCAGGTTGCCGGAGCTCAGCCGGCGCTCGACATGGCCGACGAGGTCGTCACCACGGCCGGTCGGGTGCGTCCACTGCACGCCAATGTCGACCTTGCGCTGGCCGTTCTCAGCGTGGCCGCAGCAATGCCGGCGGACGCCGGTGAGGTGATCTTCGCCGTTGGCAGGACGGCGGGTTGGGTGGCTCATGCTCTCGAGGAGTACTCCGAGCGCCCGCTGCGGATGCGACCGAGCGGCGAGTACACCGGGCCGATGCCACCGCAGCCACTGCCCGAGCCTTCTTGATCACCCGATGATCGAGATCGCCACCAGGAAGTAGATGATCAATCCCGTGGCATCGACGAGTGTGGTGACAAGCGGCGCGGAGATGACCGCCGGGTCGATGCCCGCACGCCGGGCGAACAGCGGCATGGTCGAGCCGACCACAGCCGCCCACGTACAGACCACGACGAGCGCGATCACCACCGCGACCGCGAGCCTCGCGTCGGCGAACACGATGGCGATCGCGCCGGCGAGTACTGAGAGCATGATGCCCAGCGAGAACCCGACCCGGCACTCCCGCCAGGCGACCCTCAGCACGTCGGTCGTCCGGACCTCACCGAGAGCCAGGGCCCGCACCACCGAGGTCGCTGCTTGGGCCCCGACGTTGCCACCGGTGCCGATCAGCATGGGGACGAAGAACGCGATCTTGGGTATCGAATCGAGAGTCTGCTCGAACGCGGCCAGCACACTCACCGTCATGGCGGCCGCGGCGACGAGCAGCAGCAACCAGATCACTCGTGACCGGGCGACGCGGAGCACGCTCGCCGCCATGTAGTGGATCGTCAACGGTTCGGCAGCCGACTGGCGTGCGATGTCTTCAGTGTCCGCCGCTTCGATCATCTCGACGGCGTCGTCGATGGTCAGCAGCCCTACGACCCTGTTCTCGCTGTCGACGACGGTCAGAGCCAGCAGATTGGCCTCCTGCATCAGGCGGGCGGCGGCCTCGGCCTCGTCGGTTGCCTGGACGGTGGGCACGTCGGTGTCCGCCAGGTCGGCCACGGTGTCGGTCGGCGAGCCGAGGACCAGGTCGCGCAGTGCAACCACGCCGCTGAACCGTCGCTGGTCGTCGGTTACCGGCAACGTGTAGACGGTTTCCGCGTTGGCCCCTCGCGCTCGGACGGTGGCGAGGGCCTGCTCAGCGGTGAAGTTGCGCCGCAGCAGCACGATCTCCGGGCTCATGATCCGGCCGACCGAGCGCTCGGGGTAGCCGAGCAGGTCCGCGGTCATCGCCCGCTCATGCAGGCTCAGCCCGGCGAGGACTCGCTGCGCGAACTTGGCCGGCGCCTCACCGAGCAGGCGGGCGCGGTCGTCGGGGTCCATGGCCTCGACGAGCTCGAAGAAGGCGGGGTCACGCAACCCGGACAGCACGTTCTGCTGGTTGTCGGGGTCGAGTTCCTCGAACACCTCGACGGCGCGGTCCTTGTCCAGCAGCCTGAACAGCAGGATCGCGGTGATGTCATCGGATCGCCGAATCTCGTCCGCGATCTCATAGGCGGGGTGTTCGGTGAGCCACTTCTGCATGCCCGCGACGTCGTTGTGGGCGCGCATTTCACGCAGCGCGTCGGTCCCCACGGCCCCTCCCGTCGAATAGGTGGTCGTCGGGTCGGTCACACCGTACGGGACGGGTCCGGCTACCTGTGGCAGCTCGTCGGTGGGGAACTGGTCATGCTGGCCAAGTTCGTTGGTGCGCATGGCATATCTCCAGGGTGGGCGTCCCCGGTCACCCTGGCGCGCGTCAGCGCACCATCGCTACTGGACGTGTGAGGTCAGTGCGCGCCAACGCCGGGTGAGGGGAGCTGGGTACGGCAGGTCATCGTCCGCTGCCAGTGACTGTGGCTGGGATCGTCGCTGGCCGACTGCGCCGGTCTACCACTTGGCATTGTCCCTCACCCCCGTTCCGCGCGCGTCGCGACAGGAAAAGCGGCCTCCCCAGAAACGAAGAAGGCCTCCGGCGAGGAGGATAACGGTGGCGAGTGATGATCGTCAAGATTCGGGTCATGGCGTCGTGAATAGTGGCGTTACATCCGGGAATCAATCAATGTGTGAGCGACGAGGCTGAGTTGCGGGCCTTCTGGGAACGACGGCTCGGCAACGACTGGACCGAGTCGGGCGTCGGCTACCGAGCGCTCGGGCGTGCCTTCAACACCTGGATGTACCGGGTCAGGCGGGCGGTGTTCTGCCGTGAGGTCGCCCGCCTGGGGGTCGGGGCGGACTCACGAGTCCTTGACCTCGGGTCGGGAACGGGCTTCTACGTCCAATGCTGGCAGGATGTCGGCGCCGGCCGGGTCGTCGGCTGTGATCTCACCGAGGCCGCAGTCGGCCGGTTGCGCCGGCGGTTCCCTGATGTGACGTTCGTCCGCACGGATGCGGCGGACGTGGCGACCGAGTTCGAGCCGGCGTCGTTCGACGCAGCGTCGTGCATGGACGTGCTGTTCCACATCACCGATGACGGGCAGTACGGGCGGGCCATCAAGGGAGTCGCGGAGGTGCTGCGTCCCGGCGGGCATTTCGTGCTGTCGGAGAATTTCCTGCACCGCGCGGAACAGCGCGGCGAGCATCAGGTCAACAGAACCGCCTCGACGATCTATTCGATCCTCGGGGACGCCGGTTTCGAGATCGTACGCAGGGTGCCGATGCTGGTGCTGATGAACGCCCAGGTAGACGCGCCGCTCATGTGGCGCACGGTGTGGGGAGGCGCATTGCGCGCGGTGACGATGACCGAGGTCACCGGGTGGCTTGCCGGTGCGGCGCTGTATCCGGTCGATCGAGGGCTGACCCGCTGGTTACCCGAGAGCCCGACCACGGAGCTGATGATCTGCCGCCGCAGGTGAGCCGGCGCGGGTGCGGCGCGGGTCCCGCGCCGGACCGGGATCAGGTGTTCCAACTCACCGAAGCCACCGGTGCCTTGCGGCTTGTGCATCTGATCGTGCTCGCCCGCGCGCTCGTTGTTCGGAAAAGAAAGGCGGCCCCGGCATTAGGGGGGTACCGGGGCCGCATCACCCGGGTGCGGTTCGGGGGGGCGCACGCCGGGGGCTTGTGGGATCAGTCCGTGGACTTGGGTTGGATTGGTGCCTCGTCTGACCGATCCTCTGAGTTGGAATTGCCGGCGCTGTCAGGTTTGCCCTTGTCGGCCGGCGGGCCTGGTTCCGCCGGCTTGCCGGCCGTATCGGCCTTGTCATTGGGCGGCGTGCCGGCGGGCTCCGGGCGGTCCGCGTCCGGGTTCAGCGGCACTGCCGGTTCGATCCCCGAGTTGCCGGCATCTTCGGGTTGGTTGCCCTGCTCCTTGGCCTTCTCGCTGATCTCCTGACCGTCGACTCCGCCGTCCCTGGCGTCGTCGGACACCTCGTGACCGAAGTCGCCGGAGTCGGTGAACTCGAAGGGCGTCATGATCTCGATCACGGACTCGACGCCCTGCTGGGCATGATCCGGAAGGGCGCCTGCGGCCGTAGCGCTCGCAAGCCCGCCCAGAGCCAGCACGCTGCCGGCGGCAACCTTGGCGCGCAGCGGTAATGCGGCGAGCCGACGGCGTGCTACGTGGCGACCAGCGCTGCGGCGGCTGGGTCGCGGCGCCACAGCGCTGGCGAAATCACCGGTGGCCATCCGGGCGGCAAGCTCCTCGGATGGACGGACCGGCTGTCCTGGGAGTGCGCGCAGGGTGCCGAGCGCCTCGGCGAGCGGCTCCAACTCGGCGGGTACAGGCTCGCCGCTGAGCACGGCCTCGACCGTGGCATCGTCTAGTTCGCGCTGCGCATGCATCTCGTCTCTGTAATCGCGCGAGCCGCTCACAGGGTTACACCCTCGCGCTGGAACTTCTCGCGAAGCAGGTTCAGCGCGCGCCGCTGGTGCTGCTTTACCGCGCCGGTGGACTTGCCGAGTACGGTCGCTACCTGTTCGACGGTGAGATCGGCGACGATGCGGAGCATGAGCACGTCACGCTGGATTTCCGGGAGGCTGTCGAGCAGTCGGCGGACCTGCTCGGCGCCGAGGCTCGACAGTGCCTCGTCCTCCACGTTGCCGCCCGGCCAATCCAGCGAGGGGTCGTGACTCGTCTCCGACCATGGCCGGCGGAGCTCACGCCGGTGTACATCGGCCGCCTTGTTGTGAGCTATCGCGAAGACCCACGAGCGGAATTTGGCCTCCGAACCGGTGAACGTCGCGAGGCGCTCGAACACGGCGAGAAAGACCTCGCTCGTGACGTCGTCACGGTCAGCCACGCCGCGGAGCGTCAGGTAGTTCGCAACCTGCGGAGACAGGTCGGCGTAGAGACGCTCAAAAGCCCACGGCGCGCCCGAGCGGGCGGCAGTGAGCACGTCATCGAAAGCTTCCCCGATCGCCAGCGCTTCCTCCCCGGTACGGCGTTGGCCCCTACCCGTGTTATCGCCCGGGCCGGGCAAAAGGTTACGCCTCTGCTAGGAAGCGGGGGAATGGCGGTCGAGAAACGCGTACACGTCGGTGTCGTCCACCCCCGGGAACGTGCCGGGCGGTAGGGCGGCGAGCAGATGGGAGTGGACCCGGGCGCTCGGCCAGGCGTACTCGGCCCACCGGTCGGCCAGATCAGCAGGCGCTCGCCGGCAGCACGACGGGTCGGGGCAGCTCGATCGGGCCCGGATTGTCGTCTCGCGGCCGGTGAACCACTTCGAGTGTGCGTAGGGGACACCGACGTCGATGGCGAACTCGCCTTCCGGCGTGCGCTCGACATGGGTGGTGCACCAGTACGTCCCGCGATCCATGTCCGTGTACTGATAGTGCGTGGCGTACCGGTCGGCCGACGAGAACACCGCCCGGGCCGCCCAGCGCCGGCACACGATCTGACCCTCTATCGCGCCGGTGACGTCGGTCGGGAACGTCACGTCGTCGTTCTCGTACGCCTTGTAGATGACGCCGTCCTCCCCGACCCGCATGAAGTGGACGGGTAACCCGAGGTGGTGCGTGGCCAGGTTGGTGAACCGGTGGGCCGCGGTCTCGTACGACACGGCGAACACATCACGCAGATCCTCGATGGCCAGAGCCTTCTGGGCCTTCGCGCGCTGCAAGTGCTCGACGGCGGCCCGCTCGGGCATGAGCAGCGCCGCGGCGAAGTAGTTCACCTCGACCCGCTGGCGCAGGAAGTCGGCGTAGTCGGCCGGGTCGTCGTGGCCGAGCGCGACGTGACCGAGCGACTGCAGCACGATGGTGCGCGGGTCGTGACCCCGCGGACCGGACAGCGGAAGGTAGACCCGCCGGTGCTTGAGATCGATGATCGACCGGGTCGCGCGCGGCAGGTCCGCCACCCGATGAAAGGTGAAGCCGAGATGCGATGTGATCTTGCTGATGCCAGTTTCGGTCAGCGGACCGCTGACGTGCCTGGTGGCCATCGAGATGTCGGCGGCCACCTGCTCGATCTCGGGAAAGTAGTTGTCGCGGTCGCGCATCTGACGGCGCAGTTCCGCATTGGCCCGGCGGGCCGCCTCCGGCGTCGCCAGCTGTTTCGTCGCTGTGCGCTCGAGTTCATGGTGCAGACCTACGAGCGCCTCAAGGATCTCGGTCGGCAACCGATTGCTCAACGCCACCTGCGGTAACCCCAGGGAGGCGTACAGGGGCGTGCGCTGGGCGCGCGCCAGGGCGATCTCCAGTGCCGCCCGCGGTGAGGGCGGTTCGGCGCTCATGAGTTCGGCGAGCTCGACGCCTACCGCCTCGGCGATGGCGCGGAGCAGGGCCAGCCGCGGCTCGCGTTTGCCGTTCTCGATCTGAGACAACAGCGATGGGGCACGGTCGACGGCATCGGCCAGGTCGCCGAGCGTCATGCCTCGAGCCTTCCGGGCGTGGCGGATGCGCCGGCCCAGCGTCATCAGATCCAGATCGGCGACAGTCATGACTTCTCTCTCAGTGAATTTTGGACGATATTCACCAAGCATAGCGGTAGTGAATGCCGATTCGGTGGACACAGAGTAAGAGTTAGGAAGACCTTCAGCAAGCTAGGAGCAATCATGACGCAGACTCTCGAGGCCGCCCGGCCGGAGACCGGCCGCCATTCGAGCGTCCCCGCCCGCATCGCCGCCGAAGCAGCCGAGCTGGCCAGGCAGTGGGAGACCGATCCTCGCTGGGGCGGGATTGAACGCACCTATTCAGCCGAGGACGTCGTCCGGCTTCGTGGCACCGTCCGCGAGGAGCACACCCTCGCCAGGCGTGGGGCCGAGCGCCTCTGGGAGCTGCTGAGCACGACGGATTACGTGCATGCGCTCGGCGCTATCACCGGTAACCAGGCTGTGCAGATGGTTCGGGGCGGCCTCAAGGCCATCTACCTGTCCGGCTGGCAGGTCGCCGCCGACGGCAATTCCGCCGGGCAAACCTACCCGGACCAGAGCCTCTACCCGGTCAACTCGGTGCCCACTGTCGTCCGGCGCATCAACAATGCGCTGCTGCGGGCCGACGAGATCACGTTCTCGGAAGGCACCGATCCCGGTTTCGATTGGCTCGCGCCGATAGTCGCCGATGCCGAGGCCGGCTTCGGCGGTCCGCTGAACGCGTTCGAGCTGGCCAAGGCGTTGATCGCGGCGGGTACTGCGGGAATCCACTACGAGGACCAGCTGGCGTCCGAGAAGAAGTGCGGCCACCTGGGCGGCAAGGTCCTCGTCCCTACCTCCCAGCACGTCCGCACACTCAACGCCGCTCGGCTGGCCGCCGACGTCATGGGCGTCCCGACCATCATCGTCGCGCGCACTGACGCGCTGTCCGCCAAGCTGATCACGTCCGACATCGACCCGACGGACCAGCCGTTCGTCACAGGTGAGCGGTCGGCTGAAGGGTTCTACCGCGTCACTCCCGGCATCGAACCAGTGATCGCGCGAGCCCTCGCCTATGCGCGCTACGCCGACCTGATCTGGGTCGAGACCGGCACCCCCGATCTGGAGCTGGCTCGCAAGGTCGCCGAGGCCGTGCACGAGCGGTTCCCGGGCAGGATGCTGGCGTACAACTGCTCGCCGTCGTTCAACTGGAAGGCCCACCTCGACGAGGCCACGATCGAGCGGTTCCAGCGCGAGCTCGGCGCGATGGGCTACAAGTTCCAGTTCATCACGCTGGCCGGTTTCCACCAGCTCAACTACGGCATGTTCGACCTGGCCCAGCGGTACGCGGAGTCCGGCATGCCGGCCTACGTGGAGCTACAGCAGGCGGAGTTCGCCGCCGAAGCTCGCGGGTACACCGGTATCAAGCATCAGCGTGAGGTCGGCACGGGCTACTTCGACCTGGTGTCGACTGCGCTGAACCCGGACAGCGACACGCTGGCCCTGCGCGGTTCGACCGAGGAGGAGCAGTTCCGATGAGCCGACCCGAGATCCTCAACCCACCGGCGCTGGCGTTTCTCAATCAACTGCACCGGCGGTTCGCCGGCCAGCGGGCCGACCTGCTCGTCGCCCGGCAGCGGCGCCGCCAGCAGATCGCGGCCGGTGTCGACCTTGACTTCCTCCCCGAGACCCGCCACATCCGGGAGGACGACTCCTGGCGCGTGCCTCCACCGGCCCCTGGCCTGGACGACCGCCGGGTCGAGATCACCGGCCCTACCGACCGCAAGATGACGATCAACGCGGTGAACTCGGGCGCGAAGGTCTGGCTGGCCGACCTCGAGGACGCCAACACGCCACACTTCGCGAACGTCATCGACGGGCAGGCCAACCTGTACGACGCGATCCGCCGGCAGATCGACTACACCAGCCCGGACGGCAAGCGCTACGAGCTGAACGACGAGACCGCGACGATCGTGATGCGGCCCCGTGGCTGGCACCTGACGGAGAAGCACCTGACCGTCGACGGGGACGTCATGGTCGGCGGCCTTGTCGACTTCGGGTTGTACTTCTTCCACAACGCCCGCGAGCTCGTCGCCCGGGGCGTCGGGCCGTACTTCTACCTGCCCAAGCTGGAAAGCCATCTCGAGGCGCGGCTGTGGCGCGATGTGTTCGTGTTCGCGGAGGACTTTTTCGGGCTGCCGCGCGGCACCATCCGCGCAACCGTCCTGATCGAAACGCTCCCTGCGGCGTTCGAGATGGACGAGATCCTGTACGAGTTGCGCGAGCACTCGGCCGGGCTCAACGCGGGCCGGTGGGACTACATCTTCAGCTTGATCAAGAACTACCGCACCCGTGGTTCGGCCTACGTGCTGCCCGACCGGTCGGCCGTGACGATGACGGTGCCGTTCATGCGGGCGTACACGGAACTTCTCGTGAGCACCTGTCACCGGCGCGGCGCGCACGCCATCGGCGGCATGTCGGCGTTCATTCCCTCCAAGGACGCGGAAGCGAACGAGGAGGCCTTCGCCCAGGTCCGGGCCGACAAGGAACGCGAAGCACGGGACGGGTTCGACGGATCGTGGGTCGCACACCCGGGCATGGTCGACGTGGTCCGCGAGGTGTTCGACGCGGTGCTCGGAGACAAGCCGAATCAGATCGATCGCCGTCGCGACGACGTCCACGTTGGTGCCGCCGACCTGCTCGACATCGCGGCGACACCCGGTGAGATCACCGAAGCCGGCTTGCGCAAGAACGTCGCCGTCGCATTGCGCTACCTGGAGTCCTGGCTCGGGGGCCGCGGCGCCGTGGGCATCTTCGGGCTCATGGAGGACGCGGCCACGGCCGAGATCAGCAGGTCGCAGATCTGGCAGTGGATCCACGCGGAATCCAAGCTGCCGGACGGGACGATCATCTCGCGGCCGCTGGTCGAACGAATCGTCGCGGAGGAGACGGCCAACCTGATGGCCGAGGTCGGCAGCGACATTCGCCGTGGGCGGCGAGTCCAGCAGGCGCGGTTGCTCTTCGAGGACGTCGCGTTGGGGCCGGAATATCCCACCTTCCTGACCATCCCCGCTTACGCCATCTACGTGTGACGCGGGCGCGCGGCGACCGGCTGCTCATACTCGGGCGGCCGGCGCCGCGCGGGCGAGCAGCCGAGTGGAGCGCTTGCCACCCGACACCACCAGCCGCTCCTCGAGCACGGTGAAGCGCTGCGGCAGCCGTGCGCTCAGTGCACCGTGGGCGACACGCCACTGCTGAGCGGGGCCGTCGGCCGTTGGATCCGCCGCCAGCGCCTCCCAGCCCAGCAGACCTGTCGGCATCACGGCGCGGCACGCCGCGGCGAACGCCGCCGGATCCCAGAAGTGGGTCGCCAGCACGAGTGCGTACCGCTCGTTGCCGTGCTCACGAGACGGGATGTCGGCCTCGACACACTCGATCCGATCGGCCAGGCCCCGTAGCCTGGCCTCCGCCGCCAGCTGGGCTAGCGCGAGATCGGAAATGTCCACCGCGGTGACCCGCAGGCCGGCGGCGGCCAGCAGCAGCGCACTGCCGGACCGCCCGCACGCGAGTTCGAGCACGGGCCCGTCCGGCAGGCCGGCGGTCAGGGCGGCTCCGGCCAGGGGATGTGGTTCGAAGGTGGGTGGCGTGCCGGCGTACCGCTCGTTCCACCGCATCCGGTCCGGGTGGGCGTGCGGGCCTGGCGGCATCCTGCAACGGTAGTGAATCGGGCGCTAATCCGACCGGAAGGACGCTGAGTACCTTCATTACTGGAACACGGCACGACGCAGCGGGGGGGGTCGACCGTTGTGCCGGCTCGTGGGCCCGGTCGATCTCGTCCGGGACGGCCGCGGGTGTTCGTTCTCGAGGGGGGAACCACATGACACCTGTAAGCAGACGCGCGCGCCCTACGAGTCGTCGCAGGAGATGGTTCGCTTTCGTCGGCTGTATGAGCTTGGTCGCCATCGCGACCGTGGCGTCGCCGGCGCTGGCGAGCCACCCGGAGGCGAGCTTAGAAGGCAGCAACTTTGAGATCGACGTCGACGCGAACCTCAAGGTAGACGACCCGGCGCCGTCGCTGGACTGGGCCAACGTCGAAGAGATCCGAGCGACCGACGCGGTGAACGGGACCGGCGACGACTCCTACGCGGGCGGTGTGAAGGAGGACACCGAGTGTCCGGCCGAGACGACCGACTCCATCCCGCCCAACAAGAGCGACCTGCTGAGTTTCCACGTGTACGAGGAGGCCGGCACCGGCGGCCACCCAGGGTTCTTGAACCTGGCTTGGAGCCGGGTCTCGGAGCCAAGCGGGACGACGCTCATGGACTTCGAGTTCAACCAGTCCTCGACTCCCTGCTCCTCCGGGCCCAACGTCATTCGCACTGCCGGTGACCTGCTCATCGAGTACGCCATCGACCAGGGTGGCGCACGCGCTGAGATCACCGCGCGAACCTGGACCGGCACCGCCTGGGGTCCCGCTTTGGACCTGGACGTGCCCTCGGACATGTGCCCTGACAGCGACGGTGACCCTGCGCCATGCGCGGCCGGCACGATCAACCAGTCGCCGATTCCGGCGGCGGAGTCCGACGGGCTGATCACCACCGGTCAGAAGGATCCACGGACGTTCGGAGAGGCACAGCTCGACCTGCGGCTGCTCTTCCAGCCGGACAAGTGCGAGTCGTTCGGCAGCGCAATGTTGAAGAGCCGGTCGTCCGATGCGTTCAACTCGCAGCTGAAGGACTTCGTGGCACCGGTCCCGATCGACCTGCAGAACTGCGGAAACGTCATCATCCGCAAGCAGACTGACCCGGATGAAGATCCGAACACGACCTTGTTCAACTACGCCAAGTCCTTCAATACGGACCCCGCGTCGCCGAACACGTTCCAGCTGACAGACGACGGCGTGCAGGACTACGACGACTCGGTTCTGTTCGGCACCGGTTACACGGTGGAGGAGCTGCTTGGAGCCGATCTGCCGTCCGGGTGGGACTTCGTCGAGGTGGACTGCAGCGCCAGTACGGGCGTCACTCCGGTGATCGACGGGGCTTTGGTCACGTTCGACATCGATGCGGACACGGACGTGCTGGACTGCACGTACTACAACGAAGCGCGTGGCTCGATCATCGTCGAGAAGATCACCAATGACGGCACGGGGTCGTTCGAGTTCACCTCGGGCACCTTGGCGCCGTCGCCGTTCACGTTGACCACAACCGCTGCTGGTGCGGGGGGTAAGGACTCCCGCACGTTCGGCGATCTCGTGCCTGGTACGTACGACGTCGCCGAGACAGTGCCGGCAGGCTGGAACCTGGTCTCCGCGACCTGTGACGACGGGTCGGATCCTGCCTCGATCGGTCTCAGCGCCGGCGAGACAGTGACCTGCACGTTCGTCGACGAGAGGGAGCGGGGCGCCGTCGAGATCACCAAGACTCGCAAGCACGCGGCCGACGGTCCAGGGGACCAGCCGCATCCGGGTGTCGAGTTCACGATCACCGGTGGCGAGCTTCCGGCGGCCGGCGTCACCGTGACAACGGGTCCGGACGGTACGGCCTGCCTCGACGATCTGCTCCTGAGCTCGTTCGTTGGCGACTACACGGTCACCGAGAGCGTGCCGGCCGGCTATGCGGCCGATGGTGACACGTCGAAGACGGTGACGGTCACGACAGAGTCGGACTGCGGTGATGGGAACGAAGCGACAGTCTCGTTCCATAACACGCCGCTGACCGATGTCACCGTCTCCGTCGACTCGCAAGTCGACGGCGGTACCGCCTCGGTGATCCAGTGCACCGACTCCGATGGCAACGTCTACGACGGCAGCACCGGTGCCAACGGCGACGGCTCGTTGACGGTCAACGACCTACTGCCGACCGATCCGACGGTGACCCTCACCTGCACGGTGGTGATCGATCCGTAAGCCGGCATGGTTTGGCCGGTGACTGGCGGGTCCGCAGGCCCGCCAGCACCGGCCCGGCACGGAGTGGCTGGGCCGTCCGCTACCAGCCCGGCCTGTCGGTGGTTTGACCGATCCGCGGCTGGGAAGCTGCTCTAACTGCTCGGGGCGGCTTCCCAGCCGTTCACCATGTCAGCGACTGACGGCCACCCTGACCGGAAGGCCGTCGCCGGCCTCGCCGGTGAACGCGTCCCCGCCGGCGTCGCCGTACGACACGGCTTCGGCGAGAACCTCACCGGCGACGAACGCCTCGTGTGCCCGGACCGCAGCGGTCACTGCCTCCGGGGCGTCCACGATCAGCGAGATCCGGTCGGACACGTTGAGGCCGGCGTCGCGCCGAGCCTGCTGGACGATCCGGACGACATCCCTGGCCACACCCTCGGCGGCCAGTTCGGGCGTGATGTCAGTGTCGAGGACGACAACGCCGTCCCGGCCCGGCAGCGGCGCGGTGTGTTCGGCATCGGCCGCGACCATCCGGAGTTCGTACTCGCCCTCCTGCAACGAGACCCCCGCAGCGACCGGAACGCCGTCGACCAGCTTCCATTCGCCGGCCTTCACCGCCTTGATCACCTGTTGCACGGCTCCGCCGATGCGCGGCCCGAGCACCCTCGGCACCACGGTGAGAACCTGCTGCGAGTAGGCGGACACGTCGTCGGTGACGACGACCTGCTTGACGTTCACCTCGTCCGCCACCAGATCGGCGAACGGCCGCAGCCGCTCGGCGTCCGGCAGCGCTGCGGTCAAGGCGGGCAGCGGCTGCCGGACCCGCAGCCCGCGGGCCTTGCGCAGCGACAGCGCCGCCGAGCAGACGTCGCGCGCCGCGTCCATGGCGGCCACCAGATCGGCGTCGGCGGGCAGGGCATCGGCAACGGGCCAGTCGGTCAGATGCACCGACCGCTTACCGGTCAGCCCGCGCCAGATCTCCTCGGCGGTGAGTGGGGCGAGCGGCGCCAGCACCCGGCTCAACGTCTCGAGCACGGTGTAGAGCGTGTCGAACGCGTCCGGGTCGCCGGCCCAGAACCGGTCGCGCGAGCGCCGGACGTACCAGTTGGTCAGCACGTCGAGGTACGTCCGCACGTCGGCACTGGCCCCGGACACGTCGTACGCGTTCATCCGCGCTGTTGTCGACTCGACCAGATCGCGGGTCTTGGCCAGGACGTACCTATCGAGCAGGTGCGTGCTGTCGGTGCGCCAGGTCGCCTCGTACCCCTCGGCGTTCGCGTACAGCGAGAAGAAGTACCAGACGTTCCACAGCGGCAGCAGCACGTGCCGGACGGTGTCGCGGATGCCTTCCTCGGTCACCGCCATGTCGCCGCCTCGCAGTACCGGAGCTGACATGAGGAACCAGCGCATCGCGTCCGAGCCGTACTGGTCGAAGACGTAGTAGACATCGGGGTAGTTGCGCAGGCTCTTGGACATCTTCCGGCCGTCGGCGCCGAGCAGGATGCCGTGGGACACGCAGTTGCGGAACGCGGGGCGGTCGAACAGCGCGGTGGCCAGCACGTGCAGCGTGTAGAACCAGCCGCGGGTCTGCCCGATGTACTCGACGATGAAATCGCCCGGGTAGTGGTGCTCGAACCACTCGCGATTCTCGAACGGGTAGTGCACCTGCGCGAACGGCATCGAGCCGGATTCGAACCAGCAGTCCAGCACCTCCGGGACGCGCCGCATCGTCGAGCGTCCCGTCGGGTCGTCCGGGTTGGGGCGGGTCAACTCGTCCACGTTCGGCCGGTGCAGGTCGGTGACCTTGACCCCGAAGTCGCGCTCCAACTCGGCCAGCGAGCCGTACACGTCCACCCGAGGGTAGGCCGGATCGTCCGACACCCATACCGGGATCGGCGAGCCCCAGAACCGGTTCCGGCTGATCGACCAGTCGCGGGCGCCCTCCAGCCACTTGCCGAACGAGCCGTCCTTGACGTGCCCGGGGATCCAGTTGATCTCCTTGTTCAGCTCGACCATCCGGTCCTTGAACTCGGTCACCGCGACGAACCAGCTCGACACCGCCTTGTAGACCAGCGGCGTTTCGCACCGCCAGCAGTGCGGGTACGCGTGCACGTACGCGTCCTGCCGCACCAGGTGACCGCGCTCGCGCAGCTCTTGCAGCAGCGGCTTGTTCGCCTCGAAGACCTGAAGGCCCTCGAACCGCGGGATAAGGGAGGTGAAGCGGGTCCTGTCGTCGACAGTCAGGATGGTGGGGATGCCGGCGGCGGTGCAGACGTGGTAGTCGTCCTCACCGTGTGACGGAGCGACCTGGACGATGCCGGTGCCGTCTTCGGTGGTGACGAAGTCGCCGGCCAGCACGGTGAACGCGTTCGGGACGTCGGCCAGTTGCTCCTTGAGGAACTCGAACACCGGCTCATACCGGCGGCCGACGAGCTCGCTGCCCTTGAGCGTCGCGACCCGCCTGGCGTCGCCGAACTCGGTCTCGTACGCGTCCAGCCGGGCGTCCGCGAGGATCCAGCGGTGTCCGTCCTTCTCCACGACCGCGTAGTCGACGTCCGGGTGGACCACCAGCGCCACGTTCGGCACCAGCGTCCAGGGCATGGTGGTCCAGGCCAGCATCCGCTCGCCGGTCTCGAGCTGGAACCACACGGTGGACGCGGGGTCGGTGCGGTCGCGGTAGGTGTCCTCGTCCATCCGGGTCTCGGTGTTGGACAGCGGAGTCTCGCACCGCCAGCAGTACGCCAGCACCCGGAAGCCTTCGTAGATCAGCCCCTTGTCGTAGAGGGTCTTGAAGGCCCACATGACGCTTTCCATGTAGTCCAGGTCGAGCGTCTTGTAGTCGTTCGTGAAGTCCACCCACCGGGCCTGGCGCGTGACGTACCGCTCCCAGTCGCGGGTGTAGGCCAGCACGGACGTCTGGCAAGCGTCGTTGAACTTCTCCACGCCCAGGTCGATGATCTCGGCCTTGGTGGTGATGCCGAGTTGCTTCTCGGCCTCGACCTCAGCGGGCAGGCCGTGGCAGTCCCAGCCGAACCGGCGCTCCACGCGGCGCCCGCGCATCGTCTGGTAGCGCGGGATGACGTCCTTGACGTAGCCGGTGAACAGGTGGCCGTAGTGCGGCAGGCCGTTGGCGAACGGCGGCCCGTCGTAGAACACGTACTCGTTCGAGCCCTGCTCACCCGTGGGGCGTTGCTCGACGCTAGCCTCGAATGTCTTGTCGCTCGCCCAGTGGTCGAGCACCTTACGCTCCAGCGCCGGCAGGTCCGGGCTGGCCGGTACGCCTTCGACGTGGGCGTCGTGCTTCGGGTAAGCCATCGGTGGTCGCTCTCCTCGCGTCGATGTGTTGCTGCGAGGACGAGCGAAAGTGCCCGCGGTACCACCTCGCTTGGCCGGGACGAATGCCCGACCCGCTCGTTGGCCGGCTGTGACGGGCCGGACCCGTCCGGTTCTACTGAGGCTGACGCCCGTTCTTCCGGAGGCTCGCCGGTGATGGCCGGGTCATCGCCTGTGCTCAGGAGGATATCCGACCCGCACGTGATCAGCGAAATGCTATCCGGCCTGCGTTATCGGCCGGCCGACGCGACGCCGCGTCACGCGAAGCCCCGTGCAGCCGCTTTCCCAGGATTGCTTGCGCAAGCAACGTGAAGTATGACGGCACAATCTTGAAGATCCGCCGGATTTAAGCGAAATAGTTGGATTCTGCTCGCGGTTGTTCCGGCAGTTCTTCACGCCCGCCCCGGCGGGATGGGATGTTCGCGTTGTAGCGGAACACATTGTCCGGGTCGTACTTCGTTTTGATCTTAACCAGCCGGTCCCAGTGAGCCTCGCCGTACGCGGCCGAACGCACCCGCTCGGCCGAGTCGTCGGTGGTGAAGTTCACGTAGACGCCCTTGCTGTACGGCTCGAGGGCGGCGTGGAACCCACGCACCCAGGCGATGTGTTCGTCCGGCTCCGGGTCGTCCGGGAGCCAGGCTCCGGCGATGTTGATGTCGTAGTCGGCGTCCCTATTGCTGTAAGCCGTTGCCTCGCTGGGTACGCGGGCGACCGCACCGCCAAGCGTGAAGATCGGCACGGTGGTGCGGGGCGAGGTGATCCGCTCGAGGTGGTCGACCACGATGTCGACCACCTCGTCGGTCAGTGGGCCGAGCTTGTGTGATCGCCAGTAGTAGTGCCAGCCGTGCGGGACTGTCGGGTCGAACATCTTCTGGTGCGTCACGTATGGCTTTGGCGTCAGAGTGTCCATTGCCGGTTGCGGTAGCGCCCGCAGCGCGCTCAGCACGGCTGCGCCGGCGTCGTGGTGTCCGGTGTACGTTGCGACCAGCGCGACGATTGGAGTGCCGTGCAGTTCGGTGGGAATTGCGGGAAGCGGCGGGGCGAGCCGGAGGTTCGCGATAAGGCCGATCTCGTCCGGTGCCTCAGCGGCGAACTCGCTGAGGAAGCCGAGGATCTGCGGGGCCACGCTCATCGGCCACGCCAGCATGCCGGCCAATACATCTGGCCCTAGTGGGTGCAGTCGGAACTCGAACGATGTGACGATGCCGAAATTGCCGCCGCCGCCGCGCAGCCCCCAGAACAGGTCGGGGTTCTCATCCTCGCTTGCCGTGACGAGCTCACCCTCAGCGGTGACGACGTCGCAGGACAGCAGATTGTCGATGGTCAGGCCGAACTTGCGCATCAGGTGCCCGATCCCGCCGCCCAGGGTGAGCCCGCCGATGCCGGTGTGGCTGACGATGCCGCCGGTCGTGGCGAGGCCGAAGGCCTGACTCTCGCGGTCGATGTCCTCGTTGAGGCAGCCGCCTTCGGCGCGAACGGTGCGGGCGGCGGGGTCCACTCGCGCAGCGCGCATCGCGGACAGGTCGATCACAATCCCGTCGTCGCAGAGGGCATGGCCCGCGATGGAATGTCCACCCCCACGCACTGCGATCGGCAGATCACGCTCGCGCGCGAAGCGGACTGCGGCAATGACGTCCGCGACTCCGGTGCAGCGGAGGATGAACGGCGGTCGCCGGTCGATCGCGCCGTTCCAGATCCGGCGAGCATCGTCGTACCGTGCATGCTCTGGAGTCAGGAGTTCGCCGCCGAGCCGGGCGGCGAACGCCTCCACACTCATGGGATTCAGCATGGCTGCCCCCTCCGGTGCTGTTGCGTTCCTCGACGATAGGCCCGCGGCTTAAGGGCGGGCATGAGGATCAAGCAGTCCGCTCGACCACCGCATGGTGAGAACCGACCACGCCGGTTCGTAGGAAGTTGTACACCTGGACGGCGGCCGACACCAGGCACCCAGGGATGAAACCAACCTGCCCGGTGACCAGCGCGTACACGATCCACACCGGCTGGACGCCGGCACCCAAGAGCCACGCCCACCACTGCTTGCGGCCGGCCGCCCACAATGCGATGACCTGAAGGCCCGTCAGCACCCAGGCCCAGTACGCAGGAGCGCCGAGGCGGGCGTCGGTAGCCCACGCCGACCAGACGACGAGACCACAGGCCGCCGCGCTGAGCGCGACCGCGACGGCGAGTCGGCGGCCGCGGTCATCGCGGCGAACGGTCGGGTGTGGTCTCATGGCTGCGACGCTACGGTCGTTGCCGGTCCGGTCGCGTCGACAGGACCAACCATTCCGCTTCGCTGGCCGGATGGTTAGTTAGAACCACGCCGACGCTCCATCTACGCCAATTTCGCACCCGAATCCAGCAACGGATCGGGCTGGCAGGCTGTTTGCCGCCGGATTCGTAGTGCGTCGTGAAGACGCCGGCGATCAGACGAGATTGTGCTCGTGGGCGAACGAGGTGGCGGCCGATCTGGAGGTGACGTCGATCTTCCTGAAGATGTTGCTGAGATGGCGTGCCACTGTGTGTTCGCTGATGAACAGTTCGGCAGCAATCGCACGGTTCGACCTGCCACATGCGACCAGCCGCAGAACCTCGGCCTCTCGGGCGGTCAGGCCGGCTGGAAGCTGCGGTTCATGCTCGCGAAGTGCGTCGACGTGCGCAACATCCGGCGCTGCGCCCAGCATCGCGAATGCGGCGCGCGCCGCCTCGAATTCGAGAGTGGCGGTCGCCTCGTCGCCCAGCTGTCTCGCCGCGAGCCCGACGAGTACTCTCGTCTCCGCCGTCTCGTATGGGCAGGACAGCTCACGGTGGATCGCGCAGGCTTCTTTCAGCGCCGTAAGTGCCTCCTGTGCCTTACCCTGGCTGAGCAACACCTCGCCAGTCGTCCTGCCGGCGATGGCCAGCAGCAGACGTGAGCCGGACTGCGCGGCGAGTCGCGCGAGCCGGTCCGCAGACTCGGCCGCCGCGTCCAGTCCACCACACGCGAGCTCGGCCCGTACGTGGGCGGCCAGCAGCTGCGCTTGGCTCAATGGCATGGCGTCACCGGCGGCGACGGCTATCCGCAATGTCGCGGCGGCCCGCTCGGCGTCCCCCTGCGCGAGATGCAGCAACGCCAGCCCCGGTTGCGGATCGCGGCCATGCTGGTGAGCGCGCCGGAACGCGTCCTCGGCAGTCTTGTATTCACCCCTCCGGCGCCGGATCTCGCCGGCGACGTACTGCCCCTCGCCGATCAGGTAATCACCGAATGGCGCGAGATCTTCTGCGGCGCGTATCGCCTGCGCCTCCGCGACGGTCCATTCGCCACGCCAGGACTGCACCTCGCACTGGTGGAGTCGGCACAGGCCCGGATACCAGCTCTGCTGGCCGCGTTCCTCGCCCCAGCGGACGGCGAGGTCGGTCCACTCTGCAGCCCTCCGGAGATCACCGAGCTCTTGGCAGGTAGCAAGAAGCAGGCAATAGACCCAGCCGGTCACGAAGGTGCTGAGCTCGTCGCCGAGCACGGCGACCATCGCTTCGTCCATGCGATCCAGCCCCGCTGCGATGTCCCCTCGGGTCACGAGCAACCGGCCCTGCGTGGCCAGGCCGAGCCCTTCGAGGTCCCGGTCCCCGAAGCGATGACCGGTCTCCGTGGCTAGAACCGCGTGCTCGAGGGCGCGGTCGAGCGAACCGTTGTAGTTGGCCCAGTCCGCCTCCGCTAGCGCGACGTAGCCTGGCTCGACCTGTTCTGGCACCACCTCGGCGTGCCGGTGGGCGCGCTTCAGCCAGCCGCTGGCCGCTGCCGTTTCGTTGAGATCGAAGTAGTTGTAAAACAACAGCCACGCGGTCTTGGCGGCGCTGGTGGCATCGCCCGCGTCGCGGTGCCATGCGTAGGCCTTCTGCCGCGCGGCGATTGCCTCACGCGGCCGCCCGAGCCAGAACGCGGCCTCGGCCAGCGCTTCGAGATCTGTGACCGGCAGGCTGTCCAGACTGACCGCGCTCAGGCGATCATAGACCGCATCCCACGCGTCGGCGTGTGGCTGCGCAGCTTTGACGGTCCGGCTGACCGACTCACCCGCCATCTGCATCCCCCACCGGAACCTCGCGCCGTGCCAGGCTCCTGATGCGCATGGTATTGCACGGGCGTTCCTGGCCCGACATGTCTGAGAAGATGACCGCAGGCGTCGAAGGAGGGTGAGTCGATTGCGCGAGGTGATCGTCCGAAAGACCGGGGGACCGGAAGTCCTCGAGATGGCCGAGGCCGACCCGCCGGAACCCAAATCCGGCGAGGTCCTGGTTGACGTTGCGGCGGCCGGCGTGAACTTCATCGACACCTATCAGCGCGAAGGCCGTTACCAGATGCCGACACCGTTCACCCTCGGGCTGGAGGGTGCCGGCACGGTCCGCGCCGTCGGTCCGGAAGTGGACGACGTGGCTGTCGGTGACCGGGTGGCATGGGTGCACGTGCAGGGCTCGTACGCCGAGCAGGTTGCCGTGCCCGCGGCCGACGCGGTCGTGCTGCCCGACGGCGTGTCGGAAGAGATCGCGGCGGCGATGATGCTGCAGGGGATCACGGCTCACTACCTCAGCCACTCGACCTATCCGGTGCAGCCAGGTGACTGGGTAGTCGTTCACGCCGCGGCGGGCGGCGTTGGCTCGTTGCTCACCCAGGTGGTCAAACTCCTCGGGGGCAACGTGCTGGCCACGACGTCGACATCGGAGAAGGCGGAGCTCGCGAAGTCGGCCGGCGCCGACGAGGTCACGTCCTACGAGAAGTTCGTCGACCGTGCTCGTGCGCTCACCGGCGGCGACGGTGTCGCCTGTGTGTACGACGGTGTCGGCCGCTCGACTTTCGATGCGAGCCTGAAAGCGCTGCGAGTGCGCGGCACGATGGTGTTGTTCGGGGCGTCGAGCGGGCCGGTCCCGCCGTTCGACCCGCTGCAGGCCCTTGGCGGGGCGTCGCTGTTCGTGACCAGGCCGATGTTCGCCCACCACATCAGGGACCGGAGCGAGTTCTTGGCGCGCACTGGTGACCTGTTGCGCTGGGTAGGCGAGGAGAAGCTGAGCGTGCATGTCGGCGCGCGCTATGACCTCACCGATGCCCGGCGAGCGCACGAGGACCTGGAGGCACGGCGGACGACGGGCAAGCTGCTGCTGCTACCGCAGCCCTGACGGCGGCCGCCTACGTGACATTGCTCGGCGTCCTGGACTCCGCTTCCGAGGTGCTCGAGTGAAGCTGGCTGACGTGCTGTACGAGTGTGATCAACACGTTCTTCGACGACTCCCGGTGGCGGGCATCGCACATGACGACCGGCGTCCCCCCGACCAGGTCCAGGGCGCGACTTACCTCCGTGGGATCGAATCGCCGCGCGCCGTCGAAGCAGTTGACCGCCACGATGAACGGGATGTTGCGATGCTCGAAGTAGTCCACGGCGGGGAAGCAGTCCTGCAACCGCCGGGTGTCCGCGAGTACCACGGCGCCCAGAGCGCCTTCGCTGAGCTCGTCCCACATGAACCAGAAGCGATCCTGGCCAGGTGTGCCGAACAGGTAGAGGCAGAGGCCGTTGCGGATGGTGATCCGGCCGAAGTCCATGGCCACGGTTGTCGTGGTCTTGCGCTCGACACCGTCCAGATTGTCTATGACATGCCCAGGACCGGTCAGCATCTCCTCGGTGTGGAGCGGTCGAATCTCGCTGACGGACCCGACGAGTGTCGTCTTGCCGACGCCGAAACCTCCAGCTACGAGGATCTTCAACGCCACGAACGTATCGGCGCCGTCGGTGGCAATGTTAGAGCGCGCGAAGGCCATTGATTACTTCCCTGAGGATGCGCTGGTCTGGGACCTGGCTGGGCGGAAGGGGGCGGTTGACCAGGATTCGCCCCCCGGCTAAGAGGTCTCCGAGCAGGACTCGCACCACTCCCACCGGGAGGTTGGATTCGGAGGCGATGTCGGCGACGGTCTGGGGCGCAAGCCGGCAAAGGTCAAGCAGGGTCTGCTGCTCGGGGGACAACATCGGCCCGTCGCGTGCGGCCGGGTTGGCCTGGACGGTCGCCATCAGGTCGAACGCCTCGCCAGTGCTCTTGGCGCGTCCGGCGGTCATCGCGAACAACCGGACCAGGGGCCCGGCCTCGTCGTCGTACCACTCCTGAATCTCGTCAGGCATCGACCCGTGTCACTCCTGTGCCCACGCGCCGCTCAACGATTGCGGTCGCGACGGAACGTGTAGGTGCTCGCGGACCTGCTTGACCAATCTGGCCATCTCGTAGGCCACCACGCCGATGTCCGCGTTGGCTCCGCAGAACACACTGAGACACGACCGATCGCCGGCCGCGACGACGAAGATGAATCCGCCTTCGAGCTCGACCATGGTCTGGACGACCGCACCCGCGGCGAAATGGTCGCCCGTGCCCTTGGCCAGGCTGTGAATGCCGGAAGCGAGAGCGGCGAAGCGCTCCCTGTCCTCGCGCGTCAGATGATCGGATGCGCCCACCGGCAACCCATCTCCGGATAGCACGAGGGCATGCTCGATCTCCGCCACCCTGCCCACGAGATCGTTGAGCAGCCAGGTGAGCTCGACGGCCGGCTGCGTCGACTCCGTCATCGATCTTGTCTCCCTTGCCACGAGTTATCCAGATTGTCCGACTGACCTCGCAGCCACCCGTTCCGCAGTGCGGAGAATGTCGCCCTGGCTTGCTCGGGGCTGCGGGTCTCCTTCTGCTCTGCGCTGCCTGCCGCTGCGTTCGGCGCCCGTCGGAGTTCGGGGGAAAGGTTCGTCAACCTGACCCGCCGCGGCAGCTCGTCCATGCCCTCGGGTCGGCCCTCGGGCCGCTGCTGCGCGGGCATGATGTGCGCGAACCGGCTGGCGGGCTCCGCTGGAGCTTGTCGTGGTCCCGGCGCGTCGTCGGAGACTGCGAACCTCGTCCCGACCGTGGTCAGCTGGCGATACTCGGGTGCAGGTTCTTCAGCCACCTGAACCTCGTCCGACGGGTGGCCCTCGAGTTCGCCGGGCTTCTCCAGCAACTCCTCGGGGATCAGCAGGATCGCCGTTACGCCTCCGTAGGGCGAGCGGCGCAGTGTCACATCGATGTTGTGGCGTTGGGCCAGGCGGTTGACGACGAAAAGTCCGAGTTGGTCTGCTTCGAGCAGGTCGATCTGATCGGTGTCCTTGATTCGCCGGTTCGCCTGTTCCATCGCCTCCGGGCTCATCCCGAGCCCACGGTCTTCGACCTCCAACGCCATGCCGGCGCCGACCAGCTCACCGCGTACGAGTGCCTTGGTGTGCGGTGGCGAGAAGACGACGGCGTTCTCGACGAGCTCGGCGACCAGGTGGATCAAGTCTGCGACCGCTGCGCCGGCGACGCGGATGTGCGGCAACTGCATGACCTCGACCCGCGTGAAGTCCTCCACCTCGGCCACCGCCGCGCGGACGACATCCATGACGGCTACGGGCTTGCTCCACCGGCGCGCCGGTGTCATCCCCGAAAGAATGACAAGGCTCTCGGTGAGCCGCCGCATCCGGGTGGTCAGGTGGTCGAGCCGGAACAGGTCTTCGAGCTGCTCGGCATCGTCGGTGCGGCGCTCCATGGTGTCGAGCAGGGCTAGTTGCCGGTGCAGCAGCACCTGGCTTCGGCGGGCTAGGAAGACGTAGACCCCGGATATGCCTCTGAGCACGTCCGAGCGTTCGATCGCGGCGTGAACCGCCGCCCGGTGGACCACGCCGAGCGCCTCGGCGACCTGGCTGACCTCGTCGTCGCCGTACGTGGCAGCGGGTGCTTCGGATTCGAGGTCGACCTTGCGCCCGGAGTTCAGCTTGCGAAGCGTCGCCGGAAGCTTGCGTGTCGCGAGGTCCATCGCCCTGCCGTGGAGTCCGGCTAGATCGACGACGAGTCCACGGCCGACCAGAACGGAGACGAGCAGTGCGAGCACGACGCCGACGAGCCCCAGCATCACGGCGAGACCGGAGCTGCCGAGTACGTCGAACCCGAACAGCGCGGCCTCCTCGGCCGCGATGATGCTCACCCGCGCCTCACCCACGGCCAGTTCCCGCTGTACGTCCCTGGCCACCGCGGCCCACTCGATCTCGGGGATCGTCAGGACGATGAGGTAGCCGGCTCGCCCCTCGGAGAGCTCGTCCTGGAAGCCGCGCAGGGTCTGGTGCGATGTGCTCGCGATGATGTCGCGGTACTCCGCGTTGGCGCCGGGCCGCAGATCGTCGATCCCCGTCCAGAGCAGTGCCTGACCGGCCTGGATCGACTCTGTGAGTGCGACGTACTGTGCCTGGGTCATCACGTCGATCGCGTACGCCGAGCTCATGACGGCGTCCTGGCGGGCGACCATCTCGCGCGCGAGCGACAACTCCAGTGCGAAGCGGAGGTCGGTGGCGACGCCAGGCGCTTCTAGCTCGGCCAGCAGTGTCGTCGCGCTGAAGCCGGACCGGATCGTGTTCGTGTACGCGTCGTATGCCGCGAGCCAGCTGACGTTCCTGTCGCGCACTCGCGATCGGATGGTCGTCACGTAGTCGGCGGCGTCGACAAGGGACTGGATGCGTTCGGGCAGCCGTGAGTCGAGCGCGGCCGCGTCAGTGCTGCTGCGAGCGACGCTGTCGCGCAACGCCGCCACCGCGGCGTCGGTCTGCTCTGCGGCCGCCAGGAATCCGTCCTGCGGTACCTCGTCCGACGCCAGGAGCTGCGCCGCAGCGGTGCGCTCGTCTTGGACGGCGGTGATGAAATCGCCGATCGGGGCGAGCAGGGTCGCGTTGACGTCCTTGAGTTGCTGCACCGCCGCGATGCTCTGGGTGGTCGTGACAGCGGCGAAACCCCACAGCGCCATCAGCGAGACAACCGGCACCATGAGCACGGCGACGATCTTGGCCCGGACCGATCGTGGCCGGAAGAACCGCGATGGCTTGCTCCGCCCCGTGCTGCGGCGGGTCGCGTGCCGGGGACCTGACGGGGTCATCGGCTCCGGGATCGGGTCGGGGCTGTCGCTGGTGGCACCATCGTGCTCGGCGTACCTATCACCCTGATGATCTTGCATGCCTGCCTCGATCAGTCTCTGGTTGGGAAAGTCTCACTGCCTCGCAGCCAACGCCGGGCCGCTCACTGGACGATCTTGGTTGACCGGCGACAGCGCGACGAACGCCGACGCCAGGAAGAGGAATGAGCCGAAGACCACGATCAGTGGGAAGACGAACTCGACCGCGCCCGCGCCGGGCAGGACCGACGTTCCCTGGGTGATCTCGATCTGCACGGCGGCTATCCCGAGGTACTCGGTCGCGCCGGCCCCGGCCGCCATCACGATTGCTGCCGCGATGGCTCCCCGCGCACCCTGAAGCCCGAACGTGATCAGGAGGGCGATGATCGTCGCACCTACGGCGATGGCCGCCGAGAGGATCAGCAGGCCGGTATCGCGCGTCATGGTGCCGTGTACCCGCATCGCGGCGATGCCGACGTAGTGCATACCGGCGATGCCGATGCCGATACAGGTACCGCCTAGCAGCACCCCACGTAACTGGGAAGGACTGTAGGCGACGGTGAAGACACCGACGGCGGACAGAACGACGGCGACGACGAGGCTGAGGATGGTCAGCATCACGTCGTAGCGGACGGGGGAGCCTTCCACCCGGAAGCCGAGCATCGCGATCAGGTGCATCGTCCAGACTCCGGCGCCGATGGCGACGGCGCCGATCACTAACCAGCGCCGCTCCGCACTCTTGCTGCCCTGGACGGCTCGCACCAGGCACCTCAACCCCAACCCGGCACCGATCGATGCAAGCGCGAAGGCGAGTACTGGGGTCGCTGCTCCGTACTGGAAGAGCTCTTGCAGGGGTTCCATGGCGCCTCTCTGCCCGGCCGCATGGCGATGAATGATCCAGCCGGTTACCCTAGAAGATCGCCGGGTAATCGACAAGGGGCGGGTCCAGAGTCAACCGGCGAGTAACATCTCAGTCATGTGGAGCCGCGGTCGAGCCGTCGGTAGCCGAGTACCGCTGAGGCTCGGTTGG
Source organism: Jiangellaceae bacterium (assembly GCA_036373915.1). Classification (GTDB taxonomy): domain Bacteria; phylum Actinomycetota; class Actinomycetes; order Jiangellales; family Jiangellaceae; genus JASLBX01. The sequence goes on along the minus strand of DASUUU010000113.1, from coordinate 17,571 downwards.
TGTGTTCGAGAAGTACCGGAATCAGTTCGTGCGCCCGCTGCTTTGTCATGCTCACCGTCCAGCCGGACAGGCTCACTGCGCCGACCACTTGGCCCAGGTGATCACGCACCGGCCCGGCGACACAGCGTATTCCCTCCTCGTTCTCGACGTCGTCGATGGCCCACCCGACTCTGCGGACCCGCCTTAGCTCGGCGAACAACTCGTCGGCAGAGGTGAGGGTCCGAGGAGTGCGCCGCGTCAGACCCGGGTGCTCGCAGTAGCTCTGCCACTCCTCCTCCGCTCGCCCGGCCAGCAGGACCTTACCGAGGGCGGTGGAGTGGCAGGTTCCTCGCGATCCCACCCGTGAGGCCATGTGAACGGAGGCATTGCCTTCGACCTTGTCGATGTAGACGAGGTCGTGGCCGTCGAGGATGCCGAGATGAACCGTCTCACCCGCAATGCGTGCGAGATCGTCCAGCACCGGGCGAAGCACCCGGTGAATCTCCAGTCGCTGCATCACTCTTGAGCCGACCTCGACGACCCGCGTGGTCAGCGAGTAGGTGCGATCGACCGGGTCCTGGCGGGCGTAACCGGCCTGAACAAGAGTGCCGACGAAGCGGTGAGCAGTGCTCTTGTTGAGGCCGAGGTTGTGGGCGATCGCACCCAGGCTGGCCGGGCCGGCATCGGCCAGGTACTCGAGCACGGCGAGCACCCGCTGCGCGGATTGGTTTGTTGCCATGGTGGTTCCGTCCTCGGTAGGCGGCGCCGGCCCGGGTTGTCCTGGAGAGGTCAGGCCCGGGAGCGGTTTCGGCGCCCCTGCGCGGCGCGAAGCGCGTCCAAGGCGTCACGCGTGGGAATGGGGCCGACACACCCGATATCCGTGGTGGTCAACGCCGCGGCCGCGTTCGCGAACTCGGCACACTCGGAAGGTTCGTTGCCATCGAGCCACGCCGTCAGGAAGGCGGCATCGAAGGTGTCGCCGGCACCGGCCGGATCGACAGCCGGAACCTCGTAGGGCGCGACGATCGTGTGCCCTTCTGCGTCGGCGATCAAGGCTCCTGCGGCTCCCAGCTTGAGCGCGACAACCTTCGGGCCTTTGTCCAGCAACTCGTCCGCGATCGCGGCCGGATCGTCCAGCCCGGTGAGTGCGCGCGCGTCCTCCAGGCTGGGCAATGCGATGTCGGCGAGCGCCAAGGTGGCCATGATCACGGCCCGCGCGCGATCCAGCGACCACAGTGCCGGCCGCAGGTTGGGGTCGTAGCTCGTGGTCACGCCCGCCTCGCGCGCGATCCGGAGAGCGGCAAACGCGGTGTCGCATGGGCCGGTGCCGATGGCCTGGGTGATGCCGGACGTGTGCACGATGCGTGCACTACGCAGCAACTGCTCAGGCAGGTCGGCAGGCCGCATCGCGGAAGCGGCCGAACCGGCTCGGTAGTAGGTGAAGCTGTGCGGGCCCTCGGGCGGGCGAGAGAGTAGGTAGAGGCCGGTGGGCCGGCCCGGATCTACGCCGACCCCACTCGTATCGACGCCTTCACGCCGCCACAGGTCCAGCAGGTTCGCGCCGAACTCGTCGTCGCCCACCCTTGTCACGTAGCTGGAGGTCCGGCCGAGCCGGCGCACGGCAACGGCGACGTTGGAGGTGTCGCCACCCCAGCCCAGGACGAAGGTCCGAGCGTCCCGCAGCCGGACCGGCTCGCGGGCGCTCAGCTCCACCATGGCCTCGCCGAGCGACAGCACGTCGGGTTGGGCCGGCATCGATGTCTCGCCGGGGGCCTGAGCGGTCATTGCTCAGATCCGGTTGAACTCGGCGAACGCCTTGCTGATCGACCCCAGCGCCCGGATGCGGGCCGTCATCTGCTGCTCCCGAGCCTCGATCTCCTGCCCGCGCGCGAGCACGTCGTCGACCAGGTCGGCAGGAACGACCACGACACCGTCCCGGTCGGCGACGATCAGGTCGCCGGGATTGACCATGACGCCACCACAGCGGACCGGCACCCCGTTGGCGACGGTCCGATACGAGCCGACCGTGGTGTTCGGCGAGACGGAACGCGCATAGATCGGCAGGCCGAAGTCGCGTTCGATCTCCTCCACGTCGCGGGCTGCGCCGTCGAGAACAGCACCGGCCACACCGCGCGCGGCCGCGCCGGCCGTCATCAGGCCTCCCCACAAAGCGACCTCGCGGGCTTCGCCCACCCCGATGACTACGACACTGCCCGCGGCTGCTGTGTCGATTGCTTCCATCGTGTGGGTCGGCGCACCGGCGCCCGGTGCAGGTTCCTCGAGAACCGTCACCGCCGGGCCTACGAGCTTGCCCTTGACGACGGGCTTGATCTCCGATTGCATCGTGCCCGGCTTGCCGATCTGCACGAGCGCATCGCTCACCGAAGCCGTCGACAGGGCAACGAAGCCCTGGATGACGCTATCGCTGTACTCCATCAGCCATCCTTGTGTCGAATATTGAAACGGAGTTCCGATTTCTGATGCAGAATACCGGGCCTGCCGCGAGCACTACAACGATCGGGAGAACTGATCGAAAACACGCGCTCGGACTGTTGACAGCGAGTGTTGGCGCCCCTAATGTCGATGCGTCTAATGCAAAAGTATGAAACATCATTTCATATTCCAAAACTAGGAGGCGATGTGTCTCTGTCTTCGCGGTTACGAGTGGTAGTGGCGTGCGGAGCAGCGCTCTCGGTGCTGGTGGCCTGTGGCGGCGACGATGACGACGCGCCGGAGACCGAGCCGACCGAAGCGGAGGAAACAGAAGGTGCGGCGGAGCCGAGCCCTGAGCTTCCCGAGCTCACGGAAGTGACGATCGGTTATGTCTCGGCCGTCGACCAGATGGGCGCCGCCGTGGCCCTGGACCTGGGCTTTTACGACGAGCTGAACCTGGACGTGGAACTGGCACAGCCATTCCCGACCGGCGTCGACGCGCTCGCCGCGCTGGACGCCGGTGAGGTCGACTTCGTACAGGTCGGCACTCCGAGCTTCGGTGCCGTGCTTCAGGGCATGGACCTGGTCTACCTCGGCAACTACTCGGGAAGCTCTAGCCAGCTCGGCATCGACGAGACGATGGCAATGGTGGCCAGCCAGGACTCGGGAATCGATCCCGATGACCTGACCACCCTCCAGGGCAAGCGGGTCGGCGTGTCCATCGGTTCGATCAACCAGCTGTATCTTCTCGGCGTCCTCGAGGAAGCCGGGCTGGCGCCGGACGACGTCGAGGTCGTCAACACCGCGCCGCCGGACATGGCCGCCGCCATTGAGACCGGGGGAATCGACGCGGCGGTCGTCTGGGACCCGTGGCCGATCACGATCCGTGAGACCATCGACGGCGCCTACGACGTGGTCCGTGGCGGTGGATACATCGCCTACATCGGATACATCGTCTCCACCAGGGATTACGTCGAGAACAATCCGGAGACGGTCGAGGCCGTGCTGACCGCGCGCGCAGCGGCCGACCACTGGATGCGGATGAATCCCGACGAGGCCGCTGACGTGACAGTGCGGTGGATTCCAGGCACCGAGATCGAAGTCGCGCAGGAAGCGATGCAGTACAACATCATCCAGCTCGACCCGCGGTTCTCGGCCTGCAACTACCTGGCGCTGGACACGATGTTGCAGCTCTTCGCAGACATGGATGTCGTCGAGGGGACGTACGACCCCAACGATCATTTCATGCCCGCGCCCATCCTGAGCGTCATGGAGAACAACCCCGAACTGTTCGAGGATCTGCCGGAGATACCTGAAGCGGCAGTGATCACGCCAGACTACGTCTTCGAACGCAGTGAGGCGCAGGCCGCTTGCCCGGAATGATCTGAACCGAGGACGCATTGTCGTCGTCTAGTACTAGGCCGAGCCGGCGGGGCAGTAATCTGTCCCGCCGGCTCGGCGCTGCGTTCTGGTTTGCCGTTCCCTTCGTCGCCCTCGCCATCATCTGGGTGGTCGTGGTAGAGGTGACTGGTGTCGAGGCGCGGACGTTCCCGCAGATCACCGACGTTGTCCGGGCGTGGGGCGAGATGTGGACGTCGGGAGAGTACCTTTTGCACGTTGGTGCCAGCGTGCGGCGCGTGGTCCTGGGTGCGCTGGCCGGCATAGTGACCGCCGTGCCGTTCGGGATCCTGCTCGGTGCGAGCCGGTGGGCATCGGTCTTCTTCGCGCCACTGCTGCGGTTCTCCGTCGCGCTGGCCGGCATCGCTTGGATTCCACTGGCGACCCTGTGGCTCGGCTTCGGCGAGCGAGCAGTGATATTCATCGTGTGGAACGCCACATTCTTTGCGCTCACCTACAACGCGATGCTCGGCGTACAACGTATTCCGACCCAACTTCTGCAGGCTGCGCGCAGTATGGGCACGAGCCGTCCGCGGATGTTCGTCGAGGTGATGTTGCCTGGCGCGCTGCCGAGCATCGTCACCGGGCTGCGGGTGGGGCTCGGCTACGGCTGGCGCGGCCTGGTGGCCGCTGAGATCATCGCGACCAGTGCCGGCCTGGGTTATTCGATATTCCTGGCGCAGAAGTTCTTTCGGACCGACGTCATCATTGTCGGCATGATCACAATCGGGCTGCTCTGGCTGGTCACGGACCGCGCCCTGCTCGCTCCACTCGAGCGCCGTACGGTCGAGCGTTGGGGGATGAAGGCGGTGATCTCCTAATGGTGGCCACGGCTCCTGTTCGTTCCACACCGGCCGGCCGAAGGACATGGCGGCGTCGACTGGGATCCAGTCGAGTGGTCCGCACATTCGGTCCGTTCATCCCCGTCGTGCTGATCTGGTGGGTGGTAGCGGAGGTGGGGGTGTTCCCAGCCGATCTCTTCGTCGGTCCACGCACCGTCATCGCCGAGTTCGATGAGCTGATCGCCAAGGGCATCCTGCCGGCCTACCTGTCCGACTCCTTCACCCGGCTGTGGACCGGAGTGCTGTTCGGCCTGCTCATCGGGATACCGGCGGGGTTCATCGTGGCGATGTCACGGTGGGCACGCCGACTGACCTGGCCGTTGCTGCTCTTCTTCCAGGCCATCGCCGACATCGCCTGGCTGCCGATCGTGATCGTCTGGTTCGGGTTCAGTCTTACCGCAGTCACATTCGTTATCGTCTACACGATCGTGTTCCCACTGATGATCAGCATCGTGTCCGGTGTCGAGGAGGTGCCGCGGGACCTGATCCGGGCGGCGCGTAGCCTGGGCGCGGGACGGCTCCGCGTGTTCACCGACGTCATCGTTCCCGGAGCGCTACCCGCGGTCGCCACGGGCATTCGGACCGGCTTAGGCTACGGATGGCGGGCTCTGATAGCCGCTGAGATCATCGTCGGCACGAGCGGCATCGGATTCATGATGTTCGATGCCCGCCGGGCCGGCGTGGTGACCGGCGTCTTCATCGGGATGATCGTGCTCGGCGTGCTGTGGTATGCACTCGACGCGCTCATCCTCGCGCCCTTCGAACGAGGCACCATCGAAAGGTGGGGCATGGTACGGACCGCGGAGGTGGGTCGTTGAGCACGCTGGAGATCAGCCACCTGCGGATGGAGTACGTCGACGCCTACACCGAGGAGACGGTCACGGCGGTCGGGGACGTCTCCTTCACCATCGAAGAGGGCGAGTTCGTGGCGGTCCTGGGACCGAGCGGCTGCGGTAAGACCACGATTCTCAACATCGTGGCCGGCTTCCAGAAACAGACGAGTGGAACTGTACGGGTCGGCGGCAAGGATGTGACCGGGCCGTCGCCGGAGCGCGGTGTGGTGTTCCAGAGCTTCGCACTGTTCCCGTGGAAGACCGTCCTTGGCAATGTGGTTTTCGGCCTTCGCATGCGGGGCGTGCCTCGCCGCGAGCGGGAACCTATTGCGCAGCGGTACCTGGAGCTCGTCGGACTCGAAGGGTTCGAGCGCAAGTTTCCCCACGAGCTGTCCGGTGGGATGCAGCAACGGTTGGGCGTTGCCCGAGTCCTCGCGAATGAGCCCGCCGTCATGCTCATGGACGAGCCGTTCGCCAGTGTCGATGCGCAGACCCGGCGCAAGCTTCAGGATGACCTGACGGCCATCTTCGAGGCCAACCATCCGACTGTCTTCTTCGTCACGCATGACATCGAGGAGGCCGTGTTCCTCGCCGACCGCGTTGTCGTTCTGAGCACCCGGCCGAGCCAGGTCAAGGAAATCGTCACCGTACCCCTCGAGCGTCCGCGGCACTGGCGACACGCGCTGGAGAGTCCTGACTACCGCCGAGCGGTGACCTACATCACCGACATGTTGGCAGGAGATGAGTCTCGTGCGATCCCGGCTGACCTGGATACTACGTAAGGTGCTCGGCACCGTCGGCGGGCGGACGCTGGCGGCGCTGTTACTGCTCATCCTGATCTACCAGGCGTGGATCAGTGTGACAGCACTGGACAAGGTGGCCGACGGGGTCGGGGACAATCCGGACGGGCGGGGACGTTTTGCCGTGGACGTCGAGCTCGGCTTCCCGCCCGAACGCTTTCATACCCTTGAGCTCCAGGAGTACGGCCGCGTCCGAGGAACCACCGGAAACGTGCTGCATCTGCGCTCCGTGACCCAGGACGGTGTCGACGCGATGGCCCGCAAATACTGGATCAAGGAGATCCGGCCCGGCGGAGAATAGCGCCCCGGACCGGGGTCACCGTTTCGTAAGGGTCGATCGCGGCTCACCCGGTGTTCGCTGGGTTGTGGGCCGGCGCATCGGGTGCCGGTCACGACCCTTAAGGAGGTTCCATGTCCAAGCTCCATGCTGGTCGCGCCCTGGTGGCCGCGGGCGGCCTGGCCTTGGCCGCCGGTTTCGCGCTGGCCGCGCCAGCGTCGGCGGGTGTGCAGGGCCCTGCTTTCTACGTGGACGGGGAGACGTACCGAACCGTCGCGACCCCGACCGACCTGTCCGGCACCAACGCCCCCGCTCACGCGTGGGATGTCATCTACGACTTCGGTGGCGCGCAGCTCAACGTCGCCGAAGCCGCGCCCGGCTCGCCGGGATACAACGGTGGCCGGTGGCAGGTCCACGGTCTGGCGTTCCCTGACGGCTACGCCGCCGCGGTCGCAGCCGGTGATCTGGACGGCGACCAAACGCTCGACTCAGCGGCCGAAGTTGGGGCCGCGCTCGCGGCGGGCGCCGCGGTCGACGTCGGCGTTGTCGCCCAGTTCGTGTGCCCGGTCATCCCGTTCCCAGCGAATGAGTAGTCAGCTGGTGCGAACAGCAGCCTGAAGGGCACGACGCCGGCGGCCGGTCTACTGCCTACCGCGCCGCCGGCCGTTGTGCCGACTCGGACCGCCGGTTAACCCGGCACGGCTCGTAGCTCGCGACCTTGCGAGTCGTTCACGTCCGGCGCGAACTCCTGTACCGGCGGAGCGTCACCGAGCAGGCGGTCGAGCGCGGCGACAACCCGCTGGGCCGCCCGCCCGTCGCCGTACGGGTTCACGCGGCGAGCCATCTCCTGGTAGGCCTCTCGGTTGGTGAGGAGTGTGTCCAGGGTGTGCACGATTCGCAGCGGCTCGGTCCCGACCAGCAGGGCGACCCCGGCTTCGAGAGCTTCCACCCGCTCGGTGGTTTCGCGGGTCACGAGAACCGGCCGGCCGAGGCTGGGTGCCTCCTCCTGAACTCCTCCGCTGTCGGTCAAGACGACGTCGGCTCGCTGCTGGAGCTGGCAGAAGCTCCAGTAGTCCGCCGGCTCGCCGACAAGCACGTTCGGACAGCCGGCCAGCTCGGGCAGCAGTGCTTCGCGGACGGCCGGGTTGCGGTGCGCCGGCAGCACGACGAGCAGGTCCGGCCGAGACTCGCATACGTTCGCGACCGCGCGGGCCACCCTCGCCATCGGCTCACCCCAGGACTCACGGCGGTGGCTGGTCCATAGCACCACCGGACCCGAATGGGCCTCGGCCGCGGCCAGCAGGGGATCTTGCACCGGTCGCTTCTGGTCCACGGCCCACAGCAATGCATCGATGACCGTATTGCCCGTCGTGACGATCCGGTCGTCGGAGACGCCTTCGGCCAGCAGATTCTCCCGCGCCCGCGGTGTGGCCGCCAGGTGCAGATCGCTGAGCTGCGTGGTGAGGCGGCGGTTCATCTCCTCGGGGAACGGATTTCGTGGGTCGGACGTCCGCAAGCCCGCCTCCAAGTGGACCACCGGCACGCCGGTCAGAAACCCGGCGAGCGCCCCGACGACGGTCGTCGTGGTGTCGCCCTGGACCAGGACCGCGTCCGGCGCTTCGTTCTTCACCACGGGAGCCAGCGACTCGAGCGTCCGGGCCGTCAACGAAGCAAGGTCCTGGCGCGGCCGCCCGACCGCCAGGTCGTAGTCCGGCGTGATCCCGAACAGGTCGAGAACCTGGTCGAGCATCTCGCGGTGCTGCGCCGTCGTGACGATGATCGGGTCGAACTCGGCCCTGGTGGCCATCGCGTGCGCCACTGGTGCCAGCTTGATCGCTTCGGGTCGGGTGCCGAACACGAGCATGACGCGCTTCATCAGGACACCCCTTCCTCGGGCACTGCTGCCACCGCCGGGCTGGTCTCGACGTGCCGAGCCGTCTTGGCCCATGACTTGCGGCGAAGGAGCATCCGGACCAGCGCGCGCCAGACCGCCACGTACCACACGTAGGTGTAGAGGGGTACCAGATGTGCGAGCGCGAAGCCGCGCGCTCTGGAGACGTCCTCGCGGTGCCGCGCATAGGCCATGCCGTAGAAGATCGGTGGGCCGAACATCAGCAGGTAGATCGCCGCCAGGAAGATCCACAGTCGGGGTTCCTGCGCCGAGAAGACGCCGCTGGCTATCGTCCATCCGAGCAAGACAGGGGCGGCCGCAAAGACGATCGACGACAAGACCATGATGCCCGGCGAGAGCAGCACGTAGAGGAAGTCGAGGAACGCCCGGGTAGGGATCTTCGACCGGTACACCTGCGGTATCAGAGACCAGCATTCGAAATGGCCCTGAACCCACCGGGTTCGTTGCCGCAGGAGCTTGCCCATCTCGGCGAGACCCTGCTGATGGACCTGGGCTTCTGGCGTGAACCTGATCCGCGAGCCTCCGAGCGCGAGGCGAACGCCGAGGTCCAGGTCCTCGGTAAGGCAGTTCTTCCACGGCGCCGGGCCCAACTGCATCAGTTCGGACAGTCTGGCGAACTGGCCGTTGCCGCCCAGAGCGACGGACCCGAAGTGCTCACGCGCGGCCAGCAGGATGGGAGCGAACCCCATGAACTCGAAGTCCTGCATCCGCAGCAGTAGCCCGTCCTTGCGGTTGTTGATCGAGACAGCGAGCTGGAGTCCTCCGACGTCAGGCTCAGAGAAGTGGCGGTCGAGGACGTCGATCACCTCTGGATAGAGTCGGCCGTCCGCATCGAGGACACCGATCACGGTCTTGTCGGCCGGGTGGTCTGACGTCGCGAGGACATGCTGGTACGCCAGATTGAGCGAATCCCCCTTGCCCACTCGCGCGTGCGGCCGCCGACGCTGCAACAGCTCCACGCGCGGGGCGAAGCTCTTGGCGATTTCGGCGGTAGCGTCGTCGGAGTCGTCGTCGACCACGATGATGCGGACCCGGTCGGGCGGAAGCTGACACAGCGATCGGAGTGTGTTTCCGATCACGATCTCTTCGTCCATGCACGGCACCACGATGACGTATTGCAGGTCGTCGGCACCGGTCTTGGGGACCGGCATCGGGCGCCGGCTCTTGGCGATGATGATGAAAAGGTAGAGCAGCGACAGCGCCACGATGGCGACAGCGACGGCGAACATGAGTGACCTTTCCTAGGGGTCGGGGGCCGTACCCGACCGAGGCAGGGCACGGCCCCCGAACTGCATTCATTCGTGTCTGTCGGTTGCTCAGTGCGTGTCGAGGCGATGCGCGCGCATCGCCGCAATCACGGCGAGCATGATCAGTGCGACCAGCAGCACACCGACACCCATCGCAACCTGACTAGTTGCGACCAGCGCAGCAGATGCTGCACCGGCCGGCACAGCTGTGATGGCAGCCTGGTCATACATGGCGAGCCTCCTTCCTCAACTCGGTTACATGGAGCCCCGGGGGCAAGGCGGTTGTGCCCTACTCCGGGACGGCTTCGACGACGAGGTTCGAGCGCCACTCGCCATCGCGGTAATCGGCGCACGTGATCAGGGCAAGTCCGGCGGGGCCGCTGGGCCCACCTGCCGGGAACCAGCGGGCCAGCGGGACGTCCTCGTAGGAATAGGTCTGCCGCGAGACCACGCGGTAGGTGGCCGTTCCATGCTCGGCTTCGAGTACCACTCGGTCACCGGGCTCGGCGTTCCACCACTCGTTGGCGGCCGCGTCGCCCTGCCGGGTGGCGTGGCCGGTGATGACGACGAAGCCTTCGGACGCGCCGGGTTCTGCACCGTCCTGCCACCAGCCCACGGTGTTGACATCGCCTGGGATTTCCAGGGCGGCAGCCTCGTCGACGCCGACACTGACCACGGTCGAGCGCGTGCCTGCGAATTCGATCGCGGTCGGCGGACCAAGCGGTGCCGAGTCTTCAGCAGTGTCGTGCGAGTCCGGCGCGGCCGTCGGAGTGCCGGTGCCGAGTGAATCGGTACTCGGAGCAGCGCCGGCCTGGGAGTCGCTGGTCGGCGATTCGACCGGCACTGGCCGGCCGAGGTCCGGCGGGCTATCCGCCTGGCCACTGCACCCGGCAGTCACCAGCGCGGCGGTCATCGCCGCGGCGAGCACCGGCGGGCGTAGGCGGGTCGTCACACTCTTGGTAGGCACGGGGAGTTCCGGTACCCGGAGCCCTTGGCGCGAAACACCCGAACCTAGGAACTCGGTCCTGACGGACGAGATAACATTAGGTGGTCTTCTGGTTCACAATTGTGAATGTCGCTGCCCTTTCGAAGACCGCTTAGGCTGGACGTGAATTAGAGGGCCGGGACAGTCGGGGGTCTTGTTGCCGTTCCATCCGCCGAGCATTCGATCTTCGATCGCGGTGGGCTTGCTCGTGATCATCGCGGTCGCCGCCGGGCTCGCCACACCGGCCTCGTCGGCGGCGAAGGTGTGGCGCGAGTTTCCTGCTCCGCCCGGCGGGCATACGAGCGCGATGTCGTGCTCGACCGAACCGCGGCTGACCGGTTCGTTCCTTCAGCCCTGGCTGGTGGACGGCTGGACGCCTGAGCAGTGGGATGCTGAACTCCAGCATCTCCGCGAAGCCTGCATTTTCGAGGTCGTCCTGCAGTGGACGGTGGACTCCGGCGCGAACACGGCGATCTATCAGTCCGACATTGTGGCCGCCGGACGCACAGAGAGCGATGACGTGTTGGCCCGCGCACTCGCCGCCGCAGAACGAGCCGGTGTCGATGTGTATGTAGGGCTACAGGTCAACGACGAATGGTGGCGGACGTACGCGAACGACCGGACCTGGCTCTCGGCTGAGTCCGAACTGGCGCAGCGGCTGATCGACGAGATCTGGACCAGGTACGGTGCTGCGCGGTCGTTCGCGGGCTGGTACCTACCGTTCGAGGTCGACAACTGGCACTTCGGCGGGCCGGATGCGTGGGACGCGCTGGCGTCGTTCTATGCAGCGGTCGGTCGGCGCGCCAAGCGCGCCACGCCGAACCTGCCCATCGTCATATCGCCGTTCTTCAATCCCGATGGGGGGTTGACACCTGCCGAATGGGCGAAGATGTGGGCAACGATCCTGCCCGCAGCGCCCATCGACGCGATCGCGCTACAGGACGGCATCGGCGCCGGGCACGCCTCGGCTGACCAACTCGTGCCGTGGTTCGCCGCGACGGCGGCCGCCATCAAGACCGCCGGCACCGCCACCGAACTGTGGGCGACGACCGAGACGTTCACCTCAGATTTCGGTCCGATGGATATCGCTGCGGTGGTCGAGGACATGATCGCCGTGCAGCCGTACGTGTCGCGCTACTGGAGCTTCTCGTACGACCACTACCAGAGCCCGCAGCAGGTCGACCCGGCCGTGCACCGGACCTACCTTGACTACCTGACCAGCGGGTCGGTGTAAGCGACTGCCGGCTACTGGCAGGCCTCGATGCTCAGGTCCTCAGCCTCGGCGACGAAGGCACCCAGCGACTGAAGCGAGTCGTCGGGCAGTATCCCCAGGCCGTACAGGTCACGTGCCAGGTTCCGCAGGCCCAGCCGTGGCGTCTCGAAGGAACTGGAATGCTCGCCCATCTGGCCCAATTGGGCGAATGCGGCACTCGCCTGCCCCCAGCACGAGTTGTCGCTGGCCGCGGATCCCGGGCCGGCCATCGCGATCGATGACACGGCAACGGCGATCGTCACCAGGCCGGTACGTAGCAGCTTCATCAAGGAGCCCCCCTCTGCAGAAGCGATGATTCGCTGATAATGCCACCGCAGCTACCCGGCGGTAAAGGCCTTTCACCGAACCGGTTCGGATGCCGCAAGTAGGTAGTCGTCGGCGGCGTCGCTCCACTCGAGGTCGATCACGCCACTTGCGTCCGCCGCCTTGCAGAACTGCAGGAAGCTGCGGTAGCCGAGCTTCTTCTCGCTGAAGTCCGCACGCACCTTGCGCACCCGATCCTTCAGGCCGGAAAGGGCGACCGGACGGCCGTCGCGGGACAGGTCGTCGACCACCGAGCGCAGCAAGCGGAACGCATCCTCGCGGCTGCCGTGTTCGGGCAGCGAAACCTCTGGGTCTCCCTTGGCCGGGCCTGACGACAGCTCGACGACCTCCCGGTCAGCGAGGTGGCGGATCAGTTCGCCGAACGCCCGGAAGCCATAGTTGGCCTCGCTGAAGGTCGGATCCTTGCGCAGCAGGGCGCGTTTCAGGCTGGATGCGGTGATCGCGCCGCTCGAACTGCTCTCCATCCCGGCCACGGTCTGCACCACGAGAATCGCCAACTCGTCGATGTCACGAGCCGAGTCGTCCGCGTCAGAAGCAGGTGTCTCCGAGTCCGGCTCCGCGGTCTGCTCCTCGGCAGTTCGCCGACGGGACATTGGTGCCCGGCTCGCGGTGCGTTGCCGCGGCACGTCCACCCCTTCCAGCCGGTCGTAATACAAGAACTCGTCGCAGGCCGGTGGCAGCAGTGCGGACGTCGAGTTCTCCACTCCCACGCCGATAACTCGCTTGTTGAGCTCGCGAAGCTTGTGCACCAGCGGGGTGAAGTCACTGTCGCCCGTGCAGATCACGAAGGTCGAGATGTAGTCGCGCTCGAACGCCATCTCGAGCGCATCGACAGCCATCTTGATGTCGGCTGCGTTCTTTCGAACGACGCCCATCCGCTGCGGTATTTCGATGAGTTCGACGTGAGAGCGTGTAAGCATCCGCCGGTCCTCGTCGAAGTAGGACCAGTCGGCGTACGCCCTGCGCGCTACAACCCGGCCACGTTCGGCCAAGGCGACGGCGATCGGGCGGAAATCGAACGTCATGCCGCCGAGGTGATCTCGTGCTCCCAACGCCAGGTTCTCGTAGTCGAGGAACAGCGCCATCCGATCTTCCTGGTCCATCCGAGTAGCGTACGCGCGGCACGCGACGTTCACCGGGAGCACCCGACAGGCGGGTGACCGAGGGGCTGGCGCCGGCTGCCTGCTCCCATGCCTGGCCGGTTGGGCCGAAGGGCCTACGCACCGGGGCCGTATCGGCCCTAGACATCACCGGGTGGCGGGGTGCAGGCTCTGCCTAACTGTTCAGCGGGGCAAACGGGTGCGGCTTGGGTGTCCCGTCACTATCTGGGGGTGAATTGCGGTGGCAGATCGTCGCGGTGTATCAGGCAGGCCGTTGAGCCGGCGAACGTTCGTCAAGGCGGTGGGTGGAGCGGGGGTCGGCTTTGCTCTGTTCGTCAGGCTGCCATGGGGTGAGGTGCAGGCGGTTGCCCAGATCCCCGGCGGAACCCTCGATCCGGAGGCGGTGACAAAGTACGCGACTCCGCTGCTCATCCCGCCGGCGATGCCGCGTGCGGGCAAGGTGACGGTCAGGGGTGGAAAGAACATCGACTATTACGAGATAGCGATGCGGCAGTTCGAGCAGCAGATCCTGCCGCCCGGGCTCCCGGCCACCACCGTCTGGGGTTACGGGCCGAATCCGGGGACAGTGCGGGGCGGTCCAGTGATCTTCAATGCGCCGTCGCTGACCATCGAGGCCAAGTACAACCGCCCGGTGCGGATCAAGTGGATCAACGAGTTGACCGATGCAGACGGCAACTACCTTCCGCATCTTCTCCCGGTCGACCCCACGCTGCATTGGGCGAATCCACCCGGTGGCACGGCGGGTCGCGACATGCGACCGGAGTTCGCATCGACGCCGGAGGCGTACACGGGCCCGGTCCCGATCGTGACGCACCTGCACGGGGCTGTCGGGGTCGGCGACGAGAGTGACGGCTATACCGAGGCCTGGTACCTGCCCGCCGCAACGAACATCCCAGGGGGCTACGCAACAGAAGGCACCTGGTACGAGTACTTCGCCGGCAAGGCCCTGGCCGGTTTCGGGGAGACGTGGGGGCCTGGCTTCGCGACCTTCCAGTACCCGAACCCGGACCGCGCTTCGGCCAACTGGTACCACGACCACGCGCTGGGCATGACACGGCTGAACGTTTACGCGGGCCCGGCGGGCTTCTACATCATCCGGGGCGGGCCCAGCGACGAGGTCCTGGACAGTCGAACGGGCCGGCCGGCCACGCTGCCAGGCCCGGCACCCGCCATCGGCGACCCCGCAGGCATTGACTACTACGAGATTCCGCTCGCGATCCAGGACCGGTCGTTCAACGAGGACGGGTCGCTCTTCTACCCCGACACGCGTGATTTCTTCGACGAGATCGTCGGCGAGTTCATCCCAGACGGTGAGTTCTCACCGATCTGGAATCCCGAGTTCTTCGGAAACATGATCATCGTCAACGGCAACACCTGGCCGTTCCAGACCGTCGAGCAGCGGCGCTACCGGCTCCGGGTGCTGAACGGTTGCCAGTCTCGCTTCCTGATCATGGACTTCAGTCGGATCCCGGGCGTCGACGTCTGGGCGATCGGTAACGAGGGCGGCTTCCTGGCCCAGCCCGTGAACCTGACCACGACGAACAACAACCAACTGCTCATCGGCCTGGCAGAGCGCGCAGACCTGATCGTGGACTTCACCAACGTGCCGGTCGGTGACCACGTGCTCGGCAACGTCGGGCCTGACGAACCTTTCGGTGGCGGCATCCCGGGTGTGGATTTCGACCCGTCGGATCCAGACTCCACCGGGCAGGTCATGCAGTTCCGTGTGGTGCCGACAAGGTCGCCGGACCGGACGACTCCTCCGGAGTTCCTGCAACTGCCCGCGCTGGCGCCGCTGCCGGCCGAGGACCGCGTCCGACCGCTCGCGCTGATCGAGAAGATGGGCGAAGGGCTCGACGCAGACGGGGAGGAACTCGAGGGACCGGTCGAGGCTCTCCTTGGGGTTGTGGACAACGGGGTGGCGGTGGAGCGGCTCTGGATGGACGAAGTCACCGAGAACCCGGAGGTCGGCGACACCGAAGTGTGGGAGTTCTACAACACGACAGGTGACGCGCACCCCATGCACGTCCACGAGGTGGCCTTCGAGGTGATCAACCGTGAAGGCCTGGTGCTCGACGACGACGACGAGGTGGTCCAGCCGGTGCAGCTCGACGGCGTGATCAAGCCACCCGAGCCCTGGGAGACGGGGGTGAAGGACACCGTCACGGCCTTGCCGGGGCAGGTGACACGGGTCAAGGCGCAGTTCAACGTCCCCGGTCAGTATGTCTGGCATTGCCACATCGTCGAGCATGAGGACAACGAGATGATGCGGCCGTACCGCATCGGCCCCGAGCAACCCGGTCAGCCGATGTAACAGCGCGCTGAAGGTCTGGCGGCCTCCAGGGCGACACCTTGAGGGCCCGCCCTGGCTGGACCCGCGCACCCGGCTTGGTCAGGTGATGAACGGCCGCCATTCCCGGATATCGGTGACGGTGACGCCGTCGATCGCGTAGTACGGGTCGTCTGCTAGAAGACGGTCAACCACGGCACGGTCGTCGGCGTCCACGATGATGACTGCACCGGAGTCGTCAGCGAACGGCCCGGCCATGCGTACGACGCCGTCGGCGTGCAACTGGGCGAGCCTTTCCCGGTGGGCGGGTCGCGCCGCCAGGCGTTCGTCCGTTGGCTCCAGCTTGAGTTCGACGATCCACACGCTTGCACACACCTCGCATCGTCTAGTCGATCCGGCGGCGGCCCGCCGGTTTGGATCACTGGGAGGAAGTCTAGGGAAGAGGCGGTGCCGGCCGACGGGAGTCGAGCTGAGCGGTTCCGCTCATGCCTGCCTGGTCCACCTCGCCGGATGCTCTCTTGCGTACCTGCCGACCGAGGCATCTGTGACAAAGCATGCTGGAGGGGTCGTGACGAGGGAGAAGGCCGTCGTCATCGGGGGGATGTCTGGGCGGCCTGCCGCCCGCGCACGACGCCGACTCCTCTTGGGGGCAGTGCGGTCACGCACTGATCGCGACAGAATGGGCAGGTGGAGGCACCGTCCATCCAGTACGCGCGCACTCGCGCCGGAGCGGTTGCCTGGCAGGAATGTGGCCGGCCGGACGCGGCGCCGCTGATCTGCACCCCGCCGCTGGTTCAGCACCTCGAGATGATGTGGGAGAAGGCCGCGTTCTGGCGGCCGGTCCTGCGGTTCGCCAGCCGGGTGCGGTACATCCAGTACGACAAGCTCGGCACCGGGCTGTCCGACCCGGTCGACGAGCCGGCGGATCTCGCCGGCCGGGTCGAGCAGTTGATCGCGGTCCTCGACTCGGCTGGTGTCGATCGGGCAACCGTCATGGGCTTCTCCGAAGGCGGGACCACGGCCATGGCCACGGCCGCGTGGCACCCGGAACGGGTTGCCGCGCTCGTCCTGGTCTCCGCGGTACCGGGCACGTCCGACCTGGTAGGCGTGTCGGCGTACGGGCCGGTGCCGCCGCTTGACGAGATCAGGCGATTCTGGGACGAGTTCTCCGTGAAGTGGGGACGTCAGGACACCATGACGTTGACCCACATCGCGCCGAGCTTGCTGGCAGATCCCGCAATGCGGGTCTGGATGCCGCGCTACGAACGGGCCGCGGCGAGCCCGGCGTTGATCCACCGCTGGATAAAGAGCGCTCTGACACTGGACGCGACGGAACTTCTGCCGTCGATAGCGGTCCCGACGCTCATCGTGCACCAGATCGACGACCGCATCGTCCCGGTGGCCGCCGGTCGCTACCTGGCCGACCGCATCGCCGGCGCGAGGTACCGCGAGTTCCCCGGTGTCGATCACTTCGTCTGGTTGTCGCCGGGCTGCGACGACTACATCGACGCCATCCACGAGTTCTTGGCAGAGCGCGGCCTGGCGACCGCCGAAGCCGCTTCGCGAAGGTCGCGATCGCTGTGGAACCCGTACGACACCCTGACCCCGGGCGAGCGGCGTTGCGTCCGGCTCGCCCAGCGCGGATTGCCCAACGCCACGATCGCGGAATCGCTGGGGCTGTCGGTACGCACCGTCGAGAACAATCTGTCCCGCGCGTTCGGCAAGCTCGGGGTGCGCTCGCGCGTCGAGCTCGCCCTGCTGGACGAGGGAACGCCGACCTAGGCGAGTGCCGCGCCGATCGTGCGGTGACCGATCCGGGAGAGTTGCGGGTTGTCGGCCGAGTGAGCGAGAAAGGCG
>DASUUU010000112.1:0-4224 GCA_036373915.1 Jiangellaceae bacterium | reverse complement strand
CCGGCACCTCCAGGCCGCGGACCCCGAGATCGGGATCCGCGGCCTTTTTCATTGCCCGGACCGAGTTGACCAGACCGGATCGAGACAGAAAGGAGGTGACCACCGTGATGCTGGCGAGCGTCCTCGACCACGTCGTCGCCGTAGATGCCGAGATCCCCTGCCGGGCCGAGCCCGAGCTGTGGTTCGCAGAGTCGCCGGCCGACGTCGAGCTCGCCAAGTCGCTGTGCCGGGAGTGTCCGGTCCGGCTGGAGTGCCTGGCGGGTGCCCAAGACCGGCGCGAACCCTGGGGAGTCTGGGGAGGAGAACTGTTCATCGCAGGCAACGTCGTACCGCGCAAGCGGCCACGTGGCCGGCCCCGCAAGTCCGACATAGCGGCGTGATCTCCCCGACTGTCAACTGAATGTGAGACCAAAAGATGATCACCACTCAGCTTCCGATCCGACCTGACCAACCGCTGAACAGGAGCACCACCGTGTACTTGATGAACGAGACTCTCGCTCGTGCACACATGCGAGAGCGTATGAAGCACGCCGAGCATGAACGAATAGTTAGCGAAGTGCTGTCTGCCCGTCGCTTGCAGCGCAGGGCAGAGCGCGCCGCGCGCCGGGCTCGCAAACTGGCGCACGCCGCCGGAGTCGCGCTCAGCCGGGTGAGCTGAAGAACCACCTCCCGACGATCACGCCGGGTGGGCCGGGGCAGGACCCCGCTCACCCGGCGTGATCGTCGTCTTGGGCCGCGGCCGCTCAGCGGGTAGGCCCAACGGGCAGTGCTCAAAGGTCATTAGTCCCGGCCAGGTGACGACGGTCGGCCCTGATCGAGGCACTCTCGGGCGGCGGATGCTTGGTGATGTCACGAATCGCATATCAAACCAAGGAGCGGCCATGAACAAGCGGCTGAGAGTACTGGGACTGGTCCTGGCGGTGATCGGCCTAGGCTTCGTCGCCGGCGGCGCCATCGCATTCGCCAAGGTGCAGGACGGCTACGGCTCACTCCAGGCGTTCAGTGAGGCGCAGAACGTCACCCTGAGCTACAACGAGGATGGGCAGCTGGTCGACCGTGGCGAGACAGCAGGCGCCGACGCCATCATGCAGCTGCTCGAGGAGGACTGGAACTACCCGGTTGTCGAGGCGGACCTCGACCCCAATGACCCGCTAGTGAACACGGCGACCGAGTACATGTACCAGATGGCCACGATCGCCTACCACACCCTGAACGGCACGCAGACCGTGGTGCTGGACGAGGCTGTGGAGTACAACGGCGAGACCTTCGAGGCCGGTGTGTACGAGTTCAACGTCGATGGCCGCTACTGGACCGACTTCGACAGAGCACACCCGATCGAGGGACCCGCGCGTGAGATGGCGTGGACCGGCACCGCTCACGGCCTGATCGGTGAACTCGGAGTCGGCACGGTGACCCACACGGCCCTGCAAATGGGTCTGGGCATGGCCGGCCTGCTGGCCGGCATCGGAGGCACGCTCATTCTCGCCGGCCTGGGCCTGGTGTGGGTCGGTCGCGCGACCGTCCGCTCCGGCGCAGAAGCCGAGATCGAGACCCCTCGCAAGGAGCCGCTCACCGTCTGACGGTGTCGCTCACACGGGTTTCGGCGGCGGTGGACCCTCGGGCCACCGCCGCCGAATCATGTTGCGAAGCCTCTGCAATGCGCCCCACGAGGAAGCGCTTCCTATGCGGGTGCACTGCAAAGGCGGGCAGTGAAAGTGCGGGCCGAGAGAGTGGGGGGACGTGCGCCGGTTCGCCTATTGCGGTGGCAACGGCTGGTTGATCCGGATCAGGTTGCCGAACGGATCACGAAGGCCCACGTCGATGCCGTACGACTGCTGGGTGGGTCCATCGGTGATCTCGACCCCGCGCTCCTTGAGCGTCTCGTAGGTCTTCTGGCAGTCGTCCGTGCTGAAGCCGACCGTGAAGCCGCTGGCACCCTTGCTGACCAGCTCACGAATCCGTTCTCCTGCATCGGCGTCCACCGAGGGTGGGGCCGCCAGCTCTAGCAGGATTTCGCGTTCTGGCCGTCCCGGCACTCGAACCGTGAGCCACCTCATGAAACCCAGGTCCAGGTCGGCGCTGACCTCGAGGCCGAGCTTGCCGACGTAGAAGTCGAGGGCCTCGTCCTGGTCGAAGACCCACACGTGCGAAATGGTTATTGCGTTCAACATGTCGGTCACGCTACGTGGCGGTCAGCAGCCGGCGCTTCTCCAAAACTGCTCGGTCTCATCCAGGCCATGGTGAAGCATGTGGGCGCCGGCAGGACCGACGAACCGGCGCGGTACGACGACGGCGATTCCCCGACGATCTCTCGAAACGTCCTGCTGAACGTGCCGAGGCTGTTGAATCCGACGTCGAAACAGATCTGCGTCACGCTCCGGTCCGACTCCCGTAACAGGAACATCGCCCGTTCGACGCGG
The DNA here is from genome assembly GCA_036373915.1 of Jiangellaceae bacterium. Taxonomy (GTDB): domain Bacteria; phylum Actinomycetota; class Actinomycetes; order Jiangellales; family Jiangellaceae; genus JASLBX01. The sequence continues at coordinate 1,804 of DASUUU010000112.1, read as the reverse complement.
CGGCGCTGAAGGTACCGGTGAGGCGTTTCGCCGAAGGTGGCCCGAAATGTGCGTATGAAGTGCGCCTCGGACACGTGGGCGAGGCCAGCGAGGTGTGGGATGTCAAGTGCATGCGCGAACGCCCGGTCGATCGCGTCCCGCGCTCGCAGCATGCGGCGGTTGCGTTCCTCGACAGCACGGCTCACGGAGATATGAAAGCACGGCGGGGCGGTGTCGGGGCATTGAGCGCGACCCCCTTCCGCACGCCGGGCACTCCCGCTCGGTGGCCGCATGATCATCTGTCCCACCAGAATCCGATTCACCTAGCGGCGCGCTGAGATAGGCGGCACGCTCGCATGGTTCGCGTGCGTCAAAGGCGGATTGGACTGTACCTACTAGTAGGTCTAGGATGGGCGCATGGACTCGCGAGAGCGGCTCGTCGAGACGATGAGCGCGTTGATGTGGGAACGCGGCTACGCCGACACGAGCCCGCGTGACGTGCGCGAACGGTCCGGTGTCGGCCAGGGCAGCATGTACCACCACTTCTCGAGCAAGCGAGACCTGGCGCTGGCTGCGCTGGAACGTAACGTCGCCGACCTGCTGCCGGCCTCGTCCGAGCTTGACGGACCGGGCGATCCCCTGGCCCGGATCGAGGCGTACCTGATGCGCCCTCGTGACGCTCTCAAGGGATGCAAGGTCGGCCGGATGACTCAGGACCCGCAGGTCCGCGAAGATCCGGTGCTGCTCGCCCCGGTGGGGCGTGCGTTCTCCCAGGTCCACGCCAGCTGGGTGAAGGTGCTGCGCGAGGCGGTCGCTGCGGGCGAGCTGCGCGACGACCTTGATCCCGAGCGCCTCGCCTACGCGCTAATGGCCGTTCTGCAGGGCGGCTACGTGCTCGCGATGGCCCAGCAGGACCCCGGACCCTTCGATGACGCCCGCGCTGGAGCTCTCGACCTGCTCCGGGCGGCGGCGCCCTCCACGTCCCGCGACAAGACCCAGAAGATCGACAACAGGAAGCGGCGAAGATGACGGTACGCATCGGTATCAACGGGTTCGGGCGGATTGGCCGCAGCTACCTGCGCGCCGCCCTGGCCAACGACGCAGACGTCGAGGTGGTCGCGGTCAACGACCTCACTGACGCCCGCACGCTGGCCGCCTTGCTGGAGTGGGACTCGGTCTACGGTCACCTCGACAGCGTCGCCATGGATGGCGACGCGCTCATCGTCCGAGGTACGCGCATCACGGTCCTTGCCCAGCCCGACCCGGCCGCCATCGGCTGGGGCGACGTCGGGGCCGACGTCGTCATCGAATCCACCGGCCGCTTCACCGATGGGGACGCGGCCGCGGCGCACCTCAAGGGCGGAGCGCGGAAAGTCCTCATCTCGGCACCGGCGAAAGGTGATGTCCCCACGTTCGTCCTCGGAGTCAACGACGATAAGCTCGACCCGGACAGCCACGACGTCTTCTCCAACGGCTCCTGCACCACGAACTCCCTCGCGCCGCTGGCCAAGGTGCTTCACGAGTCCTTCGGCATCGACTCCGGCCTCATGACGACCGTCCACGCCTACACCAGCGACCAGCGGCTGCACGACGCCCCGCACTCCGATCTGCGACGCGCGCGGGCAGCCACCGTCTCGACCATCCCGGCGTCCTCGGGTGCGGCGGGGGCGATCGGCAAAGTCCTGCCCGAGCTCGACGGGCGCCTGACCGGAGCCGCGCTGCGCGTCCCCGTTCCTGTCGGCTCGATCACCGACCTCACCGTCGTCCTACGGCACAGCGTCGGCGTCGAGGACGTCAACGCTGCGTTCCGCGAGGCGGCCTCCTC
>DASUUU010000111.1:0-51544 GCA_036373915.1 Jiangellaceae bacterium | reverse complement strand
ACTTGATCGTCTCGTCGATAGCGGCGAGGAAGGCCTCCTCCGACCCGACGTCGTTGACTGCGACTTGTGGGGTCGCGCTGGTCGGGGTGGCCTCAGTGCTGCTCGTCATGTGGTCGGGGGCTCCGGACAGGTTGTCTTGTGGTGTGTAGCGCGCTAACGGGCCCTGTGATCGCAGTGCCGCGAGGCCTGGACACCAGGGCTGGCGCCGGACCGGTTGAGACGACATGTACGAGCGCGAGCCTGCTCGGTCTGAGGTCGCGCAGGCCCACAGCGCGTGAAAAGGTTACCGGGCATGACCGATCACGGTCAATTGCACGCCCAGCACGCAGGGGTAACGGAACGATATCACTCGGGGGCAGGCGCATCCCAGCACCCGCCCCACGAGTCTACTTGCATCGCTTATCCGGTAGCGCGCCGACGAGCTAGCGCCACTCCCCCAGCTGCCAATCCCAGGATCGCAATCGCCGCAATTGCCTTGGTGAGGTTCTGACCGCCCTCGCCAGCTTCGCCAGCAAGCGTGATGCTGTAGGCAGCGGTGCCGATCGAACCCTCGGGAGCACCGTATGGCAATGCCTCAGCGGCGCCTCGAGCATTGGCGGCTTGCAGGAGCGCCACGTTCGGCGCGTACGTCTCCACCGTGCTCTCGCCACCGGCCTTGAGCAGTCCGACGCCGTCGCGAACCTCGCCGATGCCGTCGACCAGGGCAGGTGTACCCTCTGCAGCCTCTTCCGTACCGTCAGCCAACTCGCCGGCACCGTCCGCTGCATCACCCAGGCCGGACGCAAGTTCGCCAGCTCCTTCGGCGATCTGACGGTTGCCGTCGGCAAGCTGGCCAGCACCGGCCGCCGCTTCATCGGCCCCGTCGGCAAGCTCCCTGGCCCCGGGCGCCAACCGCTGGCTCAACCCGTCGGCCAGCTGCCTGGCGCCAGTGGCAGCATCCGCAGCACCATTGGCCAGTTGCCCCGCGCCGGGGGCAAGTCGTTGACTAAGGCCATCGGCAAGCTCTCCAGCGCCTTCCGCCGCGCGGGCAGTGCCCGCCGCCAGGCTCTCAGCCCCATCCGCAAGCTCAAGCCCGCCAGCCTGCAAGGTGCGAGCGCCACCCGTCAGCCGGCTCAGACCTTCGAGAAGGGCATTACCCCCTTGCACAATCTGATCGACGCCATCGGTTAGACCGTTGACACCTCCGCGCAAAGTCTCGTCGTCTGGAGTGTCGTCCTCGTCACCAATAGCACCCTGCACCGTTGTCACGACGCCGCCCACGAGTTGGTTGACGCCAGCGGTCACGAGGTCCAACCCTTGGAGCACACCCGGTCGATTTGGATCACATTGCGGGACGATCGTGTTCGACAGACCACACTGCAGCCGCACCAAGCCGACAATCGCGCCTTCGCTTGAGTCCTGCAAGCCAGCGAGAATTCTGTTGACTCCGCCCTGCATCGTGTTCTCATCGGCCGCATTAGCGGGGTTGACCAGCCGCGTCGACAAAACCCCGAGGACCTGAGCAGTAAGAGGGTCGATGTCGACCGTGTTGTCCGGGTCGCTTCGCCCTGCCTCGAGTACGGCCGCCAACGCGCCGTAACACTCCTGGCTAAAGCCCGAAGTCTTCTCCGTGAGGATGTCCTGGATTACCACGTCGGCGCAGGTGATTCCGTCGCGAACCTCCTCTAGTCCTGGCACGACCCGGCCGGTGAGGGCTTCCCGAATGCGTTCAAGGCCGCCGAGAAGAGTCTGAGGGTTATCGAGTGTCCCGATGCCCGCACGAAGATCATTGATGCCATCGAGGATGGGCTGTGCCAGGGCGGGGACACCGCCAATTCCGTCGTAGAGCAGCGTCAGCCCGCCGTCCAGCTGGCCCAAACCATCCCGGATTTGCTCGAGTCCGCCGATCAGCGCAGGAGCGCTGCTTTCCGCTTCAGCCAGGCCATCGGCCAGTAGTCCGGCGCCATCGGCAAGCGCGAGGTTGCCATCAGCGACAGCACGAGCGCCCGGAGCAAGCTGACTGTCTAGGCCCGTGGCCAAGTCACTGGCACCGGCAGCCGCCTCATTCGCGCCATCGGCAAGCTCTCTGGCGCCCGGCGCCAGCCGACCGGCCAGACCATTGGCGAGCTGGCCTGCGCCAGCGGCGGCCTCTCCTGCACCGTCGGCCAGTTGCCGCGCACCAGGCGCGAGTTGATTGTTCAGCCCCGCCGAGAGTTCGCCGGCGCCGTTCGCCGCCAGATTCGCACCGTCGGCGAGCTCACGCGAACCCGGTGCCGCCTCATCGGCCAGACCCGCCCGAAGCTGTTCCGTCCCTTCAGCGATCAACTGCAGACCGCTGAGCAGCTCTGAGGCGCCATCGTGAAGCTGCCCGAGACCGTCGTCGAGTCGCTGCCCGCCGGTCGCGAGTTGACGTCCGCTCTGCATGCCCTGCGCGGTCGCCTGGAACGCACCGTCGAAATTAGCGTGAGTGATGGGCTGGACCGGCACGACGTCGAGCTGTGCCTCGGGAACGACGCCGTCGGAAATGTTCGCGGTGTAGAACAGCGTCGTGGTGCTACCACCCGTCGGCAAGCCGTCGAACAGGACGAGATTCGCCCTCAGAACGGTTCCCCCGCGCCCATCACCGGCCACGTTGTAGTCAGCGGTCTCAACGGAGCTGAACGACGGAGGCAGGACCGTCTCGAAGATCGCAACCAAAGGAATAGGGACGTCGACCGTTTCGGTCACCTCATTGCCGTTGGCGTCGAAGTACGAGACGTCAGTCGGTGCCGCCGTCGTGTTACGGACGGTGATCCGTACATCCAGCCTCCCGGATTCACCAACGACGTCACCCGGCGACACCATTTGTCCGTCAAGCCGGTATTCGGGTTCGACTGTCACTGGTAGCTCGCCGGTGAAGTCGCTCACCGTGCGGAACGCCGACTCCCCATCCACGTCCAACTCGAGAACCGCAACGTCATCGGTGACGTCATACCCGCCGAACCCGTCCAGGTTTCGCAATCCTTCAGTCGATACGGGGTTCTCGATGCGAACCGTGCCCGAGCCGAAGGCGTCCACTTGGTCGTAGATTCGGGCGACGTCAACAGAACCGTCGGAGTTCAAGAAGGCCTGGACGCTCTCGCGGTTCGTCACGAACACGTCGTCTTGCCCGAATGCCGCGCTCGCAGGACCGATGACGAGTCCGATCACGCCGACGGTCGCAGCAGCGGGCCGAAGCATGCGGAAGCGGGTCACGGGCGGACCTCCTGATCGCGGTAGAACATCTCGTCGAACGGAACCTCGGCTTCTGTCTCTTCACCGCCGCCGTCGCCGCCGTCGCCGCCGTCGCGGTCACGGTGCCGTCCAGGTAGACGATCTGGCCGGATCAGCGTGGCGGCGAGGACGGTACACGCGAAGCCGACCGCGGCTGCCAAAAGCACTCCGGTGAGCGCGACGGGCGATTCCTGGAAGAACCGCGGGGGTGCATCCACGAACGTCAGCTCATACGCACCTGCCAGTGCGGCCGTACCGAGCAGCATCGGCACAAGGGTCAGCCAGCCTCCGGCAACCCAGACAATGAGGGTGAGGAGGAGGACTAGGCCGGCAAGCGCCACTGCACGTCCAACGGAGCTGTCAGGAACGAATCCGGCTCGCACGCCGTAAGAGGCCCACGCGGCAATCAGACCGATGGCGAAGCCGGCTAGTCGATCCCATACCGGAATGTCCGCCATCAGACCAAGGACCGCGCCGATGGCCAGACCGACGAGAGCGTACTGCTCGACATCCAGACCCAGCGGATCGGAGAGCAAAATCAGTAGACCGGTTGCAGCGGCGAGCAACAACCCGGCGACAACGCTTTGACGCATTGCGCCAGCTCCTTACTGAACGATAGAAGTTACTACCGAGTAGCGAGCCATTGCTATCACCTCGCGGACCCGGCGTCACACTTGAGTGGCCCATTGTTACGCACCGGTTACCCTCAATGCGCGGTGACCCGCGAAAATCTTTTCGGTCGCGGACAAGACGAGGTTTACGGGTCGCCGCTCCTTGTGTCAGTTGACCGAACTGAAAGCATGCCCTCATGTCCGAGCGGCGGCTGTTGCGACGCCTCATCAGCACGGCGGGAGGCGTCGCGATGGGTACGAGCGTGGCCAATGCACTGGGTTACGTACTGACCGTCATTGCCGCACGGGTCCTCGACCCAGCCCAGTTCGGCGCGTTCAGCGCGCTCCTCGCCTTGATCATCGTCGGCAATGTAGCCGCGTTGGCGATCCAAGCCACCGTCGCCCGCGACAACGTCCGTCAGATGCCCACCGGAGACACAGTGGCGGGCGGATTGTTAATCGCCGGGCTGGTCGGCGGCATGCTCGTAGCGGCCACGCCGCTGGTCAGCGCCTTCCTGTCGCTCCCGTCCGCCGTAGCCGCCGTCGCCGCTGGAGCGGCGATTGCAGCCATGACCGCGACCGGTCCGGCACTGGGCACGATCCAGGGCCGCGAACGGTTTCACGCGCTTGGTGCCGCCGTCGCGGTGCAGGCAGGTCTGCGCGTGGTTGGCGGGCTGGTCGGAATGGCCGTGTCCCCTACCGCTGCCGGTGCACTCGCCGGAATGGCTGCCGGACTCATCGTCGCCGGAGTGGGCATATGGCTGCTGGCAAGGCCACCGGTCCCCAGCGGCTCGGGAGTGTGGTCGGCCGCGATTTCGACCCTTGGCGCAGGAGGCTTGCTGCTCGGCTTCGTGGTCATGACCAATGCGGACGTCGTGCTGGCCCGCCACGTGCTTTCAGCGGAAGCAAGCGGCCTCTACGGCGCCGGTGCCATCTTCACCAAGATCGCGTTCTGGCTGCCGCAGTTCGTGCCGCTGGTGGCGTTCCCGGCTCTCGCCGACCCGAACCGCCGCAAGGGTGCCATGCGTCTCGGCCTGCTCGCCGTGGCAGGCTCTGGAGCGGTGCTCGTCGGCGTCACGGCTTTGTTCGCCGCGCCAGCAGTCAGACTCGTCGCGGGAAGCCAGTACGAACAGCTCACCGACTGGGTGGCCGGGTTCACCGCGCTCGGTGCACTCTTCGCCGTCGCCCAACTACTCGTATACGCCCACCTCGCGAGCGGTGACCGGCCCACGACGCTCGCGGTGTGGATCGTGCTTCTGAGCTATGTCACCGTAGTAGAGACGACCGCTACCACGCTTCCGGGTGTACTGTTCCCGGCCCTCGGTGCCGCGACGATCGTCTGCCTGTGGGGTCTGATTCGGGAGAGAACGTCACGAACGCGGCCGGAGACCACACTGAGCTTGCCTTGATGCTGAGGACGGACTGCTACTCGTCCCCATCCTCTCCTGCGTCGTCGTCCTCTTCGACACGGACTGCTTCTGTCTCGCGGGCCGGATTACCGTCGCTAGTCTCCGATCCGTCGCACGGTTCATCTTCGGTATCCGTACACGTATCGACGGGCGACTCTGTGGGATCTGGCGACGGCTCTGCGGTTTCGGTCGGGTCCTCGGTCGGCGTCTCGGTCGGCGTCTCGGTCGGCGTCTCGGTCGGCGTCTCGGTCGGGTCCTCGGTCGGGTCCTCGGTCGGCGTCTCGGTCGGCGTCTCGGTCGGGTCCTCGGTCGGGTCCTCGGTCGGGTCCTCGGTCGGGTCCTCGGTCGGGTCCTCGGTCGGGTCCTCGGTCGGGTCCTCGGTCGGCGTCTCGGTCGGCGTCTCGGTCGGGTCCTCGGTCGGCGGGTCCGTGGGGTCCTCAGTGGCCGGCGGCTTGGGCGATATCGACGGAGAAGGCACCGGGCTCGGCTTCTGCGTGGACGTGCCCCCCGTGGAACCGCCGGACGAGTCCAAGCCGCTGCCGTTCGTGGAAGGGGGCTTGGTCGGCTTGGCGATGGGCTGCGAGTCACGCGAGGTGGTGGAGGTCCCGGACCCGTCTCGAGTACCGGTGGAACCGCGACTGCCGGTCGAGCCGACGGCTACGACCTCGCTCCCGGCGTACGCGTTGATCCAGCGCATCACGTTGTTGACGTAGGCGGTCGACCTGTTGTACCGGAGCAATGCGCTGCGCAGCCCGGCGTCGGTCGACAGATCGGCTCCGCCGGCACACAGGTACTCGGCGGCCGACGCAGCGGCGTCCCAGACGTTGTGCGGGTTCGCCGTGCCGTCGTCGTTGCCGTCAGTCGCGAACCGCTTCCACGTGCCAGGGATGAACTGCATCGGACCGACGGCGCGATCCCACGCCGCGTCGCCATCCCACTTGCCGTCGTCCGAGTCGCTGATAGCCGCCACCGGCCCGCTGCCGTTGAGCACGGGCCCGACTATCGGCGACACGGTGTCACCATCACTGGTCAGCCGGCCTCCACGGGCGTGGTTCGACTCGATCTTGCCGATACCCGCCAGCACTTCCCAACGCAGGCCGCAGCTGACAGGAGCCTCGTTCGCGGCCCGTTGGTACGCCTTCAGCACCATCTCGGGAATGTTGAGGTCGCCGGGCGAGATCGCCAGACTGGTCTGCTCTTCGTCGCCGGTGACGACGTCGTCTTCGGCGGTGAGGTGGGCCGTGACGAGGGTGTCCTCCGCATTCGCACCGGCCGGATCGCCGAGCTCGGCTGTGACGTCGCGGATCGACCCGTCGGGAGCCACCCGAGTGACAGAAGCGACGGTGGGGACGAACTGCGCGACCCGCTCAGCAGTCGGGTTGGCCGCAGCACCGGACAGGGACAACGCACACGCAACAACGACGCCGCCCCCCAGCGCGCGGATCACCAACCGCATTCGATCAGCTCCCTACCCGGCCCACCGGACTTCCCCTGAGTATGACCGTGCCACGGCCAACCCCCTCTGCGCTACCCCCAACCGAAGATCACTTTGCGATTTCGACAACTCGCGACCTTGGGCCCGTCCGCGCCGGGACTAGTGACCCGCGTCCTGCCAGCTGCGACCGATACCGATGGAGACGTCCAACGGCACTCGTAATGGATACGCCGCACCCATCTCGCGACGGACCAGCTCGGTAGTGGAGTCACGCTCACCTGGCGCAATCTCGACCACCAGCTCGTCGTGGACCTGTAGCAACACCCGGGAGCGCAGCCCCTCGGACCGCAGAGCCCGGTCGACGTTGATCATTGCGACCTTGATGATGTCGGCGGCCGACCCCTGGATCGGTGCGTTGAGGGCCATCCGCTCGGCCATCTCGCGCCGCTGCCGATTATCGCTGGTCAGGTCGGGCAGGTAGCGCCGCCGCCCGAGCATCGTCTCGGTGTAGCCGGCCATCCGCGCGCGGTCGACGACTTCGCGCAGGTAGTCGCGTACTCCCCCGAAGCGCTCGAAGTACTCGTCCATCAGTTCCTTGGCCTCGCCCGTGTCGATCCCGAGCTGGCGGGACAGGCCGAACGCCGACAACCCGTACGCGAGCCCGTAGTTCATCGCCTTGATCTTCGCGCGCTGAGCGCCGGTGACGTCGCCGGCGTCGACTCCGAACACCCGCGCGGCAGTCGCTGCGTGGAAGTCCATGCCCGACTCGAAGGCGGAAATCAAACCCTCGTCGTCGGACAGGTGCGCCATGATCCTCATCTCGATCTGGCTGTAGTCGGCCGACATCAGGGCTTCGTACCCAGGCCCCACGATGAAGGCCTCGCGGATCCGCCGTCCCTCGTCGGTGCGGATGGGGATGTTCTGCAGGTTGGGATCTGTCGACGACAGGCGACCTGTGGCGGCGATCATCTGGTTGAACGTGGTGTGGATCCGCCCGTCGGGAGCGATGGACTTCAACAGCCCTTCGACCGTCACCCGGAGCCGTGAGGCATCCCGGTGCCGCAACAGGGCTTCGAGGAACGGATGATTTGTCTTGGCGTACAGCTCGGCCAGCGCATCGGCATCGGTCGTGTAGCCGGTCTTGGTGCGCTTGGTCTTCGGCATGTTCAGCTCTTCGAACAGCACCACCTGCAGCTGCTTCGGCGAGCCGAGGTTGACCTCGTGCCCGATGGCCGCGTAAGCGTCGTCAGCGGCCCGCTTCACGGCATCGGCGAATGACGATTCGAGCGCCTCCAAATGATCTGAGTCGACCGCGATTCCGGCCCGCTCCATCTGGGCCAGCACGTCGACCAGGGGCAACTCGACCTCGTCCAGCAACTGGCGGCCGCCGCGCTTGACCAACTCGACATCCAGGGCGGCGGCCAGATCGAGGACCGCGCGAGCCCGGACCGCCTCGGCCTCGCCAAGCTGTTCCTCGTCCATCCCGTCCAGCGAAAGCTGCTGGGCACCGCTCTCGTCGCCATCTATACGCAGCTCGCGCCCGACGAATCGCAGAGCGAGATCGGCCAGGTCGTATGAGCGCTGCCCGGGTAGCGCGATGAACGCGGACAGCGCGGTGTCGCCGGCCAGCCCGGCTACGGGCCAGCCACGCGCCGCCAATGCATGCATCGGCCCTTTGGCGTCGTGGAAGATCTTCGGCCTGCCCGGGTCGGCGAACCAGGCGGCGACAGCGGAGTCGTCGTCGGGCATCAGCTCGGCAGGTTCGAACCAGGCTCCAGCACCGCCCGCGGTCGCGACCGCCACCCCCGAGACCTCGCCGGTGCCGGCACCCCAGGTGCCGCGCACCGAAACCCCGACCGGCTCGGTGCCGGCGTGTGCCGCGAGCCAGCCTGCGACCTGCCCGGCGCTGAGGTGGACCACATCGAGCTCGAAGCCCTCCTCGGCTTCCGGAGTCGCCGACTCGAGAGTCTCGTACAGCCGATCACGGAGCACCCGGAACTCCAGCGAGTCGAAGATCTGGTGCACCTCCTCGCGATTCCACGCCTGCCGGGCCAGGTCGTCGACCCGGACCTCGATCGGCACATCGCGCACCAGTTCGGTGAGCTGCCGGTTGGTGAGCACCTGACCCAGATGCGCCCGCAGCGCATCACCGGCCTTACCCGGCACCTCGTCGACGCGCGCAGCCAGTTCTGTCAGCGAGCCGAACTCCACAACCCACTTGGCCGCAGTCTTCTCCCCTACCCCCGGGATCTTCGGAAGGTTGTCCGAAGGGTCACCCCGGAGTGCGGCGAAATCGGGATACTGCGCGGGCGACAGGCCGTACTTCTCGCGGACGGCTTCCGGCGTCATGCGGGTGAGATCGGAGACGCCGCGGCGCGGATACAACACGGTCACCCGGTCGCTGACCAACTGGAACGCGTCGCGGTCGCCGGTAAGGATGAGGACGCCGAGCCCTTCGGTCTCCGCGTGCGTCGTCAAGGTGGCGATGATGTCGTCGGCCTCGTAGCCGTCCTTTTCGATCGACGGGATACGCAGCGCCTGCAGAACGTCCTTGACCAGTTCGATCTGGCCGGCGAACTCCGGAGGTGATGACACCCGGTTGGCCTTGTACTCCGAGAACGCCTCGGTGCGGAATGTCTGTCGCGAGACATCGAAGGCCACAGCGACGTGCGTGGGCTGTTCGTCACGAAGCACGTTGATCAGCATCGAGGTGAACCCGTAGACGCCTTCGGTGTGCTGGCCGGTCGTCGTGACCATGTTGGCGTCCCTCAACGCATAGAACGCCCGGTACGCCAGCGAATGGCCGTCGAGCAAGAGCAATCGCGGAGCGGAGTTCGAGTCAGCCACGCCGGCCACCATAGTCTCCCCCTATGACAGACCCGCCACCGAACATGGGGTTCGACGACCAGCAGTCCATTCTGGCTCATCTGCCCAGCGCCGCACTGCACGAGCGCATGGGCATCGAGATCCTCGAGGCGCGCCCGGACCGAGTTGTGGGACGGATGCCTGTCGAGGGCAACACGCAGCCGTACGGGCTGTTGCACGGTGGCGCATCCTGTGTGCTGGCCGAAGGGCTCGGCTCGTACGCGGCCGCCATGCACGCGCTCCCGGATCGCATTGCCGTCGGCGTGGACATCAACGCGACGCACCACCGGTCGGTGCAGTCCGGGTACGTCACCGGCGTGGCGGTCCCCGCCCACCTGGGTCGCCAGACCGCGAGCTACGAAGTAGTGATATCGGACGACGAGGGACGGCGAGTATGTACGGCTCGCATTACATGCTTGTTGCGCCCAGCGTAACCGCGTGTGTTACGCCGATTCGCAAGTCTCGTGGCCGTATGAAACAGGTCTCAGAACGGAAACATCGGGCAGGCCGGTGACGGTGCCGTACGCGATGCGGCTATGCTCGCCCAGCATCGAACCGTGGTGTGCCTCGGACGAGCAGCGTCGCCGCCGCGCAAACATTGACCGGAAGGGTAGTCATTCACGTGCGTACCCTCAGCAAGGCCGTGTTGGGGCTGCTGGCCATGCTCGCGATCGCCGTCCTCGGCGCAGCACCAGCGTTGGCGCAAGAGGCAGACGAAACCGTCGGCGGGGTCATCCGGCTCGACCGCGATCCCGTCGAGGGCGTGACCCTGACCGTCACCGATTCCGACGGTGCGGAGGTGGGCACAGCCGAGACGGACGCCGATGGCCGGTGGCGCGTTGACCTTCCTGGGCCCGGCGAGTATGTCGTGACGCTCGACGTCGACACGCTGCCAGAAGGCGTACCCCCGCCGGCCGAGCCAACTATCACTACCAACGTCGGCGGCAACCAGGACCGGTCGGTCGCTTACCGGCTCGGCGAGGAGGCCCCCGCTCCGGCTCCCGAGCCGACGCCTCAGGACGATGCCGAGGCACCCGTCGAAGGCGCCCCGGGCGCGGACGTCGAAACGGAGGGCGAGGCGCTGGAGGAGCCGGGCGGCACGGCTACCGCTCGACCAGCACAGATCTGGCAGCTGCTCAGCAACGGACTGCGGTTCGGCCTGATACTCGGCCTTGCCTCGCTCGGCCTGTCACTCATATTCGGCACCATCGGCCTGGTCAACTTCTCGCACGGCGAGTTGGTCGCCTTCGGCGCCATCACGGCCTGGTATCTCAACGTCAGCGCGGGCATCCATCTATTGCCTGCCGCCCTCATAACAATCCTCCTGGCTGCGGTGTTCGGGTGGGCACAGGACCGGGGATTCTGGCGGCCGTTGCGGAACCGAGGTAGCGGTTTGATCACCATGATGATCATCTCGGTCGGTGTATTGCTGTTTCTCCGGTTCTTCTACTTGTTCATCTTCGGCGGCGAACGGGAGCAGTACCGCCAGTTCGTCATCCAATCGTCGATGGTCATCGGTCCGTTCCGTTGGGCCCCGCGAGACTTGTGGATCATGGGCATCGCGGCGGCCCTGATGATCACAGTGAGTCTGGTGCTGCTCAGGACGCGTGCCGGCAAGGCGGTCCGCGCAGTTTCCGACAACCCGGCGCTGGCTGCCTCGTCCGGGATCTACGTCGACCGGGTGGTCACGAACGTCTGGGTAGTCGGGACCGCCCTCGCCGGCCTCGCCGGAATCCTGTTCGGGTTGATCCAGTCGGTCGACTACCTGATGGGAGTGCGAATACTGCTGCTCATCTTCGCGGCGGTCATCCTCGGTGGTCTGGGCACCGCGTGGGGCGCCATGCTCGGCGGCGTCGTGGTCGGCATTCTCGTTGAGATATCGACGCTGGTGATCCCGTCTGAGCTGAAGAACGCCGGAGCACTGGGCATCTTAGTGATCATTCTTCTCATTCGCCCGCAAGGCCTTCTGGGCCGGCGCGAGCGGGTCGGCTGAGCGGCGGAGGAGCGACAAGCATGGACTGGGGATTCATCTTCGAGAACTCCGCACGTGCCATCGTGGGGCAGGAGGCGATCGTCTTCGCACTTGCGGCGATCGGGCTCAACGTGCAGTTCGGCTACACCGGCCTGCTCAACTTCGGCCAGGCCGCCTTCGCAGCCGTCGGCGGCTACGGACTGGCCACCATCGTGGCGACCTTCGGGCTGCCGTTCTGGTTGGGCTTGCTGGTCGGGCTCGCGGGCGCACTCTTCCTCGCGCTCTTGCTCGGCATCCCGACTCTGCGCCTCCGTGCCGACTACCTGGCCATCGTCACGATCGCGGCATCGGAGATCATTAGGCTGGTCTTCCGATCGTCGACTCTGCGAGAAACGTTCGGCGGCTCAAACGGCCTCACCGGATTCACGAACACGTTCTTCGATCTCAACCCATTCGAAGACCGGGTTGGGTTCGGCCCGTGGACATTCGGGTCGCGCGATGCCTGGGTTCTGACGGTCGGCTGGGTGCTGGTGCTGCTCTCCTGCCTGGTGGTCTGGGCCCTCGTGCGGAGTCCATGGGGGAGGGTGTTGAAGGCGATCCGCGAGGACGAGGACGCGGTCCGCAGCCTTGGGAAGAACGTCTACGCCTACAAGATGCAGTCGCTGGCCCTGGGCGGGATTTTCGGCGCGCTCGCCGGATTCATGTTCTCGATCGCGAACGCTGCGATCCAACCCGACCTGTACCAGCCCACCTTCACCTTCTACGCCTACACCATTCTGATCCTGGGCGGCGCCGCGCGAGTCTTCAGCCCAGTGGTTGGCGCCATGATCTTCTGGTTCGTGCTCCAACTGCTCGCCACCACTCTGGAAGCGGGCATCAGGGCGGACTTCTACCCGTTCTCGCTGATGACAACGAACCAGGTGGGGCCGGTGCGGTTTATGTTGGTTGGACTGATCCTGATCCTGTTGCTGGTCTTCCGGCCGCAGGGCATCTTCGGAAATCGGAGGGAGCTGGTGTTCGATGTCCGCTGAGAGCCCTGACGCGCCCCAGACCCGCCTCGATGCCGGCGAGATGCCAGCCATCGACGAGGTAACAGTCCACACGCCGAAGCGTGACGAGGCCTTGGCCGCGTTCGCGAGCGTGCCACACGAGCCAGGGGTTCCCAAGCCTGATTCGATCCTCACCGCCGACGGCGTGGTGCGCCGGTTCGGCGGTCTAGTAGCCGTCGACGTCGGCCATTTAGAGGTGCAACGCGGATCCATCACTGCTCTCATCGGGCCGAACGGTGCCGGCAAGACCACCCTGTTCAACGTCCTGACCGGTTTCGACCGGGCCGACCACGGCGAGTGGACGTTCAACGGTCAGCGCCTCGCCGGAATGCCGGCATACCGGGTCGCTCGCGGCGGAATGGTACGCACGTTTCAGCTGACCAAGGCGTTGTCGAGGCTCACTGTCATCGAGAACATGCGTCTTGGCGCTACAGGCCAGCGCGGCGAGCGGATGTGGCGCGCCATGTTCTCATGGCTTTGGCAGGGCCAGGAGAAGGAGATCACCGAGCGCGCCGAAGAGCTACTCGCCCGGTTCAAGCTCGACCACATGCGCGACGACTACGCCGGCTCGCTCTCAGGTGGGCAACGCAAGCTCCTGGAGATGGCACGAGCGCTGATGGTCCAGCCGGACATCGTGATGCTCGACGAGCCGATGGCCGGCGTCAACCCGGCGCTCACGCAGTCTCTGCTCCGGCATGTCAAGGATCTGCGCGAGCAGGGTATGACGGTGCTGTTCGTCGAGCACGACATGGACATGGTGCGCGACATCTCCGATTGGGTCGTTGTGATGGCGCAGGGCAAGATAATTGCGGAGGGGCCGCCCGAGGCAGTGATGGCAGATTCGAAGGTCATCGACGCTTACCTCGGCGCGCACCACGACGAGTCCCTCGCGGAGAAGAGCTCCGAGAGCGACCAGGAGGTACAGCCATGACGACCGCGGGCGCTCACGACGACGTTCATGACCGAAGCACCCACCTCGCCGAGGCCGAAGGCGCCCTGCTACGAGTCGACGAACTCGTGGCGGGTTACGTGCCTGAGGTCGACATCCTGACCGGCTGTGACTTCTACTGTCGCGAGGGCGAGATAGTTGGCATCATCGGCCCGAACGGTGCCGGAAAGTCAACCCTTGTCAAGGCAATCTTCGGGCTGGTCAAGGTCCGGAAGGGGTCGGTGAAGCTGCGCGGCGACGACATCACTTCGGCTCGCGCCGACCAACTGGTCCGCAAGGGCGTCGGTTATGTACCTCAGGTCGACAACGTGTTCCCCAGCCTCACCATCGAGGAGAACCTCGAGATGGGGATATACCACGAGCCGAAGAAGTTCAACGAGCGGTTCGACTTCGTCGCAAGCCTGTTTCCCGCGCTCGCCGACAGGCGCAAGCAGCGTACCGGTTCCCTGTCCGGCGGCGAGCGGCAGATGGTCGCGATGGGACGCGCCCTCATGGCCCAGCCGTCGGTGGTCCTGCTCGACGAGCCGTCGGCCGGCCTGTCCCCCGTGCTGCAGGACGACGTGTTCGTGCGCACCCGGGAGATCAACCGAGCCGGCGTCTCGGTAGTCATGGTCGAGCAGAATGCACGTCGCTGCCTGCAGATCTGCGACCGCGGCTACGTGCTGGACCAGGGCCGCAACGCATACACCGGCACCGGTGACGAGCTCATCCACGATCCCAAGGTGATCGAGTTGTACCTCGGCACTCTGGCGCGCGCATAACCGCAGCCGACCTCTCCACGCCGGGCCGTCGTGCCCTGCTGCCACCCGGGCCGTTGAGCCCTGCTGCCACCCGGGCCGTCCTTTGCCTGCCAGCCGCCGGCCGATTCACGGCACCTCGAGCGTCGACACGCAACTGGCCCGCCCCTACGTGCGGGACGGGCCAGTGTGCGTCGTTCTCGACGAGGGAGTCCTACTCCTCGAGAGAGCCGAACTGGTAGTCGACGTTCGTGTACGTGTTGTCGGCCTGGTACTCGTAGATACCGATGGTGGCCTCCGTCACGTCACCAGCGTCGCTGAAGGTGATCGGACCCGATGCGCCGTCGTAGTCGATGTCCTCGCCCTGTGCCAACAGGTCGTTGCACTCGGTGAAGGTCGTGCACTTGGTGCCGTCCTTGGAAACCGCTACGAGGTTGTCGGCGATGTCGCGAGGCTCGACGCTCTGCGCCTGAATCGCGGCCAGAGCGATGAGCATCGTGGCGTCGTACGACTCCGGCGCGTAGCTGAAGTCGGCCAGTTCCGGATCGACCTCGAGCAGTCGCTGCTGGAACTCCTCGCTCGTCTCGGCGCCCGGCAGGGTGCCCTTGTTGCCCTCGAGGAAGCCCTCCGGGAACTCGTCACCGTAGTTCGACAGGTTGCCGTCGACGAAGTACACCGGCACGTCCTGCGGGCCGATGCCCTGCGTCTCGAGCTCGGGCAGGATGGTCGAGGTCTCGTTGAAGCCGATCAGCACGATGGCCTCGGGGTTGGCCGCGGCCATCTGCGTCACCTCAGCGGTATACGACGCCGCCTGCGGGTCGTAGATGATCTCCTCGACGATCGTTCCGCCGCCGCCTTCGATCGACATCCGCACGTTCTCCGCCAGGCCCTCGCCGTACGGGTCCTGTAGCGCCATGATCCCGACGTCTAGGTACCCGTCGTTGAGCACAAGGTCGCCCATCACGCGGCCCTGCAGAACGTCGGACGGGGCGGTGCGGAAGTACAGGTTGTCGTCCGCATAGGTCGTGAAGTCGGGCGACGTGTTCGCCGGCGAGAACATGATCGTCTCGTTCTGGACGATCTGGTCCAGCACCGTGAACGACACCGCGGACGACGCCGCACCGATGACCGCGACCACGTCCTCCGAGAGCAGCCGGTCGGTGGACTGCGAGGCGATGTCGGTCGACGTGTCGCCGGAGTCGGTGTGGCTGACGGTCACATCGTTGCCACCGACGCCGCCGGCCTCGTTGATGTCCAGCACCGCGAGGTCAACGCCGGCGAACTCGGGCGGGCCGAGGAACGCCAGGCTGCCGGTCTGCGGCAGCAGGGTGCCGAGGTGCAGCTGGCCCTCGAACATGGCGCCTTCGCCGCCGTCGTCGGTAGCCTCTCCGGTCGCCTCGGCCTCCGGCTCGGTCCCTTCACCGTCGTCGTCGTCGCCACCGCACGCGGCGAGGACCAGCGACGCCGCGCCCGCAACGGCCAAGAGCCGCCACAGCGGGGTCTTGCGAGTCATAGTGGTCTCCTTCTTTTTGAGTCGACTTTTCGCCAGGCTTGGCGAACGGACTCTCGTCCCGAAATGTAGAACCTAATCCCCCAGCCTGTCCTGAGGGAGTAGACGTGCCGAGGCGAGAACATCTTGTGACGACACTGTGACCTCGCCGGCTTAGCGGGTCACAACGCCGCCGACCTCCTGCCACTCGCCGTCGACCGCGACGTGAGCACTGGGCCATGCCCCGTGCCGATCCCCGTACTTATCGAACGCTAGTTCGCCCGTCACCCCCTCCAGTGATACCGCGCCCAACTCCGCCAGACATCCCGTACGCGCCTCGCTGGCCCGGCCTTCCCGGACCGGCGGCAAGCACCGGTCCAGCGTCACCGCCACCGCGGTACCCGCATCGTAGGCTGCCGCGCCGAACCGCCCCGGATCGGGTAGACCCGGTACCGCACGGTTGATCGTAGTGTCCAACGTTGCCGGAATGATGGCCACGGAGCGACTGGACGTGGCGCCTGCGGCGGTGAGGAAGTCATCATCATGCAGGTCGGCCCCGCCGATCACCCAGGCGTCCAGTCCGCTGCGGACGACCTCTGTCGTGACGCCCGCGGCGAACTCGGCGTCGCCGGCGACGTAGACCGCCCCTGCGTCCACCTCTCGCGCGGTGGAAAGTCCGGACGCGACATCACCCGGCCTGGCGGCCTCCACGTGGACCCCGAGAGAGCGTGCCAGCTTGGCGACCCGGCGAGCCTCGGCCACTCGGTCACGTTGCACAATGACCATCGCTTCGGCTCCCAGCCCGTTCACCGCATAGCGCGCGGCCAGCCCCTCGGGCTCCTCCCCCACCACCGCCGTGCGGAAGTAGGTCTCGTAAGGGCGCAGTGGCGCGGACGGATCGGGTCCGCGAGTGTGTTCGGGTGAATCATCGGCAGGCGAGATGAACGGGATCCCGTTGCGGTCCAGGATCGGCTGGACCGCACGCACGACCTCGGCTGAGAGCCCACCGATGACGGCGATCACGTCGTCGTCTCCGACGATTTGCTCAGCGGCCTCGGTTGCCGCCGACCGGCTTGCGCCGCCGGAGACCTGCTCGATCTCGACCACCCAGCCCGAAGGTGCTGCATCCGCCAGCGCCTTCTCGACGGCCGCGGCGACGCCTGAGCCGTCGGCGGCGTGCTCGCCACTGTCCGGCACCAGCACGACCACGGCTGCAACTCGCGGCCCATCGCCCTGGTCGCCATCGCCGACCAGGTCGCCCAGTCTACCGCAGGACGGCAGCGTCACGGCGCAGGCTACCGCCGCCGTGACACCCCACAGTCGCACCGAATCAGGCGCTCTCGGGCTGCGTGGACGTCTCAGCGATGACAACTTGAGCGACCTCGCGCATGGTCGTCCGCTTGTCCATGGCCGCCTTCTGAATCCAGCGGAACGCGTCCGGCTCAGACAGCCCGAACTTCGTCTGGAGCACGCCCTTGGCGCGATCGACCAGCTTACGGGTATCGAGCCGCTCGGTGAGGTCGGCGACCTCCTGCTCCAGTTGAGCGATCTCCTCGTGCCGCGACAATGCCATCTCGATGGCCGGCACCAGGTCGCTCTTGTTGAACGGCTTGACCAGGTAGGCCATCGCACCGGCGGCACGGGCCCGCTCGACGAGATCGCGTTGCGAAAAGGCGGTGAGTATGAGTACCGGAGCGATCCGCTTCTCGACGATCTTCTTCGCCGCCGAGATGCCGTCCAGTACCGGCATCTTGACGTCCATCACCACCAGGTCGGGCTTGAGTTGCTCGGCCTGCTCGACCGCCGCCGCTCCATCAGCGGCCTCTCCGACGACGTCGTAGCCCTCCTCGCGAAGCATCTCGATCAGATCCATGCGGATAAGAGACTCGTCCTCGGCCACGAGCACGCGCCGGGCAGGGGCAGCAGCGGTGTCACTCACGGGGAAAGCCTAGCGATTGGCGGCCGTCGCCTCGCGCGTCGTTCACTGCTTGGGACCGATCAGAGCGGCTGGCCCAGCCACGCACGAAGGAGGTCTCGGTAAGGAAAACTATGCCGGGTCGATGCTGAAGCGCCCAGATTCGGCGTTATGATCTCGCACCGAGCACCTTGGTGCGACCTCAAGCTGCACTCCATCCCGGAAGGGCATTCAGACACGTGCGCACGCGGATCGGCTCCGTGCTGGGCAAGACAGTATTCGGACTGCTGGCCCTGCTCACGGTTACCCTCGCGGCCGCAGTGGCTGCGAGCGCCCAGGGCGAGGAACCGGGAGAGTCGATCGGCGGAACCTTGTTCCAACGCATCGACGGCGAGCGAGTCCCCGTCGAGGGAGTCGTCATCGTGGTGTCGCAGGACGGGACCGAGATCGGCAGCGCGACCTCCGACGCCGAAGGCACGTGGCTGGTTCAACTTCCCGGTCCCGGCAGCTACAGCGTGCGGCTCGATGAGAGCACACTGCCCGAGGACGTGGGACTCACCGACCCGGATCGGACCGAGCTTCCCGACATCAACGTCACCTCGGGCCAAGATCGCCAGGTCATCTTCCAACTCGGTGAGAGCGCCCTAGAGCAGCCGGGAACCTTTACGCGGGTCGCCGCACTGTTCGTCGTCGGCTTGAAGCTCGGCGCGATCATCGCGCTCTGCGCCATCGGCCTCTCATTGATCTTCGCAGTCACTGGCCTGGTCAACTTCGCGCACGCCGAACTGGTCACCCTCGGCGCCGTGATCGCGTACCTCCTCCATGCTGCCGGCCCGCACTGGCCCCTGGTCGCGGCCGCCGTCCCCGCCGTGATCGCTGGTGCGTTCCTGGGGTGGGGTCAGGAGAAGGTGCTGTGGAAACCTCTGCGGCGGCGCCGAATGGGCCTGCTGTCGATGATGGTCGTGTCGATAGGAGTCGGGTTTGCGCTGCGGTTCCTCATCCTCATCTTCTACGGGGGGCGGCCCCGGGCGTACCCGGACTTCGCGGGTCAGGCCGCCACGCCGATCCTCGGCATCCCGGTGGTCCCGAAGCAACTCGTGACCATCGGCGTCGCCGTGGCGGTTCTGGGAGCGGTCGGTCTCTTCCTCCAGAAGACCCAGGCAGGAACCGCACTGCGAGCCGTCAGAGACGACTCCGCGCTGGCCGAGTCATCGGGCATCGACGCCCAGCGGGTCATCGCGCTCACCTGGGCAATGGGTGGCGCACTCGCCGCGATGGGAGGCGTCTTCTTCGGGCTCACCGAGTCGGTGCAGTGGGATATGGGATTCCAGTTGCTTCTGCTCATGTTCGCGGCAGTGATCCTCGGTGGCATCGGAACGACGTACGGGACGATGGCCGGCGCGTTCATCGTCGGCGTCGCCGTTGAGATGAGCGTGCTGTTCGTACCGTCCGAGCTCAAGACAGCGGTCGGGCTGGTGCTGCTCATCATCGTGCTGATCTTCCGCCCGCAAGGTCTGCTGGCCGTGAGGGAGAGGATCTCCTGATGGATCTCATAGCCGCTCTCGGTAGCGGTCTGTCCGCAGCCATCGGACCAGTGGCGGCCGCGTACGCCATATCGGCGCTGGGACTCAACCTCCAGTTCGGCTACACCGGCCTGCTGAACTTCGGTCACGTCGCGTTCATGCTGATGGGCGCGTACGGCACCGCCATGACTGTCGAGGCCGGCGGGTCACTGTGGCTTGGCATCGTCGTGGGCATTCTGGCCGCCGTCGGGCTGGGACTCGTGCTCGGGTTGCCCACTCTTCGCCAGCGGGCCGAGTACCTCGCCATCACGACGATCGCCGCTGCAGAGGTGCTGCGCCTCGTCGTCCGCTCCTCCTGGGCGACCGAGGTCACCGGTGGTGTCTTCGGCCTCCAGGGATTCGCCGACGAGTTCTTCGCGCTCAACCCGTTCACGTCGTCGGCCACTTATGACCTCGGGCCGATCGCAGTAACCGGCCGCCGCCTGTGGGTCGTCGTGGTGGGGTGGACGCTCGTCGTGGTGCTCACGCTCGTCATGCGCAAGGTAATCCAGAGCCCGTGGGGCCGGTTGCTCCGCGCCATCCGCGAGGACGAGGACACCGCCCGCAGCGTCGGTAAGAACGTGTTCGCCCGAAAGCTTCAGGCGCTCACCCTGGGTGGTGCGCTCGGCGCCCTGGCCGGGGCCCTGCTCGCGATCGAACAGCAGAACGTGAACCCCGACAGCTTCCGGCCCGAAATCACGTTCATCCTCTACGTCGTGGTGATTCTCGGTGGTGCCGGGACGATCTGGGGACCCGTGATTGGGGCGATCACCTTCCAGTTTCTCTTCTTCTTCGTCGACACGCTGATGCGGGACACCCAGGCGAACGTGGCCTGGGTCGGCGCCGTTATCTCGGCCGCCGGCGCTGCGCAGGTGAGGTTCGTGCTTGTCGGGCTTGGGCTGGTCGCCTTGCTGATATTCCGTCCGCAGGGTTTGCTCGGAAGCAGGAAGGAGGCGGTCGTCGGTGCGTGATGCCACCTGGGTCGACGACGTGGCGGCGGCGCCCGGCAACTCCAAGCCCGATCCGATTCTTGTCGTCGACGGGATACAGCGCTTCTTCGGCGGTCTGCGTGCCGTCGACGTCGAACACCTCGAGGTTCAACGCAACTCGATTACCTCCCTTATCGGTCCGAACGGTGCGGGCAAGACGACGTTGTTCAACGTCCTCACCGGCTTCGACCGGCCGGACAGCGGGTCTTGGCACCTCAACGGCGGTCCACTGGTCGGCCTGCCGGCGTACCAAGTGGCGCGGCGCGGGATGATACGCACCTTCCAGCTCACGCGCGCTATGCCACGGCTCACCGTCGCCGAGAACGTGATGCTCGCCGCGACGAACAACCCGGGTGAGTCACTCATCCGAGCCCTGGTCGGCGGTTGGAGCCGCCACGAGCGCGCGGCGGCCGAGCGCGCCGAGCAGCTACTGGACAGGTTCGGCATTCTGCACATGAGGGACGAGTACGCCGGCACACTGTCGGGGGGCCAGCGCAAGCTGCTCGAGCTGGCGAGGGCGCTGATGGTCGACCCTGAACTCATCATGCTCGATGAGCCGATGGCCGGGATCAACCCGGCCCTGAGCCAGGAGCTGCTGCAACACATCGTCGGACTCCAGCAGGACGGCAAGTCGGTCGTCTTCATCGAGCACGACATGGATGTGGTCCAGGAGATCTCGGACTGGGTGGTCGTGCTCGCCGAAGGCAAGGTGATCGCCGAAGACCGCCCTGAGGGCATCGCGGGTAACCGAGAGGTCATCGATGCGTACCTGGGAGTCCATCACGGGGAGGCGGCATCGTGACCACGAATGATCCCCTGCTGTCCGCCGAGGACGTCGTCGCCGGCTACGTTCCCGAGGTCGACATCCTGCGTGGGGTGAACCTCACTGTTGGTCGAGGCGAGATCGTCGGAGTGATCGGTCCCAACGGTGCCGGCAAGTCCACTTTCGTCAAGGCCGTCTTCGGCCTCATCCCGGTGAGATCGGGCAAGGTGCTGTTCACCGGCGATGAGATCACCAACGTCACCCCGCACGAGCTCGTGGCCCGTGGCATCGGCTACGTCCCCCAGCTCGCGAACGTGTTCCCGTCGCTGACCGTCGAAGAGAACCTGCGCATGGGCCTGTTCCTGAGGCCCAAGACATGGCAGGAGCGGTTCGCTGTCGTGGCCGAGCTTTTCCCGCTGCTGGCAGACCGGCAGAGGCAGCGAGCCGGATTGCTGTCAGGAGGGGAACGGCAGATGGTGGCGATGGGCCGCGCCCTCATGATGGACCCTGCGGTGCTGCTGCTCGACGAGCCTTCGGCCGGGCTGGCGCCGGTGACCCAGGATCTCGTTTTCGAACGGGTCCGCAATATCGGAGAGACCGGAGTCTCCATCCTGATGGTGGAGCAGAACGCCCGGCGCTGTCTTCAGATCGCCGATCGGGCCTACGTCCTCGACCAGGGCAGGAACGCCTATAGCGGGACAGGAACCGAACTCCTGCACGACGCGAAGGTCATCGAGCTCTACCTGGGCACTCTCGGCCGAGCAACTTAGGCATCCGGCCGAGCACGATGCCCTGAGGTTTCAATGACCCCGAAGCGATCGGGGAGAGTCGCCCGCAGCAGGTCAACTCTCCCCGATCGCAGTGCTGGCTGATCTACTTACAGCTCGGTGAGCGCCTGGCGTTCAACCGTGATGGTGCCCTCGGCGTCGGTGTACTCGTACACGTCGTACGTGCCGGAGCCGGGCTGGCCGTTCGGCTGGAAGTCGAGCGGACCGGAGGCGCCGTCGTAGTCGATGTCCTCGCCGGCAGCGACGAGCTCCATGCACTCGGCGAACCGGGTGCACTTGGTGCCTTCGCTGGTCACGCCGACGATCTCGTTGACGAACACCGTCGGGTCACTGCTCTGCGCCACCTGGGCGGCCAGGGTGACGACCATCAGGCAGTCGTAGAAGTGCGCCGAGAAGATCGTCGGCGAGTCGGGCGAGAACTCGGCGAACCGGTCGGGGAAGGTCGCCTCGCCGGTTTCCGGTGCGGACGACGGACGGGTCCCGCGGAAGCCTTCCAGCAGTGCGAGTTCGCCGCCGAGTTGGTCGGCTCCGACGTTCTCCACGAAGCCGTCGGCGACGTAGAACTGACCGTCGAAGCGGCCCTGGGCGTCGAGGACCAGCTGCCCACCCTCCTCGAACGTGATGGCCGCGAGTGCCTCGGCTCCGGACGCCGCAACATCCTCCATCAGGTCCGCGAAGGAGGTCGCGTTGGGGTCGTAGCCCTCCTGAAGGGCGACGTTGAGCCCGCTATCGGCCAGGTACTGCGCCAATGCCTCACCGAAGCCGACGCCGTACTCGTCATTCCGCCAGACCACGGCCACATCCACGACGCCGTCGTCGATGATGACGTCACCAAGGGTCGGCGCCTGCAGCTCGTCGGACGGCGCCGTCCGGATGTAGTACGGGTCGTAGGCGCTGAGTGACGCGGCCGTGTTCGAGCCGGAGCACATCACGACCTCGGCGTCCTGAACCTTGTCCACGATCGCGGTCGATACGCCGGACGCTGCCGCGCCGAGGATGGCGCTGTGCGAGCCGGTGAGGAACGGGTCGACGTTCTCCGACGCCACGGCCGGATCGGTCCCGCTGTCGCTGTGCTCGAGCGTGACCAGGTCGGGGTAGTCCGCGTTGATCTCCTCGGCGCCCATGCGGATCGGCTCTTCAAGAGCGTCGATGATCGACGCGAGAGCGCCGGTTTGCGGAAGCAGCGTCCCGATGGTCAGTGGTACCGGTTCGAATTCCTGCGCCGCGTCTGCGGTTTCGGTCTCGGTCGGTGAGGCCGGCTCAGCGACGTCCGGCTCGTCGTCGTCGTCGCCACCACACGCAGCAAGAACCAGCGACGCCGCGCTCGCGACGGCCAGCACCCGCCACACGGGAGTCTTGCGCGTCATAGCGATCTCTCCTTTGTTTCCAGCCATCCACCTCGATGAACGGCAGCTGGGATTGCAGAGCGAGATCAAACTATCCCAACTCGGCCCGCCTGCGGACTGATCACGCTGAGGTGAAAGCACGTCGTGACGACACTGTGACCTGTACCACGTCAGGGCGCAGAGGGCCGGCATCATACTTTCTCGCAAAGCGGTCGGTTCGCCATCGACCCTCGAACTGGGTGCCGCGAGACGCCTCACGCGGGCGGCCTGGCCGGGTGAACGCATGCGCTACCCTTTCTAGGTCCGAGCCGTCGGAGGTCTCGGACATGGCCCGGTAGGCAAACAGGCAAAGCCGCCGTACTCAAAATGCGGTGTTTGTGGGTTCGAGTCCCACCCGGGCTACTCACCCGCCGCGACCGTGCGGCACCGGCCGGCACACCGCGGGCTAGATCACTTTCGAACAGCGCGTCGCGGGTCTCGAACGGGCACGTACCGCGCGGTCCAGCGCCTGCTCAACGGTAGCCCGGGGCCACCTGTCCGACGGCATCACCGATCTGGTGCACCCGCATGGCGTTCGTCGAGCCGGGAATGCCGGGCGGGGAGCCGGCAACGATGACGACCAGGTCGCCACGACGGCATCGCGACATTTCCAGCAGCATCCTGTCGACCTGCAGGACCATCGCGTCGGTGTGGCTGACCTCCTGCACCAGGAACGCCTCGATTCCCCAACTGAGGGCCAGTTGGTTGCGAGTGGACTCCAGCGGGGTGAATGCCAGCAACGGGATCGGTGCGCGAAGCCTTGACATCCGCCGGGCCGAGTCGCCGGTCTGGGTGAACGCCACCAGGAACTGCGCACCCAGCACATCCGCGACGTCCGCTGCGGCCCGGGTGATCGCTCCACCCTTGGTCTTGGGTTTGGTGCCCAGTGGCGGGATCCGTTCAATCGCGTTGCTCTCGACCGTCTCCACGATTCGGGCCATGGTTCGGATCGCCTCGATCGGGTGTGCACCGATGCTCGTCTCCCCCGAGAGCATCACGGCGTCCGAACCGTCGAGGATCGCATTCGCGACGTCCGACGCCTCCGCTCGGGTCGGCCTCGGGTTTCCGATCATGGACTCGAGCATCTGGGTGGCCACGATGACCGGCTTCGCGCGCCGGCGGGCCAGTGTGACGGCCCGCTTCTGGACGAGTGGTACATCCCACAGTGGCAGTTCGACTCCGAGGTCGCCGCGAGCCACCATGATTCCGTCGAACGCGTCCACGATCTCTTCGAGGTTCTCCACGGCCTGTGGCTTCTCGATCTTGGCAATGACCGGCAGCCGGATCCCCTCCGAGTCCATGATCTTGTGGACCTCGACGATGTCGTCGGCTGAACGCACGAACGACAGCGCGATCATGTCGGCGCCCGTATGCAGCGCCCACCTGAGGTCCTCGACGTCCTTGTCGGACATGGCGGGCACGCTCACGGCCGCGCCGGGCAGGTTGATGCCCTTGTTGTCCGAGACGGGGCCGCCCTCGAGTACCCGGGTGACCACGTTGCTGCCGGTGACTTCCTCGACCTCGAGCGACAAGCGCCCGTCGTCGATGAGGACGGTGTCACCTGGGTGTACGTCGGCGGTCAGGCCGCCGTGCGTCGTAGAGCTTCGTGTTGCGTCGCCTGTGATGTCGTCGGTGGTGATGGTGAACTTCTCACCGGCTTCGAGCTGGACCGGGCCATGGTCGAACTTACCGAGGCGGATCTTCGGACCTTGCAGGTCGACGAGCACGCCGACGTTGCGGCCGGCCAACGCCGCCGCTGCCCTGACCCTGCGGTATCGCTGCTCGTGTTCTTCGTGGCTGCCGTGGCTCAGGTTGAACCGTGCCACGTCCATGCCGGCTTCCACCATCTGGCGCAGCCGCTCGGCCGAGTCCGTCGCCGGCCCGAGGGTGCACACAATCTTCGCTCTTCGCACGTTCATTCAGTGTAGACCTCCGACCGGAACACATCGTTAACAGAACAGCTGTGGGCCCGCCCGCCAGGCGCGACGGTGCCGTACCACCCGCACCGGCCTGGTACAGCACCGATTGATCACGTTCAGCAGGTTCGTCGGCACTCCAACAGCCGCGTGCACCTGGTGGGGCACCGATTGATCACGTTCAGCAGGTTCGTCGGCACTCCAACAGGCGCGTGCACCTGGTAGGGCACCCATACGCCTGCTGAACGTGATCAAACTGTGAGGGGGCGGTCGGTGGGCGCCACCGGGGCGGGTAGCCGGTCGGCGCCGGTGAGGTATCGGTCGACGGCAGCCGCGCAGGCCCGCCCCTCCGCGATGGCCCACACGATCAGCGACTGGCCGCGCCCTGCGTCACCGGCGGCGAACACTCCCGGTACGGACGTCTGGTACGAACCGTCGCGGGCGATATTGCCCCGCGCGTCGAGCTCGACCTCGAGCTGGTCGACGAGTGCCGAGCGCTCCGCCCCCACGAAGCCCATGGCGAGCAGTACAAGCTGGGCAGGCAGCTCGCGCTCGGTCCCCGGCACCGGTTCGAACCGGCCGTCGGCACCGCGCCGCGCCTCGACGAGCCGCAGCGCCCGAACGGCCCCGTCCTCGTCGGACAGGAACTCCTGGGTCGAGACTGAGAAGACCCGCTCCCCACCCTCCTCGTGAGCCGACGAGGTGCGCAGCATCAGCGGCCAGGTCGGCCACGGGGTGGACTCATGCCGGGTCTCCGGCGGCTGGGGCATTATCTCGAGCTGAGTCACGGACTGTGCTCCCTGCCGGTGCGCGGTCCCGAGGCAGTCCGCTCCGGTGTCGCCACCACCGATGATCACAACGTGCTTGCCGGCCGCGGTGATCTGGCCGGGCACGTACTCGCCCAGCACGGCTCGGTTGGCCTGGGGCAGGTACTCCATCGCCTGATGCACGCCGGCCAGCTCGCGGCCGGGAATCGGCAGATCGCGCCACGCCGTCGCGCCCACCGCGAGCACGACCGCGTCGTACCGCTTGCGCAGTTGATGGCCGGTGATGTCAGAGCCGACGTCGACACCCGTGCGGAAGATCGTCCCTTCCGCACGCATCTGCTCGAGCCGGCGGTCGACGTGGCGCTTCTCCATCTTGAACTCGGGGATGCCGTACCGCAGCAGCCCACCGGCCCGGTCGGCCCGCTCGTACAGCACGACGCTGTGCCCGGCCCTCGTGAGCTGCTGGGCGGTCGCCAGCCCGGCCGGTCCGGATCCCACCACGGCCACCGTCTTCTCCGACAGCCGCTCCGGCGGCTGCGGCCGGACCCAGCTTTCCTCGAACGCCCGATCGATGATCGACACCTCGACGTTCTTGATGGTCACGGCGTCGCTGTTCACCGCCAGTACGCAAGCAGCCTCGCACGGCGCGGGGCACAGCCGGCCGGTGAACTCCGGAAAGTTGTTCGTCGCATGCAGCCGCTCGGAAGCTGCTCGCCAGTCGTCCCGCCAGACCAGGTCATTCCACTCCGGAATAAGGTTGCCCAGCGGGCAGCCCTGGTGGCAGAACGGGATCCCGCAGTCCATGCACCGGCCGGCCTGCTTTGTGATGATCGGCAGCAGGCCCCGTCCGACGTACACCTCGTTCCAGTCCCCCACCCGCTCCGGAACCGGCCTGGTGGGTGCGCCCTGCTGCGGGGTGGTCAGGAATCCACGTGGATCAGCCATGCGCCGCCTCCATGATCGCCTCGAGAACGTCACGCCCATCACGCTCGGCGGCGGCTTTGGCGGCGAGCACACGCTTGTAGTCACGGGGCATGATCTTGCTGAACCGGGTAGCCGTCGCCGGCCAGTCTGCGAGCAGCTTCTCCCCCAGCGTCGACCCGGTTTCATCGACGTGCCGCTGGACGAGTGCCCGGACGTTCTCGAGCTCGTCCGCCGTCGGCTGCTCGATATCGACCATGCCGGGGTTCACGCGGTCGGTTGCCAGGTCAAGGACGTACGCCTCGCCGCCGGACATGCCGGCGGCAACGTTTCGGCCGGTCGGCCCGAGGATGACGACGGTGCCGCCGGTCATGTACTCACAGGCATGGTCACCGGTTCCTTCGACGACCGCCGTCACGCCGGAGTTGCGGACGCAGAACCGCTCGCCCACTACACCGCGGACGAACAGCTCACCGCTCGTGGCGCCGTATGCGGCGACGTTGCCGGCGATCACGTTCCGCTCGGCCTCGAACGTCACCGACCGGTCAGGACGGACGACCACCCGGCCACCCGAGAGCCCTTTGGCCAGGTAATCGTTGGTGTCCCCTTCCAGTCGCAGCGTCACACCCCGCGGCAGGAAGGCGCCGAACGACTGGCCGGCCGACCCGACGAGCGTCAGGTCGATCGTGTCGTCCGGCAATCCGTCACCGCCCGTCCGCTTGGTGACCTCGTGGCCCAGCATGGTCCCGACCGTGCGGTTCACGTTGCGGATGGGCAGCTGAGCCCGGACCGGCGTTCCGTTCTCGAGCGCGTCCGCCGCCAGGGTGATCAGTTCGTTGTCGAGCGCCTTGACCAGCCCGTGGTCCTGTGAGACGACCTGCCTGCGCGCCGTCCCGGCCGGCAGATCGGGAACATGCAGGATCGGCGACAGGTCCAGCCCGGACGCCTTCCAGTGGTTTATCGCAGCGTGCGTGTCGAGCAGTTCCGCGTGACCGATGGCCTCGTCGAGGCTCCGGAAGCCTAGCGCCGCCAAGTACTCGCGAACCTCCTGAGCGAGGTACTCGAAGAACGTGACGACGTGCTCGGCCCGACCGCGGTAGCGGGCCCGCAGGTCGGGGTTCTGCGTCGCGATGCCGACCGGGCAGGTGTCCAGGTGGCAGACCCGCATCAGCACGCAACCGGACACCACCAGCGGCGCTGTCGAGAACCCGTACTCCTCGGCCCCGAGCAGGGCGGCGATCACCACGTCCCGGCCGGTCTTGAGCTGGCCGTCGACCTGCACGACGATCCGGTCGCGAAGCCCGTTCAGCAGCAGTGTCTGCTGGGTCTCGGCCAGCCCGAGCTCCCACGGCCCGCCGGCGTGCTTGAGGCTGGTGAGCGGGGCGGCGCCGGTGCCGCCGTCGTGGCCGGAGATCAGCACCACGTCCGCGTGCGCCTTCGACACCCCGGCGGCGACCGTTCCGACCCCTACCTCGGCGACGAGCTTGACGTGGACCCGTGCCACCGGATTGGAGTTCTTCAGATCGTGGATAAGTTGAGCCAGGTCCTCGATCGAGTAGATGTCGTGGTGCGGCGGCGGCGAGATGAGCCCCACGCCTGGTGTTGAATGCCTGGTCTTGGCAATCCACGGGTACACCTTGTTGCCGGGCAACTGGCCACCCTCACCCGGCTTGGCGCCCTGGGCCATCTTGATCTGCAGGTCGGTGGCGTACGTCAGGTATTCGGAAGTGACGCCGAACCGGCCGCTGGCGACCTGCTTCACAGCGCTGCGCCGCTCGGCATCGCGCAGCCGCTCGCGATCCTCGCCGCCCTCGCCGGTGTTCGACCTTGCGCCGAGCCGGTTCATCGCGATGGCCAGGGTCTCGTGAGCCTCCTGGCTTATAGAGCCGTAGGACATCGCCCCGGTGTTGAAACGCTTGACGATCTCCGACACCGGCTCGACCTCGTCGATCGGCACCGGCTCACGCACACCGTCGGCGAACCTGAACAACCCGCGCAAGGTCATCAGCCGCTCGGCCTGCTCGTCCACCCGGCTGGTGTACTGCTTGAAGATGTCGTACCGGCCCGCCCGAGTCGAGTGCTGCAGCCGGAACACCGTGTCGGGGTCGAACAGATGCGGCTCCCCCTCGCGCCGCCACTGGTACTCTCCTCCGATCTCCAGTGTGCGGTGCGCCGGAGCAACCCCACCGGGCGGGTAGGCCCGATGATGCCGGCGGCGTACCTCCTCGGCGATGACGTCGAGCCCGACCCCGCCGAGCCTGGACGTGGTGCCGGTGAAGTACCGGTCGACCACGTCGCGGGCGAGCCCGATGGCTTCGAAGATCTGGGCACCGGTGTAGGACGCGACCGTCGACACGCCCATCTTGCTCATCACCTTGAGCACGCCCTTGCCGAGTGCCTTAATCAAGTTCTTGACGGCCTGGTCCGGTGTGAGGCCGGGCAGCATGGCACCCGCCCGGGCCAGGTCCTCGACGCTCTCCATCGCCAGGTAGGGGTTGACCGCTGCCGCGCCGTAGCCGATCAGAAGCGCGACGTGGTGCACCTCACGCACGTCGCCGGCCTCCACGACAAGGCCGACCCGGGTGCGGGTCTTCTCCCTGATCAGGTGGTGGTGGACGGCGCTGGTCAGCAGCAGTGACGGGATCGGAGCGAGGGTCGCGTCGGAGTGGCGGTCGGACAGGATGATGATCCGCGCCCCGCGCGCGATCGCTTGGCTCACGTCGGCACAGATCTCATCGAGCCGCTCGGCCAGCGCGTCGCCGCCGCCTGTCGCCGGGAACAGCCCCCGTACGACGTACGGGTCGAAGCCGGGCAGGTCGCCGTCCCGGTTGACATGGATGATCTTGGCCAGGTCGTCGTTGTCGATCACCGGGAACGGCAGGACGAGCTGCCGGCAGCTTGCGGGTGTGGCGGCGAGCAGGTTGTACTCCGGCCCGATGGTGCCGGACAGGGACGTGACCAGCTCTTCCCGGATCGCGTCCAGCGGTGGGTTGGTCACCTGGGCGAAGAGCTGGGTGAAGTAGTCGAACAGCAGGCGCGGCCGGTCCGACAGGGTCGCGACGGGTGTGTCGGTGCCCATCGAACCGATCGGCTCGGCGGCGGCCTTGGCCATCGGAGTCAGCAGTACGCGCAGTTCTTCCTCGGTGTAACCGAACGTCTGCTGCCGCCTGGCCACGCTTGCATGGGTGTGCACGACGTGCTCGCGCTCGGGCAGGTCGGTCAGGCGCATCAGTCCCGCGTGCAGCCAGTCGTCGTACGGCGCCTCCGCGGCGAGTGTCGCCTTGATCTCGTCGTCCTCTATGATCCTGTGCTCGGCCAGGTCGACGAGGAACATCCGGCCCGGCTGTAGGCGTCCCTTGCGCACGACGGTCGCAGGGTCGATGTCCAGGACGCCGACCTCGGATGCGAGCACCACCAAGCCGTCGTCAGTGACCCAGAAGCGGCCCGGGCGCAGCCCGTTGCGGTCTAGCACCGCACCCACCTGGCTGCCGTCGGTGAACGTGATGCTCGCCGGTCCGTCCCACGGTTCCATGATCGTGCTGTGAAACTCGTAGAACGCGCGGCGCGTAGCGTCCATCTCGCTGTGCTTCTCCCAGGCTTCCGGGATCATCATCAGCACGGCGTGCGGCAGGCTCCGGCCGCCGAGATGGAGCAGCTCCAGAACCTCGTCGAAACTCGCCGAGTCGCTTGCACCCTCGGTGCAGATCGGGAACAGCCTCGACAGATCACCCTGGAACAGATCGGTTGCGAGCTGTGATTCACGGGCCCGCATCCAGTTGCGGTTGCCCATCACCGTGTTGATCTCGCCGTTGTGGGCGAGGTACCGGTAGGGATGGGCCAGCGGCCAGCTCGGGAACGTGTTGGTCGAGAACCGGGAGTGGACGATGGCCAGAGCCGACGTGAACCGCCGGTCGGATATGTCGGGGAAGAAGGGCTCGAGTTGGCCCGTCGTGAGCATGCCCTTGTAGACGATCGTCCGTGCGGACAGGCTCGGGAAGTAGACCGGCATCTCGTGCTCGGCCCGCTTTCTCAGGCAGAACGCGCGCCGGTCCAACTCGATCGAGGTGGGCTCGGCGCCGTCCGCCGACGAGACGAACAGCTGGCGGAACCGCGGCATCGTCGCCCGTGCTGTCGCGCCTACCAGCTCCGGCGTCGTCGGGACGGCACGCCAGCCGAGCACCCGAAGGCCCTCGTCGGTGGCGAGCTCGGCGATTCGCTGCTTAGCGGCGGTTTCAGCGGCGTCTTCGTCGGGGAAGAACGCCAGGCCGGCCGCGTACCGGCCGGGTGCGGGCAGGTCGAAATCGACCGTTTCGCGGAAGAAGGCGTCCGGGATCTGCACGAGCAGGCCCGCACCGTCGCCGGACTCGGGCTCGGCGCCGGATGCCCCCCGATGCTGGAGGTTGCGAAGGGCGGTGAGGCCCTTGTCGACGATGTCGTGGCTCGGCTCACCGGTGAGCGTCGCAACGAAGGCGACCCCGCACGCGTCGTGCTCGAAGCCGGGGTCGTAGAGGCCCTGTGGCCCGGGGCCTGACTGCTGGGTGGTGAAGCGCATGGGCACTCCCGTCGTCGGTAGTGGCGGCGGGTGCGAGGGACGGCTCTGGCCCTGCGCGTTTCGTGAAGATTACCTGAGAATGACGGCCGGCCTAACCGAGCCCGGCGCCAACCAGGTTTCCGATACCGTACGTCAACGCCGCCGCGATAGCACCAAGAACCAGCTGGCGGATCCCGCCGAACCACCATGAGCGCGACGTCACCCTGGTGACGACGGCGCCCGCGGCGAACAGGCCGATCAGTGAAACGATGATTCCCGGGAGAAGGGTGTCGGACCCGAGGAGATACGGAAGAACCGGGATGATGGCCCCGATCGCGAACGACACGAAAGACGACCCGGCTGCGAGCAGCGGCGACGGCAGGTCGTCCAGCGTGACGCCCAACTCCTCGCGAGTATGCACGTCGACGGCGTTGTCGAAGTCTCGGTGGATCTGCTGCGAGACCTCCAGGGCAAGGTCAGGTTCTACGCCGCGTTCGACGTACATCTCGGCGAGCTCGGCGATCTCGCCGTCGGGATTGCGGAGCAGCTCTGCACGCTCCTTGGCGATCTCGGCCTCGGCATTCTCGGCCTGCGAAGCCACGGAGGTGTACTCCCCGGCGGCCATGCTGAATGCACCGGCCGAGAGCCCGGCGAGCCCGGCGAGGATGACGACCTGACGCGGGGCCCCACCGCCTGCCACGCCGGCTATCAGGGCGAAGTTGGACACCAGCCCGTCCATCGCGCCGAAAACAGCAGGTCGCAGCCAGCCGCCAGTGACATCGCTATGCTCATGATCGATCTTGGGGAGCTCCGTGCTCATATCGTGAGGCTAGGCCAGGCCGCTGGTGGGGAACAACGTTGCTAAGCCTTGCCTTCGCCGGACCCGCGAGCGGCATCCACCTACCCCGGCAGCGGTCTCTCTGGCCGCGCGCTTCCTCCGGCCGCCCTTTGCAATGCACACCTATGGGAAGCGCGTCTCGGCGGTGTGGGACGCAGGCAGCGGGACCCGGTAGGGGCGCGCTCGTGGTTACTGGGTGCGGAAGCCTTCTGGACTTGGCCGTCGACAGCACGCTGGCGGTGTCAAGCATGTGGGCTACGCGTCGGCTGCGCGACAGCCCTCCGGCCGCCTTCTGCAATGCACACCTAGGGGAAGCGCTTCTGAGACTCGGATAGGTCGCTATTGCGGGCGGAGTTCTCACGACCTGGAGCACGCGGCGCTTGCGGCCTGTCTAGCAGCGCGCTTCCTCTAGGTGTGCATTGCAAAGGCGCGGGAAGGACAGAGGCAGGCGGGGTGCGGCGGGCCTCGCCCAAGGCGATCTACTAACCAGACGGGCTCGGATGACTGGACGAGCTCGGGTAGCTGGGCGGGCTCGGATGACGGGACGGGCTCGGAGGTCTAGCGCTGCGGTCCTCGGGCCTCGGCCGCTTCGTCGAGGTCGGACTGGTCCTCGGGTCCAGCGGATTCGTCTCGCTCGGCGGCAGCGTCGTCTTCGGGTTCCGTTACCGACTCGTCGCTGGCGGAGACCGCCGCAGAGTCTTCACTTCGCTTGGGGACGGTCTCGGCGTTCGTGACCTCGGCCGTGGCGTCGGCTTGCTGGCCGGTGCTTTCGGCCACGTTGCCACTGACGCCGGCTTCAGCGTCACCGTCACCACCGGGCTCGGCCTCGACCTCACCGTCAGCTTCGGCCTCGGGCTCGGCCCCGGTCGCAGCAGCAGACTCAGCGTCAGCTTCGGCTCCGGCCTCAGACTTGGCTCCGGAATCAGCTCCGGCTTCGGCCTCAGAGTCGGCCTCGGCATCAGCGTCCGCGCCACTGTCAGCCTCAGCCTCTACGTGAGCCTCGGCCGCAGAGTCGGCCTTGGTATCAGCGGACGCTTCTGCTGCGTCATCGGCCTTGTCATCCGCACCGACGTCGGCCTTGGAGTCGGTCTCGGCTTCGGCCGCGGCGTCGCGGGACACCGGCTCGGCCTCCGAATCCTCCAGAGGCGGCAGATCCACCGTCTCGCGGCCGGGCTTGCGCCGTGCCGAGATCACGATGTACCCGATTGCCGCGACCATGAGTACGACCGAGACCCACGCGTTGACCCGCATGCCGAGAAACTCGCGGGCCGGCCCGGCAACGTCGCCACCGTCGTCGATGCGCAGATTCTCGATCCAGGTACGCCCGGCCGTGTAGAGGGCCACGTAAAGCGCGAACACCCGGCCGTGGCCCATGCGGAACCGGCGATCCGCCCAGATCAACAGCAGCGCGGTTCCGACTGCCCACAGTGACTCGTACAGGAAGATCGGGTGGAACGGCCCGCCGTCCAACAGCACCGGCGCGCCGGTTTCGTCGCGTACTGCCCGGAAGTTCTGCATCTGGTGAACTTCCAGGCCCCACGGCAGGTCGGTGGGCCGCCCGTAGAGCTCGTTGTTGAAGTAGTTGCCCCAGCGTCCGATGGCCTGAGCGAGCACGATTCCCGGTGCCAGCGCATCGGCGAGCGCAGGAAACGGTACGCCCCTTCGCCTGGCGGCGATCCATCCGCCGAGCGCACCGCCCGCGATCGCGCCCCAGATGCTGAGCCCGCCTTCCCAGACGCGCAACGCCTCGAGTGGTTCGCGGCCGGCTGCGAAGTACTTGTCCCAGTCTGTGATCAGGTGGTAGGCGCGCGCACCGACGATGCCGAACGGCACCGCCCAGATGGCGATGTCGAGGACGTCACCGGGCCGGCCACCACGCGCGATCCAGCGCCGTTCGCCCAGCCAGATGGCGACCACTATGCCGATCATGATCGCCAGTGCGTAGGCCCGGATGGGCACCGGACCGAGATACCAGACGCCTTGAGTGGGGCTGGGGATCGACGCGATCACTGTCAGCCCTCGGCCTCGTCGTCAGCCCCGTCGCCGGCGCTCGCCTCGAGAGCGGCCCGCAGGCCCTCCTGCGTCCACTGCGTGGAGTCTACGAGGGTGCGTTCGTCGCCGTTCACAACGAAGATCGTAGGTGTGGAGTTCACCCCGAACTCGTTCACCCCGTTCGAGTGCGAGGCGTCGACCCAGCCCTCGTACGCGCCGTCTTCGACACACGACTCGAAGGTGTCACCAGATAGGCCCACACCCTCGGCCGCGCTCAGCAGTTGGTTGTCGGTGTAGTTCCCCTGAATGGAGTAGATCGCGTCGATGTACTCCTCGCCGAGGCCCTCGTCCAGCGAGCACGCCCAGGCGTTGGTGGCCTTTACCGAGGCCAGTTGACCGACGAACGTCACCGGCCGGTAGACGACGTTCGCGTCGCCGGCGCCGGCCAGCTCGCTCAGGAACTCGCCGTTCGCAACCTCGAAGTCTTTGCAGTGCGGGCAGCTGAAGTCGAACCAGACCTCGAGGGTGGGTGCGTCCGCAACCGGCTCGGCGAACTGCACTCCCCCGCCGGACTCGGTAACGCCGGCGGGCTGCGCGTCCGGATCGACCGGGTCGGAGGAACCTTGGGTGGTGGCGATGGCGACGCCGATGATGGCAACGGCGATGAGTACGGCGCCGATGATGCCGAACCGCATCATCTGCTCCCTGCGCCGCTCCTTACGAGCTTGCTCCTCGCGCATCGCCTTGACACGCTCGCGCGCCTCGGCCTTCTTGTTGCTCATCGCGGACATTGCCTCCTGCTCCTCACAGCTCACCAGGCGCGGCGGATTCGCGCATGACGGTACAACTTCACGCTGTGCCAGCGGGTTCCCGCCGGCTCTAACTGCGGCGGACTCCTTCAGCCAACTCGGCGGCGAGCGTAGCAACACCCGACGCGGCGGTCGCAATGTCGGGCGCGTCAATCATCCTGCGGACGAACGCCGACCCGACGATCACGCCGTCGGCGAATCCGGCCACCTCCGCCGCCTGGGCGGCCGAAGACACACCGAGACCGACCGCCACCGGCAGCTGAGTGACCTGGCGAACGCGTGCCACCAGCGCCTCGGCGGCGCCACTCACCTGCTCGCGGGTTCCGGTGACTCCCATCGTCGAGGCCGCGTACACGAACCCGCGGCACGCGTCGGCGGTCAGAGCCAGGCGCTCGTCCGTCGACGACGGTGCCACCAGGAACACCGTGTCGATGCCCACCACACGCGCAGCCGTCAGCCAGTCCGAAGCCTCGTCCGGAATCAGGTCCGGCGTGATCGCGCCGGCACCTCCCGCCGCGGCCAGATCACGGGCGAACCGGTCCGGCCCGTACCGCAGGATCGGGTTCCAGTACGACATGACCAGGGCCGGCACACCGGCCGCCGCCACCGCTTCGACGGTTCGCAGCACATCAGGCGTGGTCGTGCCGGCGGCTAGCGCGGCGTCCACGGCATGCTGGATGACCGGGCCGTCCATCAGTGGGTCGCTGTACGGCAGGCCCACTTCCACCACGTCCACGCCCGCGTCGACCATGGCGCGAAGAGCGTCGATCGCTCCCGGCACCGTCGGGTAACCCGCGGGCAGGTAACCGACCAGTGCGGCCCGGCCGTCAGCGGCCGCCTTGGCGAACGTCTCCGAAAGGCGCATCAGCCCACCAGCCCGAACCACTTGGCGGCGGTCTCGACGTCCTTGTCGCCGCGTCCGGACAGGTTCACCACGATGACGGCGTCCGGCCCGAGCCGCTCACCCAGCCGGCGCGCTCCGGCCAGCGCGTGAGCGCTTTCGATGGCCGGGATGATGCCTTCGGTGCGGCACAACAGCGCGAAGGCGTCCATTGCCTCGGCGTCGGTCACCGGCTCGTACGTCGCGCGCCCCGTGTCGTGCAACCACGCGTGCTCCGGCCCGACCCCGGGGTAGTCCAGGCCCGCTGAGATCGAGTGCGACTCGATCGTCTGGCCCATCTCGTCCTGGAGCAGGTACGACCGTGCGCCGTGCAGCACCCCGGCCGAACCGGCGCTGATAGTGGCCGCGTGCCGGCCGGTTTCGACCCCGTCGCCACCGGCCTCGAACCCGCACAGCCCGACCTCAGCGTCGTCGATGAACGCGTAGAAGATGCCGATGGCGTTCGAGCCGCCGCCGACGCACGCGGCCACGGCGTCGGGAAGCGCACCGGTCAGCTCAAGCACCTGCTCTCTCGCCTCCAACCCGATGATGCGGTGGAAATCGCGGACCATCACCGGAAACGGGTGCGGGCCGGCCACCGTACCCAGCAGGTAGTGCGTGTGGTCGACGTTGGCCACCCAGTCGCGCATCGCCTCGTTGATCGCGTCCTTGAGCGTGCGCGAACCGGTCGTGACGGGAATGACTTCGGCACCGAGCAACCTCATCCGGGCGACGTTGAGCGCCTGGCGGCGGGTGTCCTCCTCGCCCATGTACACGACGCACTCGAGGCCGAGCAAGGCCGCCGCGGTCGCCGTGGCGACCCCGTGCTGGCCGGCGCCGGTCTCGGCGATGACCCTGCGCTTGCCCATTCGCTTGGTCAGCAGCGCCTGACCAAGTACGTTATTGATCTTGTGCGACCCGGTGTGGTTGAGGTCCTCGCGCTTGAGCAGGACGCGGGCTCCGTGCGCCGCCTCCTGCCCGAAACGGTGGGCTTCGGTCAGTGGGCTGGGCCGGCCGGTGTAGGTGTGCAGCAGGTGGTTCAACTCGGCCGTGAAGTCCACGTCGGCCATCGCGGCTCGGTACTCGCGGTCGAGCTCGTCAAGGGCGGCCACGAGCGCCTCCGGTACGTACCGGCCGCCGTAATCGCCGAACCGCCCGCGCGCGTCCGGCACATCTGCCCGTGGGTTCATGACGGCGGCAACTCTAGCCAGGACCCTGGCGGAGCGCCGGGTGGGCACCGGCCGCCACCAGGTCGGCAACCGCCGTTCGCGGTTCCTTCCCGGTCACGAGGCTCTCGCCGACCAGCACGGCGTCGGTGCCGGCGCGGGCGAGCTCGATCACGTCACGCGGGCCGCGGACGCCGGACTCGGCCACCTTCACGATCCCGTCCGGCACGTGCGGCGCTAGCCGCTTGAACGTGCTCATGTCGACCTTGAGCGTGGTGAGATCGCGCGCGTTGATGCCGATCAGTTTGGCGCCGGCCACCACGGCCCGGTCGATCTCGTCCGCCGTGTGACATTCAACGAGCGGGGTCAACCCGATCGACTCGGCCCGTTCGATCAGGGCCACGAGGGCATTCTGATCAAGCGCGACGGCAAGCAGCAGGGCCAGGTCGGCGCCGCAGGCCCGGGCCTCCCACAGCTGGTAGCTGGTGATGATGAAGTCCTTGCACAGCACCGGCGCGTCGACCGCGGCTCGCACCGCCTTCAAATCGTCCAGCGCCCCACCGAACCGGCGAGTCTCGGTCAACACGCTTATCGCGGTCGCGCCGCCGGCTTCGTACTCGCGAGCCAGCGCCGCCGGATCGGCGATCTCGGCGAGAGCTCCCTTGGACGGGCTCGCCCGCTTGACCTCGGCGATCACGCTCACGCCCGGGGCCCGAAGTAGCGGCATGGGATCCTTGGCCGGAGGTTGACGCACGGCGGCTGTCTTGAGTTCTTCCAGCGATACGCGCTGCTGGCGTTCTGCCAAGTCAGCGCGCACCCCGTCGAGGATCTCGTCGAGTACGCTCACGCTCGTCCCCCCGGGGTGTGTGCTCGATGCCATGGGTGGCTGGGTTGATCCAGCGTAGCTATCGCATCGAAGCCCTCTGCCATCACCCCACCGGTAGGGGTACGGTGGGCCGACATGACGCACGACCCGTACGGCCAGAATCCGGGCGATGACCAGGACAGGGAACGTCCGAACCAGCAACCCTGGGGCCAGCCCCCGCCGTACGCCCAGCCGACCGGCCCCGCCCAGCCACCGACGCCGCCGGGCCACGACCAGCCTCCGGGACCGCCGCCGGGTCACGGCCAGCCGTATCCGTATCCCCAGCCCAAGCAGGATGACAAGGCTCTGGCCGCGCTCATCGTGGCGATCGCGGGCTGGTTCGTGTGTCCGTTCGTCTTGCACATCGTGGCACTTGTGCTGGCCAACCAGTCCCTACAGGCGATCCACCAGTCGAACGGCTGGCTCACCGGGGAGGGAATGGCGAATGCGGCCAGGATCATCTCGATCGTCGGAATAGCTCTGGGCGCCGTCTTCATCGCGCTGTTGGTGTTGTTCGGACTGGGCGCACTCGGGCTGGGCGCGATCTTCGCGCTCTAGGTCAGGGTCCGAGGGCGGCCCCGAAGGTCAGGTTGCGGACGACGGCGAACAGCACGAGCGCGGCGCCCAGGGCCAGCAGGGATCTTGTGGACAGCGCTACCGCAGACCCGCGTACACCGCGCACCCTGCGGACCGACCACCCGGACCACAGGACCGCGAGTACCGGCACGGCCAGCACGACGACGGCGTTGTGCCCGGCCGCAGTGGCGACATCACCGTGGGCTAGGGCGTAGACGGCTCGCGTCCCGCCACAGAACGGGCAGGCCAGACCGGTCATTTCGAGCAGAGGACAGGGCAGCGGGACGGCGACCTCTGGGCCGAGAGCGGCCACGGTGACCCACGCGGCACCGGCCGCCGCGGCGGTCGCAAGCGGCGCCGTGAGCGCGTGGGCGCGGGCGGCGGTGATCACTTACCCGGAGGGGTCCACGCGGTAGCCCTGCCCGCGAACCGTGCTTATCGGCAGCGCCGGGCCGAGCTTGGCGCGCAGTGCGGCAACGTGAACGTCGATGGTCCGGGTGCCTACGGGCTCGCGGTACCCCCACACTTCGGACATCAGCTCTGCACGAGTGCAGACCCGGCCCCGGTTCCGTATCAGATGCTCGAGCAGCCCGAACTGGGTCCTGGTCAAGCTGAGTTCCCGCCCCCCGGCGATCGCTCGCCCACCGGCGGTGTCCAAGGTGACTCCTCCCACAGTGATCAGTGGGACGTCGGCCGGACGCCGCCGGGCGACCATGGCGTTACCTGTCACCCTCCCGCGAGGTGACGACGTCCTCCTGCGGGGTGGCAACGTCCTCCTGCGCTGCGGCGGCCTTCTCCGCGGTGGCGGCATCATCCGTGGCGGCGGCGTCTTGCGCCGAGCCCGTCCGCTCCTCTGGCGGCTTGCCGAGGCCCATCATCTGCATGACCTTGCCGACGACAAGGCCGAGTATGATCACCGCCACGCCGCCGATCCAGAACAACGGCCAGTTGAGCACCGCCACCGCGAAGGCGCCGATGAAGATCCCGGCGAGAATGATCAACACCGCGGTCCACGCTGCGGGCGTGTGACCGTGCTCGTGGCGGGTGGCCATGTCTTCTCCTTGTCGCGACTGTGGGCGTGGTACCGCCCATTCTGCCTGCTGCACGAGGCACGGCGCAGCCAGGTCGGCTCGTCAGATCGTAGGGTCCTCACCGCGGTCAAGGGCGTCCCACGTCGCGCGGTCACCAGACCGGCTTGCCGGCCGGCTCGCGGGACGGCTCGCTGGCCGGCTGGCAGGCCGCGAACCCGCCGGACGCTCGTACCGCGTTCCCATGCTCGGCCACCTCGGCCCGAACACGGCGAGCGCCGAGCCGGCCGCCGCGACGCCCGCGCCGCCGACGATCATGACCAGCGGACCGCCGGCCGCCGCTGACGCGCCGGCGAAATCCGCGGCACCCGTTGTGCCTTCGAGGTGCCGGAGGATCTCGTCCGGCAACTCACGCATGATGACGTAGGCCTGCGCCGCAACCACACCGCCCGCCACCGCGAGCAACCCGCCGACCAGCCGCCTGCCCCATCGCCGGGTGGCGTGCACCGCGACGACGGCCGCCAGGCCGAGCAGCCCGACCGCCCTGCCCAGCGCAAGCAGGTCACCTCCGGTCACCTGAACCTCAGTGCGCGCCAGGTCCGCCCGCTGCGCGGAACCCCACGACATGCCGGACGCGACAAGGCAGAGCACGGCGCCCGCCAGCAGCACTCCGAGCACCACGAGGTAGGGGACGGTTCCGCGCCGCTGCATCAGACCGGCCGCATGGATTCGGCCACCGCTATCGCTCGCAGAGCCGATGCTGCCTTGTTGCGGCATTCGGCGTGCTCGGACGCGGGATCGGAGTCGGCGACGACGCCGGCACCGGCCTGCACGTAGGCCCTCCCGTCGCGGACCACGGCGGTTCGGATCGCGATGGCGACATCGAGGTGGCCGGCGAAATCCAGATATCCGACGACTCCCCCGTACACACCGCGGCGGGTCGGCTCGAGCTCTTCGATGATCTGCATCGCGCGCGGCTTCGGCGCGCCGGACAGCGTGCCCGCCGGGAAGCACGCGGCGAGGACATCCAGAGACGTCCTGCCCGGCGCCATCCGCCCGACCACGGTGGACTCGATGTGCATGACGTGGCTGTACCGGCGCACGGTCATGAAGTCCACGACCTCGACAGTCCCCGGCGCACACACCCGGCCCAGGTCGTTGCGCGCCAGGTCGACCAGCATCAGGTGCTCGGCCCGCTCCTTGGGGTCCGCCAAGAGCTCGGTGGCCAGTTCGGCGTCCGCCTCCGGCGTCTCACCGCGTCCGCGGCTGCCGGCGATCGGATGCGTCATCGCCCGATCGCCGTTGACCTTGACCAGTGCCTCGGGGCTCGACCCCACGATGTCGAAGGCGCCGTCGCCGTCGCCGTCCGGCCCCGGGATCCGCACGAGGTACATGTACGGGCTGGGGTTCTCGCGGCGGAGTACCCGGTAGATGTCCAGGGCATCGGCCCGCGTCGGCACCTCGAACCGTTGCGCGACGACGACCTGGAACGCCTCGCCGGCCCGGATCTGCTCCTTGGCCCGCTCGACTGCGGCCAGGTAGTCGGGCTCGGGCGTGTTGCTGGAGAAGACCGGCCGGGCGGCGGGGTCGTAGTCGGCGACCGACGACGGCGTCGGGCCGGCCAGCTGAGACGTCATCCGGTCCAGGCGCCGGACGGCGTCCGCCCAGGCCTCGTCGACCCGCTCGTCGGTGTCGTCCCAGTTGATCGCGTTCGCGACGAGCAGGACCGTCCCGTCGTCGTGATCGAGCACGGCCAGATCGGTGGCCAACATGAACGCCATCTCCGGCAGGCCGAGGTCGTCGGTGGCCAGCTCGCCAAGCCGCTCCAGCTTGCGCACCGCGTCGTACGACACGAACCCGACAAGTCCACCGGTCAGCGGCGGCAGGTCCGGCATGCGTGGCGTGTGCAGGGCGGCCAGCGTCCCGGCCACGGCGTCCCACGGCTCGACACCGGCGGGCATTCCGACAGGTGGGTTCCCGTGCCAGATCGCGCGGCCGTCACGTTCGCTCAACACCGCTGCCGAATGCGCACCGATGAACGAGTAGCGCGACCACACGCCGCCGTGCTCGGCGGATTCCAGCAGGAACGTGCCGGGCCGGTTGGCGGCCAGCTTCTGGTACACACCCACTGGCGTCTCGCCGTCGGCCAGCAGGCGCCGGGTCACTGGAATGACCCGCCGGTCTTTGGCCAGCACCCTGAAGGTGTCCAGGTCTGGGCTAGTTGTCACGTTGGCATCCCCTTGGCCGCGGGAAGCAGCCTGTAATCGAAGCAGGTCCTCGTTCCGGTGTGGCAGGCCGGGCCTTCCTGGTCGACTTTGACCAGCAAGGCATCGCCGTCGCAATCCAGCCGCACCTCGCGCACCCACTGGCGATGGCCGGACGTCTCGCCCTTGACCCAGTATTCCTGGCGGCTGCGGCTCCAGTACGTCGCTCGTCCCGTCGTCAGCGTGCGATGCAGCGCCTCGTCGTTCATCCAGCCGAGCATGAGCACCTCGCCGGTGTCGAACTGCTGGACGATGGCGGCCACCAACCCGTGGGAGTCGCGCTTGAGATTGGCCGCGAGGGCCGGATCCAGACCAGGCATGAGGCCATTGTGCCGGTCCGGCTTCACGCCGCCGCCGTCGACATGGTTGAGTACCTGCCCGTGATTCGCCACGAGCCAAGCAGACATCGCGTGACCCGCATTCCACGGCCGCCGGGCGCCCCGACCTACGCAGCGGCCGCCGTGGCTCTGAGTGTGCTGATCGCAGGTTGCTCGGACGGTCCCGAGCGTGACGCCGAGACCGGGGAGCTGGTCGAGGCGACCGAGGTCAACGTGTTCGACCTACGGGTGGGCGACTGCCTGGATGGCTTCGCGGACGATTCCGAGATCAGCAGGGTGCCGGCCGTGCCCTGCTCCGAGGAGCATACCGACGAGATCATGGCCGCCATCGACCTGTCTGCGGAGGACGAGTTCCCGGGCGCCGACGCCGTCCAGGAGCGTGCCGAGGAGGCGTGCTACGAGGAGTTCGAGCGATTCGTCGGGGTTCCGTGGGACGAATCGCAGCTCGATTTCGGCTTCCTCGCCCCCACTGAGGAGTCCTGGGCAGACGGCGATCGCGAGATTCTCTGCACGGTCGGTGACCCCAACCGGGCGGTCACGGGAACGCTGCGCGACGCCAACCGCTAGCCTTCCTGCGTTGATCATGCAATTGTGGGGCGACACGCCGCTTGGCCCGAAATGCGGAGATTCACGCGTCCGGCGTGTCGCCCCACAATTGCATGATCAACGCGACTGGTTGACCCATGCCGCATGCAGGCGGCCGTAGACACCGCCTTGTT
Source organism: Jiangellaceae bacterium (assembly GCA_036373915.1). Lineage (GTDB taxonomy): Bacteria > Actinomycetota > Actinomycetes > Jiangellales > Jiangellaceae > JASLBX01. The sequence goes on along the minus strand of DASUUU010000111.1, from coordinate 8,785 downwards.
CGACAAGCTCACGGTGCGGCCCGCGTTGGACCAGCCGGCCGGCGTCGAAGACGAGCACCTCGTCCGCGGCTTCCGCCGTCGAGAGCCGGTGGGCGATCGTGACGGCCGTACGTCCCCTCGTGATGCCTTCCAGGGCACGGGCCAGCCGCACCTCCGTGGCGGGGTCCACGGCCGACGTCGCCTCGTCGAGGACGAGCAGGTCCGGGTCGGCGAGGTACGCCCGGGCAAGCGCCACCAACTGCCGCTCCCCCGCTGACAGCGACTCTCCACGCTGCCCGACGGGTGTGTCCAGGCCGGCCGGGAGGCCGTCGAGCCAATCGGCCAGGCCGAGTTCGGTCAGCGCGAGCGTCACGTCCTCGTCCGAGGCTCCGGGGCGGCCGTACCTGATGTTCGACCCCAACGTGTCGTCGAACAGGAACCCCTCCTGGGGCACCATCACGACCCGATCGCGCAACGAGTCGAACCGGATATCCCGCAGGTCGACGCCGTCGATCAGCACGCGACCGGACGAGGGGTCCATCAGGCGCGTGAGCAGCTTGGCGAACGTCGTCTTGCCCGAGCCGGTCTCGCCCACCACCGCGATCCGCGACCTCGGCGGGATGTCGACCGTCACGTCGTGCAAGACGGTGGGACCTCCAGGGTAGGCATACGACACGGCCTCGAACCTGACGTCGATGGGCCCCCTCGGCAGCGCTGCGCCGTCCGAGCCAGGGTCCGCCACGTCGGCGGGGGTGTCCAGCACACCGAGCACGCGCCGCCAGCCGGCGACCGCGTTCTGCGCCTCGTTGAGCACTTCGGTCCCGACCTGGACCGGGCCGACGAACAGCGTCACCAGGAACAGGAACGCCAGCAGCCGGCCCAGCGTGATGTCACCCGCGACGCCGAGCAGCACACCGACCACGACGACCGCCGAGTTCGCGATGGCCGCGATCACCTCACCGGTCGAGAAGGTGAGTGCGACGAGTTTCTGCGCCCGCACGGCCGCCGACCGGTGGTTCTCCACGGCCTGGTCGACGCGGTCCTGGGTACGCTTCTCGATCGCGTACGCCCGCACGGCCGGCGCGCCCACGACGGACTCGGAGATGGCGCCGAGCATGATCCCGACCCGCTCGCGGACGACGCTGTAGGCAGCCGAGACGATCCGCTGGAAGTGCCGGAGCAGCAGAAACAGGGGCAGGAAGCAGATCCAGACCAGCAGGGTCAGCTGCCACGAGTAAACCGCCATGATGACCGTCGCGACGATCAGCTGCCCGATGCTGACGATCATCAGGATGCCGCCCCACTGGACGAACTGCGACAGGGTGTCGACATCCGTCGTCACTCGCGCCACCAGCGAACCGCGCCGCTCCGTGCTCTGGGTCAGCACCGACAGATCGTGCACATGCCGGAAAGCCTTGGTTCGCAGGGTGGCCAGGCCCGCTTCGCTGGCCTTGAACAACCGGACGTTCATCATGAACGCCGACCATGCCGTGACGATGACTCCACCGAGCGCGACAAGGCACATCCAGCGGACGAATTCGAGGTCGATTCCCGACTCTCCGGTCAGCCCACGGTCGATCGTCTGCTGGACGGCGATGGGAATGATGACGCGTCCCGCCGTCGCGAGCAGCGCCAGCCCGAGGGTGACGCCGAGGCCCTGCCTGATCTCCGGCGAGAGCGCGAGCCCGCGCCGAATGGTGCGCCACGAGCCGCCCGACCGGCCGTCGCCGACAGTGGACGCCGTACTCACGTCGCGTACTCCTCGTCCTCGGCGAGCGCGGCCCGCTCAGCAGCGTCCCTCTCGTACGCGGTGAGCAGCTTGAGATATCCGGGCGAGGTGGCGAGCAGTTCCTCGTGCGTACCGCGGGCGGTGACGCGACCGTTCTCGACGTAGACGACCTCGTCCGCGAGTGCGATCGTGGCCCGCCGGTAGGCGACCACGACCACGGTCGACGGCAGTGCGGCCTCGCGGAGTCCGGCCAGGATCCGCTGCTCGACCTCGGGATCCACCGCACTCGTCGCATCGTCGAGGACCAGCAGCCGCGGCCGCCCGACGAGTGCTCGGGCCAGGGCGAGCCGCTGTCGCTGGCCGCCGGACAACGTGGTGCCGCGCTCTCCGATCATCGCGTCGAGCCCGCCGGGAAGCGCGGCGACGAAGCCGTCGGCCTGGGCCAGTCGCAGCGCAGCCCAGACGTCATCGTCACCGATGTCGCGGCCGAGCGTGACGTTGTCGCGGACGGTGTCTTCGAAGATGAACGCCTGCTGGAAGACGAGCGCGGCGTTGTCGGCGAGCACCCCGGGCGCCAGGTCGCGGGCATCGGTGCCGTCGACGAGGATCGCACCGGTGTTCGGGTCGACCAGCCGGATCAGCAGGCTGGCCAGCGTCGACTTTCCAGAACCCGTCGGCCCGACCACGGCGACCGTCCGTCCGGGCTCGACATCGATGTTGACATCCCTCAGCGTGCCGTCGGCGCCCTCATATGCGTACGAGACCCGCTGCACCCGCAGTTCGGTGGGTTCGTCGCTCGGGGAGGGCCGGGCGTCCCCGTACGGAAGAGCGCCGGTGGCGTGGAGCACGGCGTCGACGCGGCGCAGCCCGACGACGGCGCGCGGGAGCTCACCCAGCACCCAGCCGATCGCTCGGATCGGGAAGGCGACGATCGTCAGCAGGTATGCGATCTGGACGAGCGTGCCGGCCTCGAGAAGACCGGCTTCGATCCGAGCCACGCCGACGAGCAGCACTGCCAACACACCCAGGTTGGGCATCGCCTCGAGGACCGGGTCGAAGGCACCCCGAACCCTGCCCACGCGGACATTAGCCTCGCGGAGCCGGTCGGCGACCTCGGCGAACCGCTCGGTCTCGGCGGATTCCCGGCCGAGCGCCTTGACCACGAGCGCGCCGTCGAACGATTCATGGGCCACCGCCGACAGCTCTGCGCGCAGCGCCTGGGCGCGGGTGGCAAGCGGCGAGATACGTCGCTGGTAGAAAACGTTGATCAGCAGGATCGCCGGGAAGACGAGCATCCCGATGCCGGCCAGCACCGGGTCGGCCAGCACCATGGAAATGACCGCCACGACGAGCATGACAAGCACGCCGACCGCCATCGGCAGCGGCGCCATCGGCCACCAGCTGGCTTCGACGTCGGCGTTGGCGTTGGACAGTAACCGTCCGGTGGGGTGCTTGTGGTGCCAGGACAGCGGCAGCTTCAGGTACTGCCTGGTGACCCGGCGGCGGTATCTGGCCTGGAGCCGTTGCATCCACAGCCCCGCGAAGAACCGGCGGACGACGATGCCGCCGGCCTTCAGGGTGCCGACGCCGACGACGGCTGCGACGGCGCCAACCAGCGCCCCTGTCGCGGGGCGCCCCTCCTGGAAGGCCGGCACGATGACCCGGTCGGTGATCTGCCCGATGACGATCGAGGTGACGACGGTGGCGGCACCGAAGACCGCGCTACCGAGGATCGCGATGGTGAACACGAGCGGTTCGTGAGTGATGCCACGACCCAGCAGGGCGAAACCCTCGCGAAGGGTCACCCGGTCAGTTCTCTCCGTCACCATCGCCCCTCGATTGGCCTAGACCTCACACTCGCATCCAGACAGTACCGAGTCGCATCAACGTAACTGTCACCACCCTTGTTGGTCACCTGATCGTTTTCTGCGCGATCAGGTGACCAAGCCGCCGGGTCGCCACAGGTCAACGTCCGGACTCCTCACCTGATCGTTTACGTACGCTCCGACGGGCGCCGATCAGGTGGCTTAACCCCACTCAGAAACGCACCATTCCCAACCTGATCGTTTTCAACTAGCCGATCAGGTGAGTAATCAGCGATCAGGTGAACAACGTCAGAGGCCGGGCGCTCCCCAGACAGGGAACCAGCGGCTCAGGTCGGACTCGACCTTGATGTCCTCTTCCAGCATCGCCCGGACCTGAAGTTCGAGCGCGTTGTCGCGCTTTCGCGCCGCGCCGGGCACGGGAGCGAACGGGTAGAACGTCCCCCGCTTGTACAGATAGACCAGGGCGAGCGGCTGCCCGTCCGCGGTCCGGAACCCGATCGTCGAGCACAGCAGCGACGGCCCGAAGCCCTCGCCTTCGAGCGTCGAGTTCACCGCATGCAAGTCGGTCACGAGCGCGGGCACGACGTCGTCACCGGTCCGCCGTATCACCAGCCAGGTGTAGCCATAGCCGTCGTGCACCTCGTCCGGCTCCGAGCCGCCGAGCAGGGCGGTGACCTCCTCCTTGATGCGGGCGAACGGGCCGCCCTCCATGTCGCGGAAGCACACGGCGCCGACTCCTGTCGGCCGGATCTCGGCCGACGACTCCAGCGTGAGGGCGGCCGGGGGCACGGAGAACAGCGCATCCAGATTGGGCTGGGCCTGCTTCGTCCGGCCGAACAGGGCGTCGAGAAAGCCCATCCCTAGTAACGGCCCAGCTCGCGGGAGATCTTGCCGAGCTGCTCCAGCCGCTTCTCCAGCGGCGGGTGGCTCGCGAACAGCGAGGCCAGATCCATCTTCTTGGTGAACGCCGGCGCGAAGAAGAACGTGTTGTACGCCTCCATCTTGCGCAGGTCCTGCTGGGGAATCCGGCTCATGTCGCCGGTGATCTTGGTCAGGGCGTTGGCCAGGTGGGACGGCTGCCCAGTGAGGAACGCACCGGCCCGGTCCGCCGCCAGCTCGCGGTATCGCGACAGCACCCGGGTCAGCAGGAAGCTGACCGCGTAGACAACGATCGACACCACCATGATCACAAGCAGCGCGGGACCGCTGTCGCGGTTGCGTCCCATGCCACCCCAGAGTCCCATCCGGGTCAGGAATCCGGCCAGGATGCCGACAACCGACGCGATCGTCATCACAGTGACGTCGCGGTGCGCCACGTGAGACAGCTCGTGCGCCATCACGCCCTCGAGCTCCCGGTCGTCCAGCCGCTGCATGATGCCGGTCGTCGCGCACACGACGGCCCGCTTCGGGCTGCGTCCGGTGGCGAACGCGTTCGGCATCGGGGTATGCGCGATCGCCACTCGCGGCTTGGGCATGTTCGCCTGCGCGCACAGCCGGTCGACGATCGCGTGCAGCCGTGGTTCCTCCTCGGGAGTCACCTCCCTGGCCCTCATCGCGCGCATGGCCATGGTGTCGGAGAAGTACCACTGGGCCCAGAATGCGCCCAGCCCGATGACGATGCCGAGCCACCACCCGCCTTGCGTAAAGGTCGCGATAGCCCACATCAGCAGGACGAACAACCCGGCGAGCAGCACCATGGTCAGGGCCATGCGCGCCGACAGCCCGCGGTCGGGCTGAAACCTCGTACGTGCCATCGTCAGCTGGTCCTGCTCTCAGGAATCAAACCGTCGTCGGTGAGCATCGCGCGCACCTCGTCCACGTGTGCCTCGGCGTACGGCAGGACGAGGTCGCTGTCAACGAGTTCCTCGTCCGGCACCGGTGTGCCCGCGGCCCGCACGGCGTCCAGCAGCGCCACCAGGGCGGCCCGGAATCTCTCGTCGTCGCCAGAGTCGATGGCCGCGCCAAGCTCGTCGTCCAGCCGGTTCAGCTCCTCGAGCGAGCCGGAATCGAGCCGCAACTGGCCCTCGCCCATGATGCGGACAATCACCGCTGCTCACCCTCCTGCGTGGGCTCGGTCGCAGGCTCCTCGGCCGGCGCGGCCGCCTCGCCCTCGAGCTGCTTCGGCGCCTCACCCGATGGACCCGCGGTGAGTTCCTGTTTCATGCGGGCCAGCTCGAGCTCGACGTCATTGGTGGAGGCCATCCGGTCCAGCTCGGCCGTGATGTCGTCCTTGGCCGTTCCTGTGACGTCCTCGAGGACACCGGAGGCGAGCAGTTCGTCCACCGCCCCGGCGCGGGCCTGCAGCTCTGCGGTCTTGTCCTCCGCCCGCTGGACCGCCATCCCGACGTCGCTCATCTCCTCGGAGATGCCGCTGAACGCCTCACCGATGCGGGTCTGCGCCTCCGCCGCGGTGTAGGTGGCCTTGATCGTCTCCTTGCGGGTGCGGAAGGACTCCACCTTGGCTTGGAGCCGCTGTGCCGCCAGCGTCAGCTTCTCTTCCTCCGCCTGGAGGTTGGCATGCTGAGTGTGCAGGTCGGTGATCTGGTTCGCCAGGCCGGACCTTCGGGTCAACGCCTCGCGGGCGAGGTCCTCGCGGCCGAGCTCGAGCGCCTTCGCCGCCTGGTTCTGCAGCTTGTCCGACTGGCCGGCAAGCTGCGACATCTGCACCTCGATGCGCTTGCGGCTGGTCGCGACGTCCGCCACGCCGCGCCGCACCTTCTGCAGCAGCTCGAGCTGCTTCTTGTACGAGTAGTCAAGGGTCTCCCGGGGGTCCTCGGCACGATCAAGCGCCTTGTCGGCCTTGGCCCGGAAGATCATGGACATGCGCTGAAGGATCCCCATTGTGGCCAGATAGCCCCTTCTCCAGAAAGTGGTGCGCGCCGCCGTATTGACAACGCGATGCTTCATGTAACCCTACGGTGTCAGCCTCCTCAATGGCATAGTAGGCCGGTGGCTGGCTTACCCTGGTGTGGTGTTTCGCCGTCGCAACCCCGAAGACTCGTCCACCACGACGTTGGCCCAGCCTGCCGGCGACGCTGCGGCACCGCAGGGCAAGGGCAAGCCAACACCGAAGCGGCGCGAAGCTGAGCAAGCTCGCAAACAACGGGTCAAGCCACCGCTGACCAGGCGCGAGAAGCTGCGTCGTGACCGCGAGCAGATGAAGACGTCCCGCGCCAAACAGCGCGAGGGAGTAGCCAGGGGCGACGAGCGTTATCTGCTCAAGCGTGACCAGGGTGAGGTCCGGCGGTTCATCCGCGACTACATCGACTCGCGCCGAACGATCTCGGAGTTCTTCCTCCCGCTCGTGCTCGTCATCTTGGTGCTGAGCATGGTCGGGACGGTGCAGATCCAGGTCTTCTCGACACTGTTCATGTTCGCTACGATGCTGATGGTCATCTTCGACCTGGTCCTGATCAACGCCCGGGTCAAGCGAGAAGTCCGCAAGCGGTTCCCCGGCGACCAGCAGCGTGGGCACGGCCTGTACGCCATCGCCCGCGCCACCCAGATCCGCAAGCTGCGTCTGCCGAAACCGAACGTCCGGCCGGGAGACACCGTATGAGCACAGCCGCCGCCCGCGAACCGATCGGTGCCGACGAGCTATTCGTGCGTCCCCTCTCGTACAGCGAACCAGTGGTTCGCGCGCTGGAGGCCGAACTTCAGCAGGAGTACGTCAAACGGTACGGCGACCACGACCAGACACCGATCGACGACGGCCAGTTCGATCCGCCCGAGGGCCTGTTCCTCGTCGGCTTCGTCGGCTCTGAGCCGGTGGCGTCCGGCGGATTCCGGCGGCACGAGGACGGCGTGGCCGAGATCAAGCGGATGTATGTCGTCGAAGACCACCGCGGCATCGGCCTGGCCCGCCGCATGCTCATCGAGCTGGAGTCCCGGGCCGCCCAAGCGGGCTATCGGCGCGCCGTGCTCGTGACCGGTCTCGCCCAGCCGGAGGCGATCGCGCTCTACCAGTCCAGCGGCTACACCCCGATCGAGCCGTTCGGCACCTACGAGAACTCCGATCTGGTCCGCTGCTTCGGCAAAGCTCTCTAGTCCCCCTACTCGGGGCGCAGGCTCATCGGGCCGTACACCTTGCGGCCGTCCTCGAACAGCGAGACCGATTCCACTCCGTCGTCCGCCAGCGCCCGCCAACTGTGCCCCAGCCACGTCTCCGCGTCGGCCTGGGTGCTGAACCGGCCGGCATCAGCGCCTTCGACAGGCTCTCCGTCGGCACCGAAGTACTTCCACGTCCACGCCATGCGGTTGAGGTTATCGTCCGCCGCCACAGCGCCGGCGCGAAACTAATCCCAAACCCGCGTCATAATCCGCACCCCTGCTGCATCCCTTTATCGAGGGGCCTTGACCGTCCGTGCCGTTCGAGGGGTCGGCACGGGCGGCGCCCCGATCGTGACGGCCCGTATCCTTCGGGATCGTGCAGGCAGCCAACGAGTCTCTGGACGTCGCCGCGCTCGCGGCTCGGATCACCTTGCCCGATGAGTCGGCCCGGCGCGCCGCGCAGGCGTTGGTGGACGCCCGGGCCGGCCTGGGCCGCCTCGGCGAGCTGGCCGTGTGGCTGGCGGCTGTCCAGGGCCGGAGCCCGGCGGCGCCCTTCGAGCGGGTCCGGGTCCTCACACTGCCTGCGCAGGAGGCAGAGCCGGACGCCGTCGCGCTGGACGTACCCGCCGAGGCCGAACCCGCCTTCCGGACGGGTTTCGCGGCCGCCGACGCGCAGATCGACAGCGGTTCGGACCTTCTCGTCCTCACCGGTGGCCAGCACCTGGTGCCGGCGACGGCAATCGTCGCCCTCCTTGCAGGAAAGGACGTCGCATCAGTCGTAGGTCACCGTCCCGGCATGGACGACAGGGACTGGATGCGGGTCTGCGCCGACGTCCGCGACGCCGCACGCCGTGGCCGAGCGCACACCGGCGACATCGCGGGCTTGCTGGCTACGCTGCCGGCACCGGAGGTCGCACTCGCCGCAGGAATCATCACCGGCGCCGCCGCGCGCCGCACTCCCGTGCTGATCGACGAGCTCGTCCCCGCAGCGGCCGCCCTTGTAACACAGCGGATCAGTTACCGGACCAGCCGGTGGCTCGCCGCGACGCAACGGACCACCGATCCAGCGCACACCGCGGCGCTCGACCGGCTACGGCTCACCCCGATGCTCGACTACGGCATGGCGGTCGGGACAGGTCTTGGCGCCCGGCTGGCCATCCCGCACCTGCAGGCGGCCGCTCAGGTGCTGACCGAGGCCTAG
>DASUUU010000110.1:0-80727 GCA_036373915.1 Jiangellaceae bacterium | reverse complement strand
CACGCCGTCGCTCGGCGTGTCGCGGCTCCCGTTCCTGCATGATCAGCGAGGGGTGGGTGGGGGTGTGCCGTTGGCGTACCGTTGAGACATGCGGGACGTACTTGACCGGCTACTGGCGTGGTGGCACGACGGCGAGCAGGTCGCGGTCGGCACAGTCGTGCGCACGTGGAGTTCGGCGCCGCGCGACGTGGGCGCCGCCATGTTGGTCGGGCCAGGTGGCGAGGCGGTCGGCAGCGTGTCCGGCGGCTGCGTCGAGGGCGCTGTGTACGAGGCGGCTACCGAGATACTGGCCGGCGCACCACCGCGGATCGAGCGGTACGGGGTCAGTGACGACGACGCGTTCGCCGTCGGCCTCACGTGCGGCGGCACCATCGAGGTCTTCGTCGAAGCCGTCGACCAGCAGTCGCTGCCCGGCCTCGATGCCATCGCCGACGACATCGCCGAGCGCCGCCCGGTGGCCCTGGCCACCGTCGTCGCGGGGCCGGGTCGGCCAGGGGCGCACCTGATCGTCCGCCCGGACGGCCGCCTCGGTGGGCTCGGGTCGGACCGGCTGGACGACGCGGTCGCCGATGATGCCCGGGGGATGCTCGAGCAGGGGATGACCGGTGTCCGGCGATACGGCCCGGACGGCGAGCGGCGGGGCGACGAGCTGAGCGTGTTCGTGCAGTCGTTCGCACCGCCTCCCCGGATGCTCGTCTTCGGCGCCATCGACTTTGCCGCCGCCGTGTCGCGAGTGGGCAAGTTCCTGGGCTACCACGTCACCGTCTGCGATGCCCGTCCGGTCTTCGCGACACCCGCGCGCTTCCCCGACGCCGACGAGGTGATCGTCAAATGGCCCCACGAGTTCCTCGCCGAGACGGTGGTCGACGAGCGCACGGTCATCTGCGTGCTGACGCATGACCCGAAGTTCGACGTGCCGCTCCTGGAAGTGGCCCTGCGCTCGTCGGCGGCGTACGTGGGCGCCATGGGATCGCGACGGACCCACGAGAACCGGCTGGCCAGGCTCGCCGAGCGAGGGCTGTCCGACAAGGAACTCGCCCGCCTGGCCTCACCGATCGGCCTCGACCTCGGCGCCCGCACGCCGGAGGAGACGGCGGTGTCCATCGCAGCCGAGATCATCTCGGCCCGCTGGGGCGGAACCGGCCGGCCGCTGACCGAGACATCGGGCCGGATCCATCGAGAGCATCCACAGTGACCGTCGGCGGGCTGGTTCTGGCGGCGGGCGGGGGGTCGCGCTTCGGCCGGCCCAAGGCCGATCTCACGGTCGGCGGAGTCCGGCTGGTGGACCGGGCCGTCGAGGTACTGGCGGCCGGCGGGTGTGAACCGGTGGTCGTGGTATCCGGCGCGCTCACCCTGCAGATCGCAGGCGCGAGCGTGGTCCACAACGACGACTGGGCGAGCGGCATGGGATCGTCGCTCCGGCACGGGCTCGCCGCCATGCCGGACGACGCGACGGCCGCTGTAGTGGTGTTGGTGGACACCCCGTGGCTCGGCGCCGAAGCCGTGCTGCGGGTCTGGTCCGCGCACCGGGCCGGGGCGCAACTCGCGGTGGCGACCTACGACGGCCGGCGCGGCCACCCGGTGTTGCTCGGCCGCGAGCACTGGCCGGCCATCGTGGCGGCGGCGAAGGGAGACGTTGGTGCGCGGGCCTACCTGGCCGGACGCACCGATGTGGTGGAAGTGGATTGCACCGGGACCGGCGATCCGGCCGACGTCGACGTACCGGAGGCCCTTCCGGAGCGGTGGGCTTAAGCCGAGTTTAAGGGCCAGGGGGCAAGCTATGCCGGTGGACACGTTCGTAGTGCGGGTCTTCCCAGCCGGGGAGGATGAGCCAGAACGGCTTCGGGGGGTCGTGTCCCAAGTGGCGAGTGGTGAATCGATGATCTTCAGATCAGCCGAGGAACTGTTCGCCTTCCTCGTCGATCCCCTTGGGGGGCAGGGGATCGCCGAGGAACTCACCCACTGACCAGTGGAGAAGTGCGACAATCGCGTCCAGGTGGCGTCGATCTCCCGGAGGTCAGGTGGGTAGGTCCAGCTCAGCGACGCTGAACGGCGAGATCAGCCGGCCCCGGCTGCTCGCGCGGCTGGACGAAGCTGCCGTCGCCGGACGGTTGACCGTGCTGGTGGCCGGCGCCGGATACGGCAAGACGACCCTCCTGCGTTCCTGGACGCGGTCGCGGCCGACTGCCTGGCTGACGCTGGGTCCGGACTGCCGCCGGCCCGGCGCCCTCGCCAGGCAGCTGGTCGATGCACTGCGCGTGCCGATTCCAGACCTGTCGGCCGACATGCTGCTGGCGGCCAGCCGGATGCCCGGGTACGACGTCGACGAGGATGCCGGCGTCTCGGCGATCGCCGCCGGGATGGCCGAGGCCCTGGACCGCGCGTTGCGCCGCCAGACCGTCCTCATTCTCGACGACGTCGACGAGGTGGCGGTGGCGCCGCTGTCGGCCGTGCTCATCGATGGCCTGGTGCGGCATTCGCCGAGTTCCCTGCACATCGTCGTGGCGGGCCGGGAGCATCCTGCGTTCCGAACCGCTCGTCTCGTAGCACACGGCGAGGCCACTGAGATCACCGCCACCGACCTCGCGTTCACCGAAGCCGAGACGGCCGAGCTCGTTGGGCGGACGGTAGGCGAAGGCGACGAGCCGCTCGCGGCCGAGATACATCGGCTCACCGGAGGCTGGCCGGTCGCCGTCCGGTTAGCAGCGGAGGCGCTGGCCGCCGCGAAGCCCGCCGAGCGCGGCGCGGTAGTGGACGCGCTCCGCGAGCCGCACGGATTGCTGCTGAGGTACATGGCCGACGAGGTGATCGGCAGCGAACCGGTCGAGGTGCTCGCCCTCCTGGACCGTGCGCAGGTTCTCGACGAGATCGAACCGGCGATCGCGGCGGCTACCGGCATCGGCGATGCGGACAAGACGTTCGCAAGGCTCACCAGCCGTGGCGTGTACCTCGAGCCGTTGCCCGGATTCCAGCCCGGACGGATGGTGCTGCGCCCGCTGTTCCGGTCGTACCTGGCGCACTACCGGCCGCTGGAGCCGAAGCGGGTACGGCATATCCGAGCCGCCGCGGCGCGCTGGCATGAAGCGACGGGCGAGTATGCCCAGGCACTGTCCTACGCCGTGAAGCTGGCCGACGCCGACTGGTGTGCCCGGCTCCTGATCGCGCACGGTCACATGCTCGTCGAGAACGGAGCCGCGAACATCGTGCTGGCCGCTGCCGATGTGCTGCCGGCCGAATCGAGAAGCCGGTCCATCGAGGTTCTGGTCGGGGACGCCGGGCTGATGCAGGGCCGGTGGGAAACCGCGCTGGCGCACTACCGGGCCGCTGCCGGCGACGGTGCGCTGCCGGCGCGCGTGGCCTGGCGCATCGGCTTGCTGCACTACCTTCGCGGCGAGCTGACCGACGCGATCGAGGCCTACGAACGCGGCAACACTCACGACGAGGACTTGCCGGCCAGGGCGATGTTGCTGGCCTGGTCGGCCAGCGCGCATTGGTTGCGGGGCGACGTCGAACGGTGCCGTGTTCTGGCGGGACGCGCACTGGCGGCTGCTCGTCAAGCCGGTGACCACAAGGCGTTGGCAGGTGCACACACGGTGCTCGGGATGCTCGCGGCCCTGGACGGTGACAGGGCGGCCAACGACGCCCATTACCTACGGGCGCTCGATCACGCTTCGGCCGCCCATGATGTGCTCCAACTGGTTCGTATCCACGCCAACCGGTCCAGCCAGCACCTGGAGGAGGGTGATGCACCGGGTGCGCTCGTCGAGGCGGAGGTCGCAGTCCGGCTGGCGGAGCTGGCGGGGGTCGCGACGTTCCGGGCGCTCGCGCTGAACAACCGCGGCGAGGCGCTGCTGGCCCTCGGCAGGCTCGACGAAGCCAGGGTCGAGCTCGAAGCGGCTCGAGCAGTGTTCGACCGACTGGGCTCTTCGATGGCGTCCTATCCGAATAGTGCACTGGGTCAGGTCCACCTGCTCCGCGGCGACCGAACCAGCGCTCGGGCGGCGTTCCAGCGCGCGATGGAGCTATCCGAGGAGGTCGGGGACGTTCAGGGTCTGGTACCGGCACTGGCCGGCCTGGCCAGCGTCGCCGTACTGGACGACCCCGAATCGGCCCGGGCGCTGGCCGAGCAGGCCGTGCATGCGGGGGCATCGCTCGACCACGCGCACGCGCTCGTGGTGGGCGCCCGGGTGCGGATTGCCGACGGAGATCCGGAGGGCGCGGTGACGCTCGCTCAGCAGGCCGCTCTCGAGGCCGAGGAGCAACACGATCGGGTGGACCTGGCCGATGTGTACGAGGTGATGGCCGAAGCCCGCGAGGATCGAAGTCCTGCGCAGGACGCGCTCGAACTCTGGCGCGAGCTGGACAACCCCATCGGCGAGGCCCGGGCGACGCTGCTGCTTGCTCGGCTGGAGCCGGACGTAAGACGTGCGCTGGCGATGGCCGCCGAGGCGGCCCGGAAGGCGCAGGAGTTGGGCGCCCGCGACATCGCCGCAGCGGCCCACGCCTTGATCGGCCGGCTCAAGGAGCAGCAGCCGGCATCGGACATCTCGATCACCTGTCTGGGCGGGTTCACCGTGACGAGGCGCGGCGAGATCGTGCCCACGTCGGCATGGCAGTCGCGGAAGGCACGTGAGCTGCTCAAGATCTTGGTCTGCCGGGGCGGGCGGCCGATACATCGTGAGCAGTTGCTCGAGCTGCTCTGGCCCGGCGAAGATCCCGTCCGCACCGGAAATCGGCTTTCGGTGGCGCTGTCCACCGTCCGCAATGTGCTCGATCCCAACCACGAACACCCCGCGGACCACTACGTTCGAGCCGACGGCGACGCGATCAATCTCCAGAACGTGGAAATCGATGTGAACCGCTTCCTCGTCGACGCGACCGCGGGCTTGTCGTTGGTGAAGCGGGGTTCGGCCGGCGCAGCGCTGCCGTACCTGGAGGCCGCCGAACTGGCTTACGCCGGTGACGTGTTTGAGGAGGACCCGTACGCTGACTGGGCGGTCGACCTGCGGGAGAAGGCGCGGTTGACCTACCTGGACATCGCTCGCCGACTGGCCGAACTCACCCGCGGCGACGAAGCCCGAGCCCGCTACCTGCTCCGGATTCTCGAACGCGATCCCTACGATGAGCCGGCGCATCTCGAACTGGTGAGCCTGCTTGCGGCGCAGGGCCGCCATGGCGAGGCGCGACGCCGGTACCGGCTTTACGCCCGACAGCTCGAGCAGATAGGGGTCGAGGCGGCACCGTACCCGGCTACCGCACCGCAATCGGCGGCTCGATGAGTCGGGTGCGCAGGGCCTCGTCCGGGACGATCCACGGGGCTCCCGCCGCAGCCTCCGGATCGGCTCGCCAGCGCCGCGCCACGCGGTCGACGCCGATCGGGAAGACGGTCAGGGTCCCGTCGGCGCCGATCCGCAGCCGCAGGAACCCCTTGAAATCGTCGACGGCCAGGCCCGCGTGCAACTCGTTGACGTTGACGCCGAACCGGCTGGCGATCAGTAGGTATGCCGCCACGATCCAGGTGTCGAGAATGCCGATGACCGGGAGGTACAGGACGAAGGCCAGCAGCGTTCCCCATGGCGGTGGTGCATCCATGAACGGCAACCGGGTCCATACCGCGGCGCCGGCCACGCCCAGCAACACGTGGGGGACCGCGTGGAGCACACCGGCTATCCGGTGCCGCCATCCGCGCCGGCCCATGAGGACGGCGAACAGGTAGGTGCCGCCGAGGACGGCGGCGACGGCGAACCCGATCGGCGCGTTAAGCCATCGGCCGTCGGCGGTGAGCAGGGCGAGCATGAGCAGCGTCTGCATGAACCCGAGCAGCAGCGGGAATCCCGGGTTTCGCAACGGCAGGCGGGTGAAGATCTGCCAGGCCAGCCGGCGGCAGGCCGACTGGTCGGGATAGGTGGTGTGCAGCCGGTAGGTCCTGGGCTCGCTGGCAGCGCGAACGATGGTGCGCTCGGCTGGTGCGGACAGCTCGTCGGGCAGGTGGGCGGTGCTGGACACGTAGGCCCCGCCAAGACCGGCCGTGATGAGAGTACGCCCGGAGCCGTCCGGCCCGGGCCCTGCGTACCTGGCGTAATGATGGTGATCGCCGGCAAGCAGCAGGGGAACCCGGGCTCCGGTCGGCTCGATGACGGTGCGGATGAAGTAGTCCACGTTGTCGTACGCGTCGGGATACTCGTGGGTCATCGCCCATGACGGCCGGGCGGCCACGAGGATGATCCGGTCTTGTGGGTCGAGCCGCTCCGCCACGCCGCGGAAGTAGTCCAGCTGCGGCTCGTCCACGTAGGAGTCGAGCTGGATGTCGATGGCCAGCAGCCACCAGCGATGCGGCAGTTCGAGGGCGAAGTAGCTGCGGTGCTGGGCCGTGCGCCAGCCGCCGATCGTGTCCTCCTGCGCGAAGAGCCGCAGGAACGAAGTGAGCCCGTCATACCAGTCGTGGTTGCCGGGCAACGCGTAGATCGTGGGGGAGTCCGGCTGTGGCTTGGGCAGCGCGGCACGGTACGGGCCTTTCCATCGGTCCTCGTACATCCGCGCGGACGCCGTCGGGTACACCTGGTCGCCGCCGAGCACCAGTATCCGGCCGCGTGGCAACTCGATGCCGTCGACCTGCAAGCTCGGCCGGCCGAGCAGGTAGGCGACCGAGTAGGTGGCGTCGAAGCCGTCTCCGCCGTCGGCGGTGAAGTCGAGCCAGAGCTCGTCGGCACCGGTGTGCTGGAACGATACAGCTGGCAGGGCCGCCTGGAGTTCCCTCTTGTCGAGATACCCGCCGAGGGCGTAGGCCAGGCTGACTCGCACTCCGGTGCCGACGAGCAGGCCCGGGTTCAGCCAGGGAACGGGACGCTGGGGGCGAAAGCCGATCTCTTCGGCGGAAAGATCCCGTGGACGGTGCACACGCATGATCGCAACCATAGGCTGCTCTCGCCGGTACGATCGAGAGGCGCGAGGGATCGATGCGACGATGTCTGAAGTAGTCGCTGCCGTGCGGGAGCGGGCGGCGCGTACGCCCGCGGATCGCGAACGGCTTGTCGACCTGCTCCGGGCGGTGGCGATCTGCCTGGTGGTTCTGGGCCACTGGCTGGCCATCTCGGTGACCTACCAGGACGGTCGGCTCTCGGGGCGCAACGCGCTGAACGACCTGCCGTGGGCGCAACCGGTGACGTGGCTGTTCCAGGTGATGCCGGTGTTCTTCGTCGTCGGCGGCTACGCGAACAGCGCGTCCCTTCGTTCCTACCACGCGACCCGCGGCGGCTCGACCGACTGGCTTCTGACCCGTACCGATCGTCTCCTCCGACCCGTGACTGCGCTGTTCGTCGCCGTGCCCGCCGCCGCCCTGGTCGCCAGGCTCGCAGGCGTGCCGGCGGACCTGGTCGGCACGGCGACCTGGCTGGCGTCCATCCCGCTGTGGTTCATGCTCGCCTACCTGGCCATGGTGGTGCTGACGCCGTGGATGTATGCGCTGCATCGCCGCGCCGGGCTCTGGGTGCCGGGTGCGCTGCTGGCCTGGGTGGCCCTCGCCGACCTGCTGAGGATGGGACTCGACCTGCCCTACGTGGGCGAGAGCACCTACCTGATCGGGTGGCTCGCCGTGTACCAGGTGGGCATGTGCTGGCGGGCCGGCCTATTGCCCACCCGGCGGGTGGCGCTGCTGGCCTGGACCATCGGCTCGGCCGCCACGCTGGTGCTGCTCACGACTCTGGGGCCGTACGAGGTGCGGATGGTGGGCGGCAACACCAATCCGCCCAGCCTGGGCCTGCTGGCGCTGGCGGCGACGCAGGTCGGCCTGGTGCTGCTGATCCGCCCCACGGCCGCCCGGTGGCTTGCGCGCCCTGGCCCCTGGACGGTGGTGGTCGCCGTGAACTCGGTTGTGCTCACCGTATTCGTGTGGCACATGACGGCCGCGGCGGTCGCCGGGGCGATCGTCTACCCGACGGGCCTGATGGCCCAACCACCCGTGGATTCGGCCGCCTGGCTGTGGTGGCGGGTCCCGTGGCTGGCCGCCACGCTGGTGGTGCTCCTGGGCCTGGTTGCGCTGTTCGGCCGGATCGAACTGCGCCGCCCCACGCTCGCACCGATGCCACCCGGCCGGGCGCGTACCGCCTTGATCGGGTTCGGGTCGGCAGCCGTGCTCGGCGGGCTGATGGGTGTCGCCCTCGCCGGCCGTGCTTACCACGGGCCAGGCGGGCTGCCGCCGGCCGCCGTGGTGGCCTACCTGGCCGGTGCGGCGGCGCTCCGCGCGGCGCGGACGTCACGCCGGCGTACGAATTGCCCCGGGACATCTTGACGCCCGCCCTTTGAACCGTAGGCTCTTTGTGCACGTGTTTGTCGCAATGACGGACCGTTGCACGAGCGGGAGGCGCCATGTACCCAGCGGCGTTCGACTACGTCGCAGTTCGCACGCTCGATGAGGCCCTCGCGACGCTGTCCGAGGGCGATGAGGACACCAAGATCCTCGCCGGTGGACAGAGCTTGATCCCTATGATGAAGCTTCGGCTGGCCACCCCCACGAAACTCGTCGACATCAACCGAATTCCGGGCCTTTCTGGTATCAGCGTCTCGGATGGTCACCTCGTCGTCGGCGCTCTGACCCGGCACAACGATGTTGTCAACGCCGATCTGGTCCGGGCCGAGAACCACACCATGGCGGCCGCCGCACCGTGGATCGCCGACCCCGTGGTCCGCAACCTGGGCACCGTCGGAGGGTCGCTGGCACACGCCGATCCGCAGGGCGACTGGGGTTCGGTGATGCTCGCGTGCGGTGCGGAGGTCGTGGCCGTCAGCAGCAGCCGCGGCGCGCGGACCATTCCCGTGACCGAGCTGTTCGTCGACCTGTTCACCAGCGCACTGGAGCCCGACGAGGTGCTCACCGAGGTGCGGGTGCCGCGCTACTCCGGCCCGGCCGGCGGCACCTACCTGAAACTGGAGCGCAAGGTCGGCGACTATGCGACCGTCGGCGTGGCCATCCACCTACAGCTCGACGGCGACCGGATCGGGCAGGCCGGCATCGCTCTCACCGGCGTCGGCTCGAAGAACATCAAGGCGACCGAGGCCGAGAGCGCACTCATCGGCCAGCTTCCGGGCGAGGAGCTGTTCGCCGAAGCGGGAGAGCTGGCGGCGGCGGCGGCCGACCCGCGGACCGACGTTCGAGGCACCGCCGAGTACAAGCGCTCGGTTGTCAGCACATTCGTCCGACGTGGGCTGACCGAAGCAGCAACCCAGGCCGCCGGCCAGGTCGTACCCGCCTGAGGAGGGCCCGTGAAGATCACTGTTACTGTCAACGGAGCCGAGCGGACCGCCGATGTCGAGCCGCGAGTGCTGCTGGCCGACTTCATCCGCACGCAGCTCGGCCTGACCGGCACCCACATCGGCTGCGACACCACCAGCTGTGGGGTGTGCACCGTCCTCCTCGACGGCACTCCGGTCAAGTCCTGCACCGTGTTCGCCGTCCAGGCCGACGGCCGGAGCATCACCACCGTTGAAGGGCTGCGTTCCAACGGTGAGCTGAGCGCGATGCAGAAGGCGTTCAAGGCCGAGCACGGCCTGCAATGTGGGTTCTGCACGCCGGCGATGATGCTCGTGGGTACGCACCTGCTCGAGTCCAACCCGGACCCGTCCGAGGACGACGTCCGATGGGCGATCTCCGGCAACCTGTGCCGCTGCACCGGATACGTCAACATCGTCAAGGCCATCCGGGCGGCGGCTAGCGAGTCGAAGGGAGTCCCGGCATGACGACCGAGACGATCCACCAGAAGTTCGGTCCGTCGGAGATAGGCGGCATCGGCCACTCGGTCAAGCGGGCCGAGGACGACAGGCTCATCCAGGGCGCCGGCCACTACGTGGACGACATCGTGCTGCCCGGCATGCTGCACCTGGCAATGCTGCGCAGCCCGGTGGCCCACGCGCGAATCGTCTCGATCGACACCTCGGCGGCCGAGGGACTCGACGGCGTTGTCGCGGTGCTGACCGGCGAGGCGCTGGCCGGGTACAACCTGGCCTGGATGCCGACGCTATCCGGCGACACCCAGGCCGTACTGGCCACCGACAAGGTGCGGTTCCAGGGCCAGGAGGTGGCCGCGGTCGTCGCCGAGAACCCGTACGTCGCATACGACGCGCTCGAGCTGATCGACGTCGAGTACGACATCCTGCCGCCGGTGATGAGCCCGCAGGCGGCGCTCGCCGACGACGCGCCGGTGATCAGAGACGACAAGGAAGGTCAATCCGACAACCGCTGCTACCAGTGGGAAGCCGGTGACAAGGCGGCCACCGACCGCGCATTCGCACAGGCCGACCACGTCGTCGCGATCGACACTCACTATCCCCGCTCGCACCCGTCGCCGCTGGAAACCTGCGGCTGCGTGGCCGACGTCGACCCGGCCACCAAGCACGTCACCGTGCACATGACCTCGCAGGCGCCGCACGCGCACCGGACGCTTTTCGCGATGGTCACCGGGCTGCCCGAGCAGAACATCCGGATCATCTCGCCGGACATCGGCGGTGGCTTCGGCAACAAGGTTCCGATCTACCCGGGTTACGTGGTCGCCACGGCGGCGTCGCTGGTGATCGGCAGGCCGGTGAAGTGGGTCGAGACGCGCACCGAGAACCTGATCTCCACCGGGTTCGCCCGCGACTACCACATGCACGGCGAACTCGCGCTCACCAGTGAAGGCAAGATCCTCGGCCTGCGGGTCACGATGCTCTCCGACAACGGCGCCTTCTTCGCCGACGCTCAGCCGACCAAGTTCAAGGCCGGGCTGTTCCATATCGTCACCGGCTCGTACGACTATCCGGCAGCGCACGTCGTCACCGAGGGCGCCTACACGAACAAGGCGCCGGGCGGCGTGGCGTACCGGTGCTCGTTCCGAGTGACCGAGGCGTCGTACCTGATCGAACGGCTGGTCCAGAACGCCGCCTACGAGTTGGGCATCGACCCTGCCGAGATCCGGCGGCGCAACTTCATCCAGCCCGACCAGTTCCCGTACACCTCGCCCACGGGGTTCGTGTACGACTCGGGCGACTACCCGGCCGCCTTGCAGAAGGCGCTCGACATCGTGCGGTACGACGAGCTGCGGGAAGAGCAGGCCGCGGCCCGCGAGCGCGGCGACCGGATGCAGGTCGGCATCGGCATCGCCAGCTTCACCGAGGTCGTCGGCGCGGGCAAGGGCACCGAGTACGACATCGCCGGGCTGCGGATGTTCGACTCGGCCGAACTGCGAGTGCACCCGACCGGCAAGGCCATCCTCAAGCTGGGTGTCCGCAGCCAGGGGCAGGGCCACGAGACGACATTCGCCCAGATCGTCGCCAACGAGCTGGGCATTCCGTCGACCGACGTCAAGGTGATGGAAGGCGATACCGACAACACGCCGTACGGGCTCGGGACGTACGCGTCGCGCAGCACGCCGGTGGGTGGCGCCGCGACCGCCGTCATCGCCCGCAAGCTGAAGGAAAAGGCCACCAAGATTGCCGCCCACCTGCTCGAGGCGGCCGAAGGCGACATCGAGTTCGACGCCGGGAAGTTCTCTGTCAAGGGTTCGCCGGACCAGGCCGTCACGATCCAGGACGTCGCGCTGGCCGCGTACACGAACCTGCCCGAAGGCATGGAAGCGGGCCTGGAAGGCGTGCACTACTACGACCCGCCGAACATGACCTTCCCGTTCGGCAGCTACGTCGTGGTGGTCGACCTGGATACCGAGACCGGTCAGTGGAAGGTCCGGCGGATGGTCGCGGTCGACGACTGCGGGGTACGGATCAACCCGATGATCGTCGACGGCCAGATCCAGGGCGGGCTGACCGAGGGCTTCGCGATGTCCTCGATGCAGTTCATCACGTTCGACGAGGACGGCAACTGCATCGGCTCGAACTTCATGGACTACCTGATCCCGACCGCATGGGAGACTCCGCGGTTCGAGCTGGATGCGACTGTCACGCCGTCCCCACACCACCCGATCGGTGCCAAGGGAGTCGGCGAGTCGGCCACGGTCGGGTCGCCCGCCGCCTTCGTCAATGCGGTCATCGACGCGGTGGCCCACCTGGGCATCCGCAACATCGACATGCCGGTGCTGCCGTCCCGCGTGTGGAGCGCGCTTCAGGAGGCGTCTCGCCCGTGACCGGCTCGGTACTGGCCGAAGCCGCTGAGCTGTCCGCGCGGGGCGAGCCGTTCGTGCTGGCGACGGTCGTCTGGAGGCGGGCACCGTCATCCGGCCGGCTCGGGTCCAAGGCGCTGGTGCTGCCAGGCGGATCGATACGCGGCTGGCTCGGTGGCGCCTGCGCCACACCGGCGGTCCGGCGTGAGGCGGTGACGGCCCTGGCCGACGGGCGGGCTCGGCTGTTGCTGCTCGGTGTCCCGGCGGAGGTCGCGGGCGCCTTCGGTGACGGTGTCGAGGTGATCCCGATGGCGTGCGGGAGCGAAGGAGCGCTTGCGGTGTACCTGGAACCCGTGGTGCCGGCGCCGCTGGTGGTGGCCGTCGGCAATTCTCCCGCCGTGTCCACTCTGGCCGGCCTGGCCCGCGAGCTCGGCTGGCGGGTCGCCGTCGGGTCGGGAGCGGATGACTTCGATGCCGCTGCGGTGGACTCCGGAACGGCGGTCGTCGTCGCCACCCAAGGGCACGACGACGAGGCGGTGCTACAGGCCGCGCTGCGTACGCCCGCCGGGTACATCGGGCTGGTCGCCTCGCGCCAGCGTTCGGACGTGACGTTCGGCTATCTGCGTGACAGGGGAGTGGCCGATGCCGACCTCGATCGGATCCAGGCCCCGGCCGGCCTGGATCTCGGCTCGACCGACCATCGAGAGATCGCGGTCGCCGTGCTGGCCGAGCTCGTGGCGCGGCGGGCGAGAGGCGAGTTGCGCGCTCCACAGGCAGCGGCCGTCGCCGCCCCCGCCACTGCCGTCGATCCGGTCTGCGGGATGACCGTCGAGATCGCCACTGCGCGGTGGACTCTAGAGCGCGACGGTCAGACCTGGTACTTCTGCAATCCCGGCTGCCTAGAGGCGTTCACATCCTCCATCCCGCGTTGATCATGCACAAACGGGAACCGCGACACGCCGACGCGCCCTGCGTCAATGGTGAGGCTCCAGCCAACTGGCGTGTCGCGGTTCCCGTTTGTGCATGATCAACGCGGGGTGTGAGGGTGGGCTGGCGTACCGTAAAGGCGTGGATCTACCGGCAACTCCCGCTGAGCTGGCCGAGCGGCTCGACGCCGTCGACTACCTGGCCGACGACGGTGTCGCGACGGCGGCCTTCCTCGCCCTGCGCATGGGCCGGCCGCTGTTCGTCGAGGGAGAGGCCGGGGTCGGAAAGACCGCGCTCGCGCACGCGCTGTCCGAAGTGCTGGACGCGCCGTTGATCCGGCTGCAGTGTTACGAAGGCCTGGACGCCGCCCAGGCGCTGTACGACTGGGACTTCCCACGGCAGTTGCTGCACCTTCGGACGGCCGAAGCCGCGGGCATCACCGATCCCCAGCGGCTCGAGCACGAACTGTACGACCGGAGGTTTCTCGTCGCGCGGCCGTTGCTGCAGGCCATCGAAACCATCCCGTCGGTCCTGCTGGTCGACGAGATCGACCGCGCCGACGACGAGTTCGAGGCGTTCTTGCTCGAGGTGCTGAGCGATTTCACCATCTCGATCCCCGAGATCGGCACGGTGCGGGCCGAGCAGCCACCGGTCGTGGTCGTGACGAGCAACCGGACCCGCGAGGTTCACGATGCGCTGAAGCGCCGGTGCCTTTACCAGTGGCTCGACTACCCGGACTTCGACCGTGAGGTCGCTGTGATCCGCCGTCGGATTCCCGGTGCTGACGAGACCCTGGTGGCCGACGTGGCGCGGGCGACGCAGCGGCTGCGGGAGATGGACCTGCTCAAGCCTCCTGGCCTGGCCGAGGCCATCGACTGGACCGCCGCACTCGAGGCCCTCGGCGCCAAGAGTCTCGATCTGGACCTGGCGGCCCGGACGCTCGGGGCGGCCGTGAAGTATCACGAGGACCAGCAACGTGTTCTCGCGGTCGCGGCGGAGGGCGGGCTGACGTGACGGCCGTGGCCGCGATGGTGGGCTTCGCCCGGACACTGCGCGCGGCCGGGATCGCCGCCGGACCGGAGCGGGTGCACGCCTGGGCCGATGCCCTGAGCCATCTGGACGCGGGGCAGACGGCCCACGTTTACTGGTCGGGCCGGTTGACGCTGTGCTCCGGTCCGGACGACCTGCTGATCTACGATGCCGCGTTCGCCGCGTACTTCGGCGAGCAGCCGGTGCCCCCGCTGCGCCGGCGGCCACCGCCCGCGACGGTGATCGTGCCGATGCCGTCGGAGGACGGGACCGACGGGCGGGAGGAATCCGAGGGCACGTCGTTGACCGTGTCCGCGAGCCGCCAGGAAGTGCTGCGGCATCGCGACATCGCCCGGTTGACCGCTGCCGAGCGCGCGGAGGTCGGCCGGCTGCTCGCCGCGCTGAGCCCGATCGGACCCACCCGGCGCAGCCGCCGCCGGCGGCCCGCCCGGCACGGCCGGCTCGACCCGGCCCGCACCGTCCGGGCAATGCTGCGGCGAGGCGGTGAACCGGCCCGGCTGCATCACCGGGAGCGGGTGGAGCGCCCGCGCCGCCTGGTACTGCTGATCGACGTAAGCGGATCGATGTCGGCCTACGCGGACAGCTTGCTGCGGTTCGCTCACGCGGCGTGCCGACGACGCCCGTCCACTGAAGTGTTCACGATGGGCACCCGGCTGACTCGGGTGTCCCGCGAGTTGCGCCAGCCCGACCCCGACCGGGCGCTCGCGGCGGCGTCGGCCGCGGTGCCGGACTGGAGCGGAGGGACCAGGCTCGGCGAGCAGCTCAAGGCGTTCCTGGACCGGTGGGGTCAGCGCGGTACGGCTCGGGGAGCCCTGGTCGTGGTCGCCAGCGACGGCTGGGAACGGGGCGACGTGAGCCTCCTCGGTGCGCAGATGGTTCGGCTACGGCGGCTGGCGCACCGGGTGGTCTGGGTGAGTCCGCACGCCGGAAAGGACGGATTCGCGCCGGCGACCGCGGGTCTGCAGGCGGCGATGCCGTCGATCGACACGCTCGTCCCGGGACACACTGCCGACGCCCTGGACCGGCTGGCGAGGCTGGTCTCACATGACGAGATGGCGCGGCTCAGCCGCCTGCCCTAGCGTCGTGACCGCCTGTTCGCTCCGTCTGCGGCACACTGGGGACGCGATCGCTGCCTCGCATGTCACTCCGATAGGGATAGGGTGACTGGGCGAGATATCACGAACCGATAAGCAACGTGGCCGCTGCAATAGGAGCAGCACCGTGATAGAGAACCGCGCCACCCGGGTGTGGGCCTCGATCCACGCTCGTGCTCGCGCCGATGGAACAGGTGCAACGGTGCAGCACGCCTGCTTGGCGTGCGCGCAGGCGACGGTCGCCGCAGGGGCCGGCCTGTCGATGACGAGCGGGACGGGACCCGAGTTGATGTTCGCCACCGACTCCCACGCCGAGGAGCTCGAGGAGTTGCAGTTCACCCTCGGGCAGGGGCCCGCAGTCGATGGTGCGGATGGCGCGAGCCCTGTGCTGGTCGCGGATCTTTCGGCGGCGGAGGCCTGGAGCCGCTGGCCGCTGTTCGCTCCGGCGGCGGCCGAGCGCGGGATCGGCGCCGTGTTCGCCTTCCCGGTTGCGGCAGGAGCCGCGCGCTTCGGGATGCTCGACCTGTACCGGCGTTCAGCGGGACCGCTGAGTTCTGCTGAGCTTGCCGACGCGTTGGCCTACTCCGACGCGATTCTCGTCCTGGCCCTCTACGACCGCGGCGGCCTGCACGCCGGCGTCGAAATGCTCACGAACGGAGATCTGGCTGAGCGCCGAGCCGAGGTTCACCAGGCGGCGGGAATGGCCAGCATCCAACTCGGCGTCACCGTCATTGACGCACTCGCCCGCCTACGCGCATACGCTTTTGTACATGACCGAGGTCTCGCCGAGGTGGCCGCCGACGTCGTGGCGCGGAGGTTGCGATTCAGCTCCGATGCGCCCGCCGACAACCATGCCGATGAGTCTGGGTCTGACAGGCCGCAGGACGATGGCAAGGCCTCCGGTTGAAGGCCCTGAGATATTCGGAGTGAACGATGACCAGTAGCGAAGTTCGGGTCCGGGAGACCTTTGTCGAACTGGCAGACACGTTGGTCGACGACTATGACGTCATCGACTTCTTGGACATGCTGGCCGGCCGGGTCGTGGAGCTGCTGGGCGTCACGGCGTGCGGATTACTGCTCGCCGACCACAACGACAGCCTCAACATGGTGGCGGCTTCCAGGGAGAGTGCCCGCGTGCTCGAGCTCTTCCAGCTCCAGCGTGACGAGGGGCCGTGCCTTGAGTGTTACCGCGGCGGAACATCGGTGCGCTGTCCAGATCTGGCCGACGCGGACGAGCGCTGGCCTCAGTTCGCCCCGGCTGCGCGTGACGCCGGCTACGCCGCGGTCGAGGCCATACCGATGCGGCTACGTGACACCGTGGTCGGGGCCTTGAACGTCTTCAGCGCCCGTCCAGGTGCCCTGAGCCCGGAGTCTGCCGCACTCGGCCAGGCCCTGGCGGATGTGGCGACCATCGGGATACTGCATGAGCGAACGATCCGCCACTACGAGACTGTCACCGGCCAGCTTCAGACCGCCCTCAATAGCAGGATCCTCATAGAGCAGGCCAAGGGAGTGCTGGCCGAGCGGCTCAACATTTCCGTCGGCGAGGCGTTCGGGGTCCTGCGCAACCATGCCCGCTCGGCCAACCAACTGCTGGGTGACGTCGCCCAGGCGGTCGTCGACGGCACGGTGCACCTCACCGCTCCGCAGTCATCCGACCCGACCAGGTAGCTCGCCGGCACCCGCGTCACAGGAACCAGGTCACACCTGCCCTGTGGATCATGTGGACAGGGCTAACCGCAGGGTGTAGCGTGCGTAATCACACGAGAACATAAGTCGCTCCGGACCCTGGCGGCGTGGTGAGTTTCAGCCGTGCTGGGAGGACGACATGATCGGTGTGCTGTTGCGTTCGCCGCCCGTCGCTCGACGAGAACATCCAAGCTGACCGGACTCTGCCGCTCGCGCCGTCATCGGATGCGTGCGTTCATGACGCTCCGCGGGGGAGCGCGTCAGGGTGGCCACCCGAGCCGATGGCGGCGCAGGCGGCAGAGGCGGGCCGAACGATGACCAGCTTGAGGCTAGGCGACGTTATGCTGGCGGAGCTCACTGAACCAGTGCGGCACGCCGGGGAGATCAGCGCCGCCGTTGGCGGGTATGACGACGTTGTGCAGCGGATCTACGCCGCAAGCCTGGCGCTGCATGCGGCCCTAGATGTTCTCGACGGCCACCGCGTCGCTGAACGGATCGATCAGGCGATCAACGACCTGGACAAAGCAGTATCCGAAATTCATCTGGCGACCGCCTGGCCCCATGCGCAACGCCGTGACCACCCGGGTCCATCAGATTTCCGACCACCTCAGCCCCGTGATCCGGCGTACCGGTCGGGATGATGTCCTCACCCAAGGCATTTGCGCCGCCGGTCGCCTGAACACCTTCCCCGAGAGCGGATCTTGCCATAGCGTGGCACTGGCCCCTTGATACCTGCGCCGGCGGGGCTCCGGCGTGTACTTCGCCCGGCCTCCAAGGCGCTCCCAGCCGAAGGAGGCGACGTGCCCAGGATCAACGTCAACGTCGACGGCGTCCAGCGCGAGGACGACGTCGAACCCCGAGTCCTTCTCGTCCACTACCTGCGCGACCGGCTCGGCAAGACCGGCACAGTAGTGGGCTGTGACACGTCGAACTGCGGGTCGTGCACAGTTCTGATGGACGGTGTCAGTGTCAAGAGTTGTACGGTGCTCGCGGTCCAGGCCGACGGCACCGACATCACCACCATCCAGGGGCTGTCGGCCGGTAACGGTCTGCATCCGGTTCAGCAGGCGTTCCACGACCAGCACGGCCTGCAGTGCGGCTTCTGCACACCGGGCATGATCATGGCGGCGGTCGACCTGCTGTCGAACAACCCAGACCCGAGCGACGAGGAGATCCGGGAGGGGTTAGAGGGCAACCTGTGCCGGTGTACGGGCTACGAGAACATCGTGCGGGCAGTCCGCCAGGCCGCGTCCGCGCAGGCAGGCGGCGCAAAGGCCGAGCCCGCCGCTGAGGAGGTGCCGGCATGACCGCAGTCGAGGAGCGGCCGGCACGGGAGATCGGCTCCGCTCGAAAGCGCAGCGAGGACGCTCACCTGATAACCGGACGCACCCAGTGGACCGACAACGTCACGCTTACCGGCATGCTGCACATCAGCGTGCTGCGCAGCCCCATCGCTCATGGGCGCATCAACCGGGTCGACGTCGCCGGTGCCCGCGGTGTTCCGGGTGTGGTGGCGGCGTTCAGCGGCGCGGACCTGGCGGACGACTGGGGTACTCTCCCCACCGCGTGGACGGTGTCCGAAGACCTCAAGACGCCCCCACACCTGCCGCTCGCGACCGACAAAGTCCGGTTTGTCGGCGACGGGCTGGCGGTGGTAGCCGCCACCAGTCGCGAGGCCGCGGTGGACGCGCTGGAGGCGATCGAGTTCGACATCGAACCACTCGCCCCGGTGCTGGACATGACGGCCGCGGTGGCGGACGGCGCTCCGCTGGTCCACGACGACGTCCCGAACAACCGGTGCTTCACCTACACCGAACATCACGGCGACTACGCTGCGACGCGGGAACGGGCCGAGGTGGTCGTGACCCGGCGCTTTATCAACCAGCGGCTTATCCCGAGTGCGATGGAACCGCGCTCGGTGGCGGTCCAACCGACCGGCGCGGACGAGTACACGATGTGGTCCGCGACGCAGGTGCCGCACTTCGTCCAGATCTTCATGGCGCTGGTGACCGGCATCCCGCAGCAGAACATCCGGGTGATCGCGCCCGATGTCGGTGGCGGTTTCGGTTCCAAGTTGGAGGTCTATGCCGAAGAGGCGATCGCACTTGTGCTCGCCAAGCGCCTCGGTGTTCCGGTCAAGTGGACCGAAACGCGCAGCGAGGCCTGCCAGGTCACGATCCACGGCAGAGACCTGATCCAGGACGCCGAGATCACCGCCACCCGTGATGGAACGGTCCTCGGGCTCAAGGTGGACCTCACCGCGAACATGGGGGCGTACCTGCAACTGCTCACGCCGTCCATCCCGCTGCTCGGCCGGTACATGTACCCGGGCATCTACAAGTTCGAGGCGCACGATTTCAGCTGCACGGGCATCTTCACCAACATGACGCCGACCGACGCCTACCGGGGCGCGGGGCGGCCCGAGGCGACCTTTGTGATCGAGCGGATGATGGACGAGCTCGCCACAGAGCTCGGCATGGATCCGCTCGAGGTGCGCCGGAAGAACTGGATCAAGCACGACGAGTTCCCGTACACGACGGTCGCCGGGCTCGAGTACGACTCCGGCAACTACGAGGCGGCCACCGACAGGGCGCTCGAGCTGTTCGGCTACGAGGCGCTCCGCCAGGAGCAGGCAGCGCGTCGCGACCGCGGCGACACCGTGCAACTCGGCATCGGCATCTCGACCTACACCGAGATGTGCGGGCTGGCCCCGTCTCGCTGGCTCGGCGAGGTCGGGTACGTCGCCGGCGGCTGGGAGGCGGCCACGGTGCGGGTGTTGCCGCTCGGCAAGGTCGAGGTCGTCACTGGCACCTCTCCGCACGGCCAAGCCCACGAGACGACGTTCGCGCAGATCGCGGCCGACGCGCTCGGGGTTCCGTTCGAGGACGTCATCGTGGTGCACGGCGACACCCGGACGGCGCCGATCGGCCTCGACACCTACGGCTCACGCTCGCTGGCGGTCGGCGGCATGGCGATCGTCGAGGCCAGTCGCAAGGTCGTGGAGCGGGCCAAGGTGCTGGCGGCCCATCAACTGGAATGTGATGTCTCCGACGTCGAGTTCAATGACGGCAAGTTCAGCGTCCGGGGCTCGCCCGATGCGGCCAAGGCCATCCAGGAGCTGGCGTTCGCCTCGTTCACTGCCCACGATCTGCCCGGCGGCGAGTCTCCAGTCCTGACGGGTGAGGCGATCTTCGATCCGGAGGTGTTCTCGTACCCCCACGGAACGCACCTGGCCCTCGTCGAGGTCGACACCGAGACCGGCGAGGTGAAGCTGGCCAAGTACGTGGCCGTCGACGATGTCGGCAAGGTGATCAATCCGATGGTCGTCGAAGGTCAGGTCCACGGCGGAGTCGCGCAGGGGGTTGCCCAGGCCCTGTTCGAAGAGGCGATCTACGACGACGACGGCAACCTGGTGACCGGCACCTTCGTCGACTACCTGGTGCCCAGTGCGGCCGACCTCCCGTCGATCACAACCGACCGAACCGAGACGCCGGCCACCACGAACCCGCTCGGAGTCAAGGGGGTCGGAGAGGCCGGCACGATCGCGTCCACCCCGGCCGCCGTCAATGCCGTCGTCGACGCGCTGCGGCAGTACGGCGTGACCGATGTCCGGATGCCCTGCTCGCCGATGCGGGTCTGGGAGGCGCTCAGCCAGGCACGGGGAGGTGCACGGTGATACCCGCACAGTTTGAGTACGTCCGGGCCGGCTCGGTCGACGAGGCGGTCTCGGCACTGAATGAGGACGCCAAGGTGCTGGCCGGCGGCCAGAGCCTGATCCCGCTGATGCGCCTGCGGCTCGCCTACCCGGAGGTCGTGGTCGACGTCTCCCGGGTCGACGAGATGCGCGGCATCCGCGAGGAAGGCGACCGGCTCGTGATCGGCGCCGCGACGACCCACGGCGAGGTGCTGCGCGATCAACTGGTCCGAACTCATTGCCCGGTCATCGCCGAGGTGACGGCGACAGTGGCCGACCCGGCGGTGCGGCATCGCGGCACGTTCGGCGGCTCGATCGCGCACGCCGATCCTGCCGGTGACCTGCCGGCACTGGCGCTTGCCCTGGACGCGAGCATGACGGTGGCCGGCCGCAACGGCCGGCGCGAGGTGCCGGCCGCGGAGTTCTTCGTGGACTACCTCCAGACGGCGGTGGCCCCGGACGAGGTGCTGGTGGCCGTATCGGTGCCGAAGCTGGGCGATGGTTGGGGCCACCGCTACGAGAAGTTCAACCGCGTGGCGCAGGCGTGGGCCATGGTCGGAGCCGTCGCGGTCGTCCAGCGGTCGAACGGATCCATCGGGTCGGCCCGGATCGGGCTTGTCAACGTCGGTTCCACTCCTGTCCGGGCGGCAGCGGTCGAGGCTGCGCTGGCCGGCGCAGAGGCATCGCCGGACGCTGTCGCGGCGGCGGCCGAGGCGGCGTCCGAAGGAATCGCCCCGACGACCGATATCCACGCGTCCGCCGAGTACCGGGCGCATCTGGCCCGGGTACTGACGCGCCGCGCCGTGGCCGCGGCCGCGGAGGTGTGAGCCGATGCGCCTCGAGCATGAGTTCACCGTGCCGGTCCCGGTCGAGCGGGCCTGGGAGGCTCTGCTGGACGTCGAACGGGTCGCACCGTGTATGCCGGGCGCAACGATCGAGTCGGTCGAGGGCGACTCGTTCACCGGAAAGGTCAAGGTTCGAGTCGGCCCGGTCACTGTCGCCTACACCGGAACGGCGTCCTTCCTCGAGAAGGACGCCGCGACCCGGCGGGTCGTGGTGCAGGCCAAGGGCCGGGAGACCCGAGGGGCGGGCACAGCGGCGGCCACCGTGACCGCGGTGCTGAATCAGATCGACGACGGGACCAAGGTCAATGTCGAGACCGATCTGGCGATCACCGGCCGGCCCGCTCAGTTCGGCCGCGGTGTCATGGACGAGGTCGGCGCGAAGCTGCTCGGGCAGTTCGCCGACTGTCTCGCGGACCGTCTTGGTGCCGGCGAGCCCGCTCCGGAGCGCGGCGAACCCGCGGTAACCGGCGAATCCGCGGCAACCGGCGAACCGGTAGCCGGCGAATCGGCGGCCGGTCCGCCAACAGCCGGGGCACCAACAGCCGGGGCACCAACAGCCGGTGAGCCGACGGTTGGCGAGCCTTCGCGTGGTGCGGCAGCATCCCCCGCCGCCGGCCCGCAGGAGCGCCCGACATCGGACACGATCAACCTGGTCCAGGTGGCCGGGGGATCGATCGCCAAACGCGTTCTGCCGGTAGTCGCGGTGATAGCGGGGGCGATCATCGTGTGGGTCGTCGTGCGCGGCTTGCGGGGTTGACGGCCACTTCGGTTGAGGGCCATCTCGGTTGAGGGATAGGGCACGTATCGCGAGGCGGGTGATACCGAAGTTGCATCACCCGCCTCGCCCATCACTGCGGGGTCGGTGAGCCGGCGACTGCGGCGATCGGTTGTGTTGCCGGGGTGCCCGAGCCGTCACGTCGGCCGGTCGCATCGGGCAACGCGACAGGAACGCCGCTGGCGGCCGCGGCGACGGCCGGTGCCCTGCCCGCCCACGCGAGCAACAAGGTGTCCTCGCCCTTGAGGAAGCGGTGGCAGCGCACGCCGCCGGTCGCCCGTCCCTTGGCGGGGTACTCCGAGTAGGGAGTGACCTTCACATTACCGGCCTGCGTGCCCGGCAGCGCCGCAGAGCTACCGGAGATAGTGACGACGGACGAGTCAGTGTCAGGGTCGACCGCACCGAAGAAGACGACCCGGGCGCCGTTGCCGAGCTTTACCCCGGCCACGCCGCCACCGCCACGACCCTGGGGCCGTACCGCATTGGCGGAGAACTTCAGCAACTGGGCATCGGAAGTCACGAAGACCAGATCCTCCTCGCCCGTGCGCAGTTCGGTTGCTCCCACGACTCGGTCGCCGTCATCGAGCCGGATGACGTCCCACTCGTCCTTGTTGGACGGGTAGTCGGAATTGACCCGCTTGACGATGCCCCGTGCCGTGCCGAGTGCGAGGCCAGGTGAGTCCGGGTCGAACGTCGTCAGGCACAGCACGCGCTCGTCCTTGGCCAGTTCGATGAACTCCTTGACCGGCGCACCGCCGGAGAGGTTGGGGGCCTGAGCCGTCGGCGGAAGCGCCGGCAGGTCCAGTACAGGTAGCCGGACGACCCGGCCGGTGCTCGTCACAGCGCCTACGTGACCGCGAGCGGTGGCTCGCACTTGGGAGACGACTACGTCATGCTTGGCCCGCTTGCCGCGCGCCGCAAGTGGCTCGTCGCCGCTGGTCCGGGCGAGCAGCCCGGTTGAGGAAAGCAGGACGTGGCAGGGGTCGTCGGTCACTTCCAGCGTGCTTACTGCCTGCGCCGATACCGGCGTCCCGGCCGATTCGAGCAGCACAGTGCGCCGGGGCGTCGCATGCGCGGCCGCCACGTCCGCGAGCTCGTGCGACACGACCTCGCGCATCCGGTCCTCGCTCTCCAGGATCTCGGTGAGCTCGGCGATGGTGCGGCGCAGCTCGTCGGCCTCGGTTTCGAGCTCGAGCCGGTCGTACTTGGTGAGCCGGCGCAGCGGCGTGTCCAGGATGTACCTGGCCTGGATCTCGGTCAGGTCGAACACGCTCATCAGCCGGTTGCGAGCGTCGGTCGCGTCCTCGGACGAGCGGATCAGCTGGATGACCTCGTCGATGTCGAGCAGCGCTATGAGCAGACCGTCGACCAGGTGCAGCCGGTCGGCCGCCTTGGTGCGGCGGAACTCGCTGCGCCGGCGGACGACATCGAGCCGGTGCTTGAGGAAGACCTCGAGCAGCTCCTTGAGGCCCAGGGTGCGTGGCTGGCCGTCCACGAGCGCCACGTTGTTGATCGCGAACGACTCTTCGAGGGGGGTCAACCGGTAGAGCTGCTCGAGCACCGCCTCGGGCACGAAGCCGCTCTTGAGCTCGATGACGAGGCGGAGGCTGGTGTTGCGGTCGGTGTAGTCCTCGACGTCGGCGATGCCTTGCAGCTTCTTGCTGCGGACCAGTTCGGCTATGCGCTGGCGAACCCGCTCCGGGCCGACCATGTACGGAAGCTCGGTGATCACGATGCCCTTGCGGCGGGCGGTGATGTTCTCGACGCGGGCGGTGGCTCGGGTCCGGAACGAGCCGCGCCCTGTCTCGTACGCCTCGCGGATGCCTTCCAACCCGACGATCCGCCCCCCGGTGGGCAGGTCCGGGCCGGGGACGAACCGCATGAGGTCGTCCAGGGAGGCCTCCGGGTTGGCCAGCAGGTGCCGGGCCGCCTCGATGACCTCGCCCAGGTTGTGCGGCGGCATATTCGTGGCCATGCCCACCGCTATCCCGCTCGCGCCGTTGACCAGCAGGTTCGGGAACGCGGCGGGTAGCACCTCGGGCTGCTCGAACTGCCCGTCGTAGTTGGGCACCATGTCGACGACGTTCTCGTCGAGCGACTGGGTGAGCAGCGTCGCCGGTTCGGCCATCCGGCATTCGGTGTAGCGGTAGGCCGCCGGATTTGCGTCTAATGATCCGAAATTACCGTGGCCGTCGACCAGCGGCAGGCGCATCGCCCATGGCTGGGCCATCCGCACGAGCGTGTCGTAGATCGCGCCGTCGCCGTGCGGGTGCAGCTTGCCCATGACGTCGCCGACTACCCGCCCACACTTGACGTGCGCACGATCGGGGCGCAGCCCCATCTCGTTCATCTGGAACAAGATCCGCCGCTGCACCGGCTTGAGGCCGTCGCGAGCGTCCGGGATCGCCCGAGAGTAGATGACCGAGTAGGCGTACTCGAGGAAGCTGCCGCGCATCTCCTCGGAGATGTCGACGTCGAGGATCACTTCATCGAAGTCCTCCGGTGGCGGGTTCTTGGTCGTGCGGCGGGCCATGGCCGGTCGTGCTCCTCGATCGACAGGATTCGGACGCCCTCATTGTTGCTCGCAACCAGGCCCGAGCCGTGGACCGACCCGCAGTTGGTCACCTGATCGTCGATGTGTCACCTGATCCACTCTGCCGAGACGATCAGGTGGCTACAAGTCGACTGATATGCAGGTCACAGCGGCGACAGCCCGTCTGATCGCATCTCAGCTTGTGGGAGTAAACGATCAGGTGGGAAAGTCGCGATCACGTCCCAGGTCAGGCAGCCGTCACGTCATCTGATCGTCAAGTCTCGGGCGTCTAGCAAGTATCATGCGAGGCACCATGGCTCAGCCGCTGTACCCAGCGCATTGGGAAGCCGATGTCGTGCTGTCAGACGGGGCGACGGCACACGTGCGTCCGATCCGGCCGGACGACGCCGAACGACTGGTCGCGTTCTACGCCAGGGTGAGCGACGAATCGAAGTATTACCGGTTCTTCGCGCCGTATCCGAACCTGTCCGAGCGCGACATCGAGACGTTCACCACCGTCGACCACGCGGACCGGGTCGCGTTGATCATGCTTGCGGGCGACGACATGATCGCCGTGGGCCGGTACGACCGAATCGACAAGGAGCAGGCCGAGGTGGCCTTCCTGGTCGAGGACGCTCACCAGGGGCGGGGAATCGGTAGCGTCCTGCTGGAGCACCTGGCTCAAGCGGCCCGCGAGAACGGGATCACCAGATTCGTGGCGGAGGTTCTGCCGCAGAACCGCAAGATGATAAAGGTTTTCGCGGACGCCGGGTACACGGTCGACAACACATACGAGGACGGCGTCGTGCACGTCAGCTTCGAGGTCCATCCGACTGAGGACTCGCTGGCCGTGATGACCGCGCGCGAACACCGCGCCGAGGCGCGTTCGATCGGCCGGCTCCTGACGCCGCGTTCGGTCGCGGTCGTCGGGGCCAGCCGATTCCGCGACAAGGTCGGTCAGACTCTCGTTCGCAACCTCGTCCTCGGCGGGTTCACGGGCCCGGTGTACGCGGTGAACCCCGGAGCGCCGGCGATCGCGGGTGTTCCCGCGTACCCGAGCATCGGCGACATTCCCGGTGACGTGGACCTGGTGGTGATCGCCGTACCGGCACCCGCCGTGATCCCTGTCGTGCTGGAGTGCGCCGCCAAGGGCGTCAAGGGCCTTGTCGTGGTCTCCGCGGGATTCGCCGAGACGGGGGACGACGACGGCCGAGCCCGCCAGGCGGAGTTGGTGCGGCTGGCGCGGGCCAATGGCATGCGCGTCGTCGGCCCGAACTGCCTGGGCATCGTGAACACCGATCCGGAGTACTCGCTGAACGCCTCGCTGGCCGAGCTCGTGCCGCCGCCGGGCCGCGTCGGGTTCTTCTCCCAGTCCGGAGCGCTCGGGATAGCCATCCTCGAAACCGTCGCCGCACGCGGGCTGGGCCTTTCCAGCTTCGTTTCGGCGGGCAATCGCGCCGACGTGTCTGGCAACGACCTGCTCCAGTACTGGCGGGACGATCCCGCGACCGATGTCGTGCTGCTCTATCTGGAGTCGCTCGGCAACCCGCGCAAGTTCTCCCGGCTGGCTCGCCGGGTCGCTTTGAGCAAACCCGTTGTGGCCGTCAAGAGTGGTCGCTCGACACAAGGGGTCCCGCTAGGGCATGCGGTGCGCCGTAGCTCCGCACCCGTGGCCGCGCTCGACGCGATGTTCCGCCAGTCGGGGGTGATCCGCGTGGACACGCTGGCGGAAATGTTCGATGTGGCCCAGGTGCTGGCCTATCAGCCCCTACCAGGCGGGAGGCGGGTCGCCGTCGTCGGCAACTCTGACTCGATAGGGCTGCTGGCGGCCGACGCTGCGGACAGCACCGGGCTCGAGGTGGTGGGCCAGCCGCGTGACCTCGGACCGCAGGCTTCCGCGGCCGATTTCGAGCGCGCCCTGTCCGACACGCTGGACGACCCCGGTGTCGACTCGATCATCGCCGTGTTCGTGCCGACCGTGGAATCCTCGCGCGGTGACGAGGTCGCGCGGGTGCTTGCGACGACTGCGGCGGCGCGGCCGGCCAAGACGATCGTGTCGACGTTTCTCGGCAGCAGGGGAGTGCCGGAGCCACTGCGAGTACCCGACGAGCTCGGCATCGCCGGCCGCGGGTCCATCCCGTCGTACCCCTCGGCGGAGGAAGCTGCCCGCGCCCTCGCCCACGCGACGTCGTACGCCCAATGGCAACGGCGTCCCCGCGGTTCGGTCCCGGAACTGGCCGATTGCGACGTGGAGGGTGCGCGAGCCATCGTGGCCGCCGCGCTGGACGGTCACCCGACCGGGACCGAGCTCGACGGCGACCAACTCCGCCGACTACTGGCCTGCTACGGCATAACCCTGCTGGAGATGATCTCAGCACCGTCCCTCGACGATGCCATCGCGGCCGGTGAGCGGCTCGGCTGGAACGTGGTGCTGAAGGCGACCGCACCACACCTGCGGTTCCGTCCCGATCTTTCCGATGTGTGGCGCAACATCGACACCGCTGACGAGATGCGCGACGCGTGGGCGACGTTGTCGCGCACCCTCGCCGACCCGGCCGAGGCCCAGTTCGTCGTCCAGGCGATGGCACCGCCCGGCATCCCCGTCGTGATCAGCGCGCAGGAGGATCAGCTGTTCGGTCCTGTCGTGTCGTTCGGCCTGTCGGGGGTGCCGACCGACCTGCTCGGCGACCGGGCGTACCGGATCCCTCCCCTGACGGACGTCGACGCGCGCGAGATGGTGCACGAGATAAAGGCGGCGCCCCTGCTGCTGGGTTACCGCGGGGGCGCGGTAGCCGACCTGGCCGCCATCGAGGAACTGCTGCACCGCGTGTCACGGCTCACCGACGACTTGCCCGAGGTGATCGACCTTGAACTGACCCCGATCCTCGTCGCGCCGAAGGGTTACTCGGTGCTGAACGGCTCGGGCACGGTGGCGCCGCCGGGCGGGCGGTCGGACTGGTACACGAGGCGGCTCGGCTAGCTTTGACCGTAGTCATGCAAGGATGGGCTCATGGCCAACGTGGGAACGCGTGAAGCGCTCCGTCTCGCCATCCAGCAGGCGGGCTACTACCCGGATCTGGTTGCGGACACGCTCGAGACTTCACTCGCCGACGAACCCGTGGAGTCGTACTTCGTCCACCACGAGCCGCACTTCGACCGGGACGAGCTTCGCCGGCACGTAAGCGTGCTGGTGCTCACCCCGACCCGCCTGATCGTCGGCCACACCGATGAGTACCCGGCCGACGATGCGAACCCACTGCCGTACGCAACGACGTCCACCGAAGCGGTTCCGCTCGACCGGGTCTCGTCGGTAGTCGTCAGCCGGACGGTGACCTCGCCGGCGTCGTACGCGAAGGGCGACCCCGCGCGGGACGTGGTCATCACGGTGGGCTGGGGCGCGATGAGCCGGGTCGACGTCGAGCCGGCCGGCTGTGCCGATCCCACCTGCGAAGCCGACCACGGTTACACGGGCACCGTGACATCGGACGATTTCTCGCTCAGGGTGAGTGAGACGGCCGACGGCCGGCCCCGGGTCGAGGACCTCCTGCGGTTTGCCAAGGCGCTGTCGGCCGCGACAGTGAAGGTAAGGTGATCGCCGCCGGGCCGGCACGCACCGTTCTGCCGCGCTACGGCGAAGCCTCGCTCTCGGACGTGTTGCCGTCGGTGCTAGGCGCACTCGGCGTGGCCGGGGAGCAGAACGGTCTCGGGCTGCCGGCTGCGCGGCGATACTGCGTCCTGCTCATCGACGGGTTGGGCTGGAATGCGCTGCGCGGCCACCAGGCGGAGGCGCCGTTCCTCAACTCGATGGCCGGCAGTGCGATCACGGCGAGTGTTCCCAGTACGACGGTCACCAGCTTGACCAGCCTGGGTACCGGATTGGTGCCGGGGCGCCACGGGCTACTCGGCTACACCACCCGTAAGCCCGGGACGACGGAGAAGCTGTTCAACGCGCTGAGATGGGACGAGCACAAGGACATCGACCCGCGGGTGTACCAGCCGCACCCAACCGTGTTCGAACGGGCGGCCGGGGCCGGTGTCGCCGTTACGGTGCTCGGACAGCGCAAGTTCAACAGGTCCGGCCTCACCTCCGCCGCGTTGAGGAGCCCCGGCTTCGCGATCGCAGACAGCCTAGGGGAGCGAGTTGCGCTGGCTGCCTCTGCTGCGGCGAACGGCACCGGGCCCACGCTGGTGTACGTCTACGACGGCGACCTGGACTTCACCGGCCACCAGCGCGGTTGCCGTTCGGCGTCGTGGCGGCACCAGCTGGTGCTGCTGGACCGGTTCGTCGAAGAGCTGTACCTCGCTCTGCCCCCCGGCGCGGTGCTGCTGGCAACTGCCGACCACGGCATGGTGGACGTCGCTGCCGAGCAACGGATCGACGTGGACCAGGTGGCCGCACTCCGCGACGGAGTCGCTCTCGTCGGCGGCGAGGCCCGGTTCCGGCACGTCTACACCGTCGACGGCGCGTCAGCCGATGTGCACGCCGCCTGGCGGGAGGTTCTTGGCTCTCGGGCCACCGTGCTGACCCGGGACGAGGCGATCTCCCGCGGATGGTTCGGTGCGGTCGAGGCACGCGTGGTGGACCGCATCGGCGACGTGGTGGCCAGCATCGACGGTGACTGCGCCGTCGAGCGCCGGAGCGTGTTCCCCATCGAGGCGAAGTTGATCGGGCTGCACGGCGCCCTTAGCGAAGCCGAGATGCTGGTGCCGCTGTTGACGATGGCGGGCTGACCGGCTCTTACTCCGACTTGTCGCGCCGGCCGAACATGATCTCGTCCCAGCTGGGCACGCTTGGGCGCTTCGACCGCGATCGCTTGGGGCGCTGGCGGGCCGGCTCTTCCGGCTGAGCCGGGGCGACGTCGCCGCTTGCGGCTCGCGCGGTGACCGGCTCCTGAGGCGTAGTGGCCTCATCGACCTCGATGTGGCTGGCGATGTCGGAGAGCCGGAGCCGATCGCTGGTGGGTTCTTCGCGATCGCGCGACCACGGATCGGGGCGCTCATCTCGCGATGAGGGCAGCCGCTCCGGGCGCAGCCGACGGGCATCGTGCGGCGCCCGCTGACCCGCGATCGGAACAGGGACGGTCGGCTCGCTGTCGGTCTCGGCGTCGTTCTCCAGGTCAACGACGCCCGGACCGTCGACCATGATCGGTTCGTCATCGGGATCCGAGACCACGGAAAGACGAGCCGGTCCGGTACGAACCGGAACCTCTGGAGCGGGTTCGGCAGTGTCGGGGGCCCGTTCGCCGGCGACGGCACGCGCCTCGTCGTTGTCGGGTACGACGGACCGGCCGGTCGGGTCGAAGGTGAAGCAGGCCTCCTTGTCGTTGTGCTGGGCCTGCCAGCGTGCGCTCACGATCCAACGCCCGTCGTCGCGCCGCCAGGCGTCCCAGGCCACCGTCTCCGGGTCGACGTCGAAGCTGCTGACCCACTCGGCGACGGTCTCCTGGAGAGGGCGGTTCTGCGAGTCACTGTTGATCCGCCGGATGACGGCCTGTTGGGCGCGGCCGGCGATGTGCTCGCGCTCGGCGAGAACCGGACCGGCGAACCGCAGGACCTTGTCGAGTGGGACTCCAGCGGCCGCCGCCACTGACTGGACGCTTTCTCCGGCGCGCACTCGGGCCTGGATGTCGCGTGGCCTCAGTTGGCTGTCCATCTGAATCTCCAGCTGCCCCAGCCGGGCGCGGTCGCCGCGGATGGCCGCGTGTAAGCGCTCGTCCAATGGCAGCGACATAGGGGTTTCGTCGCCGTCGCCATGGAGGATGAGATGCGTGCCGTCGTCGCTCAGGGCGACGAGCCGCAACTTACGCATCCCCGGGCCTCCTACTACTGGCTAGCCTCTATCGTCGCCCCGGCCGGCGTACTGACCAAGCCGCCACGCCGCAGGTATCCGGGGTTACACCGGCTCGGGCACGTCACGGACCGGCCGGTCGACAGAGGCTCCCACCAGACAGGCCATGGTTGCAAGCACGCCGCAGGCGAAGGCGACGAGGTAGGTGTCCGATCCGCCGATGCGGTCGATGATCGGGCCCGCGAACGCCGCGCCGGCCGCGGCGCCCACCGTGATCGCCGTGGATGCCCAGGCCAGCCCTTCGGTGACCCGGCTAGCCGGAACCGCGGCCTGGACCAGGGAGAACCCGGCGATGAGGGTCGGCGCAATCGCAAAGCCGGCCACGAAGACGGCCGCGAACAGTACGGGCAGACTCCCCACGAAGGCCAGTGGCAGCACGGCCACGGTCAGCGCCGCCTGACCCACGACGAAGCGCCGCCGCGGCGAGACCTTCCAGTGGATCGTCCCAGACGTCAGCCCGGCGATCAGGCTTCCGGCGGCGAACACGGCCAGCGCGGGGCCGGCCGCCGCGGTAACGCCGAACTCTTCCGCGACGGCGACGGTGCTGAGCTCGACGGTGCCGAAGATGGCGCCCATGAAGGCGAACGCCGCTACGGTCCAGGTCAGCGTCACCATCGGCAGGCGGTCACGACGACCGGTGGTGCCGGCCGGCCGGATCGGCGGCTCGGAGGCTCGCAGCGAGGCGTAAACGAAGCCGCCGGACAGCGTGAGCACCATCACCGCGGCCAGACCGGCCGCCGGGTGGACGTTGGTGGCGAGCACCACGACGACGATGGGACCCAGGACGAACGCGACCTCATCGAGCGCCGACTCCCACGCATAGGCGGTGTGCAGGCGGCCGGCGATTGAGTCCAGGCCCGCCCAGCGGGCCCGCACGAGGGCGCCGAACTGGGGGAACGTGGCGCCGGTGAGCAACGCGGCGGCGGCAAGCAGCCCGAACGGCAACTCGCCGGCGGCGACCCGACCGACGACCGCGATCAGGGCGAGGAGCGCGACGCCGTGGGCCATGAGCAGCGGCACGAGCATCCGGCTCTGCCCGAGCCGGTCGGCAACTCTCGCCTGCACGGGCGACGCGACCGCGTGGGCGCCCGTGCCGATGCCGGCCGCGATGCCGGCCGTTGCGTAGCTGCCGCCGGACAACGTGACGGCCAGCACGATGCTGAGCGCATGCATCGACATCGGCAGCCGGGCAACCAGTCCGGCCACGGAGAAGGCACGGGCACCCGGGGTGCGCAACACGACCCCGTAGGTTCCGAACACGACAGGTCTCCCAGACTGTGACGATGCTGACAACGGCCGGTCCAGCCTACGGCGCGGCGCCGACAACCTGGCAGGATTTATCAGCGTGACTACCGCTCCGTACGATGCGTTCCTCCTCGTCTCCTTCGGTGGCCCGGAGACCCCTGCCGACGTGATGCCGTTCCTCGATAACGTCACGCGCGGCCGCGACATACCGCGCGCCCGGCTCGAGGAGGTCGCCGAGCACTACTACGCGTTCGGCGGGCGCAGCCCGATCAACGACCAGAACCGCACCCTCATCGCCGCGCTCGAGCAGGAGTTCGCGGCCGCCGGGCTGGACGTCCCGATCTACTGGGGAAACCGGAACTGGGACCCGTACCTGACCGACGAGCTCGCCCGGATGCGCGACGAGGGCATCACCCGAGCCGCGGCGTTCATCACCAGCGCATACTCGTCCTACTCCGGCTGCCGCCAGTACCGCGAAGACCTGGCCGCGGCCGTGTCGGCGGTAGGGCCGGGCGCGCCCCGTATCGACCGGATCCGCCACTACTTCGACCATCCCGGGTTCGTGGCCGCGAACGCCGACAACGTGCTGGCCGCGCTCAGGCGACTCCCAGGCGATGCCGCCGCCGTGGCGCGGCTGGTGTACGTCACGCATTCGATCCCGACTGCAATGGCCGACACGTCCGGTCCGGAGGGCGGCGCGTACGTGGCGCAGCACATGGCGGTGGCCGCGGCGGTCACGTCCGAACTCGCCGACCGCACCGGAGTCCGGTACGAATACGACCTCGTCTACTGCTCGCGGAGCGGCTCGCCACACGTGCCGTGGCTGGAACCGGACGTCAACGACCACCTCGAGCAGCTCGCCGAGCGGGGCACCCGTGCGGTGGTGCTCGCTCCCATCGGGTTCGTCTCCGATCACATGGAAGTGGTCTTCGACCTCGATACGGAGGCGATGGACACGGCCGCCAAGCTCGGGCTGGCCGCCACGCGGTCGGCCACTGCC
The DNA here is from genome assembly GCA_036373915.1 of Jiangellaceae bacterium. Lineage (GTDB taxonomy): Bacteria > Actinomycetota > Actinomycetes > Jiangellales > Jiangellaceae > JASLBX01. The sequence goes on along the minus strand of DASUUU010000110.1, from coordinate 47,944 downwards.
GGTACCCACCCGGGCTTCGTCGCCGCCATCCGCGACCTGTTCTCGGAACGGGCGGCGCTCGAGCGCGGCGAGCAGCCGGTCCGGGCCAGCATCGGCCCACCGGGCCCGTCGCACGACGTGTGCCCCGCCGGGTGCTGCCCGAACCCGCGCGGACCGCGTCCTGCGCTCTGCGGGTCGGATAGCTTGGCGGGGTGAGTGAGCCCACGACACTGCTGAAACTGGCCGTCGAGACCGCACTCGAGGCCGGCGAGCTGATCCGTGACCGCCGCGACGCGGTCACCAGGATGGCTGTTTCGGCCACCAAGAGCACGTCCACGGACGTGGTCACCGAGTCGGACACCGCCGCCGAGGCGCTGATCCGAGAACGGCTGCGGCGAGCGCGGCCGGAGGACGCCATTCTGGGCGAGGAAGCCGGTTGGTCGGACGGCGGGTCGGGAGTGCGATGGTTCGTCGACCCCATTGATGGGACGGTGAACTATCTCTACGGGATCCCGCAGTACGCGGTGTCCATCGGTGCTCAGCGTGACGGGGACGCGGTGGTCGGTGTCGTCCACAATCCCGTGAGCGGTGAGACCTGGACCGCCGCCCGTGGGGGCGGGGCGTACCTCAACGGTGAGCCGATCCACGAATCGGGTTGTGACCGGCTCGAGTTGGCGCTGGTGGCCACCGGCTTCGGGTACGACGCCGCCCGGCGGGCGCGCCAAGCGGCAATATTGCAGCAGATCCTGCCGTCCGTTCGCGACATCAGGCGCGCGGGCGCTGCGTCCCTCGATCTCTGCGCGGTGGCGATGGGTCGGGTGGACGGGTACTACGAGCGGGGCCTCGGCCCGTGGGACCTCGCGGCGGGTGCGCTGATCGCCGAGGAGGCCGGTGCCGTGGTCGGCGGGCTTGCCGGCGCGGAGGCCGGACCGGACCTGGTGATCGCCGCAGGACCCGCGCTGTTCGCATCGCTACACGACCTGCTGGCACCGCTTCGGCCCGACAAAGACGTTTGAACCATGCCTCGAGCGGGCACCTAAGGCCCTATTGACCAGTGACGACGGTGTTCCAAGGAGGATCTTGGGCGAAGTCGGCGGGCCGCGCGCTGACTTCGATCGGACATAGGGCAGAATTCCCGACTCGGATCGGGCACAACCGGCGGCCGTCATGCGTTACGAAGGTCACGGTCGTTACCCGACCGGATAGAACGACGATGATGCCCGTACAAGGGGGAACGAAAGAATGGCTACTGACTACGACGCCCCTCGTAAGACCGACGACGAACTGTCCGAGGACTCGCTCGAGGAGCTGAAGAATCGCCGGATGGACAAGTCGTCCGGCATTGTCGACGTCGACGAGGCGGACCTGGCCGAGGCCCTCGAGCTGCCGGGCGCGGACCTGTCGAACGAGGAGCTCTCGGTCCGGGTGCTGCCACGGCAGTCCGACGAATTCACCTGTTCGAGCTGCTTCCTGGTCCACCACCGTAGCCAGCTGGCCGGCGAGAAGAACGGCCAGCTGATCTGCCGCGACTGCGCTGCGTGATGCGCTATCGGCCGGCTCGTTCGGACCGGACGGCGGCGTGCAACGCGGCCGCCAGCCGCTCGGGTCGGCGAGTGGAGATGTACCAGTACGGCACCGGATCGGCCGGATCGTCGACGGTGACGCGGACAGCTCCCGGAATGTAGGCGCGAAGCAGCAGGTATGCCCGCGGGTCGGCTTCCGGCCCGCGGGTTCTGCGTGCCGCCTCGGGATCGAGCACCTCGACGGTGCCGACTGCCCACAGCGGCAGCCGGGCGCGGCCCGCGACGAGCCCGTCCGGGCCGACGGCGACCGTGGCCCGGCCGTAACCGGCCAGCAGCGCGCCCGCCAGTGCGAGAGTGAGAAGACCAGCCGGAACCGAAACGCGAGCCCCGTACGCGTGCTGGTAGGCCAGCCAGACCGCACCCGCCAGCGGCAGCGCGAGCAGCCACCAGCGGACCGGCACCCAGAGGTGTTCGCGGTAGGAGCTCACCTACGCAGGTTCCCACATGCGGGTCGCAGGTATGGTCTCGGGCTGTGACTGAAGCAGTCGACGTCCTAGTCACCCGGCTCGACCCGGATGTGCCCGTCCCCTCCTACGCGCACCCGGGAGACGCGGGTGCCGACCTGGTCACCACAAGCGACGTGACGATCGCTCCGGGTGAACGCGCCCTGGTGGGGACGGGGATCGCCGTGGCGTTACCGGACGGTTTCGCCGCCTTTGTGCATCCGCGGTCGGGGCTTGCCCATCGACTGGGCGTTAGCATCGTTAACACTCCCGGCACGGTCGATGCCGGCTATCGAGGTGAGATAAAGGTGCTGCTGGTAAATCACGACCTGCGCGAACCGGCCGTCTTCAAACGTGGCGACCGCATCGCCCAGCTCGTGGTGCAGCGGGTGGAGCGGGCCCGGTTCCACGAGGTGGAACGGCTGCCCGGCTCGGCCAGAGGGGCCAACGGATATGGATCGACCGGAACAGCCGGCCGGCCGGCCGAAGGGCGTATCCAGCGATGAGTATCTTCCGCCGCCGGCCGCGCGATGAAGAAGGGGCCGAGCCGGCCCAGCCGACCCCCGACCCGGACGAGAGCTCGGCCGGCAAGACTCCCCGCACGAGCGGTCCGTACGACTCGGCCGAGGTAGATGTCGAGCGAGCCCGCGCCGACCGCATCGACCTGGGCGCGCTGCTGGTGCCGCGGGTCGAGGGCATGAAGTTGCAGCTACAGGTCGATGAGAAGTCCGGCCGGCCGGCGAGCGTCATGGTGGTGCTCGACGACGGTGCGGTGCAGATGATCCCCGTCGCGGCGCCACGCAGTTCGGGGTTGTGGGATCAGACCCGACTTCAGATCGCCGCCGACGCTCAACGCAGGGGTGGCACGGTGGAGGAGGCCGCAGGTCCGTTCGGTACGGAGGTCCGGATCGTGCTGCCCGTGACCACGCCCGACGGCAAGAAGGCCGTCCAACCGTCCCGAAGCGTGGGCATCGACGGACCGCGGTGGATGCTCCGCGCGACGTTTCTCGGTGCCGCGACCAGCAGCCCGGAGGCGTTCGGCCGGCTGGTACAGGTCGTGCGCGACACCGTCGTCGTGCGGGGCGACAATCCGATGGCGCCTGGCGATCTCATTGCGCTGCGGCCGCCGCAGCAGCCCGAGCAGCAAGCATGATCGAGCGGTAAGTGTGGTGGCCCGACTCGGCCGCGCTACCCTCGTCTGTGATGGGTGAACGTCGACACGGCCTCTGGGAGGCCGTCACGAAATGGGCGTCCGAGTCTGAGTTCGACCGCGATGCCGAACGACTGCGCGCAGAAGCCGAGGAGTCCGGCTGCAAATGCCTCGCCGACGTCGGTGACCGGCAGGTCGCGTCGATCCGGGGAACCCTCCAGACCGTCACCCTGCAGCCCAGGGCCGGACTGCCGGCGCTGGAGGCCGAATTGTTCGACGGCACCGACGTGCTCACCCTGATCTGGCTCGGCCGCCGTCGGATCGGCGGCATCGACTGCGGCCGTAAACTGATCGCCACCGGTCGGATCAGCACAGTGGAAGGGCGCCGAGTGATGTACAACCCCCGGTACCAACTGCTGCCGGCCGGTGCGGCATGACGGCCGAGGAGTCGGCTCGGCAGCCGCGAGCCAACGGGTTTGCGCAGGCCATCGCGAACAGCGAGCAGTTCCGCGCCAGGACGGCGCTCGGCCCGGGGGCGCTGCTGGACGCCGGGCTTCCGCTGGCGCTGTTCACCGTGGTCTACTTCCTGACCGGCCATGACCTCTCGGTTGCGATCTGGGCCGCCCTCGGGTCCGGTGCGCTGCTTGCGGTCATCCGGCTGGCCCGCCGCGAACCCCTGCAGAACGTCATCGCCGGCTTCTTCGGGCTCGGCATCGCGGCGTTCCTCGCATACCGCACGGGGCGCGCGCAGGACATCTTTCTCACCGGGTTCGCGGTGAATATCGGGTACGGGCTGGCCTACCTGATCTCGATCATCATCCGCTGGCCGCTGCTCGGCGTGATCGTCGGGCTGGTGACCGGGCAGGGCACGTCGTGGCGGCGCGATCCCGTCCTTTTCCGGGCATTCATGAAGGCCAGCGCGTTGTGGGTCGTGATGTTCGCGCTGCGGCTGTCTGTTCAGGTCCCTCTGTACCTGGCAGGCGAGGATCGGCTCGGCTGGCTGGCCGGCGCCCGGCTCGCGATGAGCTGGCCGCTGTTCCTGTTGGTGGCCTACTTGTCATGGATCATCATCCGCCCGGCCTACCAGGCACACCAGGAGCGGGAGAAGGCCGCTGCGCAGAGTGCGGAAGCCGACGCCGACTCCTGAGCCACCCTTGTGGATCGGACCGCCCGGTTCCCCGAGCGGCTTTCTCACCTGATCTCCGTTTTGTCACCTGATCGGTGCCCGCATGTCGATCAGGGGAGAAGGGGACGGGACGTACGCAGGCCACTCGACCGGTTGGTCACCTGATCGGTTCTCAGCATGCGGACACTGAACGATCAGGTGAGGAAATCAGGTGAAGGCCCAGGTCAGAAGGTTGGTCCAGCACCTGATCGTCACCGACTGGGCTGGGCGCCTGGCGTCCGGGCCGGCCGGCCTTAGCCCGCTGCCGGGTGGGCGTGTGGCGACAAGAGTGCCTCGAGCGGGCCCTCGTGCTCGGCGGTGGTGACGAAGATGAGCTCGTCCGCTGCCTCCAGCGGCAGGTCGGGCAGCGGAGCGTGCACGTGTTTGCCCCTGATCACCGACACCAGCGTGGTGTCGACCGGCCACGCGATGTCCGCGATGGCGGTGCCGACGATCGGCGAGTCCTCCGGCAGCGTGAGCTCTACCAGGTTCGCCTCGCCCTGCCGGAAGGTGAACAACCGCACCAGGTCACCGACGCTGACCGCCTCTTCGACGAGCGCGCTCATGATGCGCGGCGTGGACACCGACACATCGACGCCCCACGCCTCGTTGAACAACCACTCGTTCTTGGGGTGGTTGACCCGCGCCACCACCCGCGGCACGCCGAACTCGGTCTTGGAGAGCAGCGACACCACGAGGTTGGCCTTGTCGTCCCCAGTGGCCGCAATGGTGACCTTGCAGCGTTCCAGCTGCGCTTCGGCCAACATCGACAGTTCGCAGGCGTCCGCGAGCAGCCATTCGGCCTCGGGTACGGACTCCGGCTTGATCGCGCGCGGTGCCTTGTCGATGAGCAGCACTTCGTGACCGTTGTGAATCAACTCGGCCGCGATCGATCGGCCGACATTGCCGGCCCCGGCTATTGCAACGCGCATCAGGGCTCCACCTCCGGCTCTGTTTCGAAGACCTCTGCGACGTGTGGCGCGTCCTCGACGCGCATGGCAACGTGCACGAGGTCTCCCTCTTGGATGATGGTGTCGGGCTGGGGCAGCAATCCGTCCCCGTAGCGGGTGAGAAACGCGACGCGGGTACCGGACGCCTCCTCGAGTGCTGAGACCGGATGCCCGACCCAGGTCTTCGCGGCGTGAACCTCGGCGAGGCGGATCGTGCCCGACGGGTCCACCCACTCGGTCTCGGAGCCCTCTGGCAACAGGCGGCGGATCACCTGGTCGGCGGTCCAGCGCACCGTAGCCACTGTCGGGATGCCGAGCCGCTGGTAGACCTCCGCGCGGCCGGGGTCGTAGATGCGCGCGACCACGGTGTTGATCCCGTAGGTCTCCCGAGCCAGCCGCGCGGAGATGATGTTGGAGTTGTCGCCGCTGCTGACGGCCGCGAACGCGTCGGCCTGCTCGATCCCAGCCTCGAGCAGGACCTCACGGTCGAACCCGATTCCGGCCACGGTCCGGCCCTCGAAACCGGGCGGCAGCCGCCGGAAGGCGTCCGGATCCTGGTCGATGATCGCCACGGTATGGCCGCGAGACTCCAGGATCTGGGCCAGGGTCGAACCCACCCGGCCACACCCCATGATGACGACGTACACAGCGGTCCTTTCACGCACGGCTCATGATTGAGTTGACCGTACACGGCCGGTCGCCCTTCATAGCCCGTACCAGTACGCCTACCATGCTGCACCGTGCCTAGCGTGGGCGATATCTCGAAACGGTTGCTGGTCGGGCGCAGGTGGGCGTACGACCGGGTGCAGCCTCGCCTGCCCAAACGCGTCGCGCTCCCGGTGTACTCCAGCGACACCGTCTCGTCCGTCGCCTACGCCACACAGGAAATGCTCGTCGTCCTGACCCTCGGCGGGCTGAGCCTCCTCTACCTGACCCCGTGGGTGGCCGCCGGCGTGGTCGTCCTCATGTTCGTCGTCGTCGTGTCGTACCGCAGGCTGGTGCGGGCGTACCCCAACGGTGGCGGCGACTACGAGGTCGCGGTGCGCAACCTCGGTGAGCACGCCGCCCTGGCGACCGGCGCGGTGATGCTCACCGCGCTCGTGCTCACCATCGCGGTCGCGGTGGCGGCGGCGGTGGACAACCTGATCTCCGCCTTTCCCGCGCTGGACGGGTCCATGCTCCCGATCGCGATCGGGACGGTCGTGGTGCTGGCGGTCCTGAACCTTCGGGGCCTGCGAGCCGGCGGAGTTGTGTTCGCCGCGCCGACCTACCTCTTTGTTATCAGCATCGTGGCCATGCTGGCCTGGGGGTTGGCGGGCGCAGCCACGGGGGACACGCCGGTCGCCGAGAGCGCCGAGTTCGAGGTCGCGGCCGAGCTTGGTGAGGTGGGCGGCCTGGCACTGGTGCTTCTTGCCTTGCGTGCCGCGGCCATCGGCGGAGTGGCCGTTGCCGGGCTCGGGACGATCGTGGGAGCGGCGCCTGCGTTTCGCAAGCCAAAGCGGCAGAACGCCGCCACCACGCTGCTGATCACCGGTGTGGTCGTCGTGGTGCTGTTCGTGGGCGTCACCGCGCTGGCTGTGATCGCGGACGTGCGGTATACGGCCGATGCGTGCGACCTGGTCGGTTTCGACTGCGAGGGCGAACCGCAGCGCACGGTGCTCGCCCAGCTTGCCGCCGCGGTGTTCGAGGACGGCACATTCGGGTTCTTCCTGGTCCAGCTGGCCACGGTGCTGGTGCTGCTGGTGGCGGCGCTCACCGCTTTCGAGACGTTCCCCATGCTCGGGTCGATCATGGCGCGGCAGCGGCATCTGCCTCGACAGCTGCATCACCGCGGTGACCGGCATGCCTTCACCAGCGCCGTCATGGTGATCGCCGCCGCCGCTGTCGTGGCGGTCATCGCCTTCGACGTGTCAGTGACGCGCCTGGTCCCGCCGTACGTCGCGAGTGTCTTGCTCGGCATCTGCCTCGGCCAGGCTGGAATGGTCCGGCACTGGAATCGGCACCTGAGCGGTCCGCTCCGCGCGACCGAGAAGACCGCCGCCGTACGCGCGCGAGTTCTCAGCGGGGTGGCCGCAGTCCTGACCGGCGTCGCTGCTCTCGTGGTCGTGGTGAGCGGGTTCACCGGCGGGGTGTGGGTCGTCCCCGCTGCGATCGTCGCGCTGTACCTCGTCATGCGCGGGATCCGCGCACACTATGTGAGAGTCGAGACCGAGCTGGCCGTGGGCGACAGGTCCGGCGACACGTTGCTGCCGTCCCGAGTCCACGCGATCGTCCTGGTGTCGCGGCTGCACAAGCCGACGATGCGGGCCCTGGCGTATGCGCGCAGCAGCCAGCCGGACCTGCTCGAGGCGGTCACGGTCAACATCGACGTGGCCGAGACACGCGCGCTCACCGACGAGTGGGACAGGCGGGGGATCCCTGTGCCGTTGAAGGTGCTGGACTCACCGTACCGGGAGATCAATGGGCCGGTTCTGGACTACGTCAACGGGATCCGCCGCGAGAGCCCGCGCGACCTCGTGGTCGTGTACATCCCGGAGTACGTGCTCGGCCGCTGGTGGGAGCAGGTGCTGCACAACAAGAGCGCGTTGCGGTTGCGGACGCGACTGATGTTCACCCCTGGTGTGATGGTCACCATGGTGCCGTGGCAGTTGCACTCGACCCGGGCGGGTGAGAAGCCTGACCGGTGAGTCCCTGCCGTCGACCGGCGATCTTGTCGAGTTGGTCGTCGGACCGGTCGCGCATGGGGGAGTGTGCGTCGCAAGGCACGACGGGCGGGTGGTGTTCGTCCGGCACGCGCTGCCGGGTGAGCGGGTTCGCGCCCGGCTGACCGAGCTTCGCTCCCGATACGGGCGTGCGGACGCGGTCGAAGTCCTCGAGCCATCGCCTGACCGGGTGACGGCACCGTGCCCGTTCGCCGGCCCGGGACGATGCGGCGGGTGCGATTGGCAGCATGTGTCGGTCGCGGCGCAACGCGACCTCAAGGCCGCGGTCGTGGCCGAGCAGTTGCGGCGGCTGGCAGGGGTGGACACGACGGTGCACGTGGAGCCGGTCCCCGGTGCGCCGGCTGACGGCCTCGGGTGGCGAACGCGGGTGAACTTCGCCGTGGCGGGGGACGGGCGAGCCGGCCTGCGCCGGCACCGGTCCCACGACATCGAGCCGATCGACGACTGCCTGATCGCCCACCCGCGCATCCGTGAGCTCGACGTGCCCGGCCGGCTCTGGCCGGGAGCCGCGTCGGTCGAGGCCATCGCGTCGTCGACAGGTGAACGGGCCGTCGTGATCCGGTCTGCGGCCGACAGCGGCGCCCTGCGCATACCGCAGCTGCCGGAGGAATCATCGGTGATCGTCGACGGCGCCCGGATGAGGGGCCGCACGTATGTGACCGAGCAGGTTGCAGGGCGGGCGTGGCGGGTGAGCGGTGGTGGGTTCTGGCAGGTCCACCCCGGAGCGGCCGGCACCCTCGTGGACGCGGTCATGGCGGCGGTCCGCCCGGAGCCTGCCGAGCGGGCGCTCGACCTGTACGCCGGAGTGGGACTGTTCGCCGGAGCGATAGCCTCGCGGGTCGGCCCGCAGGGTTCGGTCATCGCGGTCGAATCGGACCGGCGGGCCGTCGCCGACGCTCGCAGGAACCTGCACGACATGCCGTGGGTGCGGCTGGTCCAGGGAAGCGTGGACACCTGGATTCCGCGCGAACTCGTGGACGTCGTGGTGCTGGATCCGCCACGATCCGGTGCCGGCGAGAAGGTGGTACGGCAGGTCGCAGGGCTCGGGTCACGTGCGGTCGCGTACGTGGCATGTGATCCGGCCGCGCTGGCCCGCGATGTCGCCACCTTTGCCGCGCTCGGCTACGTGCTGCGTGACTTGCGGGCTTTCGACATGTTCCCGATGACCCATCACGTCGAGTGCGTGGCCCTTCTCGGCCCGAAATGATCTTCTTGTCCGGCGCCGAGGACGGCTCAGTGGGTCACCCGGCGAGCGACATGGCAGGGTTGAGGGCATGGACCTGCGGATCTTCACCGAACCTCAGCAAGGGGCCTCGTACGACGACCTCCTGCGCGTCGCGAAGGCGGCTGAACGCCTGGGTTTCGACGGCTTCTTCCGATCGGACCACTACCTGCACATGGGCGATCACATCGATGGACTGCCGGGACCGACGGATGCCTGGACGACGCTGGCCGGTCTGGCCCGCGAGACGTCCCGGATCCGGCTGGGAACGCTCGTCACACCAGTGACGTTCCGCCATCCGGGCGTACTCGCGATCCAGGTCGCGCAGATCGACCAGATGTCCGGCGGGCGAGTGGAGCTGGGCCTGGGTGCGGGCTGGTTCGAGCAGGAGCATCGCGCGTACGGCATCCCGTACCCGCCGAACCGGTTCGACCTGCTCGAAGAGCAACTGGAACTGATCACCGGGTTGTGGTCGACCCCGCTCGGTGAGCGGTACTCGTACGCCGGAGCGCACTTCACCCTGGTCGACTCGCCGGCGTTGCCCAAGCCGATCCAGCGGCCGGTTCCCATCATCGTCGGCGGCACCGGCCCGCGCCGGACACCGGCGGCCGCCGCCCGATTCGCCGCCGAGTACAACAGCTTCCGGGTATCTGACACCGTGCTTGCCGAGCGGTTCGACAGAGTGCGTCGCGCGTGCGAGGAGGCCGGGCGCGATCCGGACGATCTGGTCTACTCGGTCGCTGCAACGGTGTGCGTGGGTTCGGACGAGGCGGAGCTGGCCAGGCGTGCGGAGGCCATCGGGCGCGACCCCCGCGAGTTACGCGATCATGCCTTCGGCGGCACGCCGGCCGAGCTCGTCGACCGGCTCCGGTCGCTCAGCAAGCTCGGCGCCTCGCGCTTCTACCTTCAGGTACTCGACCTGACCGATATGGACCATTTGGAGCTGATCGCTGCTGATGTGGCCGCCGATCTCTAGGGTTACGTAGGCAAACAACCTTTACGTCGTGTATCTTGAGCTCAAGACTTCTTCGTTCGCGGATTGGCCAGGCTTAGGAGTCACCTATCTGGCGGCGATCCGCGACGATGGATGCAACAGCCGAATCAGGAAGGCGGTAGTGACGTGACCAGCGAGGACAGCTTCGGCGCCAAGGGCACGCTCCAGGTTGGCGGCGATAGCTATGAGATCTACCGGCTCGCGGCGGCGGGTGAGGTCGGACGGCTGCCGTACAGTCTGAAGATCCTGCTGGAGAACCTGCTGCGCACCGAGGACGGCGCCAACGTCACGGCGGATCACGTGCGCGCGCTCGTGGAGTGGGACGCCTCGGCGAAACCAAGTACCGAGATCCAGTTCACGCCGGCCCGCGTCATCATGCAGGATTTCACCGGCGTCCCGGCGATCGTCGACCTGGCGACCATGCGCGAGGCGATGCGCGACCTCGGCGGCGATCCGTCCAAGATCAACCCACTGAACCCTGCCGAGCTCGTGATCGACCACTCCGTGATCGCTGACGTGTTCGGGGCGCCGGACTCGTTCGCCCGCAATGTCGAGTTGGAGTACCAACGCAACAAGGAGCGGTACCAGTTTCTGCGCTGGGGTCAGGGGGCGTTCGAGGACTTCAAGGTCGTGCCGCCCGGCACCGGAATCGTCCACCAGGTCAACATCGAGCACCTGGCCCGCACCGTGATGGTTCGCGGCGGGGTGGCGTACCCCGACACGTGTGTCGGCACCGACAGCCACACCACGATGGTCAACGGCCTCGGCGTGGTCGGCTGGGGTGTGGGCGGCATCGAGGCCGAGGCGGCGATGCTCGGTCAGCCGGTGAGCATGCTCATCCCACACGTGGTCGGCTTCAAGCTCTCCGGTGAGCTTCCGGACGGTGCCACAGCCACCGACCTGGTCCTCACCATCACCGAGCAGCTGCGCCGGCATGGCGTGGTCGGCAAGTTCGTCGAGTTCTACGGGCCGGGCGTGGCGGCCGTCCCGCTGGCCAACCGGGCCACGATCGGCAACATGAGCCCCGAGTACGGCTCCACCATCGCGGTGTTCCCTATCGACGAAGAGACGGTGCGCTATCTACAGCTGACCGGGCGGGACGAGCAGTTGGTCACGCTGGTCGAGGCGTACGCCAAGGAGCAGGGCCTCTGGCATGACCCCGATGTCGAGCCGGAGTATTCCGAGTACCTGGAGCTCGACCTGTCCACCGTGGTGCCGAGCATCGCCGGGCCGAAGCGTCCGCAGGACCGCGTGTCGCTCACCGACGCGAAGGTGGCGTTCCGGACTGCGCTGCGCGATTACGTCGCCCACGACGAGCCCGTGTCGTACTCCGAGATCGACGAGGCCGTCGAGGAGTCCTTCCCTGCCTCGGACCCTGCATCGCACGAGCCGGGCGACGGTGGCGAGGAGCCCGCAGATCTGGTCAGTGCGGCCGCCGGCGCCGCCGGGCGCGCCTCGTCGCCGGTGCGGGTGACGCTCGACGACGGTACCGAATGCGAGATCGACCACGGCGCGGTGGTGATTGCCGCCATCACGAGTTGCACGAACACGTCGAACCCGAGCGTGATGGTCGGGGCGGCGCTGCTGGCCAAGAAGGCCGTCGAGCGTGGCCTTAGCCGCAAGCCGTGGGTCAAGACGACGCTGGCGCCGGGCTCGAAGGTGGTCATGGACTACTACGAACGTGCGGGGCTGACTCCGTACCTGGAGAAGCTGGGGTTCTACCTGGTCGGGTACGGCTGCACGACGTGCATCGGCAACTCCGGCCCGCTAGCGGACGCGTTCTCCGCGGCCGTCAACGAGCACGACCTGTCCGTTGTCTCGGTGTTGTCCGGCAACCGCAACTTCGAAGGCCGGATCAACCCCGACGTGAAGATGAACTACTTGGCCTCGCCGCCGCTGGTGGTCGCGTACGCGCTCGCCGGGACGATGGACATGGACATCACCTCCGAGCCACTCGGCACAGACCCCGCCGGTGAGCCCGTGTACCTGCGCGACATCTGGCCGACGCCGCACGAGATCCAAGAAGTGGTCGGCTCGGCAATCGCCAGCGAGATGTTCACCCGCGACTACGCCGACGTGTTCGCCGGCGACGAGGAGTGGCGTTCGCTGCCCACTCCGGAGGGAGACATCTTCGAGTGGGACCCGGATTCGACATACGTCCGCAGGCCGCCGTACTTCGAGGGGATGTCGGCCGAGCCCGAACCGGTCAGCGACATCTCCGGCGCGCGAGTCCTGGCCAAACTGGGTGATTCGGTGACGACCGACCACATCAGCCCGGCCGGTGCGATCAAGGCCGACTCGCCGGCGGGGGAGTACCTGAGGTCGCACGGAGTCGAGCGGCGAGACTTCAACTCATACGGGTCCCGGCGAGGGAACCACGAGGTGATGATCCGGGGGACGTTCGCCAACATCCGGCTGCGCAACCAGCTCGCTCCGGGCACTGAGGGCGGGTTCACCCGTGATTTCACGCAAGTCGGCTCGTCTCCGGCGGACGCGCCGGTGACGACGATCTACGACGCGTCGGTGGCCTACGCCGAGGCCGGGATTCCGTTGGTCGTCCTGGCCGGCAAGGAGTACGGTTCCGGGTCGTCTCGCGACTGGGCGGCCAAGGGGACGGCACTGCTCGGCGTACGCGCGGTCATCGCGGAGTCGTACGAGCGGATCCACCGGTCGAACCTGATCGGCATGGGAGTGCTGCCGCTGCAGTTCCCGGAGGGCCAGAACGCCGAGTCGCTCGGGTTGACCGGGGAGGAGCGGTTCGACCTCTCCGGCGTCACGGCGCTGAACGACGGGACGGCGCCGGAGACGGTGGCCGTGACGGCGACCCGCCCGGACGGCTCGACGGTCGAGTTCGACGCTGTCGTACGTATCGACACGCCCGGCGAGGCGGAGTACTACCGGCACGGCGGCATCATGCAGTTCGTGCTGCGCCACCTCCTCGCCTCCTGACGTTCGATCACGTTCGGCAGGCGGTGCGACTTACCTACAGGCATGCGTGCGTGTAGGTAAGTCGCTGAGTCTGGTGGGCGGCCCAGTGGAGTGGCCGGGGACGGCGCCTGCCTGCTACGCATCTCGGCGGTACTCGCCCGGCGGCGGCGTGTCCGGATCCGGCTCAGGCCCAGGCGTGGGCGGGTGTGGCTCAGGTCCGGGCGTCGGCGGCTCAGGTTCCGGGCCTGGTTCTGGAGAGGGTCCGGGACCTGGAGAGGGTCCGGGACCTGGAGCCGGACCTGGTTCGGGCACTGGCTCGGCATGTCCGGACTCAGCAGGCGCCACCGGTGAATCAGTGGCCAACGGTTCGGGCGGCGGCGGAGGGCCGGCGGCCGTGGTGCTCGACGCGGTTGCGGCGGGCGGCGTGGTGGACGTGGTCGCACTCGCCGGGGCGTCGGTCGTACTCGCCGGGGTGCCGGTCGTTGCTGTGGTCCGGGCGCCGGTCGCCATGGGCCTGTCGTCGACCGTCGCGGCGCGTTCGCGTGCAGCAAAGGCTTCGGCCGGCTCGCCCTCTTCCGCCTCGGGTTCGGCACGTCCACCCATGTTCAGCAGACCTAGGAGCATGACGACCAAACCGGCGAACGCAACCCAGACGCCGGTCTGCAGGTCTCCGATAGAGAACTCAGTGGCGTCGTTGATCTGCTGGACGACGAACAGCACCAGTGTGGCGGTCCCGATGAGCCAGGCCACCGCCAGGACGAGCCGCGAACGCAGGATCACTCCGACCGCCGCCAGTACGGTGACGAGGGCGAGCGGGAGCGCCACGGAGGTCCAGTAGGACGAGGCCTGCTCGGTGACGCCAGACTGGAAAAGCCGATCGAGCGGGGCCGTCTCCGGCGTCCGGTCGCCGAACCAGTCCAGGTAGGCACTTGCGGTAACGCCAACGGCGCCGAGTAGCGCCAGGAAGGCACCCGCGACACGTCGAGCTGTCATGTTGACGGCCCTCCTCGTTGGGGTTGATGTGCTCACTGTGTCAGGCGAGACCAACTGACGCAGGGCATTCGATCAAACCGATTACCGCCACCAGTGGCCGTGCGACGCCTGTTCGGCATCTAGACTGTCTCAGCAGTTGGTATACCCGGATCCGGGCGAGATCACCTGGGAGGAGAGACGGTTGGGTGTGCTCGATGGCATCCAGAACCCTCGCGATCTGCGAGGCCTGTCGAGCGACGAGTTGACCGCGCTCGCCTCGGAGATTCGCGACGTACTCGTCCGGACCACCGCCCGGACGAGTGGCCACCTCGGCCCGAATCTAGGTGCGGTCGAATTGAGTATCGCCGTGCACCGGGTCTTCGACTCGCCTCGCGATCCGGTCATCTTCGATACCGGACACCAGTCGTACGTTCATAAGCTGCTGACCGGTCGGCACGCGCAGTTCGGCACGTTGCGGCAAGAGGGCGGCCTGTCCGGTTACCCGAGCCGCGCCGAGAGTGAGCACGACTGGGTCGAGAACTCGCACGCGTCCACCGCGCTGTCGTACGCCGACGGCATGGCCAAGGCGTTCGCGGTTCGCGGCGAGCACGACCGCACGGTGGTGGCCTTCGTCGGCGACGGCGCGCTCACGGGCGGCATGTCGTGGGAGGCGCTGAACAACATCGCCGCGGGAACACGGCGACCGGTCGTCATCCTGGTCAACGACAACGGACGCTCGTACGCGCCCACGGTCGGCGGGCTGGCGAACCACCTGGCCGGCCTGCGTACCAATCCCCGGTACGAACAGGCCCTCGACCTGGTCAAGCGTTCACTGGGCCGTACGCCGCTGGTCGGTGAGCCGCTCTACGACGCGCTGCACGGCATCAAGAAGGGCCTTAAGGACATCCTGTCGCCGCAGGGCATGTTCGAGGATCTGGGCATCAAGTACGTCGGCCCGGTCGACGGGCACGACCGCGAGGCAGTCGAACAGGCGCTGCAGCGCGCCAAGCGGTTCCGCGGCCCGGTGATAGTGCACTGCATCACCCAGAAGGGATTCGGATACGACGCCGCCGTGAACGACAAGGTCGATCACTGGCACCAGGTGAAGGCGTTCGATCCGGAGACCGGAGCCGCGGTAGGAATCGCCGAGCGCACCTGGACGGACGTGTTCAGCGACACGCTCGTGGCGGCGGGCCGGCGGCGTCCCGACGTGGTGGCCATCACCGCGGCGATGCTGCAGCCGACCGGTCTGGGAAAGTTCGCCGCGGCTTATCCAGACCGGTGCTTCGACGTGGGCATCGCCGAACAGCACGCCGCGACGTCGGCGGCCGGCATGGCCATGGCCGGTCTGCACCCCGTCGTGGCGGTGTACGCGACCTTCCTGAACCGCGCGTTCGACCAGGTGCTCATGGACTGTGCGCTGCACCGCTGCGGAGTGACGTTCGTTCTGGACCGGGCCGGTGTCACTGGCGACGACGGCGCATCGCACAACGGCATGTGGGACATGTCGATCCTGCAGGTGGTACCCGGGCTGCGGCTTGCCGCGCCGCGCGACGCCACCCGGCTGGCCGAGTTGCTCGGCGAAGCGCTGGATGTCACCGACGCGCCCACCGTCGTCCGCTTCCCGAAGGGTCCGGTCGGGCCGGACCTGCCCGCCATCGACCGGGCGGGGGGCTGCGACGTACTCGTGCGATCGACGGGGCGGGACGTCCTGCTCGTGGCGGTGGGCGCGATGGCCGCAGCCGGCGTCGAGGCCGCCCAACGGCTCGCGGCCCAGGGGGTCGACGTCACTGTCGTTGACCCGCGATGGGTTAAGCCGGTCGATGGCGCCCTCGCCGGCCTGGCGCGCGACCACCGGCTGGTCGTCACGGTGGAAGACAATGGCCGCATCGCAGGTGTGGGATCGGCGATCGCCCAGGCGCTTCGTGACGCGGGGGTGAACACACCGGTGCGCGAGTACGGCATACCGCAGCGGTTCCTCGAGCACGCCAAGCGTCCGAAGATCCTGAACGACGTGGGACTGACCGGCCAGAGTCTCGCCCGCGAGATCGCCGGGATAGTGGCCGCCCTGGACACTCACGCCGCGCACCAGATCGTGATCGACCGCCACTAGGTCAGATACGGTTCTCGAGTGAGGCCCACGGAACGGATGCGGGAGCTCGGCGTCCCGCCATGGCTGGTCAGGTGGGCCATCATCGCGCTGTGCATGGGTGCCATCGGCCTGCTTGTCGTGGCGCTCATCCTCATCGCGCTGCGGGTTCGGTTCATCTCGATCGCCATCTTGATCGGCTTCGCTGAGGTTTCGCTATTGTGGCCGCTGGTCAAGTGGCTTCGCGCGCGGCGGGTTCCGCAGGTAGTCGCGGCGATTCTGTGTGTGCTCGGATTCCTGTCGTTCTTCGCGCTGTTGCTCGTGTTCGTCATTGCCGAGGTGGTCCGAGCAAGCCCTCGCATCGCCGATGAGGTGGTCGGTGCGTTCGAAGAGACGATCGAGTGGCTGCGCAGCGGCCCGTTCGGCGTCGACGACCGCACTGTACAGGACATCCTCGACCAGTTGCAGGACTTCGTCGGCGGGTTCATCAGCGGTATCGGAAGCACCGTGGCCAGCGGGCTGACCGTCATCACGAACCTGATCACGGTAATGCTGATCGCCACCTTCTTCGCCATCTTCGCTCTGGCCAGCGGCGACCGGCTGTGGATGCAGTTCACCGGCATCCTGGCGCCCGAGCACCGCCTGCCGGCTACGGCGGCGTTCCGGTCGGCGATGCGCACCACCGGATCGTGGTTCTACGCGTCGGTCGTCACCGGTCTCGTGGACGGATTCTTGATCGGGTTCGGTCTGTGGGTGCTGGGCGTGCCGCTCGCGGTGGCGATCGGCGCGCTAACCTTCATGCTCGCGTTCATCCCGTTGCTTGGTGCGACCATCGCCGGCGCAGTAGCGGTCGCCGTGGCATTCGTGTCAGGTGGGCTGACGACGGCGATCTGGGCGTTGATCATCGTGTTGGTGGTGCAGCAGCTCGAGGGAAACGTGCTGTCCCCGCTGTTGATGGCTCGCGCGGTGAGTTTCCATCCTCTGATCATCTTGGTATTGACGACGACCGCCGCCACCCTGTTCGGTATGCCGGGATTGTTCCTCGCCGTACCGGTGACGGGCGCGATCGTGGCGGCGGTCATCGGATACCGGAGCTACAGCCCTGAGAGCGATGCCCAGGTGCCGATCGGTGCAAGAACTGGGGACGACGTCGTGCCGGAGCCTGATGAGTTGCCGGACCACTTGGGGCGTGGTGCACGCGACGTCGTCACGCACGACACCGAGCGCGGTGGCTGATCGGCGGCCACTGCGGCCCGGCTCGCCGGCGGTCGAGACGCTTGTCGCGGTCCGCAGAGCCCGCGACTTGATCGACCGCTCGTATGCCGAACCCCTCGACCTCGACGCCATCGCCGCCGCCGCAGGCTATTCGCGGTACCACCTCGTGCGGGCATTCCGGGCCGCTTACGGAGAGACACCGGGACAGTACCTGTCCCGCCGCAGGGTCGAGCGGGCACAGGACCTGCTCCGGTCGGTGAACCTGACCGTGACGGAGGTGTGCCACCTGGTCGGGTTCAGCAGCCTCGGGTCTTTCAGCGCGCGGTTTCGTGAACTCGTCGGTGTCTCGCCGTCCCAGTTCCAGCGCGATGCAGCCCGAGCGGGCCCGCCGCCGATTCCCGGGTGCTTCGTGCTGATGTCGGCCGGGCGGCCCGGCAAGACGGCAACCACGGAGAAGCCGTCGGCAGAGCGCTCTGAGTAGCGTCGGAACCGTCGTCGATCCGACAGACAAGGAGCGAGTCATGATCACCCAACTCGGTGTCGCCGGTGTGTTCGTCACCGATTACGACGAGGCGAAGGAGTTCTTCATCGACAAGCTGGGTTTCGAGCTACGGCACGACCTGACGATGGAGAACGGCTACCGCTGGCTTACCGTCGGCCCGCCGGCGAGCCCGCAGTTCCAGTTGGCCATCACAGTGCCGGGACCGCCCGCCCATGACGAGGAGACGGCGGCGATGCTGCGCGCCTTGCTGGCCAAGGGCGTACTCAGCGCCGGAGCCTGGAACACCGATGACTGCCGGAAGACCTTCGCGGAGTACTCGGCCCGCGGGGTGGAGTTCCTTCAGGAGCCGGTCGATCGGCCGTACGGCGTCGAGGCGGTCTTCCGCGATCCGTTCGGCAACTGGTACAGCCTCAACGAGACGAACGAGGCCGCGTTCGACACCGACACCATGAAGGCGGCATACCCGGCGGACTGACCGGTGGCTGGGCGGCGTGCGCGTCCTTGGAACTGGGCCGCCCACCAGGCCTGTCGGTGCCGTACCACCCGCACAGGCCTGGTGGGGCAGGTACCCGCCTGCTGAACGTGATCAACCGGAGGCGACGCTGGCGACTCCGGACGGCAGGAAGCGCGAACCGGTGACCTTCTCGCTGACACCCGCGCGGTCGAGGTACGGGCTGATGCCGCCGAGGTGGAGCGGCCAGTGGGCGCCGAGCAGCAAGCACAAGTCGACGTCCTGGACCTCGGCGACCACGCCCTCGTCCAGCATCAGCCGGATCTCCTCGGCGAGGGCCGCCAGGGCGCGCTCGCGAACCTGTTCCTCGGTCAGCACGGTGTCGCCCTGCTCGAACAACTCGGCGGTGTCCTCGGCCAGGTACGGCTGGCCCTTCTCGTTCCAGGACCAGATGCCTGGCTTGCCGGCCTCGACCAGCCGCCGCAGGTTGTCCGAGACGGTGAACCGGTCCGGGAAGGCTTCGTGCATGGTCTCGGCGACATGCAGCGCGACCGCGGGGCCGACCAGCTGGAGTAGTACGAATGGCGACATCGGCAGGCCCAGCGGCGCTAGCGCGCGGTCGGCCACCTCGATCGGCGTGCCTTCGTCCGCGGCCCGCGTGACCTCACCCATCAGCCGGGTCAGGATCCGGTTGACCACGAAGCCGGGCGCGTCCTTGACCAGTACGCTGGACTTCTTCAGCGCCTTGCCGACCGCGAACGCGGTGGCGAGCGTCGCACCGTCGGTGCGCTCGGCCCGGATGACCTCGAGCAGCGGGAGCAGCGCCACCGGATTGAAGAAGTGGAAGCCCACGACCCGCTCGGGATGCTCGAGCTCCGCAGCCATCTCGGTGACCGACAGCGAGGACGTGTTCGTTGCCAGCACACACTCCGGGGAGACGATGGCCTCCAACTCGGCGAAGACCTGCTGCTTGACCTTCATCTCCTCGAAGACGGCCTCGAGGACGAAGTCGGCGTCGGCGAAGATCGACCTGTCCGTCGACCCGCTGACCAGCGCCTTGAGCCGGTTCGCCGTGTCCTGCGAGAGCCGCCCCTTGGCGAGAAGTTTGTCGACCTCGGCGTGGACATACCCGACGCCCTTGTCGACGCGGGACTGGTCGAGGTCGGTCATCACCACCGGCACTTCGAGGCGGCGGACGAACAGCAGAGCGAGCTGACTGGCCATCAGTCCGGCGCCGACGATGCCCACCTTGGTCACGTCGCGGGCCAGCGACTTGTCCGGCGCTCCGGCCGGCCGCTTGGCCCGCCGCTGCACCAGGTCGAACGCGTAGACGCCGGACCGGAACTCCTCGCTCATGATGAGCTCGGCCAGCACGTCATCCTCGGCGGCGAAGCCCTCCTCGCGGGTGGAGGTCCGGGCTGCGGAGATCAGTTCGAGCGCCCGGTACGGCGCCGGCGCGACGCCGTGAACCCTTCCGTCCGCCGCCGCCCGTCCGCGCGCAACGGCAGCTTCCCAAGCGTCCTCCGACCGATCGATCTCTCGGCGCTCGACGGTGATGTCGCCACGCACCACCTTGGCGGCCCAGGTCAGCGACTGCTCGAGAAAGTCCGCGCCGCCGAATATCGCGTCCGCGATGCCCAGCTCTGCGACCTGGCGGCCGCCCAGCATGCGGTTCTGGTTGAGCGCGTTCTCGACGATGACCTTCACCGCGCCGTCCGGGCCGATGAGGTTCGGCAGCAGCCAAGTGCCGCCCCACCCGGGCACCAGCCCGAGGAAGGTCTCCGGCAGCCCGATGCCCTGCGCGGTGTCCAGGACGGTGCGGTATGTGCAGTGCAGGATGACCTCGAGCCCGCCGCCGAGCGCGAGGCCGTTGATGAACGCGAACGTCGGCACCGGCGCGGCACCGAGGCGGCCGAACACCCGGTGCCCGAGCCGCCCGAGCTCACGGGCCTGCTCGAGGTCGGTCACCAGCGCGACGCCCTTGAGGTCCGCACCCGCGGCGAGGATGAACGGCTTGCCGGTGAGGCAGACCGCCGCCAGGCCAGGCTCGCCCAGGGCCGCGTCGAGCGCGCGGTCAAGCTCGGCCAGGCTCGCCGGGCCGAGTGTGTTCGGCTTGGTGTGGTCGTGGCCGTTGTCGAGGGTGATCAATGCGGCCTTGCCGGCACCCAGCGGAAGGTCCACGAACTGCACGAGTGCTCGCGTGACGAGCTCGTCCGGGTACGCCACGGACAGATCGGGGCTGGACATCAGGCCGCCTCCTCGATCTCATCGGACTTGTAGGCGGGGTGCAGCGGGTTCTCCCATACCACGGTGCCGCCCATGCCGATGCCGACACACATGGTCGTGATGCCGTACCGGACCTCCGGGTGATCGGCGAAGCTCTGCGCCAGTTGGGCCATCAGCCGCACACCCGAGGACGCCAGAGGATGGCCCAGGGCGATCGCTCCGCCGAACGGATTGACCCGCGGGTCGTCGTCGGGGATGCCGAAGTGTTCCAGGAACGCCAGGACTTGCACGGCGAAGGCCTCGTTGATCTCGACAAGGCCGATCTCGTCGATCGTCAACCCGGCCTTGGCCAGCGCCTTCTCGGTAGCCGGGATCGGACCGACGCCCATCACCTCGGGTTCGACACCGGCGAAGGAGTAGGACACCAGGCGCATCTTGACCGGCAGGTCCAACTCGGCCGCGGCCTCGCCGGACGCGAGCAGGCAGGCCGTCGCGCCGTCGTTGAGACCCGCCGCGTTGCCGGCCGTCACCCGGCCATGTGGGCGGAACGGCGTCTTGAGGCTCGCGAGGCCCTCGACGGTCGTCCCCGGCCGTGGCGGCTCGTCGGCCGTCGCGAGACCCCAGCCCTTCTCGGCGCTCCGCGTGGCGATGGGGACCAGGTGTGGTTGGATCTTTCCGTCGGCGTACGCCTTGGCCAGCTTGGCCTGGCTCGCAGCGGCGAACGCGTCGGCCCGCGCCTTGGTGAGGTGCGGGTACCGGTCGTGCAGGTTCTCGGCGGTCTGGCCCATCACCAGGGCGCTGGGGTCTACGAGCTTCTCCGCGATGAACCGCGGGTTGGGGTCCACACCCTCACCCATCGGATGCCGCCCCATATGCTCGACGCCGCCTGCGACGACGACGTCGTACGCCCCGAAGGCGATGCCGGTGGCCGTCGTAGTGACGGCGGTCATCGCACCGGCACACATGCGGTCGATGGCATAGCCGGGAACGGTGCGCGGTAGGCCGGCCAGCAGCGCGGCGGTCCGCCCGATGGTCAGACCCTGATCGCCGATCTGGGTTGTCGCGGCGATCGCCACATCCTCGACCCGCTCCGGCGGCAGGTTCGGATTGCGCCGCAGGAGCTCCCGGATGCATTTGACAATGAGATCGTCGGCCCGGGTCTCGTGGTACATGCCCTTCGCGCCGGCCTTTCCGAACGGGGTGCGGACGCCGTCGACGAAGACGACATCACGGAGCTGACGAGGCACGGATCCCTCCAGAAATCGGTGGCGTTCCTACGGCCCATGTTACTCATCAGTAGCTTAGCAGCGGTTCGCGGCGGCTCACAGGTGCTTGGTCGCCTCGCGGATCGACAGGGGAGACAGCCGGTCGCGGTGGGTCGCGACGAAAGTCCGGACCCAGTTCGGGTTGGTCTTGGCATGTTCGCGCAGCGCCCATCCGATGCCCTTGCGCAGGAAGAAGTCCGGGTCGCCGGCATTGACCCGAATGCAGGCGGTCAGCAGCGCGGTGTCGGTGACGTCGCGGGCACCGATCTGGCAGATCACCGCGGCCCGGCGCCGCCATTTGTGGCCGTCGCGGGCCCAGCCCAGAACCATCGGCGTGACCTCGGCCCGGTGTGCTCTGAGCACAGGACCGACGAGGCGGATGGCGACGTCGTCGACGTAGTCCCACCAGGCACCTGTGACGATCAGGTGGTCGTACAGGTCCATCGAGCGCGTGTCGGTGGCCCATGCCGAGTAAGCGCGGTGCCGCGCCACATCGATGGCGGCGTAGCGCTCCTCCCGGAAGGAGGCGCCGTCCCACAGGGTGCGGACGGTTGCTTCCCAGCTCACGCGGTCCGGCAGGGTGTGTTCGCGAAGCAGCGGGCGGAGCGCGGTCAGTCGGGCCGGCTTGAGGATGCCATGGCACGCCATCGAGGATTTCGTGTACGCCTGCATCGGGGCCGCCTTGGCCGGGTCGGCCACCGCGGCCAGAGCAGCTCGGATGTCGTCGATGAGTCCTTGATCCGCGCCGGGCACGTGGACGAGGGTACTGGCACGGCCCCGTCGATGGGTTCGCGCCGTGCAACTCCGCGAGTAGGCGGGGACGCGAGCGTTGGACGGGTGCGTGCCACGGCTGTGCCGCCGCCTGCGTTGGAGCTAGGCTTGCAAGCTCCAATGAGCGGTTCGCGTGATCTCGTCGTACTGGGCGCCGGCCCGGCGGGGCTGGCTGCTGCCTGGCGAGCTGCCCAGCGTGGCCTGAAGGTCACGGTGCTCGAGCGCGCTGAGCGGGCCGGCGGCCTGGCCGCCTCGTTCGAGGTGGCAGGAATGCGTGTCGACCATGGGTCGCAGCGGTTGCACCCTTCTACGCCGCCGTCGCTCCTGGCCGACTTGCACGACCTGCTCGGCGAGGACCTTCAGCTGCGCCCGCGGCGCGGCCGATTGCGGGTGGCCGGCCGCTGGGTCGGTTTCCCGCTGCGCGCATCGGAGCTGGCGCGGCGGCTGCCTCGCCCGATGCTCGCCCGCATCGCCGCCGAGTCGGCGACATCATCGCTGCGACGCCCCACCGGCGACAGCTATGCCGCCGTGCTGCGGGCGGGGCTGGGCCGGACGTTGTACGAGGAGCTCTACGGTCCGTACGCAGTCAAGCTCTGGGGTCTGCCGGGCGAGCGCATCAGTGGTGAGCAAGCCCGCCGGCGGGTCTCTGCCAACACGCCCTGGAAGGTGGCTGCCAGGATGGTGCGCCATCGTCCCGATGACGGCCGAGGGGAGATGTTCTACTACCCGCGGCGCGGCTTCGGCCAGATCGTGGAGGCGTTTGCCGAGGCCGCCACTGCCGCGGGCGCCCAGATCAGGTTGGAGGCGGAGGTCGACAGCGTCCGGGTGATCGAGGACGAGGTCGTGGTCACGACCCAGGACGGCGACGTGGTCACCGGAGGGCACGCCTTCTCGACCCTGCCGCTGCCACAGCTGGCTCGCATCTGCCGTCCCGCGCCGTCCCTCAGCGACATGGAATCGGCGGCCCGGCTGCGCTACCGCGCGATGCTCCTGGTGTACGTCGTGCACGAAGGCGGGCGCTGGACGCCCTACGACGCACACTCGATCCCAGGTCTGGAGACGCCGATCACCCGGATCTCCGAGCCGGCCAACTACCGCGACAGCGCGGACGACCCGCGTGATCGGTCGGTCCTGTGTGCGGAGATCCCTTGCTCGATGACCGACGAGGTCTGGGGCATGGACGACGAATCTCTCGGCGACGCGGTCGACGAGGCGCTCGCGCTCACCGGATTGCCCAAGGTGAACCGGATCGCGGTCGAGACCAGGCGACTCGGCCAGGTGTATCCGATCTACCGGGTGGGGTTCGAGGAGCACCTCGGTGCGATCGATCACTGGTCGCGGATGCTTCGCCGAGTGGTGAGCTTCGGCCGGCAGGGTCTGTTCGTCCACGACAACGCCCACCACGCCATGCAGATGGGATATGACGCGGTCGACGCGCTTCGCGACGACGGACGCTTCGACCGGTACGCGTGGACGGCGGCACGCGAGCGGTTCGCCGAACACATCGTCGAAGACTGATCAAGCGGTTGTGGCGGCGGCGAACGCCTCGGCCACCACGCCCGCGGTCAACCGGATCTGCCAGTCCCGTGCCCCGTGCTTGTCGAAGGTCTCGGCGACGGCCTCCACCGTTACCGGATCCGGCGGATCCCACGCCGCCCTGCGTAGCGTTTCCGGCGCGAGCAGGTTCTCGACCGGCAGCGTGTGTGCCTCGGCGACCTTTCCCAGCGCTTCTCGTGCGGCGGCCAGACGGGCGGCCGCGGCGGGCTCCTTCGAGGCCCATGACCGTGCCGGCGGAGGCCCGTCGTACCTGGCCGCCAGCGGCGGCAGCGCGCGCTCGGACAGCCCGCGCGCCCGGGTGATCGCTGCGAACCACCGGTCGGCCTCGCGCCGCTGCGCCCGGCCACGGAATACCGGCAGCGCCGTCAGATCGGTTCTGGACGCGGGCATGGCCAGGGCGGCCTCGATGATGGCGGCGTCCGGTAGCACGCGTCGAGGGGAGACATCGCGCCGACGGGCCAGCTTGTCGCGTTCCAGCCACAGCTCCCGGACGGCGGCCAGTCGGCGCCTGTCGCGGACCCTGTGCAGGCCGGACGTCCGCCGCCACGGGTCGGACTTGGGCGCGGGCGCCTCCGCGGTGGCGAGCGCGGCGAACTCCTCCAGTGCCCATTCGAGCTTGCCCGCCTGGCCAAGCTCGGCCTCGAGAGTGTCGCGCAGTTCCACGAGGAGTTCCACGTCCAGGGCCGCGTACCGCAGCCAGTCGTCCGGCAGCGGACGGGTCGACCAGTCGACGGCCGAGTGCCCCTTCTCCAGGGCGTAACCGAGCACTGTCTCGGTAAGCGGGCCGAGACCCACCCGCGGGTAGCCGAGAAGTCGGCCGGCCAGTTCGGTGTCGAACAGGCGCGTGGGGCTCATACCGACCTCGGCGAGGCACGGCAGATCCTGGCCGGCAGCATGGAGCACCCACTCAGTGTCCGACAGGACATGGCCGACGGCGCTGAGGTCCGGGCAAGCCACCGGATCGATCAGCACGGTCCCGGCGCCGGCTCGGCGCAACTGAACAAGGTAGGCACGCTGGCCATAGCGGTAACCGGACGCTCGCTCGGCGTCGACGGCGACGGGGCCGCTCGCATCAGCGAGTGCAGCTACGACGCTGTCGAGCGCGGCCTGGTCTTCGACAACGTCAGGCAGCCCCTCCCGAGGCTCGAGGAGGGGCAGGGGAGCGTCCGTCACTGTCGTGTGGCACCTCGCTGCGACGGAATCGGCACCACGCCGGCCGGCAGAGGGAGCAGCCCGGCGGCGCTGGTGAGCACCTCGCCCCACGCGAGTACGTGGGGAGTCATGTCGCGCTCCAGAGGTGTCCAGGATGCGCGGATTTCGATGTCAGCGGTCGGCGGTTCGTCGGCCATGCCGCCGAAGGACTCCGATGCCACGCGAGTCACCGTACCGCTCGGCGCGGTATACCGTGCACCCTGCCCCGCCAATGCATCGGTGAGCCAGGTCCAGCCCACACCTGGCAGAAACGGATCTGCGGCGATGTCCGGTTCGAGCGCAGCCCGCACGTAGGTGACGAGCCGGAAATGACCATGCCAGGCTTCCTGTCCATCAGGGTCGTGCAGCAGCACGAGTCGGCCGGTGGCCGCATCGTCCGTGACGTCGGCGGTCAATGCGAAGGTGAACGGCGCCATCCGCTTGGGCGCGGGGGCCTGCCCGACAATGATCTCTGGGCGCAACCTCACCCGCCGCAGCGACTCGACCGCGGCCCGGAAGTCGGCCGGTGGTTCCTGATCGTTGCGGTTCGCGCCGGTGCGCCGATCCACATCTGCAGGGTACGACCGATGGTTCGCCGAAGGCCGGAAGACTCGCCCGGTCACCGCCGCTCATCGTGTCCGTTACGGGGTCGGGAGCGTACGAACCGCGCTACGGCGCGACCGAGTGAACGGTCTCGGTGACGCGGGCAAGCATCTGCGGATCGGTGGCCGGCAGCACGCCGTGACCGAGGTTGAACACATGCCCGGGGGCCGCCCGGCCCTCCGCGATGATCCGGTGGACCTCTCGTTCGACCACCGGCCAGTCCGCTAGCAGGAGTGCGGGATCCAGGTTGCCCTGCAGAGCCTTACCTGGTGCGCGGCGAGCGGCCTCGTCGAGTGGTAACCGCCAGTCGACACCGACCACGTCGGCTCCGGCATCGGCCATCGAACCGAGGAACTCGGACGTGCCGACTCCGAAATGGATCCGGGGCACGTCCAGCCCGGCCAGCGCGGACAACACCGCCGCACTGTGCGGCAACACGAATCGGCGGTAGTCGGCTGCGGACAGCGCGCCGGCCCACGAATCGAACAGCTGGACGGCTCGCGCGCCGGCGCGGACCTGGGTGCGCAGGAAGTAGGCGGAGATGTCGGCGACGCGGGCGAGCAGGTCGTGCCAGAGATCCGGGTCGCTGTGCATCAGCGCCTTGGTTCGCTCGTGGTGGCGGGACGGGCCGCCCTCGATCAGGTACGAAGCGAGCGTGAACGGCGCCCCGGCGAAGCCGATGAGTGGCACGTCCGGTGGAAGCGAGGCCACCACACCGCGGACCGCTTCGTCGATCGGGGCGAGATCATCCGGCTCGGGACGGCGCAGCGCGGCCAGATCGGCCCGATTCCGGATGGGCGTGTCCAAGACCGGTCCGACTCCTGGCTTGATGTCGATCGGGACGCCGATGGCATGCAATGGCACCACGATGTCGGAGAAGAAGATCGCTGCATCTACGCCGTACCGGCGAACGGGCTGGAGTGTGATCTCCACGACAAGCTCGGGACGGCGGCACGCTTCGAGCATGGCAACGCCGGCGCGCGCCTTGCGGTACTCGGGTAGGGAACGCCCGGCCTGCCGCATGAACCAGACGGGGATCTGGTCGACCGGTTCAGCGCGGCAGGCTCGCAGGAAGTTGCTCACCTGTCGATCCTCGCACGGCGCCCCGGGCAGCCGCCGGACGGCGGGTTGCCCGGGCCGCCGGCTCTAGCCCTCGGGTTGCGGCACCGGCCCGGCTGGCGGCGACGGGGGTGGTTGCGGCTGGCGAGGTTCGGCGGCAGCCGGTCTGCGTCGCCGCCACAGCAGCCACCCGGGGATGCCGACCAGCGCGGCGGCTGCGGCAAACGGCAGCAGTGCCCCCGCCACCGCGCCGACGACTCGAACGGTGGCGACGAAGGCGTCCCACCCACCCCGCAGACCCGACATGAACCCGACCGTGTCCGGCCCGTTCTCGGGTGCCTCGTCGGTTCTGTAGAACGTCACCGTGACTGTGGCCAGTGTTGTCAGCGAGGCCAGCTGTTCCTTCCGGCTTAGGAGCGAGTCGAGGTCGGCCTCCCGGCTGGCCAGTTCGGACTCGATGCTCACCACGTCGGACAGATCACTGGCCTGGTCGAGCAGTTCGCGGATGCGTGCGATGCTGCGCCGCTGCGAGGCGACCCTGGCTTGGACGTCGACGACCTCGGCGGTGACGTTCTCGGCGGTGCGGCTGCGGTGCTCGACCTCGCCCAGCTCTTCGAGATCCCGGACGGCGGTGGTGTGCTTTTCGGTCGGGATGCGCAAGGTGAGCGTGGCACTCTCGGTGCTGTCGGTGCTCTCGTGCGCGACGAACCCGCCGGATGTCTCGGCAAGCGCAGCGGCCCGCGCGGCCGCCCGGGCGACGTCGTCGGTTTCGATGACGAGGTCGATGTTGTAGATCACGTGCCGTGGAGACGGGTCGACGCTGACGGCGCTGATCGTTCCGTCGCCTTCTCCGCCCTCGGGTTCTGCGCCGCTGTCGCCGTCCTCGCCGTCCTCGCCGTCCTCGCCGTCCTCGGCGGCGCCCGCGGCCTCTCGCTCGGCCGGCTCTGCGGCGGCGTCGCCGGTATCTGCGTCGTCGGAGCCACCGCAACTGGCGAACAACAGGCCGGCGACCAGGGCGACTGCGAGTGTCCTAATTGGCCTCATGGCCCCTCCTCGGGAGCGTCGTAATGGGAGTTTGACGGCCACCGCGGCTGCCTGGTTGCACGTGCTGATCACGATCACGACACGGTTCGGGCACGCCAACGCTCGCGTCCAATCTCGCCTCCAGGTGTTCTCCCACCGGTGTGCATTGCAGAGCCGGGAGAGGGGATGCAGGTCCTGGACCGGAGCGGGTGTCTGGGAAGGTAGTTCCGTGGAGCGGCATGTCGTGGTGGTCGGCGGCGGGATCAGCGGGTTGGCCGCCGCATACTACTTGCGCGCCGGTGGCGTCGAGGTAACCGTGCTGGAGGCATCGGAACACCTCGGCGGTCCGCTGCGGGTCTCGGACCTGGCCGGGCTGCCGGTCGACGAGGGCGCGGAATCCCTGCTCAACCGCCGCCCAGAGGCCGTCGAGCTGGCCCGAGAGGTCGGCCTCGGTGACGACGTCGTCTACCCGGCCAGCATCACGGCGGGCGTGTGGTCCCGCGGGCGCATCCGGCCGCTTCCACCCGGCACCGTCATGGGCGTACCGGTACGCCCCGAAGATCTCGCCACCATCCTGGACGAGACCGAACTGGCCCGTATCGAATCCGACCGAAGGATGCCGGGGCTACCGACGAAGGCCGACGTCGCGATCGGCCGGTTGGTCACCGAACGGATGGGCGCGGCAGTGGCCGAGCGGCTCGTAGAGCCACTTCTCGGCGGTGTCTACGCGGGACATGCCGACGAGCTCTCGCTGCGGGCGACCGTGCCGGCGCTCGCGGCGGCGGCCCAGAAGGAATCGTCACTGCTCGGCGCCGCCGAGATCGCACGGCAACAAGCATCGACCCCGGACGGCACGCCGGTGTTCGCGGGCATCCGCGGCGGAGTGGGCCGGCTCCCTGATGCGGTCGCGACCGCCTCGGGCGCATCGATCCGCACGCGGACGACTGTGCGTTCCATCACGCCGCCAGCCGCTGGGGCGCCGTGGCGGCTCGAGACGGGTCCCGCGCCGTTTGCCGAGTTCATGAGTGCAGATGCGGTGGTGCTGGCCGTCCCGCCGGCTCCCGCCGCGCGGCTGCTCGGACCCGTCGCCCCGGACGCCGCCCGCGAACTGCACGACGTCGAGCAGGCCAGCGTGGCCATCGTCACTCTGGCGGTGCCGCGCTCGGCATTCGCGCAGATCCCTGAGTCGTCGGGCTTCCTCATCCCGCCGGTCGAGGGCAGGACGATCAAGGCTGTGACGTTGTCGTCGGTGAAGTGGCCGTGGCTGGCCGAGCTCGCCGGCGACCTCGTCGTGCTCCGTGCGTCCGTTGGGCGGCACCGCCAGGTTGCCGAACTCCAGCGGCCCGACGACGAGATCGTCGACTTGGTGCTCGCCGACCTGGCCGACGCGCTCGGCCTGACGGACCGTCCTGTTGCGACCCGCGTGACCCGGTGGGGCGGCGCCCTGCCGCAGTACGCGGTGGGCCATGTGGAGCGGATGGACCGGGTGCGGGCCGCAGTCGCGAACCTCCGCGGGCTGGCCGTGTGCGGTGCGGCGTACGACGGAGTAGGGATCGCCGCCTGTGTCGGCCTGGCCCGTTCCGCGGCCGAGTCGGTGCTCGCGGATCTGAAGTCTCGCGCCGGCGAGCCATACCCGGCGTCCTGAGCGGCTCGAGCCGGTGCGGTAGCGGCCCGGTCGAGTCATTAGCATCGAAGGGTGACCGATTCCGCAAAGCCGAATGCGCGCGAGCTGAACCAGCTGATCCGGTACACGATGTGGTCGGTGTTCCGGCTACGCGAGCCGCTGGCCGATGCCGATCGCTCGCCGCTGGCCGCCGAGGTCTCGAGCCTGTTCGGCGAGCTGGCGGGCAAGGATCTCACCGTCCGTGGCACGTACGACGTGGCCGGCCTGCGCGCCGATGCAGACTTGATGATCTGGTGGCACGCACCAGACATCGCCGACCTGCAGGAGGCGTACCACCGGTTCCGCCGCACCGCCCTCGGCCAGCGGCTGGAGCCGGTCTGGTCGCAGGCGGCGCTGCACCGGCCGGCGGAGTTCAACAAGAGTCACATCCCAGCGTTCCTCGCCGACGAGCAGCCGCGAGCGTACGTATGCGTGTACCCGTTCGTGCGGTCGTACGAGTGGTACTTGCTGCCGGACGAGGAGCGGAGGGCAATGCTCGCCGAGCACGGCCAGATGGCCCGCGACTACCCGGACGTGCGAGCCAACACGGTGGCATCGTTCGCCCTCGGCGACTACGAGTGGATGCTCGCGTTCGAGGCCGACGAGCTGCACCGGATCGTGGATCTAATGCGGCACCTGCGCGCCTCGCAAGCCCGCCGGCACGTTCGCGAGGAGGTGCCGTTCTACACGGGGCGGCGCGCGCCGCTCGAGGAGATCGTGTCGGCGCTGCCCTGACGCTCCCGGCGCATCGGCACGTGCGGGATGCCGTCCTCGACGAACTCCGCCCCGGCCGGCACGAACCCGAACCGCTCGTAGAACCCGACAAGGTAGGTCTGCGCGTCCAGAATGCAGCGGCGATCGCCTAGCCGGTCGATGGCCTCGAGCATGAGCCGGCCCGCGAGCCCGGTACCGCGGGCCCGGGGGGCCACGGCGACCCGGCCGATCCGGACCGTGCCGTCCGGCTCGTCCAGCATTCGCAGGTACGCCGCAACTCCAGCCTCGTTGGGAACCCACAGGTGCAGCGTGCCCGGGTCGTCGTCCCTGCCATCCAGCTCCGGGTAGGCACACTCCTGCTCGACCACGAACACGTCGACGCGAAGCCGGAGGATCGCGTAGAGCGTTGCTGCGTCGAGTTCGGTGAACCGGGCAGCGTTGACCGCCAGTGTCACGCTGCCGCCTCGGCGCGGGACAGTGCTACGCCGTTGATGCAGTACCGCAGGTCGGTCGGTGTGCCGAAACCCTCACCGGAGAACACGTGCCCGAGGTGCGACCCGCAGCGGGCGCACCGCACCTCGGTGCGCGTCATCCCGAGCGCACGGTCTTCGATGTACTCGACCCTGTCCTCGGCCAGCGGCGCGTAGAACGACGGCCATCCGCAGTGCGCGTCGAATTTCGTCTCCGAGCGGAACAGCTCCGCGCCACATGCCCGGCACGAGTACGTGTAGGGCCGGTCGTCAGGCGCTTCGAGCGGGCTCGAGCCGGGACGTTCGGTGCCCGCCTCGCGCAACACGTGGTACTCGGCGGGCGAGAGCTCGGCCCGCCACTCTTCTTCGGACTTCTGGACCTGGTATGTCACAGCATCTAGCTTAGGTCGCGCCGGCAACGAGCTACTCTGTCGCAAGCGCGACCACCGGTGACAGCCGGGCGGCGCGCCTGGCCGGGACGACGGAGGCCAGCAACCCGAGCACCCCGGCCGCGACCGCGCAGAGTGCAAGCCGACTCCACGGCACGGTGAAGACCAGGTTGGGGATCGTCGCCACCGCGGCCCACGCGAACGCCACACCCACTGCGACGCCTAGGATCGCAGCCGCGACGCTGGCCAGGACCGCCTCGACGCCGAGCATGACGCGGGTCTGGCGCGCGGTCACGCCGAGGGCGCGGAGCAGGCCGATCTCGCGGGTGCGCTCGTGCACCGCCAGGGAGAGGGTGTTCGCGATACCGATCGCAGCGATCACGACCGCCAGGGCCAGGATGGCCAGGACGACGCTGACGGCTCGGTCGAGCTGGCGATCGAGCTCCGCTCGGGACTCGATGTTGCTGTAGACCGACACGTCCGGCAGCCGCTCTGCAACAGCCTCGATCGCGGCGCGTGCCTTGGCGATGCGCACTCCTTCGACAGCGTCCACAGCGAACTGCGCTGGTCCGTCGACGTCGGGGAAGAGCTCAGCGAACGCCTGTGGCGGGACGATCACACCTGCGAATGGCACATCACGCAGGTCGACGACGAACGCCACGTGAAAGGTCCGGCCGCCTACGCTCACCGGGTCGCCGACCGCCAACCCATGGCGCTTCGCGGTGGCGTCGTCGATCGCCGCGCCGCCTGCAGCGACATCGTTGAGTGAGCCGTCGCCGTTCACCCGTGCGATCTCGTCATATCGGTGCAGGTCCATCCCGGCGACGTCCACCTCTCCGAGGTCTGACACGGTCGCCGTCGTCCGGGACAACGACACGGATGCACCCATCTCTGGAAGCGCCTCGATCGCCTCGATGGCCGCATCGGGCACGCCCGCTCCGCTGTGCGTCGTTACGACGAAGTCGGCCGGCACCTGCTGATCGAGGATCACGCCGATGCTCGAGCGCGCCGACTCGGCGACCGTCACGAACCCCGTCACGACCGTCACGCCGATCAGCAGGGCCGCGGCCGTGGTGGCGGCGCGTTTCGGGTTACGCGCCGCGTTCGCCGTCGCAAGCCGCGTCGTGGATCGCGACGGGCGCGTGACCGCCGCCAGGGCGGCACCCAGCGCCTGCAGCAGCGGCGGCACGATCCTTGGTCCCAGGACGAGGATGCCCAGGAAGCAGATGGCCGCCCCCGGGACGACCAGCACCAGCCCGTACCCTGCGGCCGGCAGGGCCGCTCCCGCCGTGAGCAGCAGGGCGCCGATTGCGGACAGAATCAGGCCGGTGCGCACGCGGACTCGGCTCGCGCCGCGGCTGTCAGCGCCGTCCGGCACGGCCTGAACGGCGGCGAGCGGCGCCACCTTCGTTGCCGCGACAGCCGGATGGACGGCGGATCCAACGGTCACGGCCAGCCCGATTGCCAGCGACCACAGGATCGTCGGAGCGGACACCACGGTCGGCAGCTCATAGGTCCCGTCGGCGATCAGGATGCCGAGCCCCGACCCGGCGGCCACCCCGAGCACGATGCCGGCGATCCCACCGGCCAGGCCCACGGCGCTCGCCTCGACCAGCACGCCCGTCGCGACCTGCCGCCGGGTAGCGCCGAGCGTCCGCGCTAGCGCGAGCTCGCGGGTTCGCTGCGCAACGATGATCCGGAACGTGTTGGCGAAGACGAACGCGGCCACGATCAGGGAGACGGTGCCCAGCATGAGCAGCAGGAAGCGCAGGAAGTCGGCTTTCGGCGCGCCCTCCGCGGTGGCCGCCCGATTCAGCGAGTCGGTGAGCACCAGGGAGCCCGCGGTGAACCCGACCGACAGGACGATGACGGTGCCGGTCAGCACGAAGCGCAGCGGGTGCCGGCGCAGGCCGGCGAGGGTGATGCGCAGCATGCTCACGCCCCCAACCCGCGCAACCCGGCCAGCACTGAGTCGGCCGTCGGCTCGGTGATCTGGCCGGCCAGCCGGCCGTCGGCGAGAAGGACGACTCGCCCGGCGTACGCCGCGGCGGACGGGTCGTGGGTGACCATCACGACGGTCTGGCCCAGCTCGCGCACGCTCGCCCGCAGGAACGACAGCAGTTCGGCGCCGGATCGTGAGTCGAGGTTGCCCGTCGGTTCGTCGGCGAACACCACGTCTGGGCGGCTGACCAGCGCCCGGGCGACGGCGACCCGCTGTTGTTGGCCGCCGGACAGCTCGCTCGGCCGGTGGGTGAGGCGGTCACCGAGGCCGAGCACCTCGACGACATGGTCGAACCAGACCGGATCCGCGGACTGTCCGGCCAGCTGGAGTGGCAGCTCGATGTTCGCCCGGGCGTCGAGCGTGGGCAGCAGGTTGAACGACTGGAACACGAACCCGATCCGTCGTCGGCGGACAAGCGTGAGCGCCGTGTCGGACAGCCCTGTCAGGTCCGTGTCACCAAGCAACACCCGTCCGGACGTGGGTGTGTCGAGTCCGGCCAGGCAGTGCATCAGGGTGGACTTGCCCGAGCCGGACGGGCCCATGATGGCCGTGAACTGGCCGGCCGCGAACTCGACGTCGATGCCGTCCAGTGCGCGGACGGCCGTCCTTCCCTCGCCGTACACCTTGACCAGCCCGACGGCCCGGGCGGCGGCCGAGCCGGTCGACGCAGGGGAGTGCAGGGCATGCGATTGGGTTGTCATGGTGTCCAGGCTTCCGGTCGTCCCGGGCCCAGCGCGTCGGGCGGGAGGCTGCACTTGACGTCCGACCTTCGGCTGACGTTGGCGCCGTGCCGGCCGGCTCTGTACGACCATGGTCGTACGGAGCGCTATGACGCTCCCGGCCGGACGAGTCCGGTCTCGTAGGCGAGGACCACCAGTTGCACCCGGTCACGCAGGCCGACCTTGGCCAGGATCCGCCCGACGTGCGTCTTGACCGTCGCCTCGGTCACGAACAGGGCCTCGGCGATCTCGGCGTTGGACCGGCCCCGGGCCACCTCACGGACGATCTCGTGCTCGCGCTGCGTCAGGGGCTGCCAGACGGTGGCCGGGGGCGGACGATCGTCTGGCAGGTGGCCGGCGAAGCGTTCGATCAGTCGGCGCGTGGTGCTGGGCGCCACCACAGCGTCACCCGCGTGGACCGCCCTTATCGCGTCGAGCAGGACCGGCGGTTGCGCGTCCTTGAGCAGGAACCCGCTCGCACCGGCCTTCAGCGCCGCGAAGGCGTATTCGTCCAGGTCGAAGGTGGTCAGGACGATGACCTTGGGCGGGTCCGGTCGCTCGTGCAGCCGCCGGGTCGCCTCGACGCCGTCGAGCACCGGCATCCTGACGTCCATCAGCACGACGTCGGCCCGGGTGACCGACAGAGCATGGAGCGCGGCGTCGCCGTCACCGGCCTCGCCGACGACCGCCAGGTCCGGCTGCGATTCGATGACCATCCGGAAACCGGCCCGGACCAGATCCTGGTCGTCGACGAGAAAGACGCGCACCGGCACCCGATCACACTCCGTTCGCATAGGGCAGGTCGGCGGTGACGCGCCAGCCGCCGCCCGCGGCCGGCCCCGCGTCGACCCGGCCTCCGTACATCGCCAGGCGCTCGCGCATGCCGGCGAGGCCATGACCGTTGCCGTCCGTGCCGGCGGCCGCGCCGCGCCCGTCGTCGGTCACCTGGATGTGCAGGCTGTCGCCGTCATAGGCGAGCTGGACGGTGGCCCGAGCCTGCGGGCCGGCGTGCTTGAGCACGTTCGTCAGCGCCTCCTGGACGGCCCGGTAAGCGGCGAGCGATTGCCCTTCGGCGAGCTCGCACGTCTCGCCGGTGACGTGCAGGTCGACCGGCAGGCTCGCGTCGCGGAACGACTCCAGCAGGTCCGGCAGCCGGTCCAGGCCAGGCTGCGGGCCCGGGTCACCGCCGGGCGGATCCTCATCGATACGGAGGATGCCGAGCAGCCGGCGCATCTCGGCCAGCGCTCGGCGCCCCGTCACGGAAACCGTCTCCAGGGCCGAGACGGCCGACTGCGGATTGCGCTCGGCGGCGTACCGCCCCCCGTCGGCCTGCACCACGATGACCGACAAGTTATGTGCAACGACATCGTGCATCTCGCGGGCGATGCGGGCACGTTCCTCGGCCGCGGCGATCTGTGCGCGTTGATCCCGTTCGCGTTCGGCCTGATGAGCTCGTTCGACCAGCTGGGTGACATAGGCCTGGCGCACGCCGCGGACGTCACCCAAGGCCCAGGCGCCCGCCACCGCGGCCGCGTAGAGCATGATGCCGGTCACGAAGGCGCCGGACCCGTTCACCAGGACGTATCGCTGGCTGGCCAGTACAGCGCCGAGAATGCCGACGGCGAGCCCGAGGCGGCTGGCCCACCGCGGACCGTAGGCTGCAATCGAGTACAACGCGAGCAGTACGGCGGCGTCGACCGGGGACAGGGTGACGCCGGCGATCCACTGGACAAGTCCCGCGAGCGCCACCGTGGCGAACGACTCGACCGGGCGCACGCGGCGGAAGACGAGCGCGCCGAACATGACGCCGCCGAGCGCTACGTGCGGCCAGCCCGGGGCGTACCCGAACGTCGACGGCACCATGAACAGCGTGAAGAGCGCTGCGGCCAGCACGGCGTCCGGCACCACGGGGTGCCGCTGCAGCCAGGCGTAGAGCCGATCCCGCCGTCTCACGCCAGGCAGGCTAGCCAACTGTCCGGGTAGCCCTTCCAGGCAGGCGGGCGATCGGGGACCGACACGCAAGACGATCCATCGACGGACCGTGCCACGAAGCGTATTGTTGCCGCGTCAATAGTCAGGTGTGATTCTGGCCACACATATTGGAGGCGACATGGACGTGCTGTTCCTCATCGGCCGGATCCTGTTCGTTGGGATCTTCCTCGGAAGCGCGATGGGGCACCTCAGAAACACCGACGCGATGGCCGGATATGCCGAGAGCAGGGGCGTCAAGCCCGCCCGGCCGCTCACGCTGATCACAGGCGTGCAGATTGCCGTCGGCGCGCTGCTCGTCCTGTTGGGTATCTGGATCGACGTCGGCCTCATCCTGCTCGCGCTGTTCCTGATCCCGACCGCGGTCCTGATGCACGCGTTCTGGAAAGAGACCGACGCGATGGCCAAGCAGATGGAGCAGATCCAGTTCATGAAGGACCTTGCGCTGGCCGGAGCGTCTATCGCGCTGCTCGCGGCCGTCTGGATGCTCGGCGGCGACCTGGACTTGACGATCACCGATCCGCTCTTCAACCCGTAAGCCCGACCCGCTGTGCTGACCACCGGCGCTCACCGGCCGGCTCGCCGGTCTGTGCCGGTGATCGGCGGGTGAGCTAGCGTGGTCGGTCGTGGCAGCACCGAAAATCGAGCTCGAGGTCGACGGCCGCACAGTGAAGGTGTCGAACCCGGACAAGGTCTACTTTCCAGCAGAGGGCATCACCAAGCGGGAGCTGGTCGAGTACTACCTCGCGGTCGGCGAGCCCATCGTCCGCGCACTGCGGGAGCGGCCGACGTACCTGCAGCGCTTTCCCGACGGCGTGGACGGCGAGGAGATCTACCAGAAGCGACTCCCGAAGTTCGCCCCAGAGTGGATCGAGCGCACCACGGTGACTTTCCCGTCCGGCCGATCGGCCGACGCGCTGTGTGTGACATCGCCTGCCGACGTGGTGTGGGCCGCCAACCTCGGTACTGTCACCTTCCATCCGTGGCATGCCCGGGCGGCCGACGTCGACCGTCCCGACGAGCTGCGCGTCGACTTGGACCCGCAGCCGGGCACGACGTTCGACGACGCTCGCAAGGTGGCGATCGAGACCGTCCGGCCGCTGCTGGACGAGCTCGGCTACCTGGGCTTCCCCAAGACCAGCGGCGGCCGCGGCGTGCACGTTTACCTTCGAGTCGAGCCGCGCTGGACATTCGTCGAGCTGCGCCGGGCCGCCATCGCACTGGCCCGCGAGATCGAGCGGCGGGCGCCCACTCTGGTCACCACCGCCTGGTGGAAGGAACTGCGGGGCGAGTCGGTGTTCATCGACTACAACCAGAACGCGCGCGACCGCACGATCGCCTCGGCCTGGTCGGCCAGGCGGACACCGCGCGCGACTGTATCGACGCCGGTGACGTGGGACGAGCTGGCCGAGGTCGAACCGGACGACCTGACGATCCGGACGGTGCCGGCCCGGCTGGCCGAGCACGGTGACCCGCACGAGGCGATCGACCAGCGGCGGCATTCGCTCGAACCCTTGCTGGAGATGGCCGACCGTGACGAAGCCGGTGGGCTCGACGACCTGCCATACCCGCCGAACTACCCGAAGATGCCCGGCGAACCCAAGCGAGTGCAGCCCAGCCGGGCCCGGCACGACACCTGAACCTCTGAGCCTGCTCAAGAGAGCTTCCTTTCCCACGGTTGTCCGCGGTTGGATCTAGTCCGGCCCGCTACGGGGGACGGGCCACGGGGGGTGGCGAGGCGCACCCGCGGCACCGCCCGGTAGTGGGTGCGCCACGCCGCTCACCGGCTGGTATGCGAAGCTTGGGCGATGCAGCTGCTGGTGGTCGAGGACGACGATCATGTCGCCAGCGCGCTGGTGTCGGTTCTGTCACGGCACGGCTTCGAGACGGTCCGGGCCCGCGACGGGCGGGGCGCGCTCGAAGCCTTGAATCCCGAGACCGACATGGTCCTACTTGACCTCGCGTTGCCCGATATGGACGGGTTCGAGGTGTGCGAACGAATCCGCAAGGTTTCGGACGCTCCGGTGATCATGGTCACCGCCCGATCGCAACTCGACGCGCGCATCCGAGGGTTGGGGATGGGCGCCGATGACTACCTGGTCAAGCCGTACGACTTGCGGGAACTGCTGGCCCGCATCGAAGCCGTCTTCCGCCGCGGCCGCGGCCATGAGTGGGACGACCGGCCGGAGGCCGCCAAGGTACGGGTCGGCGGCATGTCCGTCGACCTGGCCGCCCGCGAGTTGCGGCTGGAGGACGACTCGGTCGTGCCACTGACCCGCAAGGAGTTCGATGTCGTGGCACTGCTCGCCAGGCATCCTGGCGTCACGCTGACCCGGGAGCGAATCCTGCGCGAGGTGTGGAACACCAGCTGGAAGGGCCTTGGCCGCAGCCTCGAGGTGCACGTGGGCGCGATCCGCCGCAAGCTCGGCGACCGCGAGCTGATCGAGACCGTTCGAGGGGTTGGCTACCGGCTGGCGGGCCACGAGTAGGACGATGCCCCGTGCGCGCACGACTCGTAGTGATCTTCACGATCCCCGGTGTCCTGCTGTTCCTACTACTCGGAGTGGCGTACGCCGCCAGCGTGGCGCGTGCGAAACAGCAGGAGATGTACCTCGATCGGCTCAGTGATGCCGGGTACCTGGTGGTGACCGCGCGGCAGTCGCTGACGGCGGAGGATCCCTCGATCGTGGCCGGGGAGTTGGAGCGGTACGGAGACGTGTACGGCATCGGTGCGGCGGTACTGAACCAGTCGGGTGAGACCTGGGCGACCAACGGTCTCGACGTCGAGTCGGTCGACGAACGTCTGACTGCACTTGCCGGGCGGCGCAGCGGGCTGTCGGAGAGCTTGCTGCCCTGGCAGGTCGCCCCCCTCGTGGTCGCCGAGCCGGTCTTCGAGGGTGGTGATCTCATCGGCGCCGTGGTGACCGCGTCCGACACCGAACGGCTGACCCGGGGCATCTGGCTGCAATGGGGCACATTGCTTGGCGGCGGGGTCGCGGCGCTCGCCCTTGCCATCGTGATCGCGAGCCGGCTGGCCAGTTGGGTGCTCAGGCCAGTCCGGGCGGTGGACAGCGCGATGGCCGAGATAGGACGCGGGCAACTCGCCGCCCGGATTCCCGAGTCCACTGGCCCGCCGGAGCTACAGCAGGTGATCGCACGGTTCAACCAGATGGCCGAGAAGGTCGAGCACCTCATGCACAAGCAGCAGGAGTTCGTGTCCAACGCGTCCCACGAACTGCGCAATCCGCTGAACGCGCTCTTGCTGCGCGTGGAAGGCCTCGCGCTCGCCCTGCCGGACGATGTGGCGCCCGAGATCGAGCACGTGCGCGCCGAAGGGCAGCGGATGGCCCGCATCGTGGACGCCTTGTTGATGCTGGCCCGCGACGAAGACATGGCCGCGGGCACCGAACCGGTCGAGGTCGCCGCCCTCGTCGCCCGCCGCGTGCAGGGTTGGAAATCGATCGCTAAAGAGAATGATGTCGAGCTGCGATTGACCGGAATCGATCAGGCGTGGGGCCGGGCAGATGAGATCGTGCTGGAGAGCGCGTTCGACGCAGTGACCGACAACGCGGTCAAGTTCTCGCCGGCCAGCAGCACGGTCGAGGTCTCGGTGGTGGAGTCCGACGGCGTGGTCGAGGTCCGCGTGCGGGACCACGGGCCGGGGCTCAGTCAGGACGAGATAGGCAGGGTGACGGACCGGTTCTGGCGCAGCCCCGAGCACAGCCGGATCCGCGGCTCCGGGCTGGGGTTGGCGATCGCCTCCGAGTTGCTCGACTCATGCGGCGGTGAGCTGGCCGTCAGCCGACCAGAAGACGGCGGCCTGCTGGTAACGCTGCGGGTACCACGGCATGAGGAGCCGGCGTGACCCCGCGCCGCACCGTACGAGCCCTCGTGGTTGCCACCGCATCATTGGTGGCAATGAGCGGCTGCCTGGGCGGTGATGGCGGGCGTGACGAGTTCACCGCCGCCGGGCTCGACTCCGTGGTGATCTCAGGCGGCGGCATGACGGGAATCTACTTCAGCTACGGCGGCGAGCTGAGCGAGGTACTGTCTCAGCGGTACGGCGTGCGAGCGCGCGTACTCGAGACCGGCGGCTCGATCGAGAACCTGAGGAACCTCGCCGACGGTACCGCTCAGGTTGCATTCAGCGCTGCGGATGCGGCGGCGGACGCGACGGCGGGCCGCGAACCGTTCAGCGAAGCGATACCGGTCCAGGCCGTTGCCCGCGTCTACGACGACTTCGTACATCTGGTGGTTCCGGCTTCGTCTGACATCGAGGCCATCGAGGACCTGAGGGGACGGACAGTGTCGCTCGGCGCCGAAGGCTCTGGCACCGAGCTCATCGCGCGACGGCTTCTGGCGGCCGCGGGCGTGGCGACTGACGAGATCGCGGCTGTGTCCTTCGGGATCGACGAGTCCATCGACGCGATGAAAGGCGGTCGGATCGAAGCATTCTTCTGGTCCGGTGGCCTGCCGACCCCGGGTGTTCAGGAACTGGCCGCTGACCTGCCGATCCGCCTGATACCGCTGCGCGACGTCGTCGAAGCCGTCCGTTCG
Source organism: Jiangellaceae bacterium (assembly GCA_036373915.1). Classification (GTDB taxonomy): domain Bacteria; phylum Actinomycetota; class Actinomycetes; order Jiangellales; family Jiangellaceae; genus JASLBX01. Next base: position 7,380 of record DASUUU010000110.1, on the reverse strand, counting down.
GAGTACGGCAGTGGGTACCGGCATGGTGTAGTGCCGGAGGGAACGTACGGTCTGGGCGGGGACGTGGCAACGATGGCGGTGCCGAATTTCCTGATGGTTCGGGCCGACCTGACGGACGAGGTCACGTACGAGATCGTCGACACATTGTTCGAGGAACGTGCCGCGATCGCACGCCAGGTGCCGGCCGCTGCGTTGCTGGATCGGTCGCGGGCCATCTTCACCGAACCGGTCGACCTTCATCCGGGCGCCCTGCGCTACTACCGCGACACCAAGGTGTAGCCAGATGACTCAGTGGGCCCCTTTCCTGGCCGGTGACGTACCCGGCAGCCGGCCAGACTGCGCGGTACGACGTCGCGGGGTGGCGCTAGGCTCGATCAGATGGGACTGGTAGATCGGGTACGGGCACTGTTCAGCAGCACGGAACCGCCTGACTCGGAAGAACCGGTCATAGCGCCGGTTGACCTGGCGGCACGCCGGGCTCAACTGGATGAACTCGAGGACGCGCTGCGCAGCCTGGCACGAGCGATGGCCGACGACGAAGAGCGGATGGCGAATCCGGGCTGGCGAGGCCGCGTCGACGATCTGCGGTTCGCGGCCAACGAGGCGGGCAAGCTGAGCCGCACCGAGTTCCACCGGTCCGCACTACAGGACCTTGCCGCCGAAGTGCGTCTGCTCTACGGCCCGGGCGACGTCCCTGCTGAGTACGCGCCTTACCAGGACGAGCACGACCGTGTGCTGGCCGCCGTGGCGGCATTGCGAGCGCCGCTACCCACTGAGGCTGAACCCGGCTAGCAGAACCTTCCCCGCGTGGTCGGGAACCAATATCGTGGACCTCGTGGCCGAGTCGGCCGGAACGCTCGGCGAGGTGTTGGCGTCACGAAGGCGGGTCCGGTTCGTCGGGCGAACCGCCGAACTGGAGCTGTTCGGGCTTGCGCTCGATTCGGCTGAGCCGCCGTTCTCGATCCTGTATGTGCACGGCCCCGGCGGGGTCGGGAAGACGAGTCTGCTCGATGCCTTCGCCGAGCAGGCTGCGCTTGCCGGCGCCGCGGTGATAAGGATCGACGGTAGAGACATCTCACCGTCGCCTCAGGCGGTGCTCGATGCCCTGGCCGGGATCGGCGACGCGTTCACGGCGGGTACGGATCCTGTCTGGCCGGCGAAGCGGACAGTGATCATGATCGATACTTACGAGCGCCTTGCACCGCTCGACGATTGGGTTCGCGGCACGCTCGCGCCGCGGCTGCCGCTGACAGTGCTGACCGTCATCGCCGGCCGATCCGAGCCGGCCCTGGGCTGGCGGGCCGATTCCGCGTGGCGGGATCTACTGCGGGTCGTGTCGCTGCGGAACCTCAGCTCGGCCGACGGTCGCCATTACCTCGACCAGTGCAACATCCGGCGAGATCTGCACGATCGGCTGCTCAACCTGTCCCACGGCCACCCGCTTGCCCTGTCCCTGCTCGCCGATGTCGTGGTTCGCGGCGGGCCGGCCATGGCGGAGGTGGAATCCGAAGGGCTGCCGCGGGACCTCGTCGATGCGCTCGTAGGGCAGTTCGTCGACGTGCTGCCCACTGAGCAACACCGGCGGGCACTCGAGGCGTGCGCGCTGGCACGAGTGACCACCGAGGCGCTGGTGCGGGACGTTCTGGAGTTGGACGATGCCCACGAACTGTTCGAATGGCTCCGCGAATTGGCAGTGGTGGAGAGCGGACCGGACGGCCTCTACCCGCACGACCTGGCGCGCGATGTGCTGGACGTCGACCTCCGGTGGCGCGATCCGGAAGGCTACAAGCGGACGTTCCGCCGGGTACGCGACCACATCCACCGGCGACTGGCCGCCACTCACGGCCGAGAGCAGCAACGAGCGATCTTCGACGAGAAGTACCTGTTCCGGAACCTGCCGAGCATCCTGTCGCCGATCGACTGGTCGGACTGGGGCCGGCACTACCCGGAGCAGGCGCAGCCAGGTGACCGCGACCAGATCCTGGACCTGGTGGCCGAATGGGAAGGGGACGAGTCTCGAGCGATCGCGGAGCGTTGGCTGCACGCACAGCCGGAAGGCTTCTTCGTACTGCGGCGCCAGGAGGGCTCGGTCAGCGGCGTAATCGGTCAGATCGACCTGACCGCAGCCTCGGCCGAGGATCTTGCCGTTGACCCCGGAGCGCGGGTCGCGTGGCAAGTCGCTCATCGGAACTCACCGCCACGGGCGGGCGAGGTGGTCGAGCAGACCCGCTTCGTCATCGACCGGGACGTCTACCAGGAGCCGTCACCAACGTTGAACGCCACTCCGATCCTTTCCATCCAGCGTTGCCTGCAGCGCCCGAACCTCGCCTTGGGCCTGCTCACGATGGCCGAGCCGGAGCCGTGGGACGCGTACTTCGCCGCCGCGGACATCCCGCGCGTACCGGGTGCCGATTTCACGATCGGCGGTCGCCGGTTCGGGTTGTTCGCCCACGACTTCCGGCAGGTCCCCGTCGACGCTTGGCTCGAGTTGGTGACCGAGCGCGCGCTGGCGCAGGACTTCACGCTGCCACCCGCGCAGCCCGCCGAGCCGCTCGTGCTGTCCAAGGAAGACTTCGACGGTGCGGCGCGCCAGGCGTTGCGAGACCTGCATCGTCCCGACCTGCTTGCCCGCAACCCGCTGCTGCGCTCCCGGGTACTTCGCGATCGGAACACCGATCGTGAGCCCGATGCCGTCGATCTCGAGGGGGCGTTGAGTGACGCACTCGACGCGCTGCGCGCCAACCCCCGTGACGACAAGCTGTTCAGAGCGGTGGAGCGGACCTACGTCCTGCCGGCGACGACGCAGGAAGCAGCGGCGGAGGCGCTGGGCATCCCGTTCAGCACCTATCGCCGCCACCTCGGGCAAGGCGTCGACCGGGTGACGGCGTGGTTGTGGCAGCGCGAGGTGTACGGCACCCGGCACTGAGCATCGGTGAGCAGAACTGAGCAGTGAACGGTCTGGTGAGAAGTCACCCGCCGGCGCACGGTGGCGGACATGGAGTCCACAGAACGCGCCGTCGTGCTGGGCGGAGGAATAGCGGGCCTGTTGTCGGCCCGGGTGCTGGCGGAGTTCTTCGACCAGGTGACCCTTGTCGACCGCGATGATCTCGCCGGGGCGCACGCCGACCGTCGAGGAGTACCGCAGGGTAGGCACATCCATGCCGTACCCGCCGGCGGCCATCGGGCGCTGGAAGAACTGTTCACCGGCCTGACGCGCGAGTTGGTGCAGCACGGCGTGCCGGCCTTTGACGTGCTCGCGGACGCCCGCTTGTACTTCGGCGGCCACTGGATGTCTCGCGCCCGAAGCGGCCTGCAGATGCTGAGCGTGACCAGGCCGTTTCTCGAATCGCAGATCCGGGCCCGGGTGCTCGCCCTGCCGAATGTGACCGTGCCGGGGCCGTGCGACGTAGTCGGCTTGGAGGTCGACTCCGATGGGCGCCGCGTCACGGGCGTGACGGTGTTCGGCCGAGCGGACGGCAGTGCGGCGGAGGTGCTGCCCGCGGACCTTGTCGTGGACGCGACGGGCCGGGGGTCACGGACACCGCGGTGGCTGCACACGATCGGGTACGCGGCGCCGGAGGAAGAACGGGTCGGGATCGATCTTGCCTACACGACCAGCATGTACCGGTTGCCCGCCGCCGTCCTCGACGGTGATCTCGGCTGCCTCATCGCGCCCACCCCCGAAGCTCCGCGGGGCGGCGCGATGGCGTGTGTTGAGGGCAATCGATGGATCGTCACGCTGAATCGAGTCGGCGGCGGGCCGCTACCAACGGAGCCGGCGGGGTTCGCGGAGTTCGCCGGCTCGCTGCCGGTTCCTGACATCCACGGGGCCATCCGCGACGCCGAACCGGTCGCAGGTCCGTGGGCATATCGCTTCCCGGCCAATCGCTGGCGCCGGTACGACCTGCTGCCCAGATGGCCGGCTGGACTCCTGGTGCTTGGAGATGCGGTGTGTTGCCTCAACCCGGTCTACGGGCAGGGCATGACGGTCGCCGCTCAGCAGGCCCTCGCATTGCGCGCCGCACTCGGCGATGGGCGGGCGCTGGACACGCAGAGGATCGTCCGAGAGATCGCACGGGTCGTCGCCGGTCCGTGGGCGATCGCGACCGGGGGAGACCTCTCATTTCCTCAGGCCGCCGGCCGCCGGTCCCGCAAGGTCCGCCTGATGGGCGGGTACCTGGCCAGATTGCAGGCCGGGGCCGCGGTCGATGCCCGGCTCGCGGTGTCGCTCCTGCGCGTCTCGAGCCTCGTGGACCCGCCGACGGCGCTGCTGCGTCCGAGAACGGCAGTACGAGTTGCCCGAAGTAGTCGCAGAACGGATGAAAGGACAGGTCATGCCACACCAGAACGAAGAGCTGCTTCGCAGGTACTTCAAGGCCGCCGAAAGCAATGACGTCGCCACGCTCGACGAACTGTTCGCCGACGACGTCGTCGGGCACACGACCGGAAACCACGAGCTGTCCGGCGATCATCGCGGCAAGGAGGCCGTGTTCGCCTTGTTCGGCCGGCTCGCCGAACTGTCCGGCGGAACCGCGCGACTGACGCTCCGGGACGCCATCGCCGACGACTCGTTCGCCGTCGCGCTTGTCGATGCCCACGGCCGGGTCGGAGACAACGTGATCGACGGCGAGCCGACTGTGATGGTGCTTCGGATCGCAGACGGCCGCTTCGTCGAGTGGTGGAGCCACCACTACGACCAGCCGAAGATGGACGCGCTCTGGTCCTCGTGACCGAACGGCTTGCTTCGGTCGCGCCCCTGTGGTCAGGGTTCGCTGTGGTCAGGGTTCGCTGGCGTCAGGGTTCGCTGGGCCCGCCGCCGTTCTCGGAGGCCTCGGACTCCCAGTCGGGTTCGGTCTGGGCGATCAGATGCAGGCACGGGACGTCGAGCCGGCGGCGGGCGCGGTGCGTCCAGTCGATGCGCAGCAATTCCGCGACAAGGTGCGGCCGGGTGAGGATGACGACCTCGGCCGATCCTCGCTCCGCGACCAGGCTGGTCAGCCGGTCCAGCGGGTCGATGGCCGTGACCTCGCCGGTGGCGTGGGCGCCCGCCTCGACGAACGCACTGATCGACTGAGCCAGCGCTCGCTCACTGGCATCCCGGATCTCCTGATGGACGCGCTCGAGGTCGGTCTCGTCCAGGTAGAGGGCGGCGGTTCCCATCACCTCGCTGGCGGCGAGGGAGCCGATCGTCGCCTCTACCCGCGACGCCGCGTCCTCGACCGGCATGAGCACGTGGTAGTGGACCACGTCTGGGGCATCGTGGTGAAGCGCGGTGATCTGATGCGCATCCCAATGCGTGACCGGTTGCTCGACAAGTACAACGACGTCGTACACGGCGCACCTCCCGCCTTCCGGCAGTGGGTCCTCATCTGGACAACGTCCACGGTGCGGCACAAGTTGCTCCGTCGACGTGTCCGCCGATCATGCATCTTTTGCGGTGATTCGGCAACATGTCCGAGCAGTAGGGCACGATGTGACGCATGAAGTTGCCCGTCATGCCGCCCGTCGCTCCAATGCTGGCCAAGTCCGTCAAGGGTATCCCGCCCGGGATGCACTATGAGGGTAAATTCGATGGCTTTCGCGCCATTGTGTTTCGAGATGGTGACGAGGTCGAGATCGGCAGCCGCAACGAGCGGCCGATGACCCGCTACTTCCCAGAGATCGTCCAAGCAGCCCTCGAGCAGCTGCCCGAGCGCTGCGTGGTCGACGGCGAGTTGGTCATCGTCACCGACAACCGGCTCGACTTCGATGCGCTGCTCAACAGGATCCATCCCGCCGACTCCCGGGTGCGGATGCTCGCCGAGCACACGCCGGCGAGTTTCGTCGCCTTCGACATCCTGGCGCTCGACGACGAGAGCTTCATGGGCACCGATTTCGCGCAGCGGCGCACGGCGCTCGAGCACGCGCTGGCCGACGCGGGGCCTCCAGTGCACGTCGCCCCGTCGACGACCGATCTCGAAATCGCGACGCGGTGGTTCGATCAATTCGAGGGCGCGGGTCTGGACGGCATCATCGCCAAACCTGGTGACAGCGTGTACGAGCCGGGCATGCGCACGCTGTACAAGATCAAGCACGACCGCACTGCCGACTGCGTCGTGGCCGGGTTCCGCTGGCACAAGAGTGGGGGAGTGATCGGGTCGTTACTGCTGGGCCTCTACGACGAGTCCGGCGCGTTGCAGCATGTGGGCGTGAGCGCCTCGTTCCCGATGAAACGGCGGGCCGAGCTGGTCGCCGAGCTCGAGCCGTACCGGACCGAGGACGTCGAAGGCCATCCGTGGGGTGAGTGGGCGATCGCCGAAGCGCACGAGGCGGGCCGGCTGCCAGGGGCGGTTTCGCGTTGGAACGCGAAGAAGGATCTGTCCTGGGAGCCACTGCGCCCGGAACTGGTGGTCGAGGTGGCGTACGACCACATGCAGGGCAACCGGTTCCGCCACACGGCGCAGTTCCGCCGCTGGCGGCCCGACCGCGACCCGCGCAGCTGCACGTACGACCAGCTGGAGGAGCCGGTCAACTACGACCTGGCCGACGTGCTGGGCGCCGGCTGAACGGTCCACCGGGTCAGAAGGGTGCCGTCCTCCTCGAGAATGTGGGCAAGGGTGAGGTCGGTGTCCCGGAGGGGTGGGCTGCCGGCGAGGATCCGCACCGCGTCGCCGCCGGCGAGCTGAGGCGTGATCGTCAGGCACAGCTCGTCCAGCAGTCCGGCTCTGATTAGCTCACCGAGCAGGTGCGGCCCGCCCTCGCACAGCACCCGCGTGAGGCGGTATCCGGCCAGGGCGGTCAGTGCGGCACTGAAGTCGACGGTGGTAGCCCCCGCGACGATGACGGTGGCCAACTCGGAGAGCACGTCGCCGCGCTGTTGCGGTGCGGATTCCGTGGTGAGCACGATGGTACGTTCGGTCGCCTCGGCGAAAAGGGGTGCGGCCGGGTCGAAGTCGAGGCTGCGGCTGACCACTGCGATCACGGGGTCGGGACGCTGCCCGAACGCTGCGCGATGTTCAGCGAGCTCGCTACCGGTGACAGCGGGGCCGTAGCCCTCGCGGCGCGCCGTCTCGGCGCCGACCAGGATGACGTCCGCGAGGCCGCGTAGCACCGAGAACACGCGCCGGTCAGGTGCCGAGGAGATGGTGCCGGAGCGGCGGTTCGGCCCCCAGGCGGCGCCATCGAGGGTGGCGACCATGTTGGCCCGCACGTACGCCGCTTCGCCCGCGTCGGGATAGGCGTACGCGGCGACGATCTGGTGTGTGCCGCGGATGTCTTCGTGACCCGGGTAGATCTTCTGCACGATGTGATCCCATCACGTGATCTCGAGACAATCCACAGCGTACGACGCTGTGGATTGTCTCAAGATCCGTTCCATCCTGCGTTGCTGAGTGCTCGGGT
>DASUUU010000109.1:0-131381 GCA_036373915.1 Jiangellaceae bacterium | reverse complement strand
CCGCCAGGGTCTGGCCGCCGCGCGAGTCGTAGGCGTGGCCGGTGGCCATGAGCAGCGCGCCGAGGTTGGCGTAGCCGATGCCCAGCTGCCGGTAGGCCCGCGTGGTCTCACCGATCGGGTCGGTCGGGAAGTCGGCGAAGCAGATCGAGATGTCCATCGCGGTGATGACCAGCTCGACGGCCTTGACGAAGTTCTTCGAGTCGAACGTGCCGTCGGCCTTGAGGAACTTCATGAGGTTCAGCGAGGCCAGGTTGCACGAGCTGTTGTCCAGGCTCATGTACTCCGAGCAGGGGTTGGACGCGTTGATCCGCCCGGTCTCGGGGTTGGTGTGCCAGTCGTTGATCGTGTCGTCGTACTGGATGCCGGGGTCGGCGCACTCCCACGCGGCCTGGGTGACCTTGCGGAACAGGGTCTTGGCGTCGACGGTCTCGATCACCGAGCCGTCGAGGCGGGCGCGCAGGCCGAACTCGGTGCCGTCCTCGACCGCCCGCATGAACTCGTCGGAGACGCGGACGGAGTTGTTGGCGTTCTGGTACTGGACGCTGGTGATGTCCTTGCCGCCGAGGTCCATGTCGTAGCCGGCGTCACGCAACGCGCGGATCTTGTCCTCCTCGCGCGCCTTGGTCTCGATGAACTCCTCAACGTCAGGGTGGTCGACGTCGAGCACCACCATCTTGGCGGCCCGACGGGTGGCGCCGCCGGATTTGATCGTGCCCGCAGACGCGTCCGCGCCCCTCATGAAGCTCACCGGCCCGGAGGCGGTGCCGCCAGACGACAACAGTTCCTTGCTCGACCGGATACGCGACAGGTTGAGCCCGGCGCCCGAACCACCCTTGAAGATCATTCCCTCTTCGCGGTACCAGTTCAGGATCGACTCCATCGAGTCGTCGACCGACAGGATGAAGCACGCCGAGACCTGCTGCGGCGATGGTGTTCCGACGTTGAACCAGACCGGCGAGTTGAACGAGAACACCTGGTGGATCAGCATCCAGGTGAGCTCGTGCTCGAAGATCTCAGCGTCGCGAGGGGTGGCGAAGTAGCCGTACTCCTCACCCGCATTGCGGTAGGTCTTGACGACCCTGTCGACGAGCTGCTTGAGGCTCCACTCGCGAGTGTCGGTCCCGAGTGCCCCGCGGAAGTACTTGCTGGTCACGATCGTCGAGGCGTTCACCGACCAGAAGTCCGGGAACTCCACGCCACGCTGCTCGAACACCGTCTCGCCGGTCCTCCAGTTCTGCTGGACGACGTCGCGCCGCTCCCACGTCACCTCGTCGTACGGGTGCACGCCTTCGGTGGTGAAGATCCGCTCGATCGTCAGGCCGGGCGCGGTGCCCTTCGCCTTCGAGCCGGACGCCTTGCCCGAACCCCGACGACCTGGGCCGCTCACCGTCTCGGTCATACCTGCTCCTCCGTATCCCCCGCCCGAGCGCTGTGCCGGGACGTGTACTTGTCGGCTGTAGCCATTGCCACTGTCATGTCGCTAGCCCCGACCACGATCCGCGTCCTGCGCCTGCCGGATCGGCTCAGGGACGAGATCGCCCCGCTCCGCACGGAGCATGGCGATCTCGGCCTCGAAATCGGCCAGGCTGGCGAAGTCGCGGTACACGCTCGCGAAGCGCAGGTACGCAACTTCGTCGAGCTCGCGCAACGGTCCCAGGATCGCCAGACCCACCTCTCGGCTCGGCACCTCGGCCGAGCCGGACGCGCGGATCTGCTCTTCGACATGCTGGGCGAGCCGCGCCAAGGCGTCCTCGTTGACACCGCGTCCCTGGCAGGCCCGCCGCACCCCGGCGATGATCTTCTCGCGGCTGAACGGTTCGGTGACTCCGCAGCGTTTCACCACGGCGAGCGTCACCTGCTCGACGGTGGTGAACCGCCGGTCGCAATTCGGACACTGCCGGCGCCGACGGATCGCTGCGCCATCGTCGGCCGTCCGGCTATCGACGACCCGGCTGTCCGGGTGCCGGCAGAACGGACAGTGCATGAGCTCACCTCTTCGTGGACCAGCCCGGCAAGCCACCGAGAGGTGAGACCCCAAGCGGTGCCGCGAGGTGGAAAACCTGTGCATCGTTTGGGGAGAACCTGTGGGCGGCTCACCACAATCTGTGGACTAACTACAACTCTGTAACTACTATATATAGGGGTACGGTACGACTACAAACCTACGCCCGCAACCACTTCGGCGGCGTGTCTCGCAGTCAGAATCGTCACCGCAGGTCACCACTGCCGCAATCGGGCCACCGTCGGCGTGTCGTCCGCTCATTCCGCGGCGAACGGCACCACCAACAGGTCGCCGGGATGGATGTCGCCCGCTGACCGCAGCCCGTTCAGCTCCATGATCTGCTCGACCGTGACTCGTGGATCGGCACCAGGTGCCACGTCGCCGGCCACCGCCCACAGCGTGTCGCCAGACTTGACGGTCACCGTCGCCGTCTCGGCCGGCACCGGCACCTCCGCGGGCCGGCTCACCATGAACACGATCGCCACCGCGAAGACCAGCCACACGGCGGCCACCACGACCTTCCCGCGCCGGGTCAATCGCGAGCCGTGCAGGTCGGCCTCGTATGAACGATCGCACGCCACGGGACGGGGACGGCCGAGCGCAGCGTGCCGGCCGAAGCGGTGCTGCCGACCTGCGTGGGCGCGCACCGCGTCCTCGCCACCGGCGGTTCGCAGCCGCCGTACTGACGGTCGCACGGGGGCCTGCGGCTGCGCTTCGCCCGCCGACCAGCCCCTGACCACACCCGCCCGCCGCGCCTCACCGTGCGAACGTCGCGCCGCTTGCTCGGTCCACTGGGCCGCTTGATCGCTGGTCTCAGGCGCCACCGGAACGATCATCACGATCGTCATCTCCGCCTCCGTACCCTCGTGATTATCAGGTGCTCGGCCGGCACTGCCCTGGCCGCCGCCTGCGCCTCGACCTAGTACAGCCGTTCGAACCGAACCCATGTACGAGTTATACACCCCTGCACCGACAGAGTCGACACGCCATCGAACAGATGTTTTGATCGTGTCGTTGATTCGCGCTAGCCTGGCGGAGCAGCAGGTCGCTCGGACGTACCGGCGGCCGGTACTCGAAGGAGGCACCCGTGGGCAGCCAGCGCGACGACACGTCCGGCATGGCGACTCCACCTGAGCGCGGCGCTGCGTCGGGCGGCGACGGCGGCACCGTGCACGAGTTCCCCGACCCCGAGGGCAGCCGCCGGCTCACTCCGCGCCAGCAGCGGGTCCTCGATGCCATTCGCAAGTCGGTCGCGCAGCGCGGCTATCCGCCGAGCATGCGTGAGATCGGCCTGGTCGCCGGGCTGTCCAGCCCGTCCAGCGTGTCGCACCAGCTCAACGTCCTCGAGAAGAAGGGCTACATCCGGCGCGATCTCAACCGCCCGCGCGCGCTCGAAGTGCTCGGCACCGGTCCTGACGACGCCGGCATCGACATCAGCGGCAGCGGCGACGAGCGTCCCGAGCCGTCGTATGTGCCCGTCGTGGGGCGCATCGCGGCCGGTGGCCCGGTGCTGGCCGAAGAGGCAGTCGAGGAGATCTTCCCGCTTCCCCGCCAGCTTGTCGGCGAGGGCACTCTGTTCATGCTGCGGGTCACCGGTGATTCCATGATCGATGCCGCCATCTGCGACGGCGACTGGGTCGTCGTCCGGCAGCAGCCGGTGGCCGAGAACGGTGAGATCGTCGCGGCCATGATCGAAGGTGAGGCCACCGTCAAGACCTACAAGCGCGCTGACGGTGAAGTCTGGCTGCTTCCGCAGAACCCTGCGTACGACCCCATTCCGGGCGAGCAGGCGACGATCCTCGGCCGGGTCGTCACGGTCATGCGCCGAGTTTGAGCTGCGTGCCCGTCTGGTCACGATTGACGGCGAGCCGGCGCAGCGCGTCAACCACCACCGAGTGGTCAGTCGTGAACCACATCGGCGGTAGCGACGCTCGCAGGTAGCCGCCGTAGCGTGCTCGCACCAACCGGGGGTCGAGCACGGCCACTACGCCCCGGTCGCTCGCGCGCCGGACCAGACGGCCGGCGCCCTGGGCCAGTAACAACGCGGCGTGCGTCGCGGCGACTGTCATGAACCCGTTCCCGCCGGCCCGCTCGACAGCGCGCTGGCGTGCCGAAGCGAGCGGGTCGTCCGGTCGCGGGAACGGCAGCTTCTCGATCACGACGAGCTGGCACGAGTCACCTGGCACGTCGACGCCCTGCCACAATGACAGCGTTCCAAACAGGCACGAGGCCTCGTCCTCGGCGAACTTGCGCACCAGCGTCGGCACGATGTCCTCGCCCTGGCACAGCACGGTGGTGCCCGAGAGCCGTCCGCGGATCGCGTCGGCCGCTTCAGTGGCGGCCCGGCGCGACGAGAACAGCCCGAGAGTGCGGCCGCCGGCGGCGGAGACCAGGTCGGCCAGCGTGTCCACCGCCTCGGGTCGCAAGCCGTCCCGCCGCGGCGGCGGAAGGTGGCTCGCCACGTACAAGATGGCCTGCTTGCCGTAGTCGAACGGCGATCCGACGTTGAGCCCACGCCAGCCCGGCGCTCCCTCACCGAGCAGGCCGAACGAGCGCGCCGCCGGCTCAAACGAACCGCCGAGCTCCAGAGTGGCCGACGTCGCGACCACTGTCGCATCGCCGAACAGCCGCTCGCGGAGGAGCCCGGCCACCGATAGCGGCGCCACCTTCAGCACCCGGCCGCCGCGCTCGCGTTCCTCGACCCACACGACGTCGTGTTCGCTGCCTGCCGCAAGCCGCTCCGTCGTAGCGAACAGCTCGTCCACCATAGCCAGCACCGTCCGGCGTCCCGACTCCGATTCGGGCGTCCGGTCCTTTTTCGCGGTCGCCTTGAATCCGGACTGGACGGCGCGGGCGGCGTCCCGGACCCCCACGATCGCCGCCAGCAACGCCGCTTCGATCGGCGGGTCGAGCCGCCCGGGACCGGCATCGGCCAGCGCCCGCCGCAGCGGCTCGGCCGCGTCCTCCAGTTCGGCGGCGTCACCGTCATCGACGTACGACCGCACTCGCTTGCCGGCCCGTTCGACGACGCCGGGCCACAGCTCGGCGGTCGCCACGCCGGTCACCCGCGAGACCAACTCGTGGGCCTCGTCCACCACCACGACGTCGTGCTCCGGAAGCACCGGCACCCCTTCGAGCGCATTGATCGCCAGCAGGGCGTGGTTGGTCACCACGATGTCGCCTTCCGCGGCTTGCGCTCTCGCCCCCTCGGCGAAGCACTCCGTCCCGTAAGGGCACTTCTGGGCGCCGAGACACTCCCGAGCGCTGACCGACACCTGAGCCCAGGCCCGATCACTCACGCCGGGGTCCAGCCGGTCACGATCTCCCGAGCCCCCGCCCGCTGCCTGCGCCTCCGCCCACTCCCGGGCGCGCAACACTTCCAGGCCGAGCGCCCCGGGGGCGGCATCGGCGACCGGCACCAACGCTCCCTCATCATCCGGGACGCCGTCGCGCACGCGGTGCAGGCACGCGTAGTTCGCCCGGCCCTTCAGCGTGGCCGACCGCGGCGCCCTGCCCAGCACCGGCGTGGCCGCCTTGGCCAACAGCGGCAGGTCCCGGTCGACAAGTTGCGCCTGGAGGGCCAGCGTCGCGGTGGCTACCACCACGGGCGCGTCGGCAGCGGCGGCCCGCAGCACCGCGGGTACCAGGTACGCCAGTGATTTGCCGGTGCCGGTGCCGGCTTGTACCAGCAGGTGCTCCCTCGATTCGATGGCGGCCGCCACTGCTTCGGCCATCGTCACCTGGCCCGGGCGCTCGTCTCCGTCCAGCGCCTCGACCGCTCGGGACAGCAGCGCCCGGACCCGCGGGTGGTCGGCTGTGTCTCGGCGCTGATCGTCCACTACGGCAGGCTATCGAGCCGGGCATCGGGAGCGCGAGATGGCATCCACAGGCGGTGCGTTCACTGGGCAGAACGGGGGGTGGAGCTGGCAGCAGCAGAAGCCGGTCGGCCGGTGGCGCGAGTACCTGGGCGTCGAGGTGTTCGAAGGGGCGTACCGGTACCGAGACAAGCTTGTCGTTCCCCCTGGGGCGGCAGCATGTTCGGGGCGCTCATGCCAACTCTGTTCGTACCCGAGGAGAAGTGGGCCCCGCGCAGCTGGAGCGTCAACCACCCGCTCTACGTGCAGGCGCATATCGAGCACTGGCTCGAGGAGGCCGAGTACGGCTACTGGGGGGTTCTCCCCGCCGACGTACCCGAGGGTGGCTACCGCGCCTCCGGCCAGCCGTGGAGCGTGACTTCGAGATCTACACCGACTGGGGCTTCCGCGACTCGGTCAACGTCGACAGCGGGGTCGTCTCGCCGTGGTATCTCCCTCGACCAGGGAATGATCACGGCGGCGATCGGAAACCACCTCGCCGGCGACATGCTGCGCGAGGCGTTCGTGACTCCGCAGTTCGAAGGCCGGCTGCGGCCCGTGATGGCCATGGAGGAGTTCGCCAACTTCCGGCCACGGTCGTAGCCACCCCAAAGGGCCGGGCGCTGGGTGGCCGTTGCGATGCGGGACCCCATCCACAGCCACGTCGGACGTGTCGCCGTCTACCATCGACGGCGATGGAGGAGATCGACCGCCGATCGATCAGACTGCGCAATGGTCGTCGGCTTGGCTATGCCGAGTGGGGTGATCCGAACGGCCACCCGCTCATCTACTGCCACGGCTGGCCCAGTGCCCGGCTCGAGGGGCGGCTCGCCCACCACGCGGGTGTCGCCAGCGCGGTACGGGTCATCTCTCCCGACCGTCCGGGAATCGGCCTGTCCGATTACCAGTTTCGACGCACGCTGGCCGACTGGCCGGACGACGTCGCGGAGCTTGCCGACGCACTCGGGCTGGCGCGGTTTTCCATCCTGGGACCGTCCGGTGGTGCGCCCTACGCGGCAGCCTGCGCCTGGAAGCTGCGGCACCGTCTCACCGGCGTAGGGCTCGTCGCCGGCATCGGACCGATCGATGCGCCCGGCGCCACTGTGGGCATGAGCAGGATGAACTGGTGGCTGCTCCGGGTTGCCGGTCGCCTCCCACTTGCTCCCACGGCCGCCATGGGCATAGCCGCCGCTCGCGCGCGGCGACCGGAGCGACTGCTGAGCAGCGCCACCGTTGCGGACGTAGATCGACCGTACTGGAATCGGATGAAGGAGATATTGGAACCGACCATCGCGGAGGCGTTTCGCCAGGGTGGCAGGGGTCAGGCGCGCGAGCTTCGACTGCTGGCTCGGCCGTGGGGTTTCCGGCTCGAGGACATCGCGGTTCCCGTCCGGCTGTGGCATGGTGAACGCGACCCCAACTCGCCGATGGCCATGGCCCGCCACGTCGCAGCCATGATTCCCGCGTGCAGGGCCACCTACTATCCGGACGAGGGTCACCTGTTCTTCGTCGGCGAGCGGCTGACGGAGATCTTGCGCGCCCTCCGCCCGTGAGGTGGGTGGCGTCGAGCGTTGTTCGCGGCAAGCGCAGCCGTGCCCGCGACGCCGATGGACGTCTCATGATGGAATCGACACCGTGACTTACGATGCCGTCCCGCTGATTCCGCGCGATGTCCTTTTCGGCAACCCGGAACGGGTAGCCCCTACTTTGTCTCCCGACGGCAACCGCCTCGGGTTCATCGCCCCCGAGGATGGCGTGCTGAACGTGTGGGTCGGCCCGGCGGACGATCCGGGCGCAGCCAAGCCGGTCACGCACGACCGCGGCCGCGGAATCAGGACGTTCGCGTTCTGCCACGACGACAAGACGCTGGTCTACCTGCAGGACACCGACGGTGACGAGGACTGGCGGCTCTACGCCCTCGATCTGAGCAGCGGCGAATCACGGCTGGTGACTCCGGGTGAAGGAGTCCACGCTCAGGTGCTGGCGCACAACCGCTGGAACCCGACGACGATGCTGATCGGCCTCAATGCCGACAATCCTGCACTGCACGACGTGTACCGCCTCGACCTCGCATCGAGAGAGTTCACCAAGATCGAAACGAACCCCGGCTACGCCGGCTGGCTCATCGACCCCGACCTGAAGATCCGTGGTGGGATGGCGATGACGGAGGACGGCGGTGCGGTCGTATACCTGCGCGACCCGGACACCAACGCGGATCAACCCTGGCTCGAGATCGCGCCGGACGACGTCGCGACAACCGACGTATCCGGGTTCACCAGGGACGGCTCATCGGTCTACCTGCGCTCGAGCGTCGGAGTCAACGCCGCTCGCCTGATTTGTCACGACCTGGCCACCGGCGAGGAGGCCGTACTGGCCGAAGATCCCGAGTTCGACGTCGGCGGCGTGCTCAGCGACCCTGAGACGCTGGAGCCGCAGTCCGTTGTGTTCCTCAAGGACCGTGAGGAGTGGGTGCACCTCGATCCGGACATCGGTGCCGAGATCGACGCGCTACGCGCTCGGCTTCGGGGTGAGGTCGGTATCTCGCGGCCGGTGCGCGACGACCGACGCTGGCTGGTCAGCGACATGCCGTCGGACGGAGCGGTGCACTACTACGTGTACGACCGGGACTCGCGCGAACTGGACTTCCTGTTCGCGCACAAGCCGGCGCTTGACCAGTACCGACTCGCACCGATGGAACCTTTCACCTTCACCGCGCGAGACGGTATGACGATTCACGGCTACGTGACCTTTCCACCCGGAGTCGTCCACGCCGCGCTGCCGGCCGTGCTGAACGTGCACGGCGGTCCCTGGGTCCGCGACACCTGGGGTTATGACCCCGAGGCGCAGTGGCTGGCCAACCGCGGCTACGCGTGCGTCCAGGTCAACTACCGCGGCTCGACAGGGTACGGCAAGGCCTTCGGCAACGCCGGCGACAAGCAGTGGGGCCGGGCTATGCATACCGACCTCATCGACGCCGTCGAATACTGCGCCGAGCAGGGGTGGATCGACCGTGATCGGGTCGGGATCTACGGCGGGTCGTACGGAGGGTACGCGGCGCTGGCCGGCGCGGCGTTCACGCCGGATGTGTTCCGGTGCGCGGTGGACATGGTCGGCCCGTCCAACCTGCTGACACTGCTCGCCTCGGTGCCGGAGTACTGGAAGCCGATGATCGCGTTCATGTACGCCAAGGTGGGCAACCCCGAAACGGAACGCGACATGCTGTGGGAACGCTCGCCGCTGTCACGGGTCGACGACATCCGGATTCCCGTGCTCGTCGCCCAGGGCAAGAACGACCCGCGGGTGAAGGTCGCCGAGGCCGAACAGATTGTCGCCGCCCTGAAGGACAAGGGCATCGACCATGAGTACCTGCTGTTCGAGGACGAAGGCCACGGCCTGGCCAAGCCGGAGAATCGCGAACGTTTCTACGCCGCTGCCGAGACCTTTCTCGCGACCCACCTCGGCGGTCGGGTGCAGCCGGACGACGATGCCTGATCGACCGCCCCCGGCTTGGTCACCTGATCGCCGACAGTTCACCTGATCGTCGCGACCGGAATGATCAGGTGACCAAGCGTTACGTCCTCGCAGGTCAAACCGACGTCCAGGTCACCTGATCAAGTCCCGGAGGCGGACTGAAAACGATCAGGTGGGCACACGGCGGCGCTACCTGCGACGTTACCGGCAGTAGGTCACCTGATCGGTGCGACGTACGGCTCGAGCGCGGCCGCAAGGGACTCGGAGACCCGCGCGTGCACTCGGGTACCGGCGGTCTCGTGCTCTATCGAAAGCACCTCTCCCGACCGGTGCACCCGCGAAACCAGCTCACCCCGCTCGTACGGCACAAGTGCCTCGATCTCGACCGGTGGCTTGGGCAACTCGCTCTCGATGAGGGCTTGCAGCTTGTCGATGCCCTCACCGGTACGGGCGCAGACCGGCACCGCATGCGGCTCGGCCCGCAACAGGCGCGCAACCGTGGCGTCGTCCGCCGCGTCGATCTTGTTGATCACTACGATCTCCGGGACGTCTTCCGCGTCCACCTCAGCGAGAACGGATCGCACGGTGGCGAGTTGTCCTTCAGGGTCGGCGTGCGATCCGTCGACGACGTGCAACACCAGGTCGGCTTCCCCGACCTCCTCGAGCGTCGACCGGAATGCCTCCACCAGCTCGTGCGGCAAGTGTCGGACGAATCCCACCGTGTCCGCCAGCGTGAACACCCGGCCGTCCGAGGTACGGGCCCTGCGCACGGTTGGGTCCAGGGTGGCGAACAGCGCGTCTTCGACGAGTACACCGGCGTCGGTCAGGCGGTTGAGCAGCGACGACTTGCCGGCGTTGGTGTATCCGGCGATGACGACCGCCGGCACCGAATGGCGGCGCCGTTCTGCCTTCTTTGTCTCACGTGCGGTCTTCATGCCGGAGAGCTCACGGCGGAGCCTGGCCATCCGGGTCCGGATCCGCCGCCGATCAGTCTCGATCTTCGTCTCGCCTGGGCCACGAGTACCCACGCCGCCACCTACGCCCCCGGCCCGGCCACCGGCCTGTCGCGACAGCGTGCCACCCCAGCCGCGAAGCCGCTGGGCCATGTACTCGAGCTGGGCGAGTTCGACCTGGGCCTTGCCTTCCTTGCTCTTCGCATGCTGGGCGAAGATGTCCAGGATCAGCGCGGTTCGGTCGACGACCTTGACCTTGACCGCATCCTCCAGATTACGCAGTTGGGCGGCCGACAGCTCACCATCGCAGATCACGGTGTCGGCACCGGATGACAAGACCACTTCGCGGAGCTCGGCAACCTTGCCCGATCCGATGAACGTCGCCGGATCAGGCTTGTTCCGGCGCTGGATGAGGCCTTCGAGCACAACCGCCCCGGCCGTTTCGGTGAGCGCGGCCAACTCGGCTAGGGAATTCTCCGCGGCATGGGATGTGCCGTCTGTCCACACGCCGACCAGCACGACGCGCTCCAGGCGCAGCCGGCGATACTCGACTTCGGTGATGTCCTGAAGCTCGGTCGACAGCCCCGCGACTCGCTTCAGCGACAGCCGCTCGGCCAGATCGAACTCACCGGAAGTAGGCAGCCTTTCGTCCGCGGACGGAGCCTCCGGCTCGTCGACGCGGTATGGGTCATAGCTATGCCGTGTTCGTGCTGTCATGCTCCTGCCTTCAACACCGGTGACTGGTGCGGTGTTCCCCGCCCTTCAAGCCTGACATGTCACCGGGCTGGATGGCATCTACTTAATCACCGCAGGATCGCCCGCCATCATGCTCGCCTTAAAGGTTTGCCTTTGGACGTTCGCCTTGGAGGTTCGCCGCACGTTCACGCCGATGGGCGACTGCTTCGGGTGGTCGATGCGGCCAGGCGCAGCGCCGCCGCAGCCCGCATGGCCGCTGCTCGCCGCGCCAGCTGACTCTGCGCCCGGCGGCGACTACGCATCGCGAATTCGTGCAACACCGCTTCGCGGCGTTGCCGATCAGGTCCGCTCATGCCGCCCTCCCCTGTTACCAAGTAAGACGTATGGGCGCCCCGCAAAGATGCAGTGACCTACGTCACATCGGCGTCGGTGAGTTCGACAGTTCCGGACACACCGAGAACCGCCGGCCCGGTCAGAATCAGCACACCGTCCGGCCGCTCGGACACGTCCAGGCTGCCGCCCGCGACATCGACCCGGTAGGTCTGACCCCGGCCCACACCGTCTCGCCGCATCGCCGCCCAGGCGGCAGCGCAAACACCCGTGCCGCAGGACCTGGTCTCACCCACCCCTCGCTCCCAGACTCGCATGGCGATGTGGCGGTCGCCGCGGGGTACGACGAACTCGACGTTGGCTCCGTCCGGGAACACCGATGCCGGCTTGAGGGTCGGCGGCTCGACCAGCCGACCCGGCTCGTCCAGATCGTTCACGAACACGACGGCATGGGGATTGGGGACCGACACCGGCATCGCCGGCCACTGCCGATCGCCGATGCGGACGAATGACTGCACCCTCGTCGCCGCCGGGTGGGCCGGGCCCATCTCGACGGTGATCGCGCCGGACTTCTCCGCATGGACGGTCCGGATTCCGCCACGAGTAGCCAGCGGCAGGACCGGCTTGTGCACCAGCCCCGACTCCCAGAGGTACAGCGCCATAACTCGGATGCCGTTGCCGCACATTTCGGCGATCGAGCCGTCGGCGTTCCGGTAGTCCATGAACCACTCGGCGTCGTCGGCGACGGCCTTCGCCTCGTCCACGTGTTCGCTGCGAACTATTCGGATCACACCGTCGGCTCCGATCCCCGCATGGCGGTTGGTCAGCCGGCTGACCGTCGTCGCGCTCAGGGCGGGATACGCCGACCCATCCGGGTCGGGCAGCAGCACGAAGTCGTTCTCGGTCCCGTGTCCCTTGACGAAGCGGAAGGTGGTCACGGGCGTCGATCGTATGCCCCTGCTCGCCGGAGGAGTTCAACGGCCCGCACAACGAGTTCCGGATCGTTGTACGGCAGCCACCGGATCCGGTCGTCCTTGCCGAACCACGAATCTTGCCGCCGGGCGAACCGGCGCGTCGCCCTGATCGTCTCTGCCCGGGCGTGGTCCTCCGTCCACTCCCCTCCCAGAAACCGCAGCACCTGCGCGTACCCCAGTGCCCGGCTGGCAGTGCGGCCCGCGCGAAGCCCGCGGGACTCCAGCCGGCTCACCTCGTCGACGAAGCCACGGAGCCACATCCGGTCGACCCTGGCGGCGATCCGGGCGTCCAGATCCGCACGGGGCACCTCGAGGCCGATCTGGACCGCCTCGTCGAAGGCGTACTCCTTGGCGGGAAGCGACGCGGTGTACGGACGTCCGGTAAGTTCGATCACCTCTAGGGCACGCACGATCCGGCGTCCATTGGTGGGCAGGATCGTCGAAGCTGCGACCGGATCCGTTTCTCTTAGGCGTTCGTGGAGCGCGGCGGGTCCGACGGCCGCCAGCTCGGATTCCAACCTCGCGCGAAGCTCGGGATCGGTGCCGGGGAACTCGAACCGATCCAGCACCGCGCGGACGTAGAGGGCGCTGCCGCCGACCACTATCGGCGGCACACCCCGATCCAGACAGTCGCCGATGATCGACCTCGCGAGTTGCTGGAACTCCGCCACGGTCGCGGTCTCGGTCACGTCAAGGACATCGAGCAGGTGGTGCGGCACTCCCTTGCGCTCTTTCGCGGTCAGCTTCGCCGTGCCGATATCCATGCCGCGATAGAGCTGCATCGAATCGGCGTTGACGATCTCGCCGCCGACGGCACGGGCGAGCTCCACGGCAAGCTCGCTCTTGCCGGCGGCGGTAGGTCCGACGACCGCCACGACGGGAATCCTGCTCACCGGGCCAATCCTGCCGAACCGATTGCAGGCAGCTGCACGACACCGCTAGACATGAGGAATCAACTGCTTGTACGAGTTCGGGGTAAATCATGGGCGTAGGTGAGTTCAAGGACAAGATCAGCGACGCGGTCGATAAGCATGGCGACAAGATCAAGAAAGGTGTCGACAAGGCCGCCGACTTCGCCGACGAGAAGACCGGCGGAAAGTACAGCGAACACATCGACAAGGCCCAGGAGGCCGTAGCCGACTGGACCGATAGCGACGAGGCCGGCTCCGAAGCGACGACCGACGCCACCGAAACCCACAGGACGAGCGACACCACCGGCGGCGATCGGCAGTAGCGCCCGCCGATCAGGTGAGCTAGCCGGCCGCGGAGAATGTAGGCCTGCGGCGTCCTGCCCGTCCAACGGGTGCGCCTGTGCGGCGGGGTCAGCCGTGGCGCTCCCATACGGCCACGAAATAGCCCACGCCGAGCGGTGCCCGGTGGTAAAGGATCTCGGCATCGAAGATCACCTCGCCGGCAGCGCCCGCGAGAACCTGCCACGCCGCGAATCCGGCCGCTCCCACCTCGCGGGCCACGACCGGATCCAGAGCCTCCAGGCCGGCCGGATCGCCGGAATCGAGCGCAGCGACAACAGCACGGTCGAACTCCTCGGCGCGCGGGTCGAACGGTCTCGGCGCCTGAGCGGTACGGCCCACCGCGCCATCTCCCATCACCAGCATTGCGACCCGGTCGGCGTGTTCTGCAAACCGGCTGCCGAGCGACACACACTCCTCGACGGCGGCGTCTCGAGCGACGAGTTCTCCCTGCACCGGCCCATCCCAGCCGTACCGGTCGAGCAACCACGCACCCACGAGCAACGGCAGCGCGAGCGCGGCGTCGCTGGTGTCGCCGCTGCCCAACGTCACGGTTACGTCCGCCCCGTACGCCGCGAATGTTCCCTTCGACCCGGATGGAACGCTCCTGGTCTCGTCGCCCGAGCCCACGACGACCAGTAATTCCGGCGCCGCGACCGCGACGGCGTCGAGTGCCGCGGTGCATGCCTGCCTCAGCCCGGTGAGCTCGTCAGCGGCACCCCTCGCGAGCTCGGGCACGATCCCCGGTGGATGCGGGCACACGGCGGCAGCGACTAACACGATGCGAGGTTATCCCACGATCACCGAACACACCGCCGGGTTGTCGCCGATCCCCATGGTGGGTCGTGGTCGAATATCGACTGTGATCGAGTCCAGCGAAGCGCTACGCGTCGCCGCCGCCGCGACCGTCGTCCTGCTCGGCGTCGGCATCTCACTCGCCTGGTTGCCGGCTTTGAGGTACGCGGGCGCGGCCCCGATGCTGTCTCGCATTCTCATCACTGCCGGGGCGTTCTCGGTGGTGTGGGACACCCGCGGGCTCGGGGGTGTACTCGGGCTGGCGCTGGCCATCATGGGGGTGGCGGCTCTGTGGCAGAGCCAGCCGCCGCCCGAGGTCCCTCGCCCACGGCGCAAGGGCATCGTCATGGGCGCAGCTCTGACCGCGTTGCTCGTCATCGCGCCGGCCCGAGACTGGTGGTTGCTCGAGCGGGTGCCGGACGGCGCCACAACGCCGGTGGCCTGGGCCCTCGGTGCGATCGGTGCCCTGGGGACGTTGTCCATTGCCGACCGGTCACGCGTCCACTTGCGTGAGGCGCTGCGCGACCGGTTCACGGTCCACTACCCTTACCCACCCGCTTCGGGCGAGGGTTGACGACAGCCCGCCTGGTCAAGACGCGCAGGCGTGCGCCGGCTCCGCTCCCGGCGGGGTGCCCACCGTCGGCATCCCCAGCAGAACTCCTCGGTGCTCGGCCGCGGTAGCCGTCGCCCGCTCATGGGCGTCGCCCGCACGGGTGCTTCTCACCTCGTAAGGTCCGCCCGCCAGCGCGGAGTCGGCGACCAGGTGATGGGGAGCGGCGTAGGTGACACCCACGGTGACGATGTCACCGGGCCGTGGACGCGCCTGGCCGTCAGGCACCGAGAAGTGCACCAGTCGATTGTCGCGCGCCCGGCCGGAGAGCCGGTGCGTGTTCTCGTCCTTGCGGCCCTCGCCTTCTGCTACGAGGACTTCGATATCGCGCCGGACGAACCGCTTGTTCTCGGTCCAGGCGACATCTTCACAAACGTCGACGAGCCGCTGGTAGCGCTCCTTGACGACCTCCGGTGGCACCTGGCCGGCCATGTCGGCCGCCGGCGTCCCCGGCCGCTTGGAGTACTGGAACGTGAACGCCTGGGCGAACCGGGCTTCGCGCACGACGTGCAGCGTCTGCTCGAAGTCCTCGTCCGATTCGCCGGGAAATCCGACGATGATGTCCGTGGTGATGGCGGCGTCCGGCATCGCGGCTCGGACCTTCTCGACGATGCCGAGATACCGCTCCTGCCGGTACGACCTGCGCATCGCCCGCAGGACGGCGTCCGACCCGGATTGCAGAGGCATGTGCAACTGGGGCATCACCGTCGGCGTCTCGGCCATGGCGGCGATCACGTCGTCGGTGAAGTCCCTCGGGTGCGGCGAGGTGAACCGCACCCGTTCCAGGCCGTCCACCGCGCCCACGGCGCGCAGCAGCTTTCCGAACGCGTACCTGTCGCCGAACTCCACGCCGTACGCGTTGACGTTCTGCCCCAGGAGCGTCACCTCGATGACGCCCTCGGCCACGAGAGCCTCCACCTCGGCCAGCACGTCGCCGGGCCGCCGGTCGCGCTCGCGACCGCGGAGCGCCGGGACGATGCAGAACGTGCAGGTGTTGTTGCAGCCGACGCTTATCGCGACCCAGGCGGCGTAAGCGCTCTCTCGCCGCGATGGCAGCGTCGAGGGAAACACCTCGAGCGCCTCGACGATCTCGACCTGGGCCTGCTCGGCGATCCGGGCGCGTTCCAGTAGCACGGGCAGAGACCCGACGTTGTGCGTGCCGAACACCACGTCGACCCACGGCGCGCGGCGGACGATCTCGCCGCGGTCCTTCTGCGCCAGGCAGCCGCCGACCGCGATCTGCATGCCCGGACGGTCTTGCTTGATCGGCGCAAGGTGGCCGAGATTGCCGTACAGCTTGTTGTCGGCGTTCTCGCGTACCGCGCAGGTGTTCAGCACCACCACGTCGGCCGGCCCGCCCTGGGCACGGGCATACCCGGCCTGCTCCAGCAGGCCGGCCAGCCGCTCGGAGTCGTGGACGTTCATCTGGCACCCGAAGGTGCGGATCTCGTAGGTGCGCGCGCTCATCTCAGTAATCAAGCCTAAGCGCTGGGCCTTACGATCACCGCATCGACGCCGCCTGCGCTTCGTCCCTCCGGCGGGCCCGTGGCCCGGTCCACCATTGCCAGAAGAAGACCACACCGCCGATGACCACCCCGATCGCGTCGGTGAAGTTCTCCGAGTTCAGCAGCAACAGCCCAGCCGCGGCCAACAGGATCCGCACCCACCAGTCGAGCTTGCGATCGAGGAAGCCGACCACGGCGACGCCCAGCATGGAGATGCCCGCGGATGCGGTCAGGAACGCCAGGACGCCGGCCACCCACGGGTTCTGCCCCTCTTCGAAGATCAGCAGCAGCTCGTGCGAGAACAGGAACATGTACGGCACGACGAACCCACCGAGGGCGATTCGCACGGAGTGCACGCCGGTACGGATCGGGTTGGCCTGCGCGATGCCGGACGCTGCGTACGCGGCCAGGCACACCGGCGGTGTGATGTCGGCGAGCACGCCGAAGTAGAACACGAACAGGTGGGCGATGAGGATCTGCTCCATCTCGAACCCGCCCGCGGTCATGATCGCCGGTGCGGCCAGCGTTGCGGTGATGACGTAGTTCGCCGTCGTCGGGACGCCCATGCCGAGGATCAAGCAGGCGATCATGGCGAAGATCGCCGTGAACAGCAGACTGCCGCCGGCGAGGTCCACAAGCGAGCCGGCCAGCTTCAGCCCGACACCGGTCAGGGTGATGACTCCTGCGATAAGCCCGGCAGTAGCGGTCGCGACGATGATTGGCAACGCGAGCCGGGCGGCGTCCACCAGCCCGTCCAGCAGCGCCATCGGCGTGAGCTTGTCCTCCATCTCCCGCCAACGGCGGCGAGCCAAGGAGATCAGCTGGACGACTATGTTGACGGCAATGGCTGCGCCGATCGAGAGCGTCGCGGCCCGCAGCGGCGTCTGCCCCTGGGCCAGGATCCAGAAGATGACCACGATCGGGATGAGCAGGTAACCCTTGCGCACGATGAGCTGGCGCACCCTGGGCAACTGGTCGCGCGGCAGCCCCCCGATGCCGAGCTTCTTCGAGTCGTAGTGGATCACCACGTACTGCGCGACGAAGAACAGGATGGACGGAACGATCGCCGCCTTGATGATGTCGCCGTACGGCATGCCGGTGATATCGATCATGATGAAGGCCGCCGCGCCCATGACCGGTGGCATCAGCTGGCCGCCCGTGGACGAGGCGGCCTCGACCGCGCCGGCGTACTCGCCCTTGTAGCCAGACCGCTTCATCATCGGGATCGTGAACGCCCCGTTACCGACGGTGTTGGCGATCGAACTGCCGGTGATGGTTCCCGAGAATGCGCTGGTCAGCACGCCAACCTTGGCCGTCCCACCCGTGAGGTGGCCCGTGGCACCAAAGGCGAACTCGGTGAAGAACCTCTCCATCCCCGTCCGCTGCAACATGGCGGCGAAGATCATGAACATGTAGATGAACGTGGACGACACCCGAAGCGGGATACCGAAGACGCCCTCGGTGGTGAGGAACTGCGTCGAGATGATGCGGTCGATCGAGTACCCGGCGTGGTTGAGGAATCCCGGCAGGTCGGGCAGCAGATCGACCCGCGGCCAGTAGGCGTACAGCAGGACGAGTCCGGCGACCGCGACGAGCGGAGTCCCGATCACCCGCTGCGCGGCCACCAGGATGATCAGGATGCCCATGGTGCCCACCATGAGGTCCAGATCCGTCGGCAACGCGGGCCTTCGGGCTAGGTCCTCCCACACGAAGAAGATGTAGGCGCCCGCCGCGAAGCCCATCAACGCCAACAAGATGTCGGCGATCGGCATCCCGGCGATGTGCCAGGGCAGATGCCGGGCCGCCTGAACGAGCGCGATAACGGCCAGTGCGGGGATGACGGTCTGCGAATCGGCGCCGCCTGTCGCGACCAGGTACACGATCAGCAGCAGCGCGACGCCCGTCGCCACCCAGCCGCGCCGCGCCTCGCGCGCCATTGCCGATGAGGTGTTGGCCGGATAAAGGAGGAACACCAGCCCGAGACCGAACGCGAGATGGAAGCCCCGCTGTTCCAGGCTGGGCAGCAGACCGAAGATCGCGGTGTACACGTGGAAGAGGCTGAGCGTGAGCGCGATCACGAAGGTCGCCCAGCGCCACCAGGCCCGGATCTCGGTCCGGGTCTTGACGGTAGCGTCAGTGAACCCGACCTGCTCGAGCCGTTCGATGTCCTTCTCGAGCTCTTCTTTCAGCTCGGGGGGCAACTCCTCAGGGGCCTGATCCAGCGTCTGCCGGGCCCGATCACCCTGCTCCGGACCGCTCTCCCTCGCGTCGTCGGTCATCAGCTCCGCCTCACTATCCAGTGCGAACGATGAGGTCCACCCAGGCACCCCGTGGCGCGATGTCGAGCAACCGTACCCGCTCTCCATCGGCGAACGTCAAGGTGTGGTCGACCTGTTCGCTGCCCACCCGAAGGGGCACTACGCCGATCGGGTGACTGTGGTGGACGACCCGGTACGCGCCATCCTCATGCAGCCACGTCACATCGTGGTCGAAGACTTCGGGGCCGGCGGGCAGGTTCGGCCCGAACTCGTCGAACCACAGCTCCTCGAGGGCGATCGTCTCGCCGTCTAGAACAGAGAAGGTCTCGCGGACGAGCCGCCGGGTCACTGAATGGGTGTGCTCGAGCACGAACGGCTCGCCCGGCTCGACGGCCCGCTCGTACACGACCTCCCCTGGCCCCTGGCCCGTTCCACGGTCGACCACGGCCAGGCGCGGCCCTCCCGCGCCCGGCCACAGCCACGCAACCGCCACGGCGGCGGCCAGTATGACCACCGCCGTGGCGACCGCGAGTACCTTGCGCCGGGCCGGCGAGAACGGTGTGCCCAACCGCTCCGGCCGTACGTCGGCGCTTGTTGTCACCCGGCTCCGGCCTCGTCGTAGAACCGCTGGGCTCCGGGGTGTACCGGGACGTCGGCGGCGCCATCGAGCGCGGAGTCGAGTTGGATCTCGTTACCGACCGCGTGAGCCGCGGCGATGTCGGTGTTCATCTCGTACATGACCTTGACCAGCTGGTACGCGGCCTCCTCCGGCAGGTCAGACCGGGCGTACAGCGAAGCCCAGTTCGTCACCAGCGTCGCAGGCTCGTCGATGCCGGTGTAGGTGCCCGGCTCGTACTCGGTCTCGGTGAGCGTCGGGTCCTCGTCGAGCGTTTGCTGAAGCAGGTCGCCCTCGAGCGACACCATCACCAGATCGGTGGAGCGGGCCACCTCTTCCAGGCTTCCGGCCGGCAGGGCAAGCACACCGATCGACGCGTCAATAGTGCCGTCACGCAGCAGGTCGGCGGCTTCACCGAACGTCTCCTGACGTACCTCACCCAGCTCGATGCCGGCGCGCTCGAGCAGCGCTTCGGCGAACACGGCGGTACCGCTTCCAGGCGGGCCGATGGCCACAGTCTTGCCGGCCATGTCCTCGACCGTTGTGATGCCGGCGTCAGCGCGGGCGACGATCTGGTACACCTCGCGGTAGACGGCCCCAAGGTAGGTGACGTCGTACTCCTGGCCCGCGAAGTCACCCTCGCCGGCCAACGCTGCGGATGCCGTGCCGTTGATGGCCATCGCGAGGTCGATCTCTTCCTGCGCGAGCAGCTGGAGATTCTCCACCGATGCCCCGCTGGCCTGCGTGCTGACGTCGAGCCCCTCGATGTTGCCGGACCAGACACCGGCGATCGCACCACCGAGCGGGAAGTAGGTTCCGCCGGTGGAGCCGGTACCCATGGTCAAGAACTCCGGCATCTCACCGCCGCCGTCCTCGGCCGGCTCCTCGGTCTGCTCGCCGCCGTCGCCGGTGGTGTCGCCGTTATCGTCGTCGTCCCCACAGGCCGCGGCGACAAGGGTCATCGCCGCCAGCGCCGCGCCCAGGCGCACCGTCAGCGACGTCCTGCTCCTCAAGATTCTCATCGTGCTCCTCTCCTTGGTCGTGGGTCTGATCCTGTCGCGCCGATCTCCCAGGGTCCATACCGGTGACCGGGTTGTGACCTGCCGCAACAAGGATGAGACCGGCAATACCTTTACGGCTCGCTGCTGACTTCGCAGTGCGACACGCCGACCAACCCTGGTGTCCGATGTGCCAGAATTCCGCGGTGCACACGCGACGGCTCGGCGGCCTGCTCCTGGTCCTGACTGCGGGGCTCAGCGGCTGCACGCCTGAGTCGGATCCCAACCTCCTCGACGTCGGTGCCACCGATTTCGCGCCACACAGTACACCGGCCCAACTGGCGGCAGCCGGGAACGTCACGATCGGGATCACCGGCAACGATCTCGACGAGGACGACGTGCCGGTGAGCTTCGAGGCCGAACTCGGCAAGATGATCGCCGGTGCGCTGGGCATCGCACCTCATGAGATCAGCTGGGTGCAAACCGACGCGCTCAACCACGAGCGCCTTATCGAAGACGGCCACGTCGACCTGGTGATCGCCGCGATGCCGATCACCGACCGCAGCCTCGAGATCGTCGACTTCGCCGGCCCTTACCACGTCGGAGGGGTAGCGGTGTTGTCCGGGTCCGCCGAGCCGGAGACCGAGCGGATCTGCGCCACCGCGGAGATCGGCGATCTCGTGCCGGACGTCGCCATCGTCGGGACAGCCCAGGACTGCGTGGCCGTGCTCACGGACGGCACCGTCGACGCCGTACTCGCACCGGACCTGGTCTTGGCCGCCGAGGTGACCTCCCACCTGCGCATCGGCGACACCGAGTCCGAACCCCTGGCTTATGGCATCGGATTACGCAAAGGCGACGATGATCTCCGCTCGTTCGTAACCGACGTGCTCGCTACCGTCGCCGACGACGGCCGGTGGCAGGCGGCGTGGGCATCCACTCTCGAGCCGGTCCTCGGCGCGGCTGAGCCACCGCCGCTCGAATCGGACTGATGCCGCGGCCTCTGCACCCACGACTGGGCCGCCCACCAGGCGTTTCCGCGCCGTACCACCCGCACGCGCCTGGTACGGCAGGGATACACCTGCTGAACGTGATCGAACGTCAGCGGGCGAACTCGGTGGCTCTGGATTCGCGGACGACTGTGATCCGGATCTGGCCGGGATAGGTGAGCTCCTCTTCCACCTGCTTGGCGATGTCGCGAGCGAGCACTCCTGCGGCCAGGTCGTCCACCACGTCGGGAAGAACCATGACGCGGATCTCGCGGCCGGCCTGCATGGCGAACACCTTCTCCACGCCCTCGTGGGTCTTGGCGATCTCCTCGAGGCGCTCGAGCCGCTTGACGTACGCCTCCAGCGACTCACGCCGCGCCCCAGGCCGCCCGCCCGAAATGGCGTCGGCCGCCTGGGTCAGTACCGCCTCGATGGTCCGCACCTCGACCTCGTTGTGGTGCGCCTCGATGGCGTGCACGACGTCCTCGTGCTCGCCGTACCGGCGGGCGATCTCGGCGCCGATGATCGCGTGGCTGCCCTCGACCTCGTGGGTAAGCGCCTTGCCGATGTCGTGTAGCAGCGCACATCGCTTGACCAGTGGCACGTCCATGCCCAGCTCGGCGGCCATCATCCCGGCGATGTGTGCCGACTCGACCAGGTGCTTCAGCACGTTCTGGCCGTAGGAGGTTCGATATCGAAGGCGCCCGAGCAGCGCGACGAGGTCGGGATGGAAGTCGGTCAGCCCCACGTCGACAAGGGCGTCCTCCCCCGCCCGCACGCATAGGCGCTCGACCTCGGCCTTGCTCAGCTCGTACTGCTCCTCGATGCGGTGCGGGTGGATCCGCCCGTCCAGCACGAGCTCTTCGAGGGTGAGCCGCGCTACCTCGCGGCGGACCGGGTCGAAACACGAGAGCAGCACCGCCTCCGGCGTGTCGTCGATGATCAGGTTGACCCCGGTGACCTGCTCGAAGGCCCTGATGTTGCGTCCCTCGCGGCCGATGATGCGGCCCTTCATCTCGTCGGCCGGCAGGTGCAGCACGGATACGACGGACTCCGCGGTCTGCTCCGAGGCGAGCCGCTGGATCGCGAGGGTGATGATCTCGCGGGCTCGGGCATCACCTTGCTCCTGGGCCTCCCGCTCGATGTCGCGCACGAGCATCGCAGCCTCGCGTTTGGCCTGCGCCTCGACCGCCGCCACCAGCTCCGCCTTTGCCTGCTCCGCGGTCAGCTCGGCGGTTCGCTCGAGAATCTGCCTTCGATGCGTTTCCAGCTGGTCGAGCTCTCTGGCCCGTTCCTCGAGCGTGACCTCACGTTCGGCCAGTGCGGCGACGCGCTCACCGTGCGCCCGTTCGTCGGTGTCGAGCCGCTCTTCGCGTTCGCTCAACCGGTTCTCCCGGCGCTCGAGGTCCAACCGAAGATCTTTGAGATCGTCGCGCATCGTCCTGATGTCGGCTTCGGCCTCGTCTCTAGTGGCCTTGGCATGATCGACCAACTGCGCGGCTTGCTGGCGCAACCGGTCGGCTTCATCTCGAGCCTGGTTGCGTAGCTCATCGGCTTCCCGCCGCGCATCGGCAAGCAACTCGTCTGCGGCCTGGCGCATCGAGCCGGGGCGCCGCAGCAGGATCCAGGCGACCACGCCGAGCGCAGCTGCCACCAGAACGAGGCCGACGACCAGGAATACGGCTGTGACTGCGCTTTCCATCGGTCGGCTCCTCTATGTCGTCGCCCGCACGCGGACGTCTTCTCTTCGCGTCCGTTACCGCGTGCCGCGGCGACACCTCGAGGGCACCGCGCCGGGTGCGCCGTCGTGACGCCGTAGGCCACCGAATCGCCAACCTCGGCGGCTTGGGCGCCACCCGCGTATGCGCAAGCAGCCCGCTGGATGCGGGCGATCGCGCCAACGCGGGTATGCGTCAGCTCCGGCCCGGCCAGTAGCCAGGACCTAATGTCACGTACCGGTCGGTGACCGGAGTAGTTGCGGGGGTTGTTGCGTGTCGTGTTGTTTGCGGATCCGCGGTAGCGGACATCTCTTGACCATTGAGGCTACGAGGGCGGCACGCTTGCGGTCAAGGTGTCAGCGTTACAAAATCGAGACCTTTGCCCTTTGACACGCCGTCTCACCAGCCGTCTTCGGACGGAAGCTCGGCTTCGTCGACTCCCTCGCGCTCGAGCGCCTCGCGGACCACGCGGAACGACAACCCCGCCGGGTACCCCTTGCGAGCGAGCATTCCGGCGAGTCGTCGAGTCCGGGTCGCGGTGTCGAGCCCGCGGGTCGAGTGGAGTCTGCGAGCCACCAGCGCGCGGGCCGTGGTCTCTTCCCGCTCGGGATCGAGCTCGGCCACGGCCTCGTCGACGAGAGCCGAATCGACTCCCCTGCGGCGCAACTCGTGCGCGAGGGCCTTCTTGGCCAGCCCTCGACCGGCGTGGCGCGACTCGACCCACATCCGGGCGAACATGGCATCGTCGATCAACCCGACGTCGTCGAACCGATCGAGGACCCGATCACGCACGTCCGCCGGTACACCCCGGCGGGCCATCGCATCGGCCAGTTGCGCACGAGTCTGTGGCGCAGCGGCGAGCTTACGCAGTGCGATGGCCCGGGCCACGTTCTCGGGGTCGGCGTCGGGCTCGTCACTGCGCGGCTCGTCGCGCAGCGCTTCGACCGGACCACCGTTCCGCGCGTCAGCGGCCCGGCGGCGCCTGCGTCCACCCACAGTCGGCATGCCTCCTGGCGAGGTCGAGACGTCTTGCGGCGGCTCAGAAGTCGACCGGTGGCTCGGCGACCGGATCGTCCACCCGAGGACCGACTCCGAGCTTCTCCTTGATCTTCTTTTCGATCTCGTCGGCCAGATCAGGGTTGTCCTTGAGGAACTTGCGGGCGTTCTCCTTGCCCTGCCCCAGCTGGTCACCCTCGTAGGTGTACCAGGCGCCGGACTTGCGCACGAAGCCGTGCTCGACACCCATGTCGATCAAGCCGCCCTCACGGCTGATGCCCTCGCCGTAGAGGATGTCGAACTCGGCCTGCCGGAAGGGCCGGCCCACCTTGTTCTTCACGACCTTGACCCTGGTGCGGTTGCCCACCGCCTCGGTGCCGTCCTTCAATGTCTCGATACGCCGGACGTCGAGGCGGACCGATGCGTAGAACTTCAGCGCCTTGCCACCCGTGGTCGTCTCCGGCGAGCCGAACATGACACCGACCTTCTCCCGGAGCTGGTTGATGAAGACGGCCGTCGTCCGGGACTGGCTGATCGCCCCGGTGAGCTTGCGCAGCGCCTGGCTCATCAGCCGGGCCTGCAGCCCCACGTGGCTGTCGCCCATCTCACCTTCGATCTCGGCCTTGGGGACGAGCGCGGCCACCGAGTCGATCACCACGACGTCGATCGCACCCGAGCGGATCAGCGTGTCGGCGATCTCGAGCGCCTGCTCACCCGTGTCGGGCTGGGAGACCAGCAGGTCGCCGAGGTCGACTCCGATGGCTTCGGCGTAGATGGGGTCGAGGGCGTGCTCGGCGTCGATGAACGCAGCAGTGCCGCCCGCCTTCTGCGCGTGTGCGACGGCGTGCAGTGCCAGCGTGCTCTTACCGCTCGACTCCGGACCGTAGATCTCCACCACCCGTCCGCGCGGGAGTCCCCCGACGCCGAGCGCGACGTCCAGCGAGATCGATCCGGTCGGAATCACATCGACCGGCATGCGCTGCTCGTCGCCGAGACGCATGACCGAACCTTTGCCGTGAGCACGCTCGATCTGGGCGAGCGCCGTCTCGAGGGCCTTCTCGCGGTCTGCGGGAGCTGCCATGGATACCACCTGGGGCTTGTGGGCCGCACGGCCCTTGGGTCGTCTTGTTGTCACTCGAGGACGCTACGCGTTGCCACTGACAGAGTTCGAGAGCCTGATCTCCGCCTGTGGACAACTCCGGGCGCTCTCCCTTGATGTGGATAGTAGAACGAACGAACGTTCGAACTACGCCGCGACACGCCGAACCCGTGCCGCCCGCGACGCCGTCACGGCCACGCCGACGAGGAGTGCCACGGCGAGCACGGAGGCGCCCGCGTTGAGCACGCCGTACCCGAGCCGGCCGACCACGAGACCCGCCACCGCCCCGCCGCCGGCCGCCGCCAGGCCCATGAGCAGGTCGGACGAACCCTGCACAACCGGGCGCTCCTCGATCGCCACCGACTCGGACAGCAGCGTCGAGCCGGCCACCAGGCAGGCCGACCAGCCCAGCCCGAGCAGGAACAGTCCAGCGGTCAACCCCGCCGAGTGACCCTCGGGCGCCGTGCCGGCCAGCGCAACGGCCACCAGCAACACGATCCCGCCCGCCGCGATCACCGGCAACCGGCCCACCCAGTCGGCCAGCCAGCCCATCACCGGCGAGAAGGCGAACATGCCTGCGATATGAACGCTGATCACCAGTCCGATCACCGACAGCGAAGCCTGTCCGTTGTCCATGTGGATGGGAGTCATGACCATCACCGACACCATCACCGTGTGCGCGGCGACAACTGCGCCCATGCCGAGCGTCGCCCGCGGCGAACCCCGCACAGCGCTGATCCCAGCGCGCAGGCTGCCGCGGCGCTTCGGGACGGGCTCGGCCGCGTCGCCCGCCGCGGGAGCATCCTCCAGCCGCCGGGCCAACATGAGCGGGTCCGGCCGGAGCCGGAACCACACCAGCGCCGCAGCCAGCAGCATGGCCACCGCACCGAACAGCAACGGACCGGCCAGCGGCTCGATACCCACCCATTCGCCCAACCGGCCGGCCGGGCCGACCAGGTTCGGCCCCACGACCGCGCCGACCGTCGTCGACCACACGACCATCGACAGCGTGCGGCCGCGCCGCTCCGGGACCGCCAGGTCTATCGCGGCGTAGCGGCTTTGCAGGCCGGCAGTCGTCCCGCCGCCGTACAACGCCATACCGAGCATGAGGAACGGGAAGAACCGCAATTGGGCACCGGCGATCGCCAACAACCCTCCGGCAGCGGCCAGTGCCAGCGCCAAGCTCAGCCCGGCCCGCCGGCCGAACTTGACGGCAAGGCCGGCAGCGGGCAGGGCCAGCAGCGCGGAGCCGAGCACCTGCGCACTCTGGACGAAGCCGGCCAGGTCCGGCCGTCCGAGCACGTTGCTCGCGAGCAGGACGGCGACCGCGACCCCGCTACTGACGCCCAGGCCCGCCATCACCTGGGTGCCGACAAGGGTATGGACGGTGCGCCGCTGGATCAGCTGGACGTCGACAGGACTCCTCATGTCAGCAGCAGCCGTTCGATCCTGCGCGCCGCGAAGTACACCCCGACCAGTCCCATCGTCGCCAGATACGCCACGTGGACAAGCATCGCAGCACTGAGGTTGTCGAGCATCAGCGATCGCACCAGTGCGACCCCGTGGTACAGCGGGGTCAGCTGAACGAGCCATTGCGCGCCGTCGGGGTACCGCTCGAGCGGGAAGAACGTCGCCGACAGCAGGAACATCGGCATGATCGCCAGCTGGACGTAGTCGAGGTGGTGGACGGTGCGCATGAAGGTTCCCACAGCCATGCCCACCGACGCGAACGCAAAGCCGATCAGGCTCGCCGCCGGGACGGCCAGCACGGCCCACCAGGTCTGGACGTAGCCCGCCGCGGCGGCCACGCCGAGGAACGCGACCGAGTACAGCAGCCCGCGCAGCAGGGCCGAAGCGATCTCTCCGACCGCCACGTCGCGCGGCCCGAGCCGGGTGGCGAGGATGGAGTCGTACAGCTTGGCGTACCGCAGCCGGAAGAACACGTTGATCGTGGACTCCAAGACAGCCCCGTTCATCGCCGAGGCGGCGAGCAGCGCCGGCGCCACGAAGACCGCGTAGTCGACGATCATGCCGCCGCCGGCGTCGATTCTGCCGATCAGGGCGCCGAGCCCGATGCCCATCGCGAACAGGTAGAAGACCGGCTCGAAGAAGCCGCTGACGACCGTCACCCAGAAGTGCTTGTAAGAGCGCACGTTGCGCTCGACGAGCATGCGGGCCAGCCCTGCACCGGCCGGCATCGGAATGAGGCGCGCGACCACGGAGGTCGCTCCCGGTGGCGTGGACGTTGTACTCATCGCGCCGTCACCTCACCATCCGGTGGCGAAGTGACCATTCGGCCAGGGCCAACCCGGCGATCAGCCACAGCAGCATGAATCCGACGTGGACCATTGCTTCTGTCGCGGTCGGCGTGCCGAGCGAGAGGTCACGGCTCAGGTCGATGCCGTGCGCCAGCGGCGTCGACCAGGCGACCGGCTGTAGCCAGCCGGGCAGCTGCGTCATCGGGAAGAACGTCCCCGAGAACAGGAACAGCGGCATGACGGCGAACCGGAACAGGACCGCGAAGCCCTGGCCGTCGGTCTGCCGGGCTGAGTAGGCGAACACCGCGGTGGCGAACGCCAGGCCGCACAGCACCGCCACCGGGAGCGCGAGCACCGCCCACGGCGATCTGATTGCACCCAGCGCGAACGCGACGACCAGGAACACAGTGCTGGTCAAGGCGATCCTGACGGTGACGAACACCAGGTGCCCGAGCACGATGTCGCGTACGCCGAGGGGCGTGGCAAGCATCGCGTGGTAGAACCGCCGCCACTTGATGCCCGCCAGGACCGGGAAGGTGGATTCTCCGACCGCCGCCTGCATCGCCTGCGCTGCCAGCAGTCCGGGTGCGACGAACGCCACGTACTCCACGCCGTCGATGCCGCCTCCGGTGCCACGGTCCACGAGCGGGCCGAGCAGGTATCCCATGACGCCCAGGAACATCAAGGGCACGAGGAAGCCGCTGATCGCGGTGCCGCGCCAGTTGCGCCGGTAGGAGACCAGGTAGTGGATGAGCGGCCGCCGCCACATCCGGCCTTCGCGCGGTTGTTTCTGCGCGTGCGATTCGAGCATCGCTGCCTGGTTCATCTCGATCAGTCCACCAGCGTCCGGCCGGTCAGGTGGAGGAAGACGTCCTCGAGCGTGGAGCGCCGGGCGAGCAAGGACAACGGCTGCAGGCCGCGGTCGTAAACGGCCGATGCCGTCCCGTCGCCGTCGTCGGTGTAGAGCAGCAATCGGTCGGGTAGCACCTCGACTCGTTCTGCGAGCCCGCTGACCTTCGGCGCGTAGGGCGCGTGGTCGTCGGCCTCGAACCGCAGCTCGAGCACCTCCCGGGTGGAGTAGGCATCGATCAGCTGCCGCGGCGAGCCCTCGGCGACGATCTTGCCTGCGTCCATCACGACCAGGCGGTCGCACAGCTGCTCGGCTTCGTCCATGTAGTGCGTTGTGAGCACCAGGGTGACGCCCTGGCGCTTGAGCCGGAACAGCCGGTCCCACAGGACGTGGCGGGCCTGTGGATCGAGCCCGGTCGTCGGTTCGTCGAGCAGTAGCACTTCGGGATCGTTGACCAGAGCTCGCGCGATCGTCAGGCGGCGCTTCATACCGCCGGACAGCGGTTCGACGACGCTGCCCGCGCGGTCGGTGAGCTGAGCGAACTCGAGCAACTCGTCCGCCCGCCTGGCGGACGTCGCCCGGGACAGGCCGAAGTACCGGCCGTAGACGATGATGTTCTCGCGCACGGTGAGCGCGTCGTCGAGCGTGTCCTGCTGCGGAACCACACCGAGGCGCCCTCTGATCTCCGGCCCGTTTGTGGCCGGATCGAGGCCGATGACCCGCAACTCGCCGGCGGTCGGTGGCGAGACGCAGCCGATCATCCGCATCGCCGAGGTCTTGCCCGCGCCGTTGGGCCCGAGGAATCCGAAAGCCTCACCGCGGGCGACGTCGAAGTCAATGCCGTCAACGGCGACGAGTTCGCCGAACCGCTTGGTCAGCTTGCGGGCTGTGATCAGGGGTTCGCGGGCGGCACTCACACTTGGTGAAACTACCGTCCACCTCTGACACTCTCACCCGGGTTTCGCTCCCAGCGTTTGGTGACCATATCGACGTAAAGGTGACGACCTGGTCATAACGATGGACGGCGTTGCTCGCACAGTCAGTGATCTGTTGGCTCAGCGCTCCCGCACAGGCAACTCCAGCACGTCACAGACGGCGCGCCACACGATCTTGGGGTCCTCACCTGCATCCAGCGCCTCCTGCACCGTGCGGCCACCGAGTGATCCGAGAACCTGGTCACGCGCCCACGATTCGGCGTACGCCGAACCCAGGTGGTGCTCCATCCGCTGCCAGAACTCCGTCAACCGCACCGACGCAGCGTACGGCAACCCCCGGCGGTCCTTGGCTGTCAGTGCCAAGGGCGATGATGGGTACATGGCCGATGTCCTCGACGTGTTCGGGCCGGCGACCCGGGAATGGTTCGCCGGCTCGTTCCACGCACCCACGGCCGCCCAGGAGGGCGCTTGGCGCGCGATCGCCTCCGGCAGCAATGCGCTCGTCGTTGCGCCCACCGGTTCGGGCAAGACTCTCGCCGCCTTCCTCTGGGCGCTGGACCGGTTGGCCGCCGAGCCCGTTCCGGCCGAGCCGACCGAGCGTTGCCGGGTTCTGTACGTCTCCCCGCTCAAAGCACTGGCCGTCGACGTCGAGCGCAACCTCCGCGCTCCCCTGACGGGCATCGCGCACGCGGCCACCAGGCTCGGCCTGCCGCGGCCCGACATCACCATCGGGGTGCGCTCGGGTGACACTCCGGCTGACGAACGCCGCCGCTTCGGACGCCGGCCTTCGGACATCTTGATCACGACACCCGAGTCGTTGTTCCTGATCCTCACCTCCCAGGCCCGAGAGGCCCTGCGTTCGGTCCGCACTGTCATCGTCGACGAGGTGCACGCCGTCGCCGGCAACAAGCGCGGAGCCCACCTGGCGCTCTCGCTCGAACGACTCGACGCGCTGCTCCCCCGGCCGGCGCAGCGCATCGGGCTGTCCGCCACGGTCCGCCCGATCGCCGAAGTGGCCCGCTTTCTCGGTGGCTCCCAACCGGTCGAGGTGATCGATCCGGGCAGTCCGAAGGAGTGGGACCTGCAGGTCGTGGTCCCAGTTCCCGACCTCGGCGAACTGTCGGCGGCGCCCGGCGGCGCACCGGGCGACTCACTCCGCGCCCAGCCCGGCGACCACCCGGGCGGATCAATGCTCGACGACGACGCCGACAGTAAGGCGCAGAGCTCCATCTGGCCTCATGTCGAGGAAAGGGTGGTCGACCTGGTGAGCGAACACAGCTCGACCATCGTGTTCGCCAACTCGCGCCGCCTCGCCGAGCGCCTGACCGCCCGGCTCAACGAGGTCGCACACGAGCGTGCCTCCGGGGAACCACTCGGTCCGGCCGGCGCCAACGTTCCTGCCGAGACGATGGCCCAGGCCGGTGCCAGCCGCGGCATCGGACCGGGCACCGTCGCTCGCGCCCACCACGGTTCGGTCAGCAAGGAGCAGCGCGCGCTCATCGAAGACGACCTCAAGTCCGGCCGCCTGCCCGCCGTTGTGGCGACCAGCAGCCTCGAGCTCGGTATCGACATGGGCGCCGTCGACCTCGTCGTGCAGGTCGAAGCGCCGCCGTCGGTGGCCAGCGGCCTGCAGCGGGTCGGCCGGGCGGGCCACCAGGTCGGCGCGGTCTCCAGGGGTGTGTTGTTCCCGAAGTACCGGGGTGATCTCGTCCAGACCGCAGTGGTCACCGAACGCATGCGAGCCGGGCTCATCGAGGAGCTGACGGTCCCGCGAAACCCGCTCGATGTTCTGGCCCAGCAGATCGTGGCCGCGGTCGCGATGGACGAGTGGCGGGTCGACGACCTGCTGGCTATGGCCCGGCGGGCGCACCCGTTCGCGACCCTGCCGCAGTCGGCGTACGACGCCGTCCTCGACCTGCTATCCGGGCGCTACCCGTCCGACGAGTTCGCCGAACTGCGCCCGCGTATCGTCTGGGATCGCACGGCCGGCACCCTCACCGGCCGGCCGGGCGCTCAGCGGCTCGCCGTCACGAGCGGCGGAACCATCCCCGACCGCGGCCTGTTCGGGGTATTCCTCGCCGGCGCCGAGAAGAGCGGCCGGGTCGGTGAGCTGGACGAGGAGATGGTGTACGAGTCGAGGGTCGGCGACGTCTTCTCACTGGGCGCCACCAGTTGGCGTATCGAGGACATCACCCACGACCGGGTGCTCGTTTCTCCGGCGCCCGGCCAGCCCGGTCGCCTGCCGTTCTGGCACGGCGACACCCTCGGACGGCCGGCGGAGCTTGGCGAGGCCGTCGGCACCTTCGTCCGCGAGCTCGGCGCGATGCCGTCGGCGCAGGCCCGCACCCGTGCCGCTGCCGCGGGCCTCGACGAGTGGGCCACCGACAACCTGCTGACCTACTTCGACGAGCAGCGTGCGGCCACCGGCCACGTGCCCGATGACCGCACTATCGTTGTCGAGCGGTTCCGGGACGAGCTCGGCGACTGGCGGCTCGTTGTCCACTCGCCGTACGGCGCTCGCGTCCATGCACCGTGGGCGCTGGCCATCGGAGCACGGCTGCGCGAGCGGTACGGCATCGACGCACAAGCCGCACACGCCGACGACGGCATAGTGTTGCGCATCCCGGACACCGAAGAGGGCGCACCTGACGCGTCGTTGATCATCCTCGACCCGGACGAGGTGGACGACCTGGTCACGACGGAAGTCGGCGGTTCGGCACTGTTCGCCGCCCGGTTCCGCGAGTGCGCCGCCCGCGCCCTGCTGTTGCCCCGCCGAGATCCCAATCGTCGTACCCCGCTCTGGCAGCAGCGGCAACGGTCCGCACAGTTGCTGCAAGTCGCGTCCAAGTACGGTTCGTTCCCGATCGTCCTGGAGGCACTGCGCGAGTGTGTCCAGGACGTCTACGACGTCGACGGCTTCGAGCGGCTGATGCGACATGCGGCCGACCGGACCATCAAGGTGGTCGAGGTCGAGACCGCCGCGCCGTCCCCGTTCGCGCGTTCCCTGCTGTTCGGCTACGTGGCGGCGTTCATGTACGAGGGCGACTCGCCACTCGCGGAGCGGCGGGCCCAGGCCCTGACTCTCGACTCGACACTGCTCGCCGAGTTGCTCGGTCGCACCGAACTGCGAGATCTGCTCGACACCGAGGTCCTCATGCGCACCGAGGCCGAGCTCCAGCGGCTGGCTCCCGACCGTCGGGCCCGCGATGCCGAAGGGGTGGCCGACCTGCTGCGGCTGGCCGGTCCGCTGTCCACCGCGGAGGTCGCCGAGCGGTGCACAGAGCCCGATGACGCGGCCGTACATCTCGCTGAACTCGAGGTGGCCCGCAGGGTCATTGCGGTGCGGATCGCCGGCGAGGATCGCTGGGCGGCGGTCGAGGATGCCGCGCGGTTGCGCGATGCGATCGGGTCCCCGCTGCCGGTCGGCATTCCACAAGCGTTCCTCGAACCCGTGGCCGATCCGCTGGGCGACCTGATATCCCGGTACGCGCGCACCCATGCGCCGTTCCGGGCCGCTGACGCCGCCGGACGCTGGGGGCTGGGTGTGGCGGTGGTCCTCGAAACGCTTCGCCGCCTGGCCGCTTCGGGACGGGTGGTCGACGGTGAGTTCACCCCCGGGCGCGCCGGACC
This sequence comes from Jiangellaceae bacterium, assembly GCA_036373915.1. Taxonomy (GTDB): domain Bacteria; phylum Actinomycetota; class Actinomycetes; order Jiangellales; family Jiangellaceae; genus JASLBX01. The sequence continues at coordinate 98,594 of DASUUU010000109.1, read as the reverse complement.
CGAATGGTGCGATGCGGAAGTCCTGCGACTGCTTCGTCGCCGCTCACTCGCCGCCCTCCGTAAGGAGGCAGAGCCGGTCGACCATGCCGTGCTCGCCCGATTCCTCCCTCCGTGGCAGCACGTCGGCAGCACGCTGTCCGGACCCGACGGCGTGCTCCGGATAGTCGAGCAGCTTGCCGGATACGCGATGCCGGCCAGCGCCCTCGAGCGCCTCGTACTGCCTGCCCGGCTGGCCGGCTACAACCCCGCCTGGCTGGACGAGCTGACCGCTGCCGGCGAAGTCATCTGGGCGGGCCAGGGTGCGCTCCCCGGAGCCGACGGCTGGGTGTCACTTCACACTGCGGACACGGCACCGCTGACCCTGCCCGCACCTGACGAAACCACCGCCACGCCTCTGCACGAGGCCGTGGTCAAGCTGCTCGAGCCGGGCGGTGCCTACTTCTTCCGGCAGATCGCCGGCGCCGTCGCGACCACCGACGACACCGCGCTCGTCACCGCACTCTGGGACCTGGTGTGGGCGGGCCGGCTGACCAACGACACGCTGGCACCGCTCCGAACACTCGTCGGAGGCGGCAAGGCTTCTCACCGGTCGCGGCCGGCCCGGCCCCGTTCCCGGTACGCCCGCCCTCGCGCAGCGATGCCGTCGCGCACCGGACCCCCGACGGCGGCGGGGCGGTGGTCGCTGCTGCCTGCGGTCGACACCGATCCGACCCGGCGGGCACATGCGGCCGCCGAAGGTCTGCTGGACCGTCACGGCGTCGTCACCCGCGGCGCGGTAGTCGCAGAGCGCCTTCCTGGCGGGTTCGCCGCCGCGTACCGGGTGCTGTCGGCATTCGAGGACTCCGGGCGCGCCCGGCGCGGCTACTTCGTGGCCGGGTTGGGCGCTGCTCAGTTCGCCACGATAGGCGCGGTCGACCGGCTGCGAGCCCATGGTGGCCCGGCGGCCGCGGGCCGCGACTCCACGCCTGCACTGGTGCTGGCGGCCACCGATCCGGCCAATCCGTACGGCGCTGCCCTCCCCTGGCCGGACCGGCCGGCAGAATCCGGCGGTCACCGTCCCGGACGCAAGGCCGGCGCACTTGTCGTGCTTGTCGACGGTGCGCTGGTGCTCTACGTAGAACGCGGCGGGCGCACCCTGCTGTCCTGGTCCGACGACGCCGAGTCGTTACGGGCGGCCGCGGACGCGCTGGCTCTGGCGGTGCGCGACGGCGCTCTGGGCGCGCTGCGCGTCGAGCGGGCCGACGGCGAAGCGATCCAATCGACTCCCCTCGGTTCCGCACTGGCCACCGCCGGGTTCCACGTCACCCCCCGCGGCCTGCGGCTGCGCGCCTGAACTCACCTGCCCAGCACGTGACGAAGGGCGGGCTCGAGGGTGGCATACCTGAACTTGTGCCCCTCCCCGATCAACTTGGCCGGCGATACACGCTGGCTGGCGAGGGCGAGCTCGGCGGCACCGGCGCCGCCGAGCAGCAGCCCAGGCGCCCAACGTGGCACCGGCACCAGTGCCGGTCGTCCCAGCACCTTGGCCAGGGTGCGGGTGTACTCCCTGTTTGTCACTGGTTCGGGAGCCACCGCGTTGACCGGTCCGTGCAGGTCGTCGTCCAGCATCGCCCGAAGGTAGATGTCGAGCAGATCGTCCAGCGCGATCCAGGACAGCCACTGCTCGCCGGTTCCGATGCGACCTCCGAGGCCCGCCCAGAACAGCGGCGCCAGCAGCCGCAGCATGCCCCCTATTGGTGTCTGCACCACACCGGTGCGCAACTGTGCGACCCGGACTCCAGCTTCCGCCGCCGGGCGCGTGGCGTCCTCCCAGGCTGAGACCACGTCGGCCAGGAACCCGTCACCGCGCGGGCTGTCTTCGGTGAGCAACTCCGCTCCCCTGTCGGCCCCGTAGTATCCGATGGCCGACGCCGTGACGAAAGCCCGGGGTCCGCTCGATTGTCGCGCGATCAATTCTGCGAGACGGCGGGTGGGTGCGACCCGGCTCTCCATGACGGCCTCGCGGCGGGCCGCCGTGAACCGCCCGGCCAGCGATTCGCCGGCGAGGTGAACGAGGACGTCTACGCCCGTCACAAGCTCGGGATCGGGATCGGCCGGTTGCCAGCGCCGCTCATCGGGAGAACGCGGTGAGCGCCGGACGAGGCGGATGACGCGGTGCCCGCCGGTGGTCAGAAAGGCGGCCAGAGCCGTGCCGATGGTTCCGGATGCTCCCGTGACAGCCACCATCATCGGCCGGTCCGACCAGGTTCGGGCCCGCTGGTGTGCCCACAGATCGGCCGCAAGCTGGTCGTGCCGGTAGCGGAAGAAGGATTCGACCGCCCGCCTGGGCACCCGCGCATCCACCCTGTCGACAACCTTCGTGGCGCCCGATCCGGCAGCCTCGAAAGAGTGCACGTGACGCCAGCGAAGCAGGCGGCGGAGGCCGGTGGTGACCAGCTCGTCAGAGAACTGCCGCGGCGGGTCGTAGTCGGCCCGGCCGTGCTGCGCAACCCACGGGACGCCGAGCATAGAGATCACCGCGGAGCCGTCTCGCAACGAAGGTGATTCGCGAAGCACCCGCACGGGCAGCCACGGTGGCGTCAGGCGATGGATGGCGCCCGGCTGCGAGTGCCACTCGAACACTTCATGACGTGGCGCCGCGACGGTAGTCGTGAATGTGTGCGCCATCGATGGCCTCCAGCGGTTGGCTAGGCTATCATTTTAGCACTAATTTAGGCTCGAGACAAACTCGCCCAGAAATCATCGTGGAGCGGCAAGACTGGAACCGGCGACCTTGACTCTCACGGGGAGGCACACAGTGGGCCGTATTCGATGGCTACTGCCCGCGGCTTTGACGCTCATCTGGCTGATCATCGGCGGCGTGGCGGGTCCGTTCGCCGGGAAGCTCGCGGAGGTCCAGATCAATGACCGCGCCGCATTCCTGCCCGACGACGCGGAGTCGACCAGGGTCGCGGCAGCTCTGAGTGCGGTGCAGGACGACGAGTCAATCTCGGCGATCGTGGTCATCGAGTATGGCCGAGAATTCGACGACGCAGACCTCGCCGCGGCGGAGCAGGTGGCTCAGCAGGTCGGCGGCATCAACGGAGTCGCCGACTCTCCTACGCCACCCGTGCCGAGCGAGGACGGACGAGCGGTGCAGTTCGCGGTGCCCGTTGACGGCAGCGACGACGTAGCCGAGACCGTCGGCGACATTCGCGAGGCCGTGCAGGGCACGGGTCAGCAGGTGTTCGTTACCGGACCGGCCGGCTTCGCCGCCGACCTGAGTGACGCCTTCGGCAACATCGACGGGCTGCTGCTGGTGGTCGCCCTGAGCGCGGTGCTGGTGATCCTGCTGATCGTGTACCGGAGTCCATTGCTGCCGATCATGGTCCTGTCGTCTGCGGTACTGGCGCTGGCCGCATCCTCCGCCATCGTCTACGCCCTGGCCGACCGGGACGTACTGACCCTGAACGGGCAGAGCCAGGGAATCATGTTCATCCTGGTGGTCGGAGCGGCCACCGACTACGCCCTGCTTCTCGTCTCGCGCTTCCGCGAAGCGCTGCGCGAGCAGCGCTCGGGCTACGGGGCAATGGCGCTCGCGGTACGCCGAGCGCTACCGGCGATCCTCGCATCCGGCGGCACTGTGATCCTGGGTGTGTTGTGCCTTCTGGCCAGTTCACTCAACTCCAACCGGTCGCTCGGGCCGGTGGCCGCCATCGGCATCACGCTTGCCATGGCCGCGTCGCTGAGCTTCCTGCCCGCGGTACTGGCGCTGCTCGGCCGCGCCGTCTTCTGGCCGTTCCCACCTCAGCACGGCGAGCCCCATACCGGACGGGCCGGCATCTGGGTCAGAATCGCCCGGCTGATCGGTTCCCGGCCGCGCCTGGTGTGGGTCGTCACAGCCGCGGCTCTAGCGGCGTTCGCCGTGTTCGTACCCAGGCTCGACACCGAGGGCGTGTCACAGAGCGACTTGTTCCTGTCCGAGGTGGAGTCGGTCCAGGGTCAGCGCGCGCTGGCCGACCACTTCCCGGCCGGTGCCGGGAGCCCTGCGTTCATCGCCGCTCCGGCCGACCAGACCGAGGCCACGGCCACCCTGGTGGCGAACGATCCGGGTGTCGCCCAGCTCACACCACTCGCAGGCGACGATTCGGGCCGGCCAGACGCGGCGGGCGACCCGGCCGCCCCAGGGGAACCGGCCGCCCAAGGCGACCAGGCCGCCCCGGGGGACCAGACGCTCAGCGTTGCCGTGCTCAGCGACCCCGCGGACAGTCCTTCCGCCGTCGAGACGATCCGGCGACTCCGTGCGGACCTGGACTCTGTGAGCCCGGACGCCCTCGTAGGCGGTGAGACCGCCGTACTGCTGGACACGCAGGAAGCGTCCAGCCGCGACCTGGTGGTCATCATCCCGCTAGTGCTGCTTGTGGTGTTCGTCGTCCTGGTGATCCTGCTCCGCAGCGTGCTCGCCCCCGTCCTGCTGGTTGCGGCCAACGTGCTGTCGTTCGTCGCCACGCTCGGCGCGGCGGCGCTCGTCTTCGAGTTCCTGTTCGGCTTCGACCGGGTCGAACCCGCCGTTCCGTTATACGGGTTCGTGTTCCTGATCGCCCTTGGCATCGACTATTCGATCTTCTTGATGACGCGGGTACGGGAGGAGGCCGGTCAGCTCGGCACCCGCCCGGGAATCCTGCGGGCGCTCACGGTGACCGGCGGCGTCATCACCAGCGCCGGCGTCGTGCTGGCGGCCACGTTCGCCGCGTTGGTGGTCATCCCGCTCTCGTTCCTCGTCCAGATCGCCTTCATAGTCGCGGTGGGCGTGCTGGTCGACACCCTCGTCGTGCGCTCGCTTCTTGTTCCGGCGCTGTCCTACGACCTCGGCGACCACATCTGGTGGCCGAGGCGCGCGGTGTCGCCAGATGCTGGTATGCGCGGCGAGGGGCGGGCACCGGCCGAGCGGTATTCGCGGTCCAGGTAGGCGGCGTCAGCTCGCCGCGATCGAGGCGAGCAGTGCGTCCCTCGACTTGTGCACCCCGGTGATCACAGCACCGCGCAGGACCGGATCCTCGCGTACCGCGGTCGGGACGACCTTCGGGCTGACCGGCACCAGATGCCCTACCGCCTCCGACACCAGCTTGCACAGCCGCTCGTCACCGGCGGCGCCGACGTCGCCGGCCAGCACGACGAGGGCGGGATCGACGACGGCGCATACCGCCGCTACACCGACGGCAAGCCGTTGTGCCAGCTCGTTCAGGAAGGGGTCGGCAGGCGAACCGGCTGCCAGCGCCGCCCGCACCGCACCCGCAGCGCCGTCGGCCGCAATGCCGTGCCGCTCGGCCAGTTCGCTCACCGCGCCGGCGCCTACCAACTGCTGGAGCGACCCGCCCAGCTGCCCACGATCATCGCGGCTGGACACGTCGGCGAGCAGCGGCGCACCGGGCACGGGAAGGTAGCCGATCTCTCCCGCGGCCCCGCTGGCGCCCCGCTGAAGCCGGCCGCCGAGCACGACCGCGAGTCCGATGCCGCGCCCCACCCAGAACAGCACCATGTCCTGGACATCGCGCGCGGCGCCCACTTCGCGCTCCGCGATCGCGGCCAGGTTCACGTCGTTCTCGATCGTGATATCGCAGCCGAGATCCTCGTGGAGTGCATCATGCAGGCCGCGGTGCCATTTGGGCAGGTCGAACGAGAAGGTCACATCGCCCGTGCCCGGATCGACGACGCCGGTGGTGCCGATCACGACGTGGCTGAGCTCGGAAATGCCCACACCGGCCCGGGTCAGGACCTCTTCGACGACCTCGTGCACTGCCCGGACGGGGTCGTCCTTCTCGGTTGTGGGACGTGACGTGTGCGCGATCACCGGTCCGGTGACACCCGACGCAGCGGCCTGAATCCGGTCGAGCACCATGTCGACGCCGACCGAGTATGAGCAGCCGGGCCGCACGGCGTACAGCTCCGCGCTGGGGCCGCGTCCTCCGGACCGGGTACCCACCACCTCGATCAGGCCGCGCTGCTGAAGGCGCACGACAAGCTGGGAGGCGGTCACCTTCGACAAGCCGGTGAGCTCGCCTAGACGACCACGGGTCAGCGGACCTGCTGCCAGCAGGTGTTCGAAGGCGCTGCGATCGTTCATCGCGCGCAGCAGCTCAGGTGTGCCGGGCCGTCGCGTCATAAACCCGCCTCCGTATCGGTAAGAGTCTTAACAGACTACCCGGTACGGTACCCCGGCGGTGACCGGCAAGGCTAGAGCGTGAGCTCAGCCCACGGCAACAACGTCGCGCTCGGGAGTCCGGCGAGACGCCCGCAGTTCGGTCAGCGCGCCGACGGCCGCCGCCTCGACCCGCGACATCTCGTCGCTGACCTCGCGAAGAACGGCCGACATCGGCAGGTCGAGCGCGTCACAGATTGCGGCAAGCAACTCCGAGGAAGCTTCCTTACGCCCGCGTTCGACTTCGGACAGGTAGCCCAGGCTCACGCGGGCGGCCGCCGACACCTCTCGCAGCGTGCGGCCCTGGGCGATGCGGCGGCGGCGTAGGACGTCGCCGATGAGGCGCCTGACGAGAACCACCGGCTACTCCCCCTTCTGCGATCGGGTTGCCCTTGCTGGTACCACCGTACCTTCGCACAGCCCGACGGCTCGTCAGGGTGGTGGACCCGTGTTGTTCAACGTCCCGGACCCGGTGGGGATTCCCGGGGCTCGATGATCGCTTGCGCCAGCAGGTCAAGGGCATGCTGGACCGCGGCCTCGCGGATGGCGGCACGATCACCCGGCAGCCCGGTGACGGACTCGACGCGAATACCGTCCGGACCGGCCACCGCGACATGGAGCGTGCCAGGCGGATGCCCGTCCTGCGCATCCGGGCCGGCTACTCCGGTAGTCGCTACGCCGTAGGTGGTAGCGCACCTGCGCCGCACACCGGCGGCCATGGCGCTGGCCGTCGTGGCGGCTACCGGCCCATCACGGCGCAGGGCATCGGCGGGAACGCCGGCCAACTCGTGCTTCAGATCGGTCGCGTATGCGACTACGCCGCCCCGCACGGCCGCTGACGCTCCGGGCACGGCCGTCAGCGCGGCGGCGACCAACCCACCGGTCACGGACTCGGCCGTCGCAACCGTGGCGCCGGCCTGGACCAGGGTCGCGATGATCTCGCCCGGATCAGCCATCGATCACGCTGCGCCGGCTCGCCGCAAGCGGAGTGCCTGCATGACGTAGTCGACGCCGGTCACGATCGTGACGGCGAGGGCGAGGGCCATGGCGCCCGCCTGCACGGGCTCCCAGGAGTCCGGGAGCGGCAGAATGTACAAACCCAACGCCAGCGCCTGCAATGCCGTTTTGAGCTTGCCGCCTCGATTCGCCGGCAGCACGCCGTAACGCAGTACGGCGAAGCGCATCGCGGTGATACCCCACTCACGGACGAGCACGACGATGGTCACCCACCACGGCAGCTCGTCCAGCAATGACAGGCCGATGAATGCCGCCCCGGTAAGGGCCTTGTCCGCGATCGGATCGGCGATCTTGCCGACGTCGGTGACCACGCCACGGCGACGGGCCAACTCGCCGTCCAGCCGATCGGTGAACATGGCGATCGAGAACACGACGAAGGCGGCGATCCGCGATCCCGGGTCGTCGCCGCCGTCAATGAACAGCAGCACGACGAACACCGGAACCAGCAGCAGGCGCAGCAGGGTCAGCCCGTTGGCAACGTTCCACACACCAGGGGTGGCGCTCTGCCCATCAGCTACCGGCACGGGGTCAGCGTACGACCAATCCGCGTCCCAATGGCGAACCCGGTGATACGACGCGGCCGAGTCGCCCACCTCGGCTCAAGGCCGGGCCACCAGGTCGGCACCTTCGGTGTCGACTACCCGCGCGGAGACGAGATCACCGACAACTGCGTCGATGCCGTGGACGGTCGTGCTGCCGTCCACGTCCGGACCCTGATGCGCGGCCCGGCCTTCGGCGACGACGCCGTCGACGGACTCGACCAGCACGGAGACCGTCTCGCCGACCCGGTCCTCGGCACGCTGTGCCACGAGCTCTTCGACAAGGGTCTGCACCCGTTCCACTCGTTCGGTGACCTCGTCCGGATCGATCTTGTCGTCGAACCCGGCGGCTTCGGTGTTCTCTTCGTCCGAGTAGCCGAACACACCGACCACGTCGAGCCGTACCTCGGTAAGGAAGGCTTCGAGGTCGGCGAGTTGGGATTCGGTCTCTCCGGGGAAGCCGACGATGACGTTCGACCGGATACCGGCGTGCGGCGAACGTTCACGGATCGACGTGACGAGCTCAGTGAAGGCCCGAACCGAGCCGAACCGCCGCATCCGCCGCAGAAGGGCCGCGCTGGCGTGCTGGAACGACAGGTCGAAGTACGGCACGACTCCGGGAGTCGAGGTCATTACCTCGATCAAGGAGTCGCGCATCTCCGCCGGCTGCAAGTAGGAGACCCGTACTCGCTCTATTCCGTCGAGGTCCGCGAGCCGCGGCAGCAGGGATTCCAGCAGGCGCAGCTCGCCGAGGTCCTTGCCGTAGGACGTGGAGTTCTCGCTGACCAGGAACAGCTCCCGTACGCCCTGCTCGCCCAGCCATCGAGCCTCGTCGAGAAGGTCGCCCGGGCGACGGGAAACGAACGAACCGCGCCAGGTGGGAATGGCACAGAACGAACACCGGCGGTCACAGCCGCTGGCTAGCTTGAGCGGCGCGGTCGGCCCGCCGTCGAGCCGGCGCCGTACCGGACGCGGCCCGGAGGCGGGCGCGACGCCTTCGGGAAGGTCGGGTGCGGCGTGCCCGTGGCCGGGGATGGGCCTGCGGACACTACTGCGGTCAACGGGCGTGATCGGCAGCAGCGCGCGCCGGTCCTTCGGGACGTGAGGGACGTGAGGGACGCCGGCCAGGATGCCGCGGAGCCGCTCGCCGATCTGCTCGTAGTCGTCGAACCCCAGGACGGCGTCGGCTTCGTCCAGCTGGCTCGCGAGCTGGAACCCGTACCGCTCGGCGAGGCACCCGACCGCCACCACGGCCTTCGCATGACCCCGCTCCTTCAGGTCAGCGGCCTCCAGGACGGCGTCGACCGAATCCTTCTTCGCCTGCTCGACGAACGCGCACGTATTGACCAGCACGGTCTCGGCTTCCGCGGCATCGTCGACCAGCCGAAAGCCGTCAGCGGCCAGCCTGCCGGCCAGTTCTTCGGAGTCGACGTCGTTCCGGGCACACCCCAAGGTGACGATCGCGACCGAGTGTTCACTCACGCTGCCCGAGCTTGGCACGTGGGCGAGGACGAGTAAATCCCCACCCCGCGTTATTCGCCGCGGAGGGACGCGAGGACCTCGTCCAGCTCGTCCGGTTTGATCAACACATCGCGGGCCTTCGATCCCTCGGACGGGCCGACGATGCCGCGGCTCTCCATCAGGTCCATCAGCCGGCCGGCCTTGGCGAAGCCGACGCGCAGCTTGCGCTGAAGCATCGAGGTCGAGCCGAACTGGGTGTTGATGACAAGTTCAGCGGCCTGGCACAGCAGGTCGAGATCGTCGCCGATGTCTTCGTCGATCTCACGCTTGGAGCTCTGCGGGGCGGTCACGTCCTCGCGGTACGTGGGCTGGAGCTGTGACTTGCAGTGCGTCACCACGGCGTGGATCTCGGTCTCGGTCACCCACGGACCCTGGATCCGGATCGGCTTGCTCGCACCCATCGGCAGGAACAGCCCGTCGCCCTGCCCGACAAGCTTCTCCGCGCCCGGCTGGTCGAGGATCACCCGCGAGTCGGCCAGCGACGAGGTCGCGAACGCCAGCCGGGACGGCACGTTCGCCTTTATAAGACCGGTCACGACGTCGACGGACGGCCGCTGGGTGGCGAGCACGAGATGGATGCCGGCGGCCCTGGCCAGCTGGGTGATCCGGACGATGGCGTCCTCCACGTCCCGCGGAGCGATCATCATCAGATCCGCCAGCTCGTCCACTATGACGAGCAGGTACGGGTACGGCGCCAGCGTCCGCTCGCTACCCGGTGGCGGCTTGATCTTGCCGCTGCGCACCGCCTTGTTGAAGTCATCGACGTGCCGGAACCCGTATTCGTGCAGGTCGTCGTACCGCATGTCCATCTCGCGGACGACCCACTGCAGCGCTTCGGCCGCCTTCTTCGGGCTCGTGATGATCGGGGTGATCAGGTGCGGGATGCCGTCGTAGGCGGAGAGCTCCACTCGCTTGGGGTCGACCAGCACCAAGCGCACCTCGTCCGGCGTGGCGCGCATCAACACGGAGGTGATCAGTGAGTTGATGCAGCCGGACTTACCTGAGCCGGTCGCCCCCGCGATCAGCAGGTGCGGCATCTTGGCCAGGTTCGCCACGACGAACCCGCCTTCGACGTCCTTGCCCAGGCCGACCACCATGGGGTGGTGGTCCTTTCGGGCCAGCGGCGAGCGCAAGACGTCGCCGAGGCTGACCGTCTCGCGATCGGTGTTCGGAATCTCGATGCCGATCGCCGACTTGCCGGGAATCGGCGACAGAATCCGCACGTCTGCGCTGGCCACCGCGTAAGCGATGTTCTTGGACAGCGCTGTGACCCGCTCGACCTTGACCGCAGGCCCGAGCTCCACCTCGTACCGGGTCACCGTCGGGCCCCGCATGTAGCCGGTCACCTGGGCGTCGATGTCGAACTGGTCGAGCACCTCGGTGAGCGCGTCAACGACCTGGTCCGACGCCTTCGACCGGGTTCGGTGCAGGCTGCCCTGAGCCAGCGCGTCGGACGGCGGCAGGGTGTAGGTGATATCGCCGGACAACGCCAGCTGCTCGACCCGCTGCGGAAGCGGCGAGTGCGGCGGCGGCTCGGCCTTCGCGTCCCTGGCGGGCTTGCGTTTGCCGGCCGGCTGGGGGTCGACTTCGACCGTGTCGACGTCATCGGCCGGATTGGCGGCCTTGCGCCGCCGCGGTTTGTCCTGCACCAGCGGCGTGTCGTACGGCTCGTCGTCCTGCGGCCTGATGTCGTGGCCCCACCGGCGCAATCGCGACCTCCGCGCCGGCCTGGCGCCAGTGCCCTCGCCGTCCTCGTCCTCCGGCTCGCCGAGCAGGTAGTCGCGCACCGCCCGCGCCCGGTCAGGGATCTCGTGCACCGGCGTATGGGTGACGACCAGGATGCCGTAGGTCGTGATCATCGCCAGCAGCGGAGTGGCCACCCAGACCGTCAACAGGTCTGCCGGCATCGTGGATGCGACGTAGCCGATGGCGCCACCGGCGGCCTGCATGGCTGTCTCGCCGTCGACGGGCCGCGGCATCCCCCCGGCAATGTGGGTGAGGCCCAGCGTGCCGAGCAGCAGCGTCGTCCATCCGACCAACTGCCGCCCACCCGGGCCGTTGCGCTCCGGGTTGCGCAGGGTCCGCCAGGCTGCCAGCAGCAGAAGAACGGGGACGACGTACGACACCGTGCCCACCGCGCCTGCCACCACCGCACGGACGACGTCGAAGACCTGTCCGTCAAGGTTCCACCAGACGCCGGCTGCGGCGACCAGGGCGAGGCCGAGCAGTCCAAGCCCGATGCCGTCGCGGCGGTGCTCGGTGTCGAGCTCACGCGCGGTGCCGAGCCGTCGCACGATCCCGCCGAGCACGTGGGCCACACCCATCCAGATCGCCGCGATCAGCCGGCCGATCCCGGTGCCCAGCCAGACGAGCACGCCGGGTTCTTTGGGCGGTGGGGACGGCGGGGTGCGCCGGGTCGTCCGCTTGCTCCGGCCGCGAGTCGGGGGCTCGGGTTCGGCCCTCTTCGACCGGCGGTTCCGGGTCGACGTGGACGTACGGGTGGCCATGATTCGCAGGCTACCCGCACATCACACCAGTATCCTGCGTCACACGCCGACAATTGTCCCGTTCGATCACTTTCGGCAGGCGGCCCGACTTAGGTACACGGCCGCATGCATGTAGGTACGTCGGGCCGCCTGCCCATCGTGATCGAACGTCAGGATTCGACGACGACCGGGATGATCATGGGGCGGCGGCGGAACTGAGAGTTCACCCACCTGCCGATGGTGCGCCGGATCGTCTGCTGCAACTGGTACGTATCGGCACCGCCACCAGTGGCCGCCTTCTCCACCGCGTCGGCGATCTCGGGCCGGATCTCGTCGAACACGCCGTCGTCCTCTGCAAAGCCCCGGGCGTGGATCTCTGGGCCGCCTGTCACCTTTCCGGTGACCGAGTCGACCACCACGACGACCGAGATGAACCCTTCCTCGCCCAGGATCCGCCGGTCCTTCAGGGATGCCTCGGCCACCCCGCCCACTATCGTCCCGTCCACGTAGACGTAGCCGCACGGCACCGTGCCGGTGATGCGAGCCGACCCGTCGACTAGATCGACCACGACGCCGTCACCGGCAATGGCGATCCGCTCCCACGGGACGCCGGAACTGGCCGCCACCTCCGCGTTGGCGTGCAGGTGGCGGTCCTCGCCGTGGATCGGCATCACGTTCCGCGGCTTGACCAGGTTGTACGCGAGCAGCAACTCACCGGCGCTGGCATGCCCGGACGTGTGCACCATGGCGTTGCCGCGGTGGACGACCGTCGCCCCGGCCCGGGTCAGGCCGTTAATCACGCGCGAGACCGCGTTCTCGTTGCCCGGTATCAGTGACGAGGCGAGCACCACCACGTCACCCTTCTCGACCTGAATGGCCGGATGGTCCCGGTTGGCGATCCGCGAAAGTGCGGCCATCGGCTCGCCCTGCGAGCCGGTGGACATCAGCACCAGCTCTTCCGGAGCGATGTCGTCGATGGACTTCAAGTCCACCAGGGTCCCCCCGGGGACGGTCAGATAGCCCAGGTCGCGGGCGATTCCCATGTTGCGCACCATCGAGCGCCCGACGAAGGCGACCTTGCGGCCGTGGGCCACCGCCGCGTCAAGGACCTGCTGCACCCGGTGGATGTGACTGGCGAACGACGCGACGATCACCCGCCTCGGCGCCTGAGCGATGACCCGGTCGAGCACCGGGGCGATGTCGCGCTCGAGCGGGGTGAAACCGGGCACCTCGGCGTTCGTCGAGTCGACCATGAACAGATCGACGCCCGCATCACCCAGCCGCGCAAAACCGTTCAGGTCGGTGAGCCGGCCGTCCAGCGGCAACTGGTCCATCTTGAAATCGCCCGAATGCAGCACGACCCCCGCACGTGTCCGGATGGCCAGCGCCAGCGCGTCGGGGATGGAGTGGTTGACGGCGAGGAACTCCACCTCGAACGGCCCGAACCGCTCGGTGCGGCCTTCGGCCACCTCCAGCTGGTATGCCTCGAGGCGATGCTCGGACAGCTTCGCCTCGATAAGGGCCAGGGTCAGCCTCGAACCCACAATCGGGACGTCCTGTTTCTCCCGGAGCAGGAACGGCACGGCGCCGATATGGTCCTCGTGGCCGTGGGTGAGAATCACCGCCTCGACGTCGTCGAGCCGATCCCGGATGTAGTCGAAGTCCGGCAGGATCAGGTCGACTCCCGGCTGATGGTCCTCCGGGAACAGCACACCGCAGTCGACGATCAGCAGCCTCCCGTCGATCTCGAAGACCGTCATGTTCCGGCCGACCTCGCCGAGCCCACCCAGCGGGACGATGCGCAGGGTGCCGTCGGCCAGCGGTGCCGGTTCGGACAGCTCGGGATGCGGGTGACTCATGCCCGGACCTCCGCGCGAGTGCGAGCGGAGCGTGCCACGGGTGCGCTCATGCCACGCCCGCCTCAGCAAGTGCGGCCCGCAGGGCTTGGACCTGCGCGTCTGTCGCAGTCACCAGGGGCAGGCGCATCGTCCGGCCGGCGATCACGCCGGTGGCCTGAACCGCGGCCTTGGCCATCGTGGCGCCGGGTTCGCCCGACATCATGATCGCCCGAACGACTGGAATCAGCCGGCGGTGGACCTGCAGGGCGGTCGCGAGGTCGCCGGCGTCGATGGCCCGGATCATCTCGACGTACTGTGCGGCGGCCACGTGCGACACGACACTCACGACTCCGACCGAGCCGACGGCGAGCATCGGCAGGTTCAGCGCGTCGTCGCCGCAGTAGTACGCCAGGTCGGTGCGGGCGATCACCTCGCTCGTCGCGAACGGGTCGCCCTTGGCATCCTTCACCGCGACGATGCGGTCGTGACCGGCGAGCCGCAGCAGCGTTTCCGTCTTGATCGGGACGATCGACCGTGGCGGGATGTCGTACAGCATGACGGGCAGCGCCGTCGCGTCGGCAGCAGCGCTGAAGTGCTGCACTAGGCCTTCTTGGGATGGCCGGCTGTAGTACGGGGTGACGACGAGAAGCCCCGATGCGCCCGCCTTCTCGGCCTGGCGCGCGAGCTCGACGGTGTGATGGGTGTCGTACGTACCGACCCCGGCGAGGACATGTGCCCGGTCGCCGACGGCTTCGACAACCGCCCGGATCAGTTGCTCCTTCTCCCCGTCCGACGTCGTGGGGCTCTCGCCGGTCGTGCCGCTGACCACAATGCCGTCGCAACCGGCATCGACCAGGTGCGAGGCGAGTGCGGCGGCGCCGGTCAGATCCAGGCTGCCGTCTTCGTGAAACGGAGTGACCATGGCGGTCAGGACGCGCCCGAACGGAGCGGCCGCGCGAGTGGTGCTCTCGTCAACCATGACACGAAGGCTAGCCGACGTGATCCAGCTGAACCGGCTGCGTCGTTCCAGCGGTGCGCGTCACACTTGATGTCATGGTGGCGCGGGGTGCCATCGGACGGTTCGCACGCTGGGGCCTGACCCACGGTCCGGTGTGGGGAACGGCTGCAGCCGTGATCGCCGGCATCCCGCTGGCACGCATGCTGGACGTTTCGCTGACGTACGCGGAGCTGATCCTGCTCGGGACCGCCGCCGGTCTGGTCTCTGGCCCGGTCCTGGCCGTACTCGTCGGCGTGATGTGCCTGGCGGCGGAGCGCGTGCCGCGGTGGATTCTCGACGCCCCCGACTACGTCGCCGTCCTCACGGTCGTCGGATTCGTCGCCGTGATCGCCTGGCCGACGCTGCAACTCGCCGATGCGAGCACCGGGATATCACTGGTGGGAGTCGCGCTGATCGCTGCCGCACCGAGCATCGACGCCGCCCGCACCGCACCGAAACTGCTGCACCCCGGGCCGGACCGGCCATCGTCCTAGGCGTCGTAGTCGAGGGACACCTCGGGAGTCGTGGGATGCGATTGGCAGGTCAGGACGTACCCGTCAGCGACCTCGTCGTCCTCGAGCGCGTAGTTGCGCTCCATGGTGACGGCCCCGGCCAGAACCTTCGCCCGGCAGGTACCGCACACGCCTCCCTTGCACGCGTACGGCGCGTCGTTGCGGACCTGAAGCACCGCTTCCAGCACGGTTTCATCCGGGTCGTCGATCGTGACGGTGGACTGGCGGCCGTCGAACACGACGCTGACCGTGCTGCCCTCGACCGGCGGCTCGACGACCTCACGTGCGGGCGGCGCGTCACCGACGTGGAACAGCTCGGAATGCACGTGTGCCGCGTCCGCGCCGCGCTCGAGGAGCAGCTCGCGCAACTCGCTGACCATCGCATACGGGCCGCACAGGAACCAGTCGTCGACCGACTCGGGCGGCAGCACGCTGTCGAGGAACCTGCCCAGCCGGTCGCTGTCGATCCGTCCTGACGTCAACTCGACGTCCATCGCCTCGCGCGACAGGACATGCACGACGCGGAACCGGTCGAGGTACCGATCCTTCAGATCCGCCAGCTCCTCCAGGAACATCACCGAGCGGCTGCTGCGGTTCCCGTACAGCAGCGTCACCTGGCTGTGCGGTTCGGTCTCGAGGACCGCCGCGATGATCGAGTACACCGGTGTGATCCCGCTGCCGGCCGCGATCGCGACGTAGTGCTTGGCGTTGACCGGGTCGAGTACGGGGGTGAACCGGCCGGCCGGCGTCATCACGTCGAGCTCAGCGCCCGGCTCCAGCCCTTCGAGTGCGTAGGCGGAGAACTCACCCCCCGGGATCCGCTTGACCGCGATCCGCAGCCGTCCCTCGCTCGGCGCGGCGCAGATCGAGTAGCTTCGTCGCGTGCCGTCACCGTCCGGCAGTGCAACGTTCACGTGCTGGCCGGGCGCGAACCGGTAATCGTCCGCCAGCTCGTCCGGGACGTCGAACGTCACGGCGACGGCGTCGTCGGTGAGCCGCTCGACCTCGCTGACGGTCAACCGGTGGAGGACGGAGTGCCGCCTCGCGGTCGCTTGTGCCGTCATCTACAGCGCCTTGAAGTGGTCGAACGGTTCCAGGCAGGCCCGGCAGGTCCACAGCGACTTGCAGGCGGTCGAACCGAACCGGCTGACCTCTGTCGTGTCCAGGGATCCGCATCGCGGGCACCGCACCGACAGGGTGAGAGGGACGGGTCCGCCCTGCCGGCCGCGCGGATCCGGGGGCGCGATGCCGTACTCGCGAAGTGCCTCCCGGCCCTCGGCAGTGATCCAGTCGGTCGTCCAGGACGGTGAGAGCACCATCCGCACTTCGGCATCATTCCAGCCCTCGGCGCGCAGCCGGTCGAGCACGTCATCCCGGATCGCGTCCATGGCGGGGCAGCCCGAGTAGGTAGGAGTGATCTCGACCACGACGTGGCCGTCCGGCTCGACGGTCACGTCTCGCAGGATCCCGAGATCTGCGATCGAGATCACCGGCAGCTCGGGATCTGGCACCTGGGCCGCAACCGCGCGGACTTCGTCGACGGTGGGCGCTGTCGTCACCATGAGACCCCCGGATGGGCTCGGTGCAGGTGTTGCATCTCGGCGAGCAGATGGCCCATCGCCTCGGTGTGGATGCCGTGCCGCCCGCCACGACCGCGGAACGCCGGCTGCGGCTTCGACAGCGTGGCTCGAGCGATGACTTCTTCGACATAGGAGTCCCACGGCTCCCGAAGGGCGGCCGGGTCGACGGCGATGCCGCCGGCCACCACCGGGCCGGTCACCTCGTCCGGCTCGAACAGCTCGTCGACGTACGGCCAGACCTCCTCGAGCCCGGCCTGCATCCGGCGGTGACTCTCGTCGGTGCCATCGCCGAGCCGGAGCACCCACTGCGTGGCGTGATCGCGGTGATATGCGACCTCCTTGACGGCCTTGCCGGCGACCGCGGCGAGCGTTGGGTCTTGCGACGTGCGCAGCCGGTCGTACAGCTCGTACTGGTACGACGCGAACGCCAGCTGGCGGGCCATGGTCACGCCGAAATCACCGTTGGGCAACTCGACGAGCTGGCAGTTCACGAACTCGCGCTCGTCGCGCCGGTAGGCGAGGGCGTCCTCGTCCCGGCCCGCGCCCTCCGCCTCGCCCGCGTAGGTCAGCAGCGAGCGGGCCTGGCCGAGCAGGTCGAGGGCGATGTTCGCCAGCGCGATGTCCTCCTCGATCTGTGGTGCGTCCGCGATCCACTCCCCCAGCCGGTGCGACAGGATCAGCGCGTCGTCACCGAGTCGGAGCGCGTAGGTGGCCAGCTCGTTCACAGGTGCCGCACCTCGTCGGGGATCTCGTAGAACGTCGGGTGCCGGTACGCCTTGTCCGCAGCCGGGTCGAAGAACGAGTCCTTCTCGTCAGGGCTGGACGCGGTGATCGCGGCCGACGGTACGACCCAGATCGACACGCCTTCGCTGCGCCTGGTGTAGACGTCACGGGCGTTGCGGACGGCCATCTCGGCGTCCGGTGCGTGCAGGCTGCCGACGTGGATGTGCGAGAGCCCACGCCGGCTGCGCACGAACACCTCCCACAACGGCCAGTCCCTGCTCACGCCGCGGCCTCCTGCTCGGCGTGCCGCTTGGCGGCGTACGCGTCGGCGGCCTCTCGCACCCAGGCGCCGTTCTCGTGCGCCGCGACCCGGCGGGCCATCCGCTGCCGGTTGCAGGGGCCGTCGCCCTTGATCACCCGGAACAGCTCGTCGAAGTCGGGCTGGGTGAAATCGTAGTGCCCGCGCTCCTCGTTCCAGCGCAGGTCGGGGTCGGGCAACGTCAGCCCGAGCACCTCGGACTGCGGGACGGTCATGTCGACGAACTTCTGCCGCAACTCGTCGTTGGTGAACCGCTTGATGCCCCAGCGCATGGACTGCTCGGTGTGCGTGGATGCGTCGTCCGGCGGGCCGAACATGGCCAGGCTCGGGTACCACCACCGGTCGACCGCGTCCTGCGCCATCGCCTTCTGCGCCTCGGAGCCCCGGCTCAGCGTCAACAGCAACTCGAAGCCCTGCCGCTGATGGAACGACTCCTCCTTGCAGATGCGCACCATCCCCCGCGCGTACGGCCCGTACGAGCACCGGCACAGCGGGACCTGGTTGGTGATCGCGGCCCCGTCGACGAGCCAGCCGATGGCGCCTATGTCGGCCCAGGTCAGGGTCGGGTAGTTAAAGATCGACGAGTACTTCTGCTTGCCGGCGTGCAGCAGATCCAGCATCTCGTCGCGGGACATGCCGAGAGTCTCCGCGGCAGAGTAGAGGTACATGCCGTGACCGGCTTCGTCTTGCACCTTGGCCATCAGGATCGCCTTGCGCTTCAGGCTCGGTGCCCGGGTGATCCAGTTGCCCTCGGGCTGCATGCCGATGATCTCGGAGTGCGCGTGCTGCGCGATCTGCCGGATCAGCGTGCGCCGGTACTGCTCGGGCATCCAGTCGCGCGGCTCGATCCGCCCGTCGGCGTCGACGATCGCGTTGAATTCCGCCTCGCGAGCGTCCGTCGCTTGCGTGGTGTCCATGCTTACGAGCTTATTCAGTCGTTGTGACAGTGTCTAGCAGACGTGCGTGCGAAGTGTCACACCGAGTTCGGATGAATGTCGGGTTAAGCCCGATTCGTACGGCTGATACGCATCGGCTTCCCCGTCGCTCAACGGCCGGCTTCCCCACGAGCTCGCCGGTCCTGGCGGTGTGACATGCTGGACGGCCGGAAGCCGCGATTGCCGTTGGGAGGCGTATGTCCGCCGGGCACGACGTCGCCGATCGGAGCGTGCGGGTCGCATGGGCGGACGATGCGATCGCGATCGGATCCATCCAGGCCAGGGCGTGGCGCGAGACGTACGCACCGGTGCTGCCGACCGAGCTGCTCGACCAGATCGACGCCGGCGCGTTCGCCGAACGGTGGCGGACCGCCATCGCCACTCCACCCACCGCGAAACACCGGGTGCTCGTGGCGCTCGAGCGCAACACCGTCACCGGGTTCGCGGCCACGGCGCCGTCGGAGGATCCCGACGCTGGCGCTGGCGACGGCGAGATCGTGGCCTTCCACATCGACCCCGCGGCCTTCGGGGCCGGGCACGGCTCGCGCCTGCTCGCCGCGGCCGCAGACACCCTGCGTGCGGACGGGTTCACCCAGGCCCGATTCTGGGTCGTGGTACGGGACGACGCCCTTCGGGCGTTCCTGGAACCGGCCGGCTGGGCCCCCGACGGTGCACATCGCGAACTCGACCTGACCGGCGACGGTACTGCGCAGCTGAAACAACTGCGGCTGCACACCGACCTGTCGTGACGATGTCCGCGGTGGACTTGGCGGCAACCGCCTGCATACTGGTCTGTCGTGACATTCACCGGCATTCCCATCGCGGCGCTCGACTTCTACGAAGGTCTCGAGGCGGACAACTCCAAGACCTACTGGAATCAGCACAAGGACGTCTACCAGTCTCTGGTGAAAGGACCGGTAACCGCGCTGGCCGAGGTGCTGGCGCCTGAGTTCGGTGACGTGTACCTGTTCCGCCCGTACCGGGACCTGCGGTTCTCCCGCGACAAGCGGCCCTACAAGGAGCATCAGGGTGCGACGGTCGGCTCGCACTACTTCCACGTCGACGCCGCCGGGCTGTTCGCGGCGACCGGCTACTACCAGATGAGCTCGGACCAGGTCGCCCGATACCGAGACGCGGTCGACGGGGACGAACCAGGGAAGGCGCTGGAGAAGACCGTCGCGCGACTGCGGGCGGACGGCTACGAGGTGGGCGGCGAGCGGCTCAAGACCAAGCCGCGCGACTACCCTGCCGATCATCCGCGGCTCGACCTGCTGCGGCACAAGGCGATGGTCGCCTGGATCTCGTTCGGCTCGCCGGGCTGGCTGACGACTCCCGAAGCCGCGGACCGCGTCGCTGCCGCCTGGCGCGGCATGGCACCGCTACAGAACTGGTTGGACGACCACGTCGGCCCGCCGCGGGTCACCTGATCGTCGATAGGTCACCTGATCGCTGCGACAATGACGATCAGGTGAATCGGGCCCGTCATGACCTGGACGGATGCGAGCTGAGGTCACCTGATCGCGTCTCGGCATGAGCAGGCGCAAACGATCAGGTGAGTAGCAAGGGCCGTTACCTGGGCAAAGGTTCGGGTTTCGTCACCTGATCGTTTGCGGATAGCCGTCCCCACGAGCGGCCAGATATCCCGAGCCGCGCGGGGACAGCCGGTAACCCACGTCGAGGCTTTCCGTGAGGCCGAGGTTCTTGAGCTTGCGGACGTCCAGCTTGAACGGCGCGCGCTCCCGGCCGACCATCTCGGCCAGGTCGCCGGCCCGGCGAGCCGGATTGTCGGCGATCAGCCGCAACGTCTCACGAGTCCACGCGCCGTGCCTACTCGCGCGATCGAGCCGGTCCAACCGGCGATCGATCTCGGCGAGCTGGGCCCCGTCGAGATCCGCATCGGCGGCCAGTTCGGCACGCGGGTCGGGGCGGTCGGAGCGGGCGAACTCGATCCGGTACAACCGGCGGTCTGCGTCACCGCGCAGATCGGCACGCAGGGCCGCGGCATCGGAGTACCCGGCGCCGACAGCGTCGGCATCGCTGATCGACGCCTCGTCGACCTCACTGACCGAGAGCACGTCCAGTATCAGTCCCGCCGCCCGGTACGAACGGCCTGCGATCACCCGTGGCCGGTGCCACCGGCGGTACGTGACCGTGATGGAGCCGTCGGCCAGGCCCGGCCAGAATCGCTTCTCGAACAGCACACCATCAGCCTGGCACACTGGCCGGCGTAGTGATCAAGCCGTAGGAGGCGCCATGGACACCGAAGTCGTAGATCGACTGCTGACCACCACCCGGGCAGTGCGCCGCAAGCTCGACCTCGAGCGTCCCGTCGAGCTCGATGTCGTGATGGAGTGCCTTCGCATCGCCGTCCAGGCGCCGACCGCAGGCAGCACACAAACCTGGCGATGGCTCGTCGTGACGGACCAGAACACCAGGACCGCCCTCGGCGCGCTGTTCCGCGAGGTCGGCAACGAGTACCTGCGCCGGAAAGTCGAGGCCGCGGGCGCCCACGCCGACAGCCCGGGTTTCAAGCGCTCACTCGCCTCCGCGCAGCACCTCGTCGACGTCATCGAACGGGTCCCCGTCCTGGTCATTCCGTGCGTTGTCGGGCGGCCGACCGGTGGCAACGACGCGCTGGCAGTGTTCTACGGCGGAATCTTTCCGGCGA
Source organism: Jiangellaceae bacterium (assembly GCA_036373915.1). GTDB lineage: Bacteria > Actinomycetota > Actinomycetes > Jiangellales > Jiangellaceae > JASLBX01. The sequence continues at coordinate 77,281 of DASUUU010000109.1, read as the reverse complement.
TCTGGAACTTCCAGCTCGCCCTCCGGTCCCGGGGCCTGGGCTCGACCCTGACCACCTACCACCTCGAGCGTGAGGCCGAGGCAGCGGCGATCCTTGGCATCCCGGACGAGATCACCCAAGTGGCGCTGCTGCCCATCGGGTACTCGACGACCGACGACTTCCGCCCTGGGCCCCGCCAGCCGGTCGAAACCCTTACCTACCTCGATCGCTGGGGCAGTCCGCTCGCCACCGATCGGTGACAGGTCAGAGCTCGAGGTAGTGCTCGAGCCCCACCGTCAACCCAGGCGTCTCGCGGACCCGCCGGATGCCCAGGAGCACCCCCGGCATGAACGAGGAACGGTCGTACGAGTCGTGCCGGATCGTCAGGGTCTCCCCCGCGGAGCCGAACAGCACCTCCTGGTGAGCCACCAGCCCGCGCAGGCGGACCGAGTGGACGCGCACACCTTCGATCTCCGCGCCACGAGCGCCCTCCAACGCGGTCTCAGTCGCATCCGGCACCGGCGGCAACTCCGTCTCCCGACGTACCTCGGCCACGATCTGTGCCGTGCGCGCTGCCGTCCCACTCGGGGCGTCCACCTTGTTCGGGTGGTGCAGTTCGACAACCTCGACCGATTCATAGAACCGGGCCGCCTGCGCGGCGAAGTGCATCATCAGGACGGCCCCGACGGCGAAGTTCGGCGCGATCAGCACACCCGTACCCGGGCTGGTGTCCAGCGCCCAGCGCACCTTGTCCAGGCGCTCGTCGATCCAGCCGGTCGTGCCGACCACCGTGTGGATGCCGCGCCGGATGCAGTGCAAGACGTTGTCGACGGTCGCCTCCGGGACGGTGAATTCGACCGCGACATCGGCACCGCCGAGGTCACCCAACTCGTCGCCCGCATCGAAGCGCCCGACCAGTTCCAAGTCGCGCGCGGCTTCGACCGCCCTACAGGTTTCGCTGCCCATTCGCCCGGCAGCACCGATCACTGCCACCCGTGTCGCCATGCGCCCAGTCTCCCGCACAGTAGCGCAGTGTGCTCGCAGCCCGACAGACGTCAGGCGAGGGCTGCCTCAAAACGCCCGGGGTCGTCGAAGGGGCCGACGACGGCCAGTGCCGGCGACGCGGCCAGGACCGAGCTCGCCACCTCGCGGACGTCGTCCAGCGTCACCGCGTCGATGATCGACAGGAGGTCGTCGACACTCAGCAGGTCCTCGTACACCAACTCGGCCTTCGCGAGCCGGCCCATCCGCGAGCCGGTGTCCTCGAGACCGAGCACCAGCCCGCCGCGCAGTTGACCTTTGCCCCGCGCGAGCTCCTCGGCAGTGATCCCGTGCGTCGCAACGTCGGAGAGGAACTCACGGCACAGCTCGAGCACCTGGTCGACCTTCTTCGGCTGACAGCCGACATACACACCCACCAGCCCGGCGTCGGCGAACTGCGAGGCATAGGAGTACACCGAATACGCCAGGCTGCGCTTCTCCCGGATCTCCTGGAACAGCCGGGACGACATCCCGCCGCCCAATGCGGCGTTCAGGACGCCTAGGGCGTACCGCCGCTCGTCCGTACGCGACAGCCCGGGCATGGCCAGCACGAGGTTCGCCTGCTCGGTGGGCCGTTCCAGCAGCGCCACCCCTGCCCGCGCGCGGGGCCCCCGCCCGCCGACCCGGGGCGGCGTCGGCTCATCCGCATCGCCGACGAAGCCGGCCGCCTCGAATGCGGAGCGAACCAGTCGGACCACCCGGGAGTGATCGAGGTTGCCTGCCGCGGCCACCACGATGTTCTCGGGGCGGTACTTGCGCTTGTAGTAGCGGTTGATGACATCCCGCGACAGCGAGTTGATGCTCTCGACCGTCCCCAGGATCGGCCGGCCCAGCGGTGTCGATCCCCACAACTGGGCCGTTACGAGATCGTGGACCGCGTCGGACGGGTCGTCGTCGCGCATCGCTATCTCTTCCAGCACGACATCGCGCTCAGCATCGACGTCGCCTTCGGCGATCCGCGAGGACGAGACCATGTCCGCCACCACGTCAACCGCGAGCGGCAGGTCGGAGTCCAGCACCCGCGCGTAGTAGCAGGTGAACTCCTTCGCGGTAAAGGCATTGATGTCACCGCCGACCGACTCGACGGCTGAGGAGATGTCAAGGGCGGAGCGCCGATGAGTGCCCTTGAACAGCAAGTGCTCGAGGTAGTGCGTAGTGCCCGCCTGCGCCCGCGTCTCGTCACGCGAGCCGACACCTGCCCAGATGCCGAACGACACCGATCGGACCGTCGGGATGGTCTCGGTGATCACACGCACGCCACCCGGGAGGACGGTACGGCGGACGACTCCACCGCCGTCCTCCTGCAACAGCGTGCGCGTGACCTGTCGGGTCGAATTCGTGGTCACGAAGCGTCGGCGCCCGCGGCCTCTTCGACGACTGGGGTCAGCGACAGCTTGCCGCGATCGTCGATCTCGGTGATCTCTACCTGGATCTTCTGACCGACCGACACGACGTCTTCGACGTTCTCGACCCGCTTGCCTCCGGCCAACGCACGCAGCTTGGACACGTGGAGCAAGCCGTCCTTGCCGGGTAGCAGCGAGACGAACGCGCCGAAGCTCGTTGTCTTCACGACCGTGCCGAGGTAGCGCTCGCCGACCTCCGGCATCGTCGGATTGGCGATCGCGTTGATCTGCGTGCGGGCCGCTTCGGCCGCCGGACCGTCCGTGGCACCGATGAAGATCGTCCCGTCGTCCTCGATGGTTATCTCGGCGCCGGTCTCGTCCTGGATCTGATTGATGATCTTGCCCTTGGGCCCGATGACCGCACCGATCTGGTCGACCGGGATCTTGATCGTGATGATCCGCGGTGCGTACGGGCTCATCTCGTCCGGTTGAGCGATCGCCTGGGCCATCACGTCCAGGATCGTCATCCGTGCGGCCTTGGCCTGCTGCAGCGCAGACGCCAGCACCGTCGCCGGGATGCCGTCAAGCTTGGTGTCGAGTTGCAGGGCCGTGACGAACTCGGGCGTACCGGCGACCTTGAAGTCCATGTCGCCGAAGGCGTCCTCGGCACCGAGGATGTCGGTCAGCGTGACGTACTCGGTCTTGCTGTCGACCTCGCCGGAGATAAGGCCCATCGCGATGCCCGCCACCGGGGCGCGCAGCGGCACGCCGGCATTGAGCAGCGACATGGTCGACGCGCAGACCGAACCCATCGAGGTCGAACCGTTAGAGCCGACCGCCTCGGAGACCTGCCGGATCGCGTAGGGAAACTCCTCACGCGTCGGCAGCACCGGCAGGAGGGCCCGCTCCGCGAGCGCACCGTGGCCGATCTCGCGTCGCTTGGGCGACCCGACCCGGCCGGTCTCACCCGTCGAGTACGGGGGGAAGTTGTAGTTGTGCATGTAGCGCTTGGACGTCTCGGGCGAGAGGGTGTCCAGTTTCTGCTCCATGCTCAGCATGTTCAGTGTGGTGACACCCAGGATCTGCGTCTCGCCCCGCTCGAAAAGAGCCGAGCCGTGCGCCCGGGGTACCGGGCCTACCTCTGCCGAGAGCGTGCGGATGTCGGTGAGACCGCGACCGTCGATGCGAACCTTGTCGCGCAGCACCCGGTCGCGTACGACCCGCTTGGTCAGCGAGCGAAATGCCGCGCTGATCTCCTTCGGGTCGCGCTCGTCGGCTGCCAGCTTCTCCTGCAGGCTCGCCTTGATCTCGTCCAGCCGTGCCTCACGCTCGGCCTTGCCGACGATGGTCAGCGCCTGCGCCAACTCGTCGCGGACCGCCGACTCGACGGCGGCGTACACGTCGTCGGTGTAGTCCAGAAAGATCGGGAACTCGCCGGTCGGCTTCGCGGCCCTGTCGGCCAACTCCTGCTGGGCGCGGCACAAAGAGGTGATGAACGGCTTGGCTGCCTCCAGACCGGCGGCGACGACGTCTTCGGTCGGAGCGGTCTTGCCGTCCTGGACCAGCTGCCAGGTGTGCTCGGTGGACTCCGCCTCCACCATCATGATCGCGACGTCGCCGTCGGGAAGGACGCGGCCGGCGACAACCATGTCGAAGACCGCTTCCTCCAGCTGCGAGTGCAGCGGGAACGCGACCCACTGGCCTTCGATGAGCGCGACGCGTACCGCGCCGATCGGCCCGGAGAACGGCAGGCCGCCCAGCTGGGTCGACGCGGACGCGGCGTTGATCGCTACCACGTCGTACAGATGGTCAGGGTGCAGTGACAGCACCGTGACGACCACCTGGATCTCGTTGCGCAGCCCGCTGGTGAACGACGGGCGCAGCGGCCGGTCGATAAGCCGGCAGGTGAGGATCGCCTCCTCGGACGGCCGGCCCTCGCGGCGGAAGAACGACCCGGGAATCCGCCCGGCGGCGTACATGCGCTCCTCGACGTCGACCGTCAACGGGAAGAAGTCGAGGTGCTCTTTCGGCTGCTTGGACGCTGTCGTCGCGGACAGCAGCATGGTCTCGTCATCGAGGTACGCGACTGCGGACCCGGCGGCCTGCCTGGCGAGCTGGCCGGTCTCGAAGCGAATGGTGCGGGTGCCGAACCGGCCGTTGTCGATAACGGCCTCGGCGCTGTGAATTTCTTGACCCGTCACGGGCCACCCTCCTGATCAAATTGCGGGATGGCAGCTCCGGACCGGTTGCCGGCGTCGCCGCCGGTCATCGATGGAAGCCCTCGGGCATATCCTGCCCGGGAGCCACTACCGAGGACCGGCTCGTCGCGAATCAGCCGGTGGCCGGCGAGCCACCCCTCTTGGTGAGCTGTTCAGTTGTCAGATACGACGAAGGAGCGGCCCCCAGCGTGGGGGAACCGCTCCCCGTGCGAATGTGTCATCCGCGAATACCAAGCTTCTTGATCAAGGCTCGGTAGCGCATGATGTCGGTGTCGCGAAGGTACTTGAGCAGCCGCTTGCGCTGCCCGACCTGAAGCAGCAGGCCACGGCGACTGTGGTGGTCGTGCTTGTGCACCTTCAGGTGCTCGGTCAGGTGGTTGATGTTGTGCGTCAGCAGCGCGACCTGAACCTCGGGCGAGCCGGTGTCGTTCTCGCTGCGGCCGTGCTCGGCGATGATCTGCTTCTTGGTGGCAGTGTCAATCGACACTCGGACTCCTTCGGGGCTCGTTGCGCGGCGCACCCGGGCTTATCCACCGGAGCACTCTCCAACCGCGGCCGTTCTGACGGCCCACCCAGGATACCAGCGGGCCAGCTAGCGGGCGTAATCGCATCGCTTCAGAGCTCCAGCACCCGCCGCGTCTGTGCGACATCCTGAGCCATCTGGGCGACCAGATCGTCGACGGAGGCGAAGCGTTCCTGGCCGCGGATCCGGTCGACGAAATCGACCGCGATCGGCAGGCCGTACAGGTCAAGGTCGTCGCGATCGAGAACGTATGGTTCGACGGTCCGCGTTGATCCGCCGAATGTCGGGTTCGTCCCGACCGAGATGGCGGCCGGCCGGGCCGGCGCGCTCGGATCGTCCGGCACGGTCACCCAACCCGCGTACACGCCGTCGGCCGGTGCCAGTTCACCGTCCCGAACAGGCAGATTGGCCGTCGGATACCCGAGTTCGCGGCCGCGGCCCTCGCCGCGCGCCACCACCCCTTCAAAGCGGTACGGCCGGCCGAGAGCGTCCGCCGCCGCTGCGACGTCGCCGCCGGCCACCAGGTCCCGGATGTGGGTTGACGACCAGCGGGGCGCTCCTTCGCCGCCGACGATCTCGACGGCGTCGACGGAGAAGCCGTGCTCGGCACCCAGCCGGCGCAGCAGCGCGACGTCGCCCGCCGCGCGGTGGCCGAACCGGAAGTCTTCCCCAACGACGATCACCAGCACCCCGCACACGCTGATCAGCACATCGGTGACGAACTCATCTGCCGGCTGCTGGGCGCGCTCCTTGTCGAACGGCAGGACGAGGATGTGATCCGCCCCGGCGTCACCGAGGAGAGCAATCCGGCGCTCCAGCGGCACAAGGGACGCCGGTGCCGCGTCCGGGCGTACTACAACCATCGGATTCGGGTCGAAGGTGATCGCCACCACCGGGACTCCGGCGTCCATTGCGTGCTTCGCGGCCCGTCCGATGACGGCCTGGTGGCCCTTGTGGACCCCGTCGAAGACACCGATCGTCACCACCGTGCGGCCGAGATCCCCCGGCACTTCATCCGGTGTCCACCACACCGCCACGTCGATACGCTCCTCTCGTCATTTCCCCTGATCACGAAGACTTTGTAGCCCGATCCGGTACCACAGGCCACGTGATCACTGCGGCGGCCCCGCGAACACCGCGAGGTGCTTGGCGCGCGCGCCCCGGTCCTCGACCAGTGACAGTAGCTGGCCGTCCGGGCCGAAGACCGCGACCGGTCGGCCTGGTCCGTGCCCGGTCGGCGGTAGCGGCACACCGTGAACCACCCGCTCGGCCGTCTGCTCGTCGACGTCCAGCCTCGGAAACGCCGCCGCGGCCGCGTCCGCCAGCGATACCACCGGCATCTCTGCGGCCAACTGCTCCAGTGAGTGCGCCACATCCAGGCCGTACGGCCCCACCCGGGTCCGTCGCAGCGCCGTCAAGTGACCACCGACACCGAGTGCTGCGCCGAGATCGCGTGCCAGTGCGCGGACGTACGTCCCGGACGAGCATTCGACGGTCACGTCGACGTCCACGTACGCACCCTCGCGACGGATCGCAAGCACGTCGAACCGGTGCACCGTGACCGGCCTCGCGTCCAACTCGACCCGCTCGCCGGCCCGTACCCGGACGTACGAGCGCACGCCGTCCTTCTTGATCGCCGACACCGCGCTCGGCACCTGCTGGATATCTCCGGTGAGCTCGGCCATGGCGGCCCGGAGTGCTGCATCCGTGACGCCGGATGCGTCGCTCTCAGCCGTGATCTCGCCGGCAGCGTCGTCGGTCAGAGTGCTCGCGCCGAGCCGGATCGTGGCCTCGTAAGCCTTGGTGGCCAGTGCGAGGTGGCCGAGCAGCCGCGTCGCCCGGCCGAGGCCGAGCACCAGCACCCCGGTGGCCATCGGATCGAGCGTCCCGGCGTGCCCGACCCGCCGGGTGCCCGCGAGCTTGCGGACCTTGCCGACGACGTCGTGCGACGTCCAACCGGCTGGTTTGTCGACTATCACCAGCCCGTCGGGGGCGGGAGTTGTCACGCCGCGTCGTCCCCGTCCTCGCCGTCGTCCTCGGGCGGCTTGCGATACGGGTCGGTGTCGCCCGCGTACGACGCCGTTGCAGCCGCCCGTGCGACCTCGGCATCGGCTTCGCGAGCGCGGCGCAGCAGATCCTCGATGTTCGCCGCCGACTCGGGGACGGCGTCGAGCACGAAGGCCAGCGTCGGCGTGAACTTGATACCGGTCTGCCGGCCGACCTCTGAGCGGAGCATGCCCTTGACGCTCTCCAGGGCCACTGCGGTATCGGCCCGTTCGGTCTCGTCGCCGTACACCGTGTAGAACACGGTTGCCTCGCGCAGGTCCCCGGTGACCCGGGCATCGGTGATGGTGATGAATCCCAGGCGGGGGTCCTTGACCCGGTGCTTGAGCGTTTCGGCCACGATCACGCGGATCCGGTCGGCCAGCTTGTGAGCACGTGTGCGGTCAGCCATCGCGGGCTACCCCCTTGTCATCGGAATACGTACCGGGCTCCCAGTCGTCGGCCCGGTGCAGGGCTCGGCGCGCTGACAGCAGTTCGATCTCCGGCCGGGCCGCCACCATGCGTTCGGCGGTGTCGAGAACCCGGTGCACGTGGGCGGCGTCGGCCGAGACCACGGCAAGCCCGATCTCCGTGCGCCGGTACAGGTCAAGGTGGCCCACCTCGGCCACGCTCACTTCGAGCTTGCGGCGTAGCTCCGCGACTATCGGGCGGACGACCGACCGCTTCTGCTTGAGCGAGCGCACGTCACCCAGCAGCACGTCCAGCGTCAACGTCCCGGTGAACACTGCCTGGCCCCTCCGTTTTGCCGGATTGTCGTTCAGATCACGTTCGGCAGGCCTGCCCGCGTACCTACCTGCATGCGAGCCTGTAGGTACGCGGCGCCGCCTGCCGAACGTGATCGAACGACACCGGTGGCGGTCAGTCGCGAGGCTTCTCGCGGGTCTCGTAGGTTTCGATGATGTCGCCCTCGGCGATGTCGTTGAACGACGCGAGGTTGATACCGCACTCGAAGCCTTCACGCACCTCCGTGACGTCATCCTTCTCCCGCCGCAGCGATGCGATCGCGAGGTTCTCGGTGACGACGACACCGTCGCGAACGAGCCGCGCCTTGGAGTTACGCCGGATCGTTCCGCTCGTGACCATGCAGCCGGCGATGTTGCCGATGCGGGACGACCGGAAGATCTGGCGGATCTCCGCGGTGCCGAGCTGGATCTCTTCGAACTCCGGCTTGAGCATGCCCTTCAGGGCCGCCTCGATCTCCTCGATCACCGAGTAGATGACCGAGTAGTACCGGATCTCGACGCCCTCGCGCTCGGCAAGCTCAGCCGCCTTACCCTGCGGCCGGACGTTGTACGCCAGGATGATCGCATCGGATGCGGAGGCCAGCATGACGTTGGTCTCCGTGACGGCGCCGACGCCGCGGTCGATGATTCGCAGCTCGACCTCGTCGCCGACGTCGATCTTCAGCAGCGCGTCCTCCAGCGCCTCGACCGAACCCGAGCCGTCACCCTTGATGATCAGGTTGAGGGTCTCGACCTTCGACTCGGCCAGGAAGCTCTCCAGCGACACCCGCTTGCGGGCCTTGGCCAGCGCGGCGTTGCGTTCCATCGCTTCGCGCTTCTCGGCGATCTGGCGCGCCGTGCGGTCGTCGTCGGCGACAAGGAACTTGTCACCCGCACCTGGCACGTTGGTCAGACCAAGCACCTGCACCGGACGGGACGGACCGGCCTCCTCGACCATCTGGCCGTGCTCGTCGAGCATGGCCCGAACCCGGCCGTACGACTGGCCGGTGACGATCGAGTCGCCCGGACGCAGGGTCCCGCGCTGGACGAGCACCGTCGCAACCGGGCCGCGGCCCTTGTCGAGGTGACCCTCGATCGCGACGCCACGGGCCGGCATCTCCGGGTTCGCCATGAGCTCGAGCGCGGCGTCGGCGGTCAGCAGCACGGCTTCGAGCAGGTTGTCGATGCCCTCTCGCTTCAGCGCAGACACATCGATGAACATCGTCTCGCCGCCATACTCCTCGGCCACGAGGCCGTACTCGGTGAGCTGCTGGCGGATCCGCGCGGGGTTCGCTCCCGGCACGTCGATCTTGTTCACCGCGACGACGATCGGCACCTCCGCGGCCTGGGCGTGGTTGAGCGCCTCGACGGTCTGCGGCATAACGCCGTCGTCGGCCGCCACCACGAGGATGACGATGTCCGTGACCTGCGAGCCCCGGGCGCGCATGGCCGTGAAGGCCTCGTGACCGGGCGTGTCGATGAAGGTGATCGCGCGATCTTCGTCCTCGTGCTTGGCGTGGACCTGGTAGGCACCGATGTGCTGGGTGATCCCGCCGGCCTCCCCTGCCACGACGTCGGCGTTGCGGATGGCGTCGAGCAGCTTGGTCTTACCGTGGTCGACGTGACCCATGACGGTCACGACGGGTGGCCGAGGCACGGTGTCCTCGTCGCCTTCGTCCTCGAAGTCGATCGCGAACGATTCGAGCAGCTCGCGGTCCTCGTCCTCGGGCGAGACGATCTGCACGTCATAGCCCAGCTCCTCACCGAGCAGCTTGAACGTGTCCTCGTCGACCGACTGGGTGGCCGTCACCATCTCGCCGAGGTGGAACAGCATCTGAACCAGCGCACCGGCCTCGGTGTCGATCCGCTCGGCGAAGTCGGTCAGCGACGCGCCGCGCGGCAGGCGGATGCTCTGCCCGTTGCCTCGTGGAACTCGCACGCCACCGATCGTCGGGGCCTGCATGTTCTCGATCTCCTGGCGCTTCTGCCGCTTGCTCTTGCGGCCCTTCGCCGGCCGGCCACCGGGACGCCCGAACGCGCCCGCAGTGCCACCACGGCCACGGCCGCCACCGCCCGGACGGCCGCCGAAGCCGCCGGGACCACCGGGACCGCCGGGGCCACCGCCCCGCCCGGGAGCGAATCCGCGCCCGCCGCCTCCGCCGCCGCGGGTGCCGGTCCGGCCGCCGCCACCTCCGCGGCCGCCACGGTCAGCCCGGTCGCCACGGTCCGCACGGTCGGACGGACCGCCGGTACGTGGGCCGGACGGCCGCGTCGGCATCATGCCGGGGTTCGGCCGCGGACCACCAGGTCCGCCGGATCCGCCGCCAGGGCGCGGCGGCATCGAGCCAGGGCTTGGCCGCGGGCCGCCGGGGCGCTGCATGCCAGTGGAACCACCGGACGAGAACGGGTTGTTGCCCGGCCGGGGACCGCCAGACCGGCGGCCCATGCCGGTGCTGCTGTCGGGTCCGAAGGGGTTGTTGCCCGGACGCGGACCCGCCGGACGCTGCGCCGGACCGGGCTTGGGGCCGGCGGGTGCGCCGGGGCGACCGGCACCGGGTGCTCCACCGGGACGGTCGGGAGCTGCGGGACGGCCGCCCGCACCAGGGCGGGCCGGCGTACGCGGCGTCGGGCCCGGCTTGGCCGGCCTCGGACCAGGCGTCGCCGGTGCTGGGGTCCGCTCCGGTGCGACCGGCACACCTTCGGTCGGTGTGGACGCCGCCGGCTCCTGTACCGCCGGCTCCGGGGCCGTTTCGGCTGGTTCCGGCGCGGGCGCAGGCGCGGTCTTCTTGGCAGCAGCCTTCTTCGCCGGCGCCGGCGCAGCCGCCGGCTTGGCGGCAGGCGGCGCTTCGGCGAACGCTTCGCGCAGTCTACGTACTACGGGGGCCTCGATGGTCGACGACGCCGACCGGACGAACTCACCGAGATCGCCCAACTTCGCAAGGACGACCTTGCTTTCAACTCCGAACTCTTTGGCGAGCTCGTATACCCGGACCTTTGCCACTGCTCTCCTTCTCGGTCCGGGCTGTCGAGCTCGGACCGGCCTAGGTTGTGTGCGTGCTCATCGTTGCGTGCTCATCGAGCGCTCACGAGCGTCACGTCGTGTCTCCTTCTTCCTGACCAGTCACCTGCTGCTCGAGCCACCGCCGCAGCATTCCAGTGTCGAGCGGGCCCGCCAGGCGTAGTGCCCGCGGGAACGCCCGACGGCGCTCGGCAAGGTCGAGACACCCCATGTCGAAATGCAGGTATGCACCTCGCCCGGGGAGCCGGCCGCGAGGGTCGGGCGCTGCGAACCGGGTCGTTGCCGACCCGGACACCACCTCGACCGCCACGACGCGCAGCATGTCGGACTTGCCCGTACGGTACCGGCAGCCAATGCACGTTCGCATGGGCGAGTCAGTCGATCGCACGGATTTCTCGCTTAGTTTACCGCTTGCTTACGACGAAGCCGAACCAGGTGCGGCCGACGCGCCGCCGGACTCCACCGCACCGCTGTCGGTGTCCGGGCGGATATCGATACGCCAGCCGGTCAATCGGGCCGCAAGCCGGGCATTTTGCCCTTCGCGTCCGATTGCCAACGACAACTGATAGTCCGGGACGATCACCCTGGCCGCCTTCGCCTCCTCGTCGACGATCTCGACATGCTGGACGCGGGCCGGCGAAAGGGCGTGCGCCACCAACTCGGCCGGATCGTCCGACCAGTCCACGATGTCGATCTTCTCGCCGTGCAGCTCGGCCATGACGGCCCGCACCCGCGAGCCCATCGGGCCGATGCACGCTCCCTTGGCGTTGATGCCCGGCACAGTCGAACGCACAGCGATCTTGCTTCGGTGGCCGGCCTCGCGGGCGATACCCGCTATCTCGACCGTCCCGTCGGCGATCTCGGGTACTTCGAGGGCGAACAGCTTCTTCACCAGGTTCGGATGTGTGCGGGACACGGTGATGACAGGGCCGCGGAGTCCTTTGCGAACCTGCAGGACGTAACACCTGAGTCGACTGCCGTGCTCGTACTTCTCGCCGGGGACCTGCTCCTGGACGGGCAGGACCGCCTCGACCTTGCCCAGGCTGACCTGAACCGAGCGGGGGTCGCGGCCCTGCTGCACGGTGCCGGACACGACGTCGCCTTCCTTGCCGAGGAACTCGCCGAACGTCTGCTCGTCCTCGGCGTCCCGGAGCCGCTGCAAGATGACCTGCTTGGCCGTCGTGGCGGCGATCCGGCCGAATCCCTCTGGGGTGTCGTCCCATTCGCGGAGAACCGTGCCGTCCTCGGCAACCTCCTGCGCCCACACGGTCACGTGCCCGGATTTGCGGTCGAGTTCGACCCGGGCCGCCGGCTGTGCCCCCTCGGTGCGTTCGTACGCCACCAGTAGGGCCTGTTCGATCGCCTCGACCACCAGGTCGAACGAGATGTCCTTCTCACGTTCCAGCGCCCGGAGCACGGCGAGATCGATGTCCATGGCGGTATCGTCCCCTAATTCTCGTCGTCCCGTTGGCGCCGGAACTCGACCTGCACCTTGGCCTTGCCCACCTTGTCGTACTGCACCTCTCGCGTGCGGCCGGCCACATCCAGCACGGCCTCGCGCTCGTCGGCGGCCGTGACGCGCCCGGTGACCACCCCGCCGTCGGATAGCACCACTCGTACCAGCCGGCCGATGTTGCGCCGCCAATGGCGGGGCAGCGTCAGCGGTCTCGTCACCCCCGGCGAGCTGACCTCCAACGTGTACGGACCCTCGCCCATCAGCTCGTCGTTCGCGTCCAGAATCGCGGACACCTTGTGGGAGAGTTCGGCGCACTGATCCAGATCGACGCCGTTGTCGCTGTCGACGACCACCTTCACCCGGCCGCGCCGGCCGACCCGCGAGACGTCGAGGGATTCGAGGTCGAAGCCCTCCACCGTCACGGCATCCTCGATCAGGTCCCAGAGGGCGGACTTGGGGTCGGACGTCATCGGGACCCTCCTCGCTGTCGAGTTGTCGGCATGATCTGGGCAGCACTAAAGCCGGCGTCGACTTGACGTCGGTGCTGTTCAGCCTACCGTCAACTAGAACCTCGATGCCGGTGCCTTCGCCGGGGCCGGTTGCCCTACGGTGTTCCGGTGCACGTGTGTGGATCTGCCGGAGTACGCCCCGCCGCGGCCCGGGCTACGGAGCCGGTCCGCAGGGCCAGTGCGGTGTCGCGCCGGTCGTTACTCATCGCCGGCGCGATGGTCCCGCTGGCCGGCTGCGACCTCCTCGAGTCGGCCGACGGACAAGAGCCGACGCCTTCGCCGGCGCCACCGCATCCCGACGACGTGATCCGGGCGCGGGCGGTCGAGGCGGAGCGTGCACTTACGGCCCTGTACGTGGCGGCGGCTGCCGCGCACCCCGACCTCGAGGCCGACCTGGAACTATTCGCCGACAGGCACCTGCGCCACATCGCCGCCATCGAATCGACGGTTCCACCGCTTCCACCCGGCTCGCCCACGCCGACCCCTGCGGCGCAGGCGCCGGCTACAGAGAGCGCGTCACCGGTTCCGCCGGACGTCGCCGCCGACCCCGAGGCTGTGGTCCGGCAACTGCGCGACGCCGAGGCCGCCGCCGTCGAAGAGCGCACGACGGATTGCCTGGCGGCCCGCGACCAACGCCTGGCGACCGTGATGGCCAGCATCGCAGCCTGCGAGGCGGCCCACGACCGGCTGCTGCGGAGTGCCCGATGAGCACGCTCGAGGCGCTCCAGGCAGCTCTGGCCGGCGAGCATGCCTGCATCTACGGCTACGGCCTGGTGGGCGCCCACGTCTCCGACAGCGCGGCCGATCTCGCCCGGGACGGGTACCAGACGCACCGAGCCCGTCGCGAGGAACTCGCGCGCCAGATAAGGCTCCGCCATGGCGAGCCGGTCGCCGCACTGCCTGCGTACGTCGTGCCGATCGAAGTTGACGACGATCCGTCGGCTCGGCGGCTGGCCGGACTGCTGGAACAGCGTCTCGCCGTGCTCTACGCGGACCTGATCGACGTCACGTCGGTGCCGGCAGTGCGCGAGCTGGCACTCACCACGTTGATCGAAACTTCGGTCCTGGCCGCTCGCTGGACTGGCGACACCTTCGCGTTGCCGGGCATCGACGAGCCGCCGGAGCCGTGATCGTTTCGAAGGAGGTCACCCGACGCCGGCCGCGAGCTGTCGGGCGCGGTACTGGATAGCCTTACGCCACTTGCGCCGTACCCCGACCGGGAACGGCAACTCGGAGACCTCCGGAAGCCACAGATCGAGCCTGGCCAGGATGTCGTCGATCGCCTTCGCGGTCGCTCGAGGCGGCACGTCCAGCGCACCGCCGAGGGCGAGCACGTCTCTTCGTGCGATGTCCTCGCGGCGTTTGCCGTTGATGCTCAGCGCCATCGTGTAGTCGCCGTAGGGGTAACTCGCCGGGATGTCGTACACCGGCGTCACCTGCCAGCTTCCGTCCGTCCGCTCACCCACCGCCAGGTTCTTGGCATGCAGGTCTCCGTCACAGCTCAGGTATGCGAACGTCACCCAGCGCAGCAGTTCTCTGCTGGTCACGACCGGCGCGTCGGTGATCGCGGAGAGTGCCCGGCACACCTGTTCGGTCGTCACCGCGTACTTCGCCGCGGGATACCGGTTGAGCGCCTGGCAGCCGTCCTCTACGCCGAGCAGGCGGCCGTCGCCGGTACGGTCGAAGCGCCGAACCAGCAGGCCGTTGCGCCCTTCCCGGTCGGTGACCAGCTGCGCGTCGACGGTTTTCAGGCCGGATCGGTGTGCCGCGGACACCATGAACGCCTCGTTCTCCACCAGATGCGGGTACTCGGGCGGGTCGAGCTTCAGGATGAACCGGTCGCTCTTACCCGCCACCGGAACGGTCATCATCGCGGCGGACACCTTCTCCTGCACGCCCGGTATCGCGACTCGATCGATCTCCGACGTTCCGGTCGCCGCGGCGAACAGCTCGGCGAAGGACGCCTCTGACCACTCGCTCACCCGGACCAGAGGTTCGAGCTCGTCTGGCTTGGCCCCCTCCGGCAGCACCCGCACGTCGCCCACCGTGTCGCCGCCCACCGCCAGCAGCAGGCTGAGCTCGTCGTCCGGGCTTGTCTTCACGGCCGTTCGCAGTGCCGTCAGGCGGCGGCCCTCGGGCAGCAGCCCGCTGAAGAACGGCGGCAGGGCCCCCGCCGCCGTCGCGACCGCGGTGGGGCTGAGCGGCAGTGTGCTCGCCACGGCGGGCCCGCCCTCGTCGAGGTACTCGGGCAGGTAGGTGAACTCGACGGCGTCGGTTCGCCGAACGAGCAGACCGGCGAGCCGGTCCTTCTTGTACACCCACGCCCGCTCGACGAGCTTGAGCGCCTCCAGGTCCGCCGTCATCGCCGGACCCGTTCCACGACTAGCCGCAGGCCCAGCGTGTCGAGGACCGCCCGCACGCGATCGAGCTGGACGCTCGGCTTGCCGGCTTCCAGCGCCTGGACGAACCGCAACGAGACCCCCGCCAGGTCCGCGAGATCCTCCTGGCGCAGGCCGAGCTGCCGGCGCCGCTCGCGGACGGCACCGGCCAGATCCGTACGTTCGCGCGGATTCTCGGCAGTTGGGCCCATTGACACCCCTCGACAGTAACCGACACGCACGTTCATGCGTATGTCGTCATGATCGCAGCCGGGAGTCGCCCACGTCAATAGCTATCCGCACGATCGTACGGCTTTGCGCGCGCAAACCTAGGACATGAGTGCCATTGTCGCTAGGCAATTCGTTCCTTGCTGATCAAACCGCCAGTGATCACGAGGTTTCCGGCGTCCGACCGGCGGTTTTGATCAGCAAGGAACGATTTCCCTCGCGAGATCACCACGATGCGTGGGTCGATTAGGGTTTATGTCGGAATCCGCGGTCCGTCCGCAACCAATGCGGTCAGGTGCGACACGGCATGCTCGAGCGGCACGTCGGTGCGCTCGCCGGAGCGGCGGTCCTTGACCTCGATAACCCCGTCGGCCAGCCGCCGGCCCACCACGACGATCGTCGGGACGCCGATCAGCTCGGAGTCCGCGAACTTCACCCCGGGCGACACACCCTGCCGGTCGTCGTAGAGCACCCGCAGGCCGGCCCCCTCGAGTTCCCTGGCCAGCCGATCACCGACATCGAACACCTCGTTGCCCTTCTTGCCCGTGGCCACCAGGTGGACGTCCGCCGGCGCCACCTCGCGGGGCCAGATCAGGCCGAGATCGTCGTGCGACTGCTCTGCGATCGCCGCGACGGCCCGCGATACACCAATGCCATATGAACCCATCGTGACCGTGACCAGCTTGCCGTTCTCGTCCAGGACCTTCAGGTCGAGGGCGTCCGCGTACTTGCGCCCGAGCTGGAAGATGTGGCCGATCTCGATACCCCGGGCCAGCTCCAGCGTTCCGTCACATTGCGGACAGGCGTCGCCGGCGCGCACTTCGGCCGCCTCGATGGTCCCGTCCGCCACGAAGTCGCGGCCGGCCACCAGGTCGTACACGTGACGGCCGAACTCGTTCGCGCCGGTGATCCATCGCGTGCCCTCCACCACCCGCGGATCGACGAGGTAACGGATGCCGGACTCGGACGCCTCACCCAGGGCCTGCGGGCCGATGTACCCGCGGACAAGCTGCGGGTGCGCGGCGAAGTCCTCGTCGGTGAAGGCTTCCGGCACGGCGGGGCCGACCTGGGCCTCGAGGCGCTTCATGTCGACCTCGCGGTCGCCGGGGACGCCGATGACGAGCGGCTCGCGCCGGCCGTCGGGGTGCTTCAGCATCACGATGACGTTCTTCAGCATGTCGGCCGCCGTCCAGTCACGGTCGGGCCGGCGAAGATCGTCCCGTCGATTCGACAGGTTGACCAGGGTCTCGATGGTCGGCGTGTCGGGCGTGTCCTCGACGTGCTTTGCGGGGACGTTGTCGAAGGGCAACTTCTCCGGCACCGGCGTCACGACAGCCTCGACGTTCGCCGCGTAATCGCAGGACGTGCACCGGACGAAGGTGTCCTCGCCGACCTCGCATGGGGCCAGGAACTCTTCGCTGGCGCTGCCGCCCATCGCTCCCGAGGTCGCGGCAACCATCACGTGGTGCAGTCCGAGCCGGTTGAACGTGTTGATGTAGGCCTCTCGGTGCTGCTCGTACGAGCGCTGCAAGCCGGCGTCGTCGACGTCGAAGGAGTACGAGTCCTTCATCACGAACTCACGCCCGCGCAACAGGCCGGCGCGCGGCCGGGCTTCGTCCCGGTACTTCGTCTGGATCTGGTAGATCCACAGCGGCAGGTCCTTGTACGAGGAGTACAAGTCCTTGACCAGCAGCGTGAACAGCTCCTCGTGGGTCGGTCCGAGCAGGTAGTCCGCGCCCTTACGGTCCTTCAGGCGGAAGATGTTGTCGCCGTACTCGGTCCAGCGTCCGGTCCGCTCGTACGGCTCCCGAGGGATCAGCGCTGGGAAGTGGACCTCCTGGAAACCCGCCCGGTTCATCTCCTCGCGGACGACCCGCTCGACGTTGCGGTACACCTCGTAACCCAGCGGGAGCCACGAGAAGATCCCCGGCGCGACCCGGCGGATATAACCGGCGCGAACCAGCAAGCGATGGCTCGGCACTTCGGCGTCCGCCGGATCCTCTCGCAAAGTGCGCAGGAACAGCGTCGACATCCGCAGAACCACGGCGTTCTCCTCGTGAAGCGATTCGTCAGCTGACCGAGTGAGGATACCTGCGTCCAAGCTCGGGATTCGCCTGGATATCGACCTTCGCGCCCGCAGCGGACAGTGATCGTCGCCGCTCACCCTGCGGCTCACCGTCCCGCGGACTCAGTCCTCCACGAGACGGAGCCCGTGCTCGAACGCGTCGCGCCGGCCGACCACCTCCGTGGTGCGATCCATGGCCTCGTCGATCCGAGCGGTCGTGGCAGTGCCTGTGTCTCCGCCATCGAGCGCGGCCGGGACGTTCACCACGCTCACCGGCATGGCATCGGTCTGGAGCAGCGGTAGGTACTCCGCCGCCGTGGTTGTGAACCTGCCCGCTTCGAGCTCCTCGGTTACCGTGAATCGGACCAGCATGCCCTCGTTCTGGGGTTCGCCTGGCGTGCGGTGTGCGGACATGAGGTTGCCCATGCCGTACACGACCCACTCCCCGTCGACGTACTCCAGCGGCTGGACGACGTGCGCATGATGCCCGAGCACCAGGTCGATGTCGGCCGTCTCGATCAAGCGTGGCGCCAGTTCGAGTTGCTGCGAGTTCGGATCGTGGCGGTACTCATCGCCCCAGTGCATGGCCAGGACGACGAACTCCGCTCCCGCGGCGCGAGCGGTGGCCGCCTCGGCCAGGATCGCGTCCTCGTCGATGACGTTGCTTCGCCAGGTGTCGCCGTCCGGGTACGGGATGCCGTTGAACGCATAGGTGTAGGACAGCAGCCCGACCGTGACCGCACCGGCGTCGGTTTCGACTTCGACAAGTGTCGGCGCGGCCGCCTCGTCCGCGGTGCGGGCCGATCCGGCGTGCGCCAGGCCTGCGTCGTCGAGGTAGTCCAGGGTGCGGTCGACCCCGGCGCCACCTTTGTCGAAAGTGTGGTTGGACGCTGTCGTGCACGCTGCGTAACCGATCTCGACGAGCGCCGGGACGATCTGCGGCGGGCTGGAGAACACCGGGTAGCCTTCGTACGGCCCGCCTTCGGGAGCCAGCGGTGTTTCGAGATGGCAGATCGCCAGGTCGGCCGCGGAGACCACAGGCTCGATACTCGCCAGCTGAGGCGCGAAGTCCCAGGTGCCGTCCGGGTCGGCGTCTCGCTGGGCCTGTACCCACAGCCGCTCGTGCAGCAGGACGTCACCGGTGGCCACGATGGTGAACTCGCGCGGAACAGGCTCCGGTGTCGGAGTAGGGGTCGGGATGGTAGTCGGCGGAAGGGTCGGTGCGGCGGAGGCGATCGGTGCAGGCCCCGGCGCGGTGCTGCTCAGCGGCGATGTCGCCTCCCATGTGGCCCCGCCGTCCGCCCCGCACACCGCCAGGACGAGCACTGCGACGCCCAGGGACAGCAGCCCGCGACCTCTCACGATGCCAGTGTGCCCGAGATCGTCGCTCAGAACAGAACGGTGGCGAACGTGCCGACCTCCCGGAATCCGACCCGCCGGTAGGCCGCACGTGCGGCGACGTTGTAGTCGTTCACGTACAGCGACACTATCGGCGCGACGTCGCGCCGGGCGTACTCGACAACTGCCGCCATGCCGGCGCCGGCCAGGCCGTTGCCTCGCCGATCGGGGCGCACCCACACCCCCTGGATCTGGCAGGCGAGGGGCGTGGCTACGCCGATGTCGGCTTTGAAGACCACCTCGCCGTCCTCGAAGCGAGCGAAGGCCCTGCCGCCGCGGATCAGGTCGGCCACCCGGGCCCGGTACTGCGCGCCGTGATCCGAGCCGATCGGTGACACTCCGACCTCTTCGGTGAACATTGCGATCGATGCCGGCAGCAACCGGTCGATCTCTTCGGGACGGACCCGGCGCACCTCCGGATCGGGCGGGATCTCCGGCGGGCCGTCGATGGCGAGGACCGGCTGGCGGGCCCGCACTTCACGGGCCGGCCCCCACGCCGGCTGGAGCAGGTCCCACATGCCCAGCACCGAGGTCGCCGGCCCCACGATCGACGAGCACGTCCGGCGCCTCTGACCGGCCAGGTCGGCGAACGTGCGGATCGCCGGCGGCATTGCATTGACCGGCACCATGTTGGCGCCTGAATAGCACAACGAAACCAGCCGACCACGCTCGCGATAGCCCCAAAGCTCCCCGCCGAGCCGGCGCGCGACGAGCCCTGACTGATGCACCCGCGAACCCACGAACACGTCGCTGACGGGGTCGCGAGCGAGCAAATCCCGTGCTTCGGCCAGATCGTCGGGTGTCAGCGAGTACACCACCGGTGCGTCGAGCATCACCGACCTCCCCGCGGGCCGCGCGCCGGAGCATTTGTGAGCAGATTATTGCTCAGGAGACCCTAACGGTGGGTTCGCCGGACGGCACACCGGAGTCCTCCATCTGCTCGGCCATGCGCATGGCCTCCTCGATGAGCGTCTCGACGATCTGCGATTCCGGCACCGTCTTGATGACCTCGCCCTTGACGAAGATCTGACCCTTGCCATTGCCGGACGCCACCCCGAGATCGGCTTCGCGGGCCTCCCCCGGGCCGTTGACCACACAACCCATGACGGCCACCCGCAGCGGAACTTCCATGCCTTCGAGCCCGGCGGTCACCTTGTCGGCGAGGGTGTAGACGTCGACCTGGGCTCGCCCACAGGACGGGCAGGAGACGATCTCGAGCTTGCGCTCGCGCAAATTGAGCGACTGCAGGATCTGCAGCCCCACCTTGACTTCTTCGACGGGCGGCGCGGACAGCGAGACGCGGATGGTGTCGCCGATGCCCTTGGACAGCAGGGCGCCGAACGCGACGGAAGATTTGATCGTCCCCTGGAACGCCGGGCCGGCCTCGGTGACCCCGAGGTGCAGCGGCCAGTCGCCGCGCTCGGCGAGCATCTCGTACGCCTGCACCATGACGACCGGGTCGTGGTGCTTGACGGAAATCTTGAAGTCGTGGAAGTCGTGCTCCTCGAACAGCGACGCTTCCCAGACCGCCGACTCGACCAGTGCCTCCGCCGTCGGCTTGCCGTACTTGTCCAGCAGCCGCTGGTCGAGCGAGCCGGCGTTGACGCCGATCCGGATCGACACCCCAGCATCCGCGGCGGCCCCGGCGATAGCGCCGACCTGGTCGTCGAACTTGCGGATGTTTCCGGGGTTGACGCGCACGCCCGCACACCCGGCGTCGATAGCCGCGAAGACGTACTTGGGCTGGAAGTGGATGTCGGCGATGACCGGGATCTGCGACTTCTTCGCGATCGCCGGCAGCGCCTCGGCGTCGTCGGCGCTCGGGCAGGCGACGCGCACGATGTCGCAGCCGGCCGCCGTGAGCTCGGCGATCTGCTGAAGAGTCGCGTTGATGTCCGTCGTCGGCGTGGTCGTCATCGACTGGACGCTCACCGGCGCGTCGCCGCCGACCTCGACCTTGCCGACGCGGATCTTGCGGGATCGCCGTCGCTCGGCCAGCACTGGAGCGGGCACGGCGGGCATACCGAGCTGGATCGCGCTCATATTCTCTATTCTCGCAATTTCCCGTTCGATTATCCGGTCAGGCGGACCGGGTTGACGATGTCGGCGTAGAGCAGCAGGACGGCCATGCCGATCAGCACCGTGGCGACGCCGTAGGCCAATGGCAGCGCCTTGGCCACGTCGACCGGCTTTGGTGTCGGGCCCCGGGTGAGCTTCGCCCAGCCTCGCTTGACCGCCTCCCACAGGGCGCCGGCGATGTGGCCGCCGTCGAGTGGCAGCAGCGGGATCAAGTTGAACAGAGCTATCGCCATGTTGAAGCTCGCCAGGAGCATGACGAAGCTGGCCACGCGCTGACCAACCGCCAGGGCCTCGTCGGACGCGATCTCGCCGCCGATCCGGCCGGCGCCGACGATTCCGATGGGGCCGTTGACGTCACGCTCGCCACCACCGAATGCAGCGTCCCACACGCCCACCATGCGCTGAGGGATCGACGCGACCGCCTTGGCCATCGTGCCCGTGAAATCGCCCATCCAGCCGACAACGCCGACGAAGTCCTCGTTCTCGTAGTGGTCGATGGTCGGCGAGACCCCGAGGAAGCCCACGGACTCGAACCGCATGTCGTCGGCGGTGCTGTCGAGTGTCGGCCGCTCGGACTCCATGATCGGCGCAGTGAGCGTCAACAGTTCGCCGTCCCGCTCGACGACAACCTCGGTGTCGGCCTCAGGGAGTGCACGGATGACCTCGCGGGCATCGTCCCAGGTGTCGATGGGCGCACCGGCAATCGAGACGATCCGGTCGCCCGGCTCGATACCCGCTCTTGCCGCGGGGGCGACCGGATCGTCCGGAAGACATTCGGCGCGGTTCTCGGATGCTTGGATGACGCACTCGCTCACCGACGACACCACGGGCGTCAAGACCGGCTTCTGCGGGTTGCCGAACGTCATCAGCAGGCCGGCGGCCAGCGCCAGGGCGATGACCACGTTCATCATCGGCCCGCCGAGCATCACGATCAGCTTCTTCCACCAGGCCTGCCGGTAGAAGACGCGGTCCTCGTCGCCCGGCTGGATCTCGACCTTGGCCGCCCGGCGAGCGTCCTCGATCAGCGCCTGGAACGGGCCTGTGCTGGCCGAGCGCAGCCGCCGCGGGTCGGCACCAGGCTCGGGCGGGAACATGCCGATCATCCGGACGTAGCCGCCCAGTGGGATCGCCTTGAACCCGTACTCGGTCTCGCCGCGCCGGCGCGACCAGACCGTGCGGCCGAACCCGACCATGTACTGGGTGACCTTGACGCCGAACGCCTTGGCCGGAATCAGGTGGCCGATCTCATGCAGCGCGATGGACAGCAGCAAACCGACCGCGAAGGCCAGAACGCCGATCACGGCTAGCAGGTCCATCGACTTCAGACGCCTTCCACTAGTTCGCGAGCGCGGACGCGCGCCCAGCTGTCCGCAGCAAGAACGTCGTCAAGGGTCAGGACGTTCCCCGCGGAGTCGGATGGGTGTTCGGCCAGGACCGTGGCCACCGTGTCCACGATGGCGGTGAAGCCGAGGCGGCCGTCTCGGAACGCCGCGACGCACGCCTCGTTGGCCGCGTTGTACACCGCCGGTGCCGTACCACCCCGGCGTCCCGCCTCGCGGGCGAGGGCCACCGCGGGGAACGCCTCGTCGTCGAGCGGGTAGAACTCCCACGTCGACGCGGTGCTCCAGTCGCACGGCGGGGCGGCCTCATGGACGCGATCCGGCCACCCGAGCGCCAGCGCGATGGGAATCTTCATGCTCGGTGGGCTGGCCTGGGCGAGTGTCGACCCGTCGATGAACTCGACCATCGAGTGGACGATCGACTGCGGGTGGACGACGACCTCGATGTCGTCGAACGGGACACCGAACAGCAGGTGAGCCTCGATCACCTCGAGTCCCTTGTTGACGAGCGTTGCGGAGTTGATGGTGATGACGGGTCCCATGTCCCAGGTGGGATGGTTGAGCGCTTGTTCTGGTGTCACTCCGGCCAGTTCGTCCCGGGTCCGGCCCCGGAACGGGCCGCCACTCGCCGTGATCACCAGCCTGCGGACTTCGTCCCTGCGTCCGCCGCGCAGGCACTGCGCCAGGGCGCTGTGCTCGCTGTCGACGGGAACGATCTGGTCGGGCTTCGCTGCGGCCGTGACCAGCGGCCCACCGACGATCAGCGACTCCTTGTTCGCCAGCGCGAGGGTTCGACCGGCGTCGAGCGCCGCCAGGGTGGGGCGCAGCCCTATCGAGCCGGTGATGCCGTTGAGTACGACGTCGCATTGGTGGCCGGCGAGTTCGGTGGCAGCGTCCGGGCCGGCAAGGATCTTCGGGACGGGGTACCGCCCCGCGCTGAAGCCGCGGCGTTTCGCCTCCGCATAGAAAGCGACCAGCACATCCTCGGCCGCGCTGGCCTTCGCGATCGCGACCGCCTCGACTCCGAGGTCGAGCGCTTGCGCGGCGAGAGTGGCCGGGTCGGAACCGCCTGCGGCCAGGCCGACAGCTCGAAAAATGTCCGGGTTGCGCTGGATCACGTCGATCGCCTGGACGCCGATGGATCCTGTCGAGCCCAGGACCACGATGTCTCGCACCGGCGGCGTCATGGCCTCATTGTCGCGCATGGCGGGTCCGAACCACGCATTGCACCACGTGATCTGCGCCAGGATCCGTACGGCGTCCGGTCGATCAACCCGCGCGGACCGGCTCGCGATTGAACCCGCCGTTCGCGCGTGCACGGGGTCGGGCCGAACTCGTGCGGAGCGGCCGCGACTCAAGCGAGGGACACCCTTCCCTCCAGCAGCCGTGAATCACCGAACCTGGCGGTCGAGAATCGCTGCCGCAAGACCGGTGAGGCTGGTGGCGTGGTAGTCGAATGAGTCGGTGGTGAGAGGTGGGTCGGCGACCGGGCGTTGGACATAGGCCGTGCGCAGTCCCAAAGCTTGTGCGCCCCGGAGATCCCATGCGTGAGCGGCGACCATGAGAACGCGCTCCGGCGCACCACCGCCGGCGATTCCGACAGCGAGCCGGTAGACGTCAGGGGCAGGTTTGTAGCTTTGAGCGTCCTCCGCCGAGAGCAGGTAGTGCCAGCGCAGTCCGGCATGGGCATTGAGGCGGGTCAGCGTTGCCCGGCTCGCGTTGGACAGCCCCACGAGCGGGACATGTTGCGCGAGCCGTTCGAGTGCATCGATGGTGTCCGGCCAGGGATCTAACCGCTGTTCGGCGGTGGCGAGCCTGTCGATGGCTCTCGCGTCGGTTACGCCGCACTTGGTCGCCACGAGCTGCGCCGCTTCGCGGTCGACGACATCGCTGTTGGCGTAGGGTCGGAGACCGTCGAGCATCTTCCGTTGCTGGTCCGCGACGTGGCTCTGCCACACCTCGACGAGGTCGTCCTCGTGACCGAGGCTCTCAGCTGGAGCCGCCTCGCGGATGCTGGCGCGGAGCCCTCCAGGCTCGTTGACGAGCGTCCCGAGGATGTCGAACACCAGCAAGTCGATGTCAGCGTGCAGGGCCACGTTCGACACAGTACGAACCTCGCGATTCCTGCCGGCAGGTGGCCCGCTCCGAGAGGCCCTACGCCAGAGCGGGCACATCCAAGGTCAGCGTCGTGGCGTCGGCATCCAGTGTCGCTGGAATCCCCAACGGAACGGTGAGCGAGCTCGGACCGTGGCCAAAGCCCAGCTCCCAGACCACCGGCACACCGAGAGCACCCAGCCTGTCGAGCATCAGGTCTCGCACACCGGCCTCACACTCGAACCACGAACCCAGTGCGATGCCGGCGACTCCGTCCAGCCACCCGGCGCGCAACAACTGGGTGAGCATCCGGTCGAGCCGATAGCGGTCCTCCCCGGTGTCCTCCAGGACCAGAATGCCCCCGTCAACGCCAGGCCGGGCCGTCGGCGTCCCGAGGTTGTCCGCCAGCAACGCCAGGCACCCTCCGACCGTCACGCCGGACGCCACTCCCCCGACCAGTGTCGACGCGGTCGGTGACGTGAGCACCCGCGAGCCATTGGGATCGAACAACGTCTGCCGGAGCGAACCGGCCGAACGCCCGTCCTCGATCTGCCGGCTGCCGACCATGGGCGCGTGCAGCGTCGCTATGCCGAGCCGTACAGCAAACGCCTCGTGCAGCGCGGTGATATCGCTGAAACCTGCGAGCACCTTCGGCGGAACCTCCGCCATGGTCGACCAGTCGAGCAGGTCCACCATTCGGTGCACACCGTACCCGCCACGAGCGCACAAGACCCCGGAGACATCCGCGTCGAGCCACGCCCGCTGCAGGTCGGAAGCACGATCGGCGTCCGTACCCGCCAGGTATTCGAACCTGTCGTCCACGTCCAACACGTGCGCACCCAGCACGACGTCCAATCCCCAGGACCGGAGCACGGCGCATCCGGCGTCCATGCGGTCCTTCGGCACCGGACCGCTCGGTGAGACGACGGCCACCCGATCGCCGGGCTTCAACCTCGGCGGACGCTGGAGCTCAGGAACCGGCACAACTCTCCCTCACGAGACCGACGACAGGAACCTATCGAGCACCCGCACGCCGAACCGCAGCGCGTCGATTGGCACCCGCTCGTCGACGCCGTGGAACAGTGCGTGATAGTCGAACGACGGCGACAGCCTCAACGGCGCGAACCCGTAACCCACGATGCCCAGCCGCGAGAACTGCTTCGCGTCCGTCCCACCCGCCAGGCAGACCGGGACGACATACGCGTCCGGATCCTCGGCAAGCACGGCCGCCGACATGGCCGCGAACGTCGGGGAGTCGACCGGTGCCGAGAACGCTGGCGAACGGTGGTGGTACGACCAGTCGACCGACGGCCCGGTCAGCTCGTCGAGCGCAGCTTCGAACTCGTCCTCGGTTCCAGGCAGCACCCGGCCGTCAACCCGCCCGGTCGCGACTCCAGGTATCACGTTCACCTTGTACCCGGCGGACAGCATGGTGGGGTTGGCACTGTTCCGGACGGTGGACTCCACCAGCCGTCTGGCCGGTCCAAACCGCTCGAGCACGGTATCGACATCGAACCCCGGCGAATCGGGGTCGGCGGCCACACCTACGGCGGCGCCAATCGAGGCCAGAGCGGCCTTGACGGTCGGCGTCAGCCGCACCGGCCAGTCGTACGCGTCGATCCGGACGACGGCCGCGGCCAACGCTCCCACGGCGTTTTCGCGGTTCACCCGCGAGCCGTGCCCGGCCGTCCCACGAGCAACGAGATCGAGCCAAGCCGTCCCCCGCTCCCCCGCGCCGATGGGATACAGCCGGACGCCGTCGCCCGCATGAAACGTGTACGCACCCGACTCGCTGATCCCCTCCGTGCACCCCTCGAACAGATCGGCGTGCTCACGCACCAGCCAATCCGCCCCTGCCGCCGCGCTGTCCTCCTCGTCCGCGGTGAAGGCGAACACGACGTCCCGCTGCGGCGTTCGCCCCTCGCGGGACCATCGCCGCGCGACCGCCAGCATCATCGCGACCATGTTCTTCATGTCGACGGCGCCGCGTCCCCACACGACTCCGTCGCGGACCTCACCGGAGAACGGGTGGACGGACCAGTCGCCGGCCACCGCCGGGACGACGTCCAGGTGACCGTGCACGAGCAACGCCGGCAGGGACGGTGATCTCCCAGCGACCCGCGCCACGACGTTTGCCCGGCCCGGGGCGGATTCGAGCAGCGTCGCTTCGATCCCGGCGTCGGCGAGTTGGGTAGCGACGTACTCCGCTGCCGAGCGCTCGGAGCCCGAGCCGTCGCCGTAGTTGCTGGTGTCCAGCCGGATGAGCTCGGACGTCAGCGAGACGACTTCGTCCTCCTGCGTACGCACCTCAGCCACGGGACCGCCTGGTCGGGGCAGTGATGAGCATCGGCGGATTGTTACTGCTCGTAGTCCTCCACCACGTCGACCGGGCGCGGCTCGGCAAGGTCGGGATCCTCCCCTGCATCCCGGCGCGCCCGGCGCTGGCGCAGCAGATCCCAGCACTGGTCCAGGTTCTCCTCGATCTCGGCGAGCCTGCGCTGCTCGTCGGCACTGCCGAGTTCGTGGCGGGACACCATCTCGCGCAACTGGTGTTCCTCGTCGATGAGCCCGGCAATTCGCAGGTGAATCTGCTGCTCGTCCATTTACACGCCACCGATTCCCACGTACTTGATCTCGAGGTATTCCTCGATGCCTTCTCTGCCGCCCTCGCGGCCGAAGCCGGACGCCTTGATCCCGCCGAACGGTGCGGCCGGGTTGGAGATTACCCCGGCGTTGAGCCCGACCATGCCGAACTCCAGCGCCTCACTTACCTTCAGCGCTCGATTCAGGTCGCGGGTGTAGACGTACGAGATCAACCCGTATTCGGTGTTGTTCGCCAACGCGATCGCCTCGTCGTCGCTGCTGAACGTCGTCACCGGCGCCACCGGACCGAAGATCTCTTCGCGGGTCATCCGCGCGTCCCGTGGCACGTCGGCGATAACGGTCGGAGCGTAGAACCAGCCGGCGCCGTCGACGGCTGTTCCGCCTGTCAGGACCTTGCCGCCCCGGTCGACGGCATCGGCGACAAGGTCCTCGACACCGGACCGCGCCTTGTCCGTGATGAGCGGCCCTACATCAACCCCATCGTCGGTACCCCGGCCCACCACGAGCGAACCCATCCGCTCGGCGAGACGGGACGAGAACTCAGCGGCCACCGATTCGTGCACGAGGAACCGGTTGGCGGCCGTGCAGGCCTCACCGATATTGCGCATCTTCGCCAGTTGCGCGCCTTCGACCGCGGCATCCAGGTCGGCGTCCGCGAATACCAGGAACGGTGCGTTGCCGCCTAGTTCCATCGACACCCGCAGGATCTGCTCGGCGGACTGCTCGATCAGCTTGCGGCCGACCGGTGTCGAGCCGGTGAAGGAGAGCTTGCGGGCCCGCGGATCGCGGATCATCGGCTCCATCACCTGGCTCGAATGCGACGTGATGACCACGTTGAGCACCCCGGGCGGCAGGCCGCATTCCTCGAGGACGCCTGCCAGCGCCAGCATCGACAGCGGCGTCTCGGACGCTGGTTTGACCACCATCGTGCAGCCTGCCGCGATGGCCGGCGCGATCTTGCGGGTGCCCATGGCGGTCGGGAAGTTCCACGGGGTGATGAAGATGCACGGGCCCACCGGCTGGCGCATGGTGAGGATCCTGCTGCCGCCCGCCGGCGACACCCGGTACGAACCCTCGATCCGGCTGGCCTCCTCGGAAAACCACCTCAGGAACTCGGCGGCGTAGGCGATCTCGGTCCGCGACTCCGCAAGCGGCTTACCCATCTCCAAGGTCATCAGCAAGGCAAGCTCGTCCTGGCGCGCCATCAGCGTCTCGAAGGCTCGCCGGAGCAGCTCGGCTCGCTCTCGGGGTGGCGTCGCCGCCCAGGCGCTCTGGGCATCGGCCGCGGCCGTGAGCGCCGCAGCTCCGTCGTCCGGCGAGCCGTCGGCGACCTCGGTCAGGACCTCACCGGTCGAGGGGTCCTGCACCGGGAAGCGGGCGCCGGAGGCCGCTTCCCGCCATTCGCCACCGATGAGCAAGGCCGTCGTCACCTGCTCGACGACCCTGCGCTCGTCCTGTTTCGTCACAGACATGAACCTTGCTTACCATGCGGCCGCACCGTTAACGCATCCGAGCCACGTGTTTCACCTAGGCTGGCGGCAGAGGCGGCTTCGGATGACGGGAGGGTTCGATGGCCCAGGGCAATCCGCAACTCGGACCTCAGCAGCGGGCCGAGGCGTGGAAGGCACTCGACGGTGCCGAACTCGACGTGCTCGTCGTAGGCGGAGGGGTGACGGGGGCAGGAACAGCGCTCGACGCGGCGACCCGCGGTCTACGGGTCGCGCTGGTCGAGGCCCGCGACTTCGCGTCCGGCACGTCGTCCCGTTCGTCGAAGCTGTTCCACGGCGGCCTGCGGTACCTCGAGCAGTTCAACTTCGGCCTGGTCCGCGAGGCGCTCAAGGAGCGCGAGCTGATGCTCACCAGGATCGCACCCCACCTGGTCAAGCCGGTGCCGTTCCTCTACCCGCTCACCCACCATCTCTGGGAGCGCCCTTACGTCGGGGCGGGGATGCTGCTGTACGACACCATGGCCGGTAACCGCTCGGTACCGCGTCACCGCCAGTACACCCGTACCGGCGCCCGCAAGTTGTGCCCGGCTCTGCGTCCGGACGCGTTGACCGGAGCGATCCGCTACTACGACGCGCAGGCCGACGATGCCCGGCACACACTGACGACGGCACGGACGGCGGCCGCGTACGGAGCGACGGTGCTCAACTCGGCCGAGGTCGTCGAGTTCGTGCACGCCGGCGAACGCATCGTCGGCGCCAAGATCAGGGACGTCGAGACAAACCAGCAGATCCAGGTTTCGACGAACGCGGTGATCAACTGCACCGGCGTGTGGACCGATGACATCCAGTCCCTCGCCGGGGGCCGCGGCCGGTTCCACGTGCGGGCGTCCAAAGGGGTGCACATCGTGGTCGCCCGCGATCGAATCAACTCCGAGGTCGGCCTGATCCTGCGCACCGAAAAGTCCGTGTTGTTCGTCATCCCGTGGGGAACGCACTGGATCATCGGCACGACGGACACTGACTGGTCGCTCGACAAGGTGCACCCGGCGGCGAGCAAATCCGACATCGACTACATCCTGGAGAATGTCAACCGGGTGCTGAACGTCCCGCTGACCCACGACGACATCCAGGGCGTGTACGCGGGGCTGCGGCCGCTGCTCGCCGGCGAGTCCGAGAACACCTCCCAGTTGTCCCGTGAGCACGCCGTCGCACGCCCGCAGCCGGGCCTGATATCGATCGCGGGCGGCAAGTACACCACCTACCGCGTGATGGCGGCCGACGCCGTCGACGCGTCGATCATCGATATCGGCCGGCCGGTTCCGCGCAGCGTCACCGAGTACACGTCGTTGCTCGGAGCCGAGGGCTACCTGGCGTTGACCAACCAGATCGTCACACTCGCCCAGGAGCACCACCTACCGGTGTGGAAGATGCGGCACCTGCTCAACCGGTACGGCTCGATGGCCGAGGAGGTCCTGCGCCCGGCCGAGGACGATCCGTCGCTGCTCGAGCCCATTCCAGGCGCGGAGGAGTACCTGCTGGCCGAGATCCACTACGCCGTCACCCATGAGGGCGCCCTGCACCTGGACGACCTGCTCGCCCGGCGCACACGGATCTCCATCGAGACCCCGCATCGCGGCACCGAGTCCGCCGAGGCCGCGGCCGCGGTGGCCGGGCCGCTGCTCGGGTGGGACGAGAGCCGGACCAAAGCCGAGGTCGATGCTTACCACGCCCGGGTGGAAGCCGAGCGACGGTCGCAGAAGCAGCCGGACGACACCGCCGCCGACGCCGAACGGGTCGCCGCGCCGGACACCCGTCACCTCGCCGTCGGCCGCGCACTGTCCTGATCACGATGCGGGTCGACCTGCTTACCAGGGAGTACCCACCCGACGTCTACGGCGGCGCCGGTGTCCATGTGGAGTACCTTGCTCGCGAGCTACGCGGGCTCGCCGACCTGTATGTCCGCTGTTTCGGCGAGTCGCGGAGCGAGCCCGGCGTCACGGCCTACCAGACCCCGTCGGACCTCGTAGCGGCCAACCAGGCGGTTCAGGTTATGGGCACCGACCTGACGATGGCGGTCGATTGCTCCGGTGCCGACGTCGTGCACAGCCACACCTGGTACGCCAACCTTGCCGGCCACGTGGCCGCGATGCTGCACGACGTGCCGCATGTCATCACCGCGCACAGCCTCGAGCCGCTGCGGCCGTGGAAGGCGGAGCAACTCGGCGGCGGCTACGCGCTTTCGTCGTGGTGCGAGCGAAGCGCGATGCAGGACGCCGACGCGATCATCGCCGTGTCCGGCGGCATGCGATCCGACGTACTGCGCTGCTACCCGGACATCGACCCGGACCGCGTGGCAGTGATCCACAACGGCATCGACACCGCCGAGTACGCCCCCGACCCGGCCACCGACGTGCTGCATCGGTACGGGATCGACCCGGACCGGCCGTCCGTTGTCTTCGTCGGCCGGATCACCAGGCAGAAGGGGCTGCCGTACCTGCTCCGGGCGGGCCGGTCGCTACTGCCGGACGCTCAACTCGTCCTCTGCGCTGGAGCGCCCGACACACCGGAGATCGCCGCCGAAGTCGAAAGCCTCGTGGGCATGCTCCGGGAGGAACGCCACGGTGTCGTGTGGATCTCCGAGATGCTGCCCAGGGCGAGCGTCGTCCAGATTCTGAGCCACGCCACCGTCTTCGTCTGCCCGTCGATCTACGAGCCGATGGGAATCGTCAACCTGGAGGCGATGGCATGCCAGGCGGCCGTTGTGGCCACGGCGACCGGCGGCATTCCCGAGGTGGTGGACCACGAGGTCACCGGGCTGCTGGTGCCGGTCGAGCAGGCGACCGACGGCACCGGCACGCCCGCCGATCCCGAGCGGTTCGTGGCGGATCTGGCTTCGGCGATCAACACCGTACTGGCGGACCCGGCGCTCGCCGCCCGGATGGGCGAGGCAGGGCGCTCCCGCGCCGTCAACGTCTTCTCGTGGACGGAGATCGCCCGTGAGACCCTGAAGCTCTACCAATCCCTGCGCTGATCATGCAATTCTGGTGCGACACGCCGATATGCCCGACTTGCGCAAGCCCTCAAAACGGACATTACGGCGTGTCGCACCTGAATTGCATGATCAACGAGGTGTGGGCGAAAAGACGCTCTGGCCCTTTCCGAGGACGACGACCCCCGACGGGCTGACGTGGTAGTGCCGCCGGTCGTGCTCAAGGTCCACACCGATGTGCGCGCCCTCGGGCACCTGGACGTTCTTGTCCAGGATGGCGCGCCTGACGACCGCTCCACGGCCCACCCGCACGCCGTCGAGCAGAACCGACGCCTGGACGACCGCGCCCTCGTCGACCGTCACGTCGGTCGCCAACACCGAGTCCGTGACCTGGGCGGAGACGATCGACCCGGCGCACACCATCGAGTTGGTCGCCACGCCGCCGGCGACGAACTTTGCCGGGGGGCGCTGTGAATGCGGCCCAAGGACCGGCCAGTGCTGGTTGTACAGGTTGAAGATCGGTTGTACCGAGATCAGGTCCAGGTGCGCATCGTAATAGGCGTCGATCGTCCCGACATCCCTCCAGTAGCCGTGATCGCGGGTTGTCTCGCCCGGCACCACGTTCGTGTCGAAGTCGTACACCTGGGCCTCGCCCTTGTCGACGAGCTTCGGGATGATGTCGCCACCGACATCGTGCTTGGACGCGTCGTCGCCCGCGTCCTCGGTCAGCGCCGATATCAGTGTCTCGGTCGTGAAGATGTAGTTGCCCATCGACGCGTAGGTCTGGTCGGGATTGTCCGGCAGCCCGGGCGGCTCGCTAGGTTTCTCCAGGAAACCGGAGATGGACACGCCGTCTCTGGTGTCGATGACGCCGAAGGCGGTGGCCTGCTCGCGCGGAACCCGGATGCCGGCGACGGTGACGCCTGCCCCGCCGGCCACGTGCTGCTCGACCATCTGCCGGGGATCCATCCGGTACACGTGATCGGCCCCGAACACCACGACGTAGTCGGGCGACTCGTCGTGGATGAGGTTGAAGCTCTGGTAGATCGCGTCGGCACTTCCCTGGTACCAGGACGGACCGCGGCGCTGCTGGGCAGGGACCGGTGTGACGTAGTGTCCGAGCGCCGCGGACAGCCGCCAGGTGAGGCTGATGTGCCGGTCGAGCGAGTGGGACTTGTACTGGGTGAGCACGCAGAGCCGGTGGATGCCGCCGTTGACCAGGTTCGAAAGGACGAAGTCGATCAGACGGTAGGCACCACCGAAAGGGACCGCCGGTTTCGCGCGGTCGGCGGTCAACGGCATCAGCCGCTTGCCTGCGCCCCCCGCCAGCACGATGCCCAGGACTCGATGATCAACCGCCATGTGGCCTCCTTACGCCGGCGCGGGCGCCGTCGGAACGAGTACGTGGCCCTGTGCTGAATCATTGCAGACATCGAACGCCGAAGTGGGTCTCCGACCGATCGAGATCGTCAGGGTGCGACGACTTCGACCTCGAAACCTTCTTCGTTCTCAAGGTAGGCCGCGTAGTGCTGGCTGCCCCCGGCGTACGGGTGGCGGTCAGCGAACAGCAGCCGCCAGCCGTAGGTCGCGGCCTCCGACACGATGCGGTCGACCATCCAGCGTTCGGGAACGGCCAGCGCCAGGTGGTTGAGCCCGGGCGCCTTGCGGTCGTACTGCACCCACGTTATGTCCGGCGAACGCTCGATCACCACGTATGGCCCGTCGCCCGGTGCCTGCCACGACCGCCCGTTGTCCCAGGCCTGGAACAGCGTCCAACCGAGCCGCTCGAAGAGCCATCCGAACGACTTCACGCCCACCTCCAGGTCGCGCACCCAGACCTCAAGGTGATGGAGCCCGGTGGTCGGCGTCGACACCTGCGTGACGGGCCGATCGGCCTCGGGGGCCGCACCGCTGGATTGCCGGAACGACGGATCCAGCTGCCGCAGCGCGGGGTCGAGCTGGTGGAAGGCGGTATCGACACCAGGCTGGTGCTGGTAGCCGGTATCGGCCTGGTGGTAGCCGGTGTCGGCCTGGTGGTAGCCGGTGTCCGCTTGGTGGTAGCCGGTGTCGGCCTGGTGGTAGCCGGTGTCGGCCTGGTGCGGTGTGAGGTAACCGGAGTCGTGATACGGCTGCGGCTCGGGCATCGGGTAGGCGACAGGAGGCGGCGGCGCGGCCGGTGGCCCGCCATACGCGCTCGTCGGTGCACCCACCTGCTCGTACGACGGTTCAGCGCGGGCGGGTTCCTGGCGCGCAGGAGGACGACGAGTACCGCCCGACGCGCGGATGCGGCGCAACTCCGCCGCCGCCTCGTCGAGCCAGTCGTCCACATCGTCCATGGAATAGCCCTCGCGAAGGCGGACCACCTTGAACTCCTGCGCCTCGATCTTCTCAGGTGTGATCGAGCGCCCTCCTGGCCTGCCCTCGAGGGCGTCGATCACCCGGTCGACGAAGTCATCGACCGCGTCGAGGTCGTAGGACTCCCGCATCCGGACGGTCCGGAACGCAGGGTCGCGGCTGACGGCCACCAGGTATCACTCTCCTTTCTCAACGAGGGCTGCCAAATACTAAGCGTCCAGTGCGGCCAATTGTCCACATGCGCCATCAATGTCTCGCCCCCGGGTGTCCCTCACCGTCACCGGAATACCATGCGCCTGCAACGCGGCGACGAAGGCACGCTCGTCCTCCGGCCGAGAAGCCGTCCACTTCGAGCCCGGTGTCGGATTGAGGGGGATCGGATTGACGTGGACCCAGCCGCGACCGCGCTCGATCAGCAGCCGGCCGAGCAGGTCCGCCCGCCATGCCTGGTCGTTGATATCGCGGATGAGCGCGTACTCGATCGACACCCGCCGGCCGGTCGCCTCGAAGTAGCGGCGGGCGGCGTCGATCGCCTCGGCTACGTTCCACCTGGTGTTGATGGGGACGAGCTCGTCGCGGAGCTCGTCGTCCGGAGCATGCAATGACAGCGCGAGTGTCACTTGCAGTCCGAGTGCTGCGAGCTTGTCGATGGCCGGCACGAGCCCCACGGTGGAAACCGTCACACCGCGCTGGCTGAGGCCCAGGCCGGATGGGGCGGGGTCGATCATTCTGCGGACGGCCCGGATGACCGCCCCGTAGTTCGCCAGCGGTTCACCCATGCCCATGAACACGACGTTCGTCACTCGGCCGGGCCCGCCGGCGACCTCGCCGCGCCGCAACATGCGGGCCGCCGCCACGACCTGTTCAACGATCTCGGCGGCTGACAGATTTCTGGTCAGGCCGGCCTGGCCGGTGGCGCAGAACGGGCAGTTCATACCGCAGCCGGCCTGGCTCGACACGCAGAGTGTGGTGCGACCTGGCCCGTACCGCATGAGCACGCTCTCGACGAGGGCGCCGTCGAACAGCTGCCACAGCGTCTTGCGGGTCGCGCCGCCATCGCACTCGACATGCCGCACTGGGGCGATCAAGGTAGGCAGCAGTTCGGAGGCCAGGCTCGCCCGGATCCCTGCCGGCAGGTCGGTCATCTCACCGGGGTCGGCGGTGTGGCGGGTGAAGTAATGCCTCGAGAGCTGGTCGGCGCGGAAGGGTTGCTCACCGAGCTCGGCGACGGCGGCCCGGCGCTCAGCGGGTTCGAGGTCGGCGAGGTGCCGCGGCGGCTTGGCACGCCGGGGCGCGGCGAAGGCGAGTTGTCCTGCTTCGGGCGGCATGGCAGAGCTATCCTCCCACGCTTGCGTGAATGCTCATATTCCTCCCGAGACCTCCACGAGCGCATTGAGCACGATCCAGGCGACGGGAGCGGTCGTCAGGACCGAATCAAGCCGGTCCATCAAGCCACCGTGGCCGGGGAGCAGATCGCTCATGTCCTTGATCCCCAAGTCTCGCTTGATCATGGATTCACCCAGGTCGCCCAGAGTGGCGGCGATGACGCCGGCCACCCCGAACACCACACCGGCCCACCACCGGCCGTCCAGCAGGAATACGACCGCGGCCACGCCCACCAGCGTTCCGAGCACCACCGAGCCGGCGAACCCTTCCCAGGACTTCTTCGGGCTCACCGTGGGCGCCATCCGGTGTCGTCCCATCAGCGAACCGGCCAGGTATCCCCCTGTGTCCGACGCGACGACAACGGCGAGCAGCGACAACACGCGCCAATGCCCGTCCTCCGGGCGCAGCAGAACGGTCGCGAACCCGGCCAGGAACGGCACGTACACCGCGACGAACAGCCCCGCCGTCGTGTCCTTCAGGTAGCCCGCCCCGGGTTCGCCGAGCCGCCACACGACGACCGCGACCGCCGTGAGCCCGAGCCCAACGGCAAGGCTCTCCGGGCCGCCGACGTAACCGGCGACGATCATCAGCACCGAGCCGAGCAGAACCGGTACGACCGGTACTCGCACACCGGTCTCGCCGAGGGCACGGCTGAGTTCCCAGACCGCCACCACGATGGCTGCTGAAGCAAGGGCGACGAAGGCCGGCTTCCAGACGACCATGCTGCCGATGACGAGGATCGCGAGGACGATCCCGACCAGCGTGGCCGCGCGCAGGTCACGGCCTGCGCGCCCGGGGCTCCGCCGTCCCGGGGTCGACCCGGCACGCGGGCCCGCGGCGCGACGGTCCGTGGGGGCCGGCTCGGGCCGCGACCGGCCGGCCTTCCTGCCGGCGCGGCCACGGCGGCCGCCGGTGGACTCCTGTGCGGGCACGGCCCCCGGCCCGTCGATCGTCACGTTGTTTCAGACCTCGAGAAGCTCGGACTCTTTGTGCTCCAGCAGCGCGTCCACCTGCTCGACGTAGGACTTGGTGATCTCCTCCAGCTGCTTCTCGGCGCGGTAGACCTCGTCCTCGCCCGCGTCGCCATCCTTGGCCAGGTGCTCGAGCGCCTCCTTGGCATGCCGACGGATGTTGCGGATCGACACCCGGGCCTCCTCGGCCTTGTGTTTGGCCACCTTGATGTACTCGCGACGCCGCTCCTCGGTCAGTTGCGGCAGCGCGACCCGGATTATCTGGCCGTCGTTGCCGGGGTTCACTCCGAGGTCGGAGTCACGGATGGCTCGCTCGATGGCGGAGAGCGATCCCTTGTCGAAGGGATGGATAGTGATCATCCGGGCGTCGACCACATGGAACGACGCCAGCTGGTTGACCGGTGTCGGCGCGCCGTAGTAGTCGACCATGATCTTGTTGAACAGCGACGGATGAGCTCGTCCAGTGCGGATCGCAGCAAAGTCCTCCTTGGCAACCGACACCGCCTTCTCCATCTTCTCCTCTGCCTCGAGGAGCGTCTCGTCGATCACCGCGGCTCCCTAGTTCCGTGAGTTGTTGACGTATCGATGTGACCGTACCGCGACGCGCTCGACTCGCCCAGCGCTCGCCGGTGCTCATCAGGCCGGCGCATCGTCGACCAGCCTGGTCTCGACGTCAGCGGCGACCAGCGTGCCGATGGCGTCGCCACGGATCGCCCGCGCGATGCTGCCGTCCTGGCCGAGACCGAACACCACGATCGGCAACTGGTTGTCCATGCAGAGGCTGAACGCGGCCGGGTCGGCGACGAGCAACCTGCGGCGCAGCACGTCGGTGTAGGTGATGGTGTGGAACTTGCGCGCGGTCGGATCCTTGCGCGGGTCGTCCTCGTACACCCCGTCCACGCCGCTCTTGGCCATCAGTAGCCGGTCACATCCGATCTCGAGCGCCCGCTGGGCGGCGACGGTGTCCGTGGTGAAGTACGGCATGCCCGCGCCGGCACCGAAGATGACAACCCTGCCCTTCTCCAGGTGCCGGATGGCCCGCCGCGGGATGTACGGCTCCGCGACCTGACCCATGGTGATAGCGGTCTGGACCCGGGTGTCGACACCCTGCTTCTCCAGGAAGTCCTGAAGCGCCAGGCAGTTCATGACCGTGCCGAGCATGCCCATGTAGTCGGCCCGTGCCCGGTCCATCCCATATTGGTGCAGTTCGGCGCCGCGAAAGAAGTTGCCGCCGCCGACCACGATCGCAACCTGCACGCCGTTGCGGACGACTTCGCTGATCTGCTCGGCGACGGCTTTCACCACCGTCGGGTCGACGCCTACCGCGCCCCCGCCGAAGACCTGTCCGGACAGCTTGAGCAGGACCCGGCGCGGGCGGCGCTCAGCTGCCGTAGCGGGGGTCGACTCGTCCAGCGCGGGCTCGGCGCCGCCAGGAACGGCCGGCTCCGTCTCGGTCATGTGTATTCCTCCACGGCGCCGGCCTCCTGGTGCACTCGTCTATACGTTCCTCTGCGCGCGCCTGCTAAGCCTCTCCGACTTCGAATCTCGCGAACCGGGTCACGGTGATGCCGGCCTCGTTCAGCAACGCTCCGACGGACTTCTTCGTGTCCTGCACGGACGGCTGGTCGACAAGAACCGTCTCCTTGAAGTAGCCGTTCAACCGGCCCTCGACGATCTTCGGCAGCGCCTGCTCTGGCTTGCCCTCCTCGCGGGCGGTCGCCTCGGCGATGCGGCGCTCGTGCTCGATGGCGTCGACGGGCACCTCGTCGCGCGTCGTGAACCGCGGCCGCATGGCCGCTACTTGCATAGCGGCACCTCGGGCGGCTGTCTCTGCGGCGCCGCCGTCGCCACCGGCGTACTCGACAAGGACTCCGACCTGAGCGGGCAGGTCGCTGGCGCGCTTGTGCAGGTACGTCGAGACGGCGCCGTCGAAGTACACCGCCCGCCGCAACTCCAGCTTCTCGCCGATCACGGCGCTGGCGGCCTCCACAGCCTCGCTCACGGTCCGACCGTCGGCGAGCCGTGCCGCGCGCAGGGCGTCGACGTCGGCCGACTTGTCGGCCGCGGCCACGGCGACAATGTCGGCGGCCAGCTTCTGGAAGTCGGCGTTCTTGGCGACGAAGTCAGTCTCGCAGGCCAGCTCGATCATGGCACCGCCCTCGGCGGCGATCAGCCCGTTGGAGGCGGTGCGCTCGGCGCCGCGCTTGGCCGCCTTTGCCGCACCCTTGATCCGTAGTACTTCGATCGCCTTGTCGAAGTCGCCATCGGTCTCGGTGAGCGCATTCTTGGCGTCCATCATCCCGGCGCCGGTGGTGTCACGGAGTCGCTTGACGTCCGTGGCAGTGAAGTTGGTCATATCTCGCTCTCTCTAAACGTGCGTGTGATGGCCGGTGGCAGCGGCGGCCGGGCGAACGCCGCTGCCATCCCTGACGATCAGGCCTGCTCGGCACTTTCGGAGTCGGCAGCGGGTGCTTCTGCGGCCGGCGTCTCGGCGGCCGATGACTCAGCAGCCGGAGCCTCAGCAGCCGAGGAATCGGCAGCCGAGGCCTCAGCAGCCGGAGCCTCGCCAGCCGGAGCCTCGCCAGCCGGAGCCTCAGCAGCCGGAGCCTCAGCAGCCGGAGCCTCGGCCGCCGCTTCGGCCGTCTCAGCTGCGGTCCCCGCATCGGCTGCGTCGCTCGCCTGCTGCGAACCGGCCAGCAGTTCCTTCTCCCACTCGGCGAGCGGCTCGTCCGCACCGAGCTCGGTGCCAACGGCCGCCTCATCACCGGTGCGCTGTCCTTCGCGAGCCATCAGACCGTCCGCCACCGCGTCGGCCACGACTCGGGTAAGCAGCGTGACGGCTCGGATGGCGTCGTCATTGCCGGGAATGGGGAAGTCGACCTCGTCCGGGTCACAGTTGGTGTCCAGGATCGCGATGACCGGGATGCCGAGCTTGCGCGCCTCGTTGACCGCGAGGTGCTCCTTCTTGGTGTCGACGATCCACACCGCGCTCGGCACGCGAGCCATGGTCCGAACCCCGCCGAGCGTCTTCTCCAGCTTGTCCTTCTCGCGCTTGCGCATGAGAAGTTCCTTCTTGGTCAGTCCGGAGCCGGCGACGTCGTCGAAGTCGATCTCTTCGAGCTCCTTGAGCCGCTGGAGCCGCTTGTTGACCGTCTGGAAGTTCGTGAGCATGCCGCCCAGCCACCGCTCGGTTACGTACGGCATGTTGACCCGCGTCGCCTGCTCGCGGACGGCCTCCTGGGCCTGCTTCTTGGTGCCGACGAACAGCACCGTGCCACCGTGCGCCACGGTTTCCTTGATGAACTCGTAGGCGCGGTCAATGTAGGTCAGCGACTGCTGCAGGTCGATGATGTAGATGCCGTTGCGCTCGGTGAAGATGAACCGCTTCATCTTTGGATTCCAGCGCCGGGTCTGGTGCCCGAAGTGCACGCCGCTCTCGAGGAGCTGCTTCATGGTGACGACGGCCATGGCCGCGCCTACCTCCTCCCGCGCCAGCTGGGCTGGTCGCGTCGTCCGGTTGTTCGCGGCGAGCCGGGATTGGCCGCCGCGCCTGGCGCTCTGCGGCTGCGAACCCACTCCGAGATGGCTCGGAGACCGAGGGCACGTCGCCTAATGTGCAGGGCACGCGAAATTGACTCAGGAGAACCTGGGCCACCCATGATTGTACGGGACGGTTAGCTGTCTCGCCCAACTGGAGGCAGCCGCCACTATGAAGATCAAGTGTTCACTGCACGCCGAGCCCACCTTCGTGTCGCACCGGTCGCGCACACTTGATCTTGATGCGACCCAGTGCGCCGCAGAGGCTACGGTTTGACCGTGGGCAGGCTGGTCACCATCACCGATCGGATTCTTGTCGGGACGAGCGAGTCGTATACGACCACGACCACAGTGATCATCGGTGCCGGCGGTGGCTGCCTGCTGGTGGATCCCGCGGTCACGCCTGCCGATATCAGCGAGCTCGTCATTGATCTTCGCCGGCTGGGTTTGCACGTGGTGGCCGGCTTCTCGACTCACCCGCATTGGGACCACGTCCTGTGGTCGGCGGAGCTGGGTGCCGCTCCTCGGTACGCGACGGCGGCCGCCGTCAGGGCGATCGCAGCGGACTTCTCACGAAGCCTGAGGCTGGCCGAGGAGTCGGCTCCGGGTCATGACTCTGCGCTGTTCGGCCGGCTCACCGCGCTGGCCGCGGGCGAGACGTCGATCAACTGGAACGGCCCGCAAGTGCGGGTAATCGAGCACCGCGCGCATGCACCAGGCCACGCAGCGCTGCACGTACCGTCCGAAGGTGTGCTGCTCGTTGGAGACATGTGCTCGGACATCGAGATCCCGTTGCTCGACACGCAGGCCGCGGACCCGGTTGCCGACTACCGCAGCGCGCTCGAGCTGTTCGCCGCGGTGGACGGCGTCCAGCACGTCATTCCCGGCCACGGCAGCGTTGGGGAAGGCGCCGAGCTGGGACGCCGGATCGCGGCGGACCGCCGGTATCTCGACGCGCTCGAGTCCGGCGGTGGTGCAGACGACCCCCGCCTCTCCGAAGACTGGCTGATCGAGGCGCACCGAGCCCACCTCTCCTCGCTCGCGATCAAGTGACCTTGCCCAACCCTGACCTGCAACGACTCCGCACTTGTCCACCTGATCACTACAAGAGCGTGGATCAGGTGACCAACAAGCTGGACAACGTCAGGTGTGCTCAGCGTCGGTGACGCCGTGCAAGTGGCACGCGGCCGAATGGTCCGGCCCCACCGCCTGGAGAACAGGGTCGTGGTCCGGACACGGTTCGAACACCTTCGGGCACCGGGTCCTGAACCGGCAGCCCGACGGCGGCGAAGCCGGACTAGGGACGTCCCCACCCAGGACGATGCGCTCCCGCGTACGTTCCCGGGCCGGCTCGGGTACCGGCACCGCTGACAGCAGCGCCTCGGTGTACGGATGCTCCGCCGACGCCGCCACGCGCGCCGCCGGCCCGAGTTCCACCACGCGACCGAGGTACATCACCGCCACTCGATCGCTTACCTGGCGCACCGCCGCCAGATCATGCGAGACGAACAGGTAGGTCAGGCCGAGCTCGCGCTGCAACCGGACGAGCAGGTTCATCACCTGAGCCTGCACCGATACGTCGAGCGAGGCGATCGGCTCGTCGCAGACCACGAACTCCGGCTCGCCGGCCAGCGCTCGCGCGATACCCACCCGCTGGCGCTGGCCGCCGGAGAACTCGTGTGGGTACCTGTCCCGATGATCGGGATTGAGCCCGACCATCTCCAGCAACTCCCCTACCCGCCGGCGGCGCCGATCGCGTCCTCGATGCAGGCCGTGGATGGAAAGCGGTTCGGACACCGACTCGGCGATCGTCCGGCGCGGGTCCAACGACGCGAACGGGTCCTGGAACACCATCGCGGCTCTGCGTCGCCACCGACGCAGGTCGCGGCGAGACAGGTTCGTCACGTCCACTCCGTCGAACTCGACCCGTCCCGACGTCGGTTCGACCAGCCGGAGCAAGGCATTGCCCAGCGTCGACTTGCCGCAGCCGGACTCCCCCACCAGCCCGAGCGTCTCCCCCCGCCGGATATCCAGGTCCACCCCGTCGACGGCCCGTACCGCCCCGCGCACCGGACGCAGGCCACCACCGGTCTTGATCGGGAAGTGGACGTTCAATCCGGAGGCACGCACCAGCACGTCCGCGTCCGTCCCATCCGCCGGAGCCGGAATCGCCTGTTCGGTCGTCACGGCGCCTCCAGCGGGTAGAACGTCGCCGCCCGGTGGCCGTCCCCACCGGCCACCTCGACCAGCGGCGGAACCTCGCTCGCGCACCGCTCGTCGGCCCGGATCGGGCATCGGGGGTAGTAGGCGCAGCCCGGCGGCAGCGAAACGGGGTCAGGCGGCAATCCGGGCATCGTGGCCAGCGGATCGCGCTCGCGCGCCGGGCGCGGGTCGTCCACGATCGGCAGCGCGCCCAGCAGACCGTGCGTGTACGGGTGCGCCGGGTGCTCGAACACCACGTCGACCGAACCCTCCTCGACGCAGCGGCCGGCGTACATCACCAGGACGTGATCGGCCATACCCGCGACCACACCGAGATCATGAGTGATCCACACCACCGCCATGCCGTGTTCGCCCTGGATCCTCTCAACGAGTTCGAGGATCTGCGCCTGGACGGTCACGTCAAGCGCGGTCGTCGCCTCGTCGGCCATCAACACCCGCGGCTCGCCCGCCAGCGCAATCGCGATCATCACCCGTTGCCGCATTCCTCCTGACAGCTGGTGCGGGTACGCCCGTAGCCGGGCGTCGGCATCCGGGATCCCGACCTCCTCCAGCAGCTCGAGGGCCCGCGACCGGACCGCCCTGTCGGACACCTTCGCGTGCGCCCGCAGCGCCTCCCCGATCTGCCGCTCGACTGTCAGCACCGGATTCAGCGACGTCATCGGATCCTGGAAGATCATCCCGATGCCGGCACCCCGGACGGCACGCAACGCCTCTTCCCCCAGCCCGACGAGCTCCTGGCCGGCGAACACAGCACTCCCGGTCACCTGTGCGACGTTCTTGGGTAGCAGTCCCAACAGGGCAAGCGCGCTCACGCTCTTGCCCGAACCGGACTCGCCCACGATGGCGAGCGTCTGGCCGGCATCGACCTCGTACGACAGGTCGTTGACGACCCGCGCCATGCCGCGCGGGGTGCGGAAGGCGACCGACAGGTCCTCGACGACGAGAACGCTCACGTCGCCACCCCCTTGCCCGCAATGGCCGACCGCTGCTTCGGATCCAGCACGTCCCTCAACGCATCGCCCAGCACGTTGAACGCGAGGACCACGACGAAGATGGCCAGGCCGGGAAACAGGGCCATCCACCACGCCTGCTCGAGGAAGGACCGGCCCTCGGACAGCATGCGGCCCCACGACGGGTCCGGCGGCTGAACACCGAGGCCGAGAAAGCTCAGCGCCGCCTCGGACAGAATCGCGAACGCCAGGCTGAGCGAGGTCTGCACGATCAGCGGTGCGGCGATGTTGGGCAGCACGTGCCGAGCCATGATCCGCAGGTCACCACCGCCGGACGAACGTGCTGCGCGGACGTACACCTCTTCTCGCACGCTGAGCGAGCTCGCCCGCGCTATCCGGGCGAAGATCGGGGTGTAGACGATGCCGATCGCGATCATCGCGTTCGTGATACCCGGCCCGAGCACGGCCACGACGACGATCGCCAACAGGATCGCGGGGAACGCGAACAGCACGTCCATGAAACGCATCAGCCCGTCGTCCAGCCAGCGCCCGTAGTAGCCGGCCACCAGCCCGATCAGCGTCCCGGCGACAAGAGAGATGCCGACGGCGACGAACCCGACCTGCAGCGAGACGCTGGCTCCGTCGAGCACCCGGGACAAGACGTCGCGCCCCAACTCGTCGGTGCCGAACGGGTGCTCGGCCGACGGTGCTTGCAGCCGGTCGGGAATCGACTGGGCCAGCGGGTTGTACGGCGTGATCCGCTCTCCGAGCAGGGCGACCGCAACCAGGCCCAGCAGCACGAGGCTGGACGCGATCGCCATCGGGTTGCGGGCCAGCAAGGTCAACGTCTCGGCCCACCGTCGGCGAGCCGAGGGTGCGGCCGGGGCTTCGGTCACGTCCGTCATGTGTAGGCGATCCTCGGGTCCAGCCGCGCGTACAGCAGATCCACGATCAGGTTCACCACCAGGAAGATCACTGCGAACAGCAGAACAGCGCCCTGAAGGACGGGGTAGTCGCGCTGCTGCACGGCCTGCAATGCGAGCTGCCCCAGCCCCGGCCAACGGAACACGATCTCGATGACGACCACACCGGAGAGCAGGTACGCCAGCTGGATACCACCGACCGTCACCAGCGGGATGAGAGCATTGCGCAGCACGTGCCAGGACAGTACGTCCCGCGCGCGCATGCCCTTGGCCCTCGCTGCCTGAACATGCTCCTGCCCGAGCGCCTCCAGGACGGACGAGCGTACGAACCTTGTCATGATCGAGCCGCTCACCACGCCGATCGTGACCGCCGGCATGATCAGCCGCCGCGCCCACTCGAGCGGGTCATCGGTCAGCCCGACGTACCCAC
The DNA here is from genome assembly GCA_036373915.1 of Jiangellaceae bacterium. Lineage (GTDB taxonomy): Bacteria > Actinomycetota > Actinomycetes > Jiangellales > Jiangellaceae > JASLBX01. The sequence continues at coordinate 33,008 of DASUUU010000109.1, read as the reverse complement.
CGGTCGGCAGCCAGCCCAACGTCCCGGCGAAGATCAGGATGAACATGATGCCCATCCAGAAGTCCGGGATGCTGATGCCGGCCTGGCTCATGACCGTTGCGAACCAGTCGACCACCGTCCGCGGACGCAGCGCCGAAATGGTTCCCAGCGGGACGGCGATCAGCAGCGCCACGAGGATGGCCGCGGCGGCCAACGAAGCCGTCGCCGGCACTCGCTCGAGGATCACGTCGGTCACCGGTTGCCCGGTGCGGAAGCTCACCCCGAGATCGCCCTGCAGTGCGCTGGCGAGCCAGCTGAAGTACTGGGTCACCAGTGGCTGGTCCAGGCCCGATCGTTCCAGCAGCGCGTCGTAAGTCGCCTGATCGAACCTGGTGCCGAGCGCAACCCTGATCGGGTCGCCCGGCACCAGGTGGATGACGGCGAAGACGAGGATGCTCACCCCGGCGAGGACGGCCGCCGACTGCGCGAGCCGGCGGACGACGTACCTCGTCACTCGGGCAGCACCACCTGCTCGAAGTTGATGGCTCGGTCCGGCCTGACCTCGTAGCCGGAGAGCCCGGGAACCCACGCCTGAACGACGTCAGGGTTGTACAGGTAGATGTAGCTCGCATCGTCGACGATCATCTCTGCGGCCTGGTCGTAGAGCGCCTTGCGGGCGTCCTGATCGGTTTCGGCGGCCGCCTGCTCGAGCAGCGCGTCCACTTCCTCGTTGCAGTAACCCTGGAAGTTGAATGTCCCTTCGCAGACGTGCTGAGCGTGGTAGAAGCCGAACGGGTCGAGGTTGCCGATCCAGCTCCACATGAACGCGTCGAAATCGCCCTCGCCCTGGCGGTCCAGCCAGGTCGCCGACTCCTCCTGCTGGATCTCCACCTCGATGCCCGCCTCGGCCAGGTTCGCCTGCATCACCTGTGCGGCCTGCACTCCTTCGGTGTCGGTGACGACCATGATGCCGAGCGTCTGGCCCTCGGAGACGCCCGCCGAGTCGAGCAACTCGCGCGCCTGCTCGGGGTCGTACTCGTACGGCGCGTAGTCGTGTCCCCAGAAGCTGTCGACAGGGATCGCCGTCTGGTTCACCGTCGCGGCACCGAACTGGGTGGCCTCGGTGATCGATTCCCGATCGAGCCCGAAAGCCACGCCGCGGCGAGCGTCGACGTCGCTCCACGGCTCCTCGGCCTGGTTGAGCGCGAGGTACCAGTAGTCGATGCTCGGCGCAGTGCCGACCTCGACGTCCTGGTCGCCCTCCAAGTTCTGTACATCCTGCGGCGGGACGTTGTCGGTCCAGTGGATCTCTCCGGTCCGCAAGGCGGTCAGCGCGGCTGCGGCTTCGGTAGTGAACTGGAACTCCACCCCGTCGACCGTCGGCGCGCCGGCCCAGTGATCTGCGAACGCACTGAGCGTGGCACCGGACGCGCTGAAGCTGTCCAGGGAGAACGGACCGGTGCCGTTCGCCTCGGTCGTCAGATCGAGATCCTCGGCGGCGCCTTCGGGCAGGATCGACATGCCCTTGTAGCCGCCGATGTTGTCCAGCAGATTGGGTGTCGGGTCGGTGAGCGTTATCTCGACGGTTCGCTCGTCCGGAGCGTCGATGCTCTCGACGGTGGCGAACCGCCACGCCACCGAACTCTCCTCCCCTGTCATCCGCTCGAGCGAGTAGACGACGTCGGCGGAGTCGAACTCGCTGCCGTCATGGAATGTCACGCCCTCGCGCAAGGTGAACGTCCAGGTCAGACCGTCGTCGCTGGTATCCCAACTCTCGGCCAGGCTGGGTTCGAAGGTGCCCTCCGGATCGGGCGCGACGAGCGTGTCGTAGACGTTCTCCAGAATCTGGAAGCTGGCGTACGCCGTCGTCACGTGAGGATCGAGCTGATCCGGCTGGCTGGAGATACCAGCAATAAGGGTCCCGCCTTCGGGACCTGCGGGAGCTTCCGTGCCAGGTTCGGCGTCGCCGTCGACGTCGACTCCCTCTCCCCCTCCACATGCCGCAAGCACGAGCACTGCGCTAGCCGCGGCTACAGCCATTCCGCGTCGATTCGATGCCATTCCCTCGACCTCTACCCCTTCTTTCGCACTCACCCTCGGTTCAACACTCCGCCTTCGACCCTTTCGGGTTGACCACCCGCGACGTCCACTTCTAACCCCGTGGCCCAGCGTTCGTTATCACTTCGTGACCTCATTGGGACGACATTGGAAAGGCCGGCCGACGACGGAACGGAGCCGGACGGTTTTCCACAACCGGCTCGCTCCCGGTCTGTTGTCCACAGATTCGACGTCGGATGTCCCGCCGGGCCATCGGCGGGCGACAACCTGGATCGCATGGGATCACGCAGCGCCATCGTCTTTGTCGCAGCCCTGTTGGCCACGGCCGCGGCCGTACCGGCGGCCGTAGCCGTACCGGCGGCCGGCGCGCCAGGCCCGTGGACGTGGCCGCTCGGGCACGCCGAGGCCGCCATCGTGCACGCCTTCGATCCACCGGACGAGCCATGGCGCCCAGGCCACCGCGGCGTCGACCTCGCCGGCACCGAAGGCTCCGCGGTGTACGCCGCTGGGACCGGAGTGGTGACCTACGCCGGCCTGGTCGCCGGGGTCGGTGTCGTGACGGTTACCCATGGTGAGCTGCGTACGACGTACCAGCCGGTAGCCGCTGCCGTCGGGGTCGGCCAACATGTCGAGGCGGGCCAGAAGATCGGCACACTTGATGTGACTTCAAGCCACTGCGCGCCGTCGGCATGCTTGCACTGGGGGCTGCTGCGAGGCGACGTCTACCTGGATCCAACGAGCCTCATCACACCGGCCGGAAGGCCCCGGCTGCTGCCGCTCGGACCTAGCTCGCTGGGCGATGGACACACCGATGCCAGCGGCGGGCACGGCCAGCCGATTATCGATGCAGCCGCCGAGCCGGTTGGGCTGGTCGCGTCGGGCCCGGCCGCAGTTTCCGGGCGGGCCGCCATAGGAGCGCTCGCCGGAGTACGTGGTTAGGGCGTCACATGGGATACGCGTTCGCCGCACCGACGCCTCAGGCGCGGGGATGAGCTTGCCGGTATGCCCGGCGCAGCCGATCCACCGACACGTGCGTGTAGATCTGCGTGGTCGCCAGCGAGGAGTGGCCGAGCAGCTCCTGAACGCTGCGTAGGTCGGCCCCGCCCTCGAGCAGGTGTGTCGCCGTCGAATGACGAATCCCGTGCGGGCCGATATCCGGCGTGCCGGTGACCGCACGCAAGCGGGTGTAGACAATCTCGCGCACCGCGCGAACGCCGAGCCGTCCGCCGCGTGCACCAAGGAACAGGGCGCTGCCGGAGCCCGGTCTGGCCAGAGCGGGCCGTCCGTGCGCCAGCCATCGATTCACCGCAGCCGCGGCAGGAGCACCGTAGGGGACGCTGCGCTCCTTGCGTCCTTTGCCCAGCACCCGAACCACCCGGCGATCCTCGTCGACGTCATCTATATCGAGGCCACTTAGTTCGCCGACCCTGATGCCGGTGGCGTACAGCATTTCGAGCACGGCATGATCGCGCAGCGCGACCGGATCGCCGGCGGCGGCATCGTCCGCGACCGCAGCGAGCAACTCCTCGACCTGGCCCAGCCGCAGCACGTCGGGGAGCTCGCGACCGCCCTTTGGGGTGGCGAGGGCCGCGCCGACGTCAGCATCGAGCCGGCCCTCACGGTGCGCCCACGCAGTGAACACCCGGACCGCCGATGCGCGCCGCGCCAGCGTCGTGCGGGCCCGGCCCCTGGTCCGCTGGCCGGCCAGCCACCCACGAAGCACGGCGATGTCGAGCCGGCGTAGGTCGGTGTGACCCAACCGGTCCAGGTGGGCGAGTAGACCGGCGACGTCGCCGGAATATGCCCGCACGGTGTGCTCGGAGCGGTTCTGTACGGTTCTGAGGTAGGTGCCGAACTCCTCGACGATCACTTCGAACTGTGCGGGCAACTGCTCGATTGTCGTCACGTCCTCACCGTCGCGGGGCGATCAGTCCAGGTCAAGCATCGCCGCCTTCGGCGCGCCGGGACGGGTCGTGACCAGCCGCCACCCGCCGTCTGCACGCACCACCAATCCGCTCGCGCCCAGCCGGCCGAGCGCGGCCATGCAAGCCGGCACCGACAAGCCCGTATCGGCGCACAACTGGTCAACGGTGACCGCCCGCCGGGCCGGTATCGCCTCGTACACATCGCGAGCGGTCGGTTCCAGCCGATCCAACGGACCGTCGGGTACACGTTCGTCGGCAGCGGCGTCCGTCCCGAGGTCGCCGACCAGATCGGCCACCTCGGCGGCGTCGTTCACGAGTACGGCGGCGGCGGCGCGGATTATCTTGTGGCAACCGGCCGACATCGCCGACGTGACCGGACCGGGAACCGCAGCCAGCGGACGGCGCAGGTGGGTAGCCCAGGTCGCGGTGCTGAGCGCCCCCGAACGCCGCGCCGCTTCCACGACGACTGTGCCGCGGGCCAGCCCGGCGATCAGCCGGTTGCGGGCTAGGAACCGGGGGCGGCTGGGGACCGTGCCAGGCGGCAGTTCGCTCACGATAAGGCCGCCGTCGAGGATCCTGCGCAGCAGTTCGGTGTGCCCGCGCGGATAGGCCAGGTCGGCCCCGCACGCCAGGACGGCCACCGTCATGCCGCCCACGGCCAGTGCTCCGCGGTGCGCCGCTCCGTCTATTCCGTACGCGGCTCCGGACACGACCGCCCATCCTCGCGACGCCAGATCGGCACCAAGCTCGGTAGCGATCCGCCGGCCGTAGTCGGTCGCCGCGCGGGCGCCAACGACTGCGACGGAGCGGGGCGCAATCGCCGCGAGCTCCGCCTCGCCCCGAACCCACAGCCCGATCGGCGGCGCCACCCACTTGTCATCGTCAGGGGCGGAGAACATCATCTGATCGAGCGCCACGGGCCACTCGGCGTCGGCCGGGCAGACGTACCTGATTCCGAGTGCGGATGCCGACGCCAGCGCCGCCGCGCCGTCCACCCCGGTCAACCGCCGCCGGACCCGGCCACCTGGGTCGAGCTTCTCGTCGCCGCCTTCGCGCAGCGCGGACAGCGTTGCCTCGACCCCGTGGTCGATGAGGTGGCGCGCGACGCGCTCGCCCGGCGGCTCGACCGCCGTCGCCAGGGCAGCGCGAGCCACACGCTCGCGATCAGGACAGCCGGTCATGCGAACCACTGCTTCCCAGTCGGTAGGAGACCGCCTCGGCGACGTCATCTCGGGTCGGCGCGTCGTGCCCTGCCAGATCGGCGATCGTCCAGGCCACCCGGAGTGCACGATCCGCGCCCCGCGCCGTCAGCACACCTTTGCTGAAGCTCTCGTGCAGGGGGCCGAGCGCGCTGGCCGGCGGCATCAAGTGCCGTCGCACATGGGGACCCGGCACCTCACCGTTGACGCGCCACGGCGTGCCGGCAAGTCTCCGGCGCTGGCGCTCCCGCGCGGCAAGTACACGCTCGGCGACGACCTTCGTCGGCTCGGCCGCCGCGAGTCCGGCATCGAGGCTGGCGATCGCTGGCGGATCGATCTGGATGCGGACGTCGATCCGGTCGCGGATGGGTCCGGAGATCCGCTGCCAGTAGCGGCGGACCGCGTCCGGGCTGCACGTGCAGTCGCGGTGCCGGCTGCCGTGGTAGCCGCACCGGCACGGATTCATGGCGAGGACTAGGAGGAACCTGGCGGGAAAGGTGATCGTCGCCTCCGATCTCGACACGACGAGCTCACCGTTCTCCAGCGGCTGGCGCAGCGCGTCGAGCACGCTGATGCTGAATTCAGGCGCCTCGTCCATGAACAGCACTCCCCGATGTGCGACGGATGCGGCCCCGGGCCGGATCTGCCGGCTGCCACCGCCCACGACAGCGGCTGTGGATGCAGTGTGATGCGGCTCGGCAAACGGCGGCCGGGTTACCAGCGGCTGGTTCGGTGGTAGAACGCCCGCGACCGAATGGATCGCCGTGACCTCGAGCGATTCTTCCGAGCTCAGGTCGGGCAGCAGCCCCGGCAGGCGCCGGGCGAGCATCGTCTTGCCCGCGCCGGGCACACCGCCGAGCATCACGTGGTGGTGTCCGGCGGCCGCAATCTCCACCCCCCGCTTGGCCTCGCCCTGGCCGGCGACGTCGGCCATGTCCAGCGCCTCCAGGCCGGCCGTGATCGCTTCTGGGCCCGCGACCGGTGGATCTGGTGGCTCATCCGGCAGCGGCAGCCCCCGCAGCGCCGCCAGAACCTGGGACAGCGACCTTGCGCCCAGGACCGACACGCCGGGAATGAGCCGGGCCTCGGCCGCATTCGCCTCCGGTACCACGACCCGGGCCAGTCCGGCGGTGGCCGCCGCCAGCACGGCCGGCAACACCCCGCGTACCGCGCGCAGCCGCCCGTCCAGGGACAGCTCGCCGAAGAACACGACGTCACCGCCCGAGCCAGTGGGCAGTTGCTCGTCCGCCTCCAAGATCGCGACCGCGATGCCAAGGTCGAAGTAGCTGCCGCGCTTGGGCATGGAAGCAGGCGACAGGCTCACCGTGATGCGCTGCAGCGGCCAGGACTCGCCACTGGTCAGTATTGCGGCCCGGACCCGGTCGCGGGCCTCGACGAGCGAGGTGTCCGGCAGGCCGACCATGCTGAATCCGGGCATTCCCCCGATATGTGCCTCGATGTCGACGACCGTCCCGCGAACACCGGACAGTCCGACACTGCGTGCCCGTCCAAGGCGCATCAGAAGGCTCCCGAAAGGTGCTCTACCCGTGGCTCGCCATGGCGCGGGATGTGGACGGCGAGGACGTCGAACCGCATGAAGGTGCCACGCGACTGGTCGTTCTCCGCGAGCCACCTGCGCCCAAGTCGGTGCAGCCGCGCGGCCTTGTCCGGCGTGACGGCCTCGAAGCCGGAGCCGAATCCGAGCCCGCGGCGGGTCTTCACCTCGCAGATGACGAGGCAGGGCCGGGACGAAGCCTCGGACGGGGCCAGCGCGACGACGTCGATCTCACCTATGTCGCAGCGCCAGTTCCGATCGACGATCGTGTACCCGGCGTTCTCAAGGTGTTGGACGGCGACCCGCTCGCCGTACGCCCCGATGGCATTGTTGGCACGCACCCGGCACCACCTCCGGCTACGAGCCTTGCGGGCGCGCTCATGACCAAAGGGGCGTGATCGCGAATCTGTGGAAAACGCGGGGCGCAGCGCCTAGGTGTGGACAATCCGTCCGCGTGGGCCGCCCACCAGGCGTGTCGGCGCTGTACCACCCGCACGCGCCTGGTACAGCAGGTATACGCCTGCTGAACGTGATCGAACGTCAGCTGCCGAGATCGTTTTTGGGGATCTCCAGGTCGCTCTTGGCGAGTTCTTCGACGTGGACGTCCTTGAACGTGACCACCTTGACGTTCTTGACGAAGCGGGCCGGGCGGTACATGTCCCATACCCAGGCGTCGCTCATCGTGACCTCGAAGTAGACCTCGCCGCCGTCAGTCCGGACTTGTAGGTCCACCTTGTTGGTCAGGTAGAACCGTCGCTCGGTCTCGACGACGTACGTGAACAGCCCTACGACGTCGCGGTACTCGCGGTAGAGCGACAACTCCATCTCGGCCTCGTACTTTTCGAGATCTTCGGCACTCAATGGTCACGCTCCAGTTCCTGCTCGTACCTCGACAAGCGAGGCGTCCGCCGGCTCTCCCGCGGCCGCACGGGCCACGTTGACGTACGACCTGCGGTGCACCGGACTCGGCCCGTGTTCGGTCAAGGTGCGCTGGTGCTCCGGCGTGACGTACCCCTTGTGGGTGGCGAAATCGTACTGTGGCCAGTGCTCGTGCAACTCGGTCATGATGCGGTCCCGAGTGACCTTGGCTATCACGGACGCCGCCGCGATGCAGGCCGCGACCTGGTCGCCCTTCCACATCGCCAGACCGGGAACGGCCAGTCCGGCCACCGGGAATCCGTCGGTGAGCACGTACCGCGGCTCGACGTCAAGCTTGGCCAACGCCCGGCGCATCGCCTCGACATTCGCCACATGCAGGCCCATCCTGTCGACCTCGTCAGCTGGAATGACGACCATCGACCAGGCCGCTGCCCGCTTCACCACCTCGGCGTACACCCGTTCCCGGGCCTGCGGCGTCAGCAGCTTCGAATCGGCCAGGCCCGGGATCTCACCGCGTCGCCCCTCAGCCAGGACTGTCGCGGCGGCGACCAGTGGACCGGCGCACGCGCCCCTGCCCGCTTCGTCGGTACCCGCGACCGGAGCGAAACCCAGCCGGCCGAGCGCGCGCTCGTACCCGTACATGCCCGAACTCTTGCGGATCGTCGGGCGGGCGGCGCTCACATTCATGATGGGACGAGCCTACGAGACGGACCGCTACTCGTCGGGGATGTGGTCGAACGTGCCGTCGTCGGAAAGCCCGGACCACCGCGAGACCGGCCAGGCCACGACGAATGCCTCACCGACGACACGGTTCTCCGGGACGGTGCCGTTCACCCGCGAGTCTCCGGAGTTCGACCGGTGGTCACCCATCACGAACAGGTAGCCCTCTTCGACCTCGACCTCGAACTCCTGAACCGAGGGGTCGTCGCCGGGACGCAGGTAGGCGGTCTCGTCCACCGCGACGCCATTGACCGTCACCCGCCCGTCGTCGTCACAGCACATGACGGTGTCGCCGCCGACCCCGACAACCCTCTTGATCAGGTGACCTTCCGAGTCGTCGGGCAGCACGCCGACGAACTGCAGCGCGTTGCGGACCCACGTACCCGGCCCGCTGCCGTCGTCGCGCGGGGTCGACAACCACCCATTGGGATCGGCGAACACGACAATGTCACCGCGTTCGACATCACCGAACCGGGTCGTCAGCTTCGAAACCAGGACCCGGTCGCCGACCTGCAAGGTGTCCTGCATGGACGAGGACGGGATGAGGAACGCCTGGACGAGGAAGATCCGTACCAGAGTGGCGATAAGCAGCGACAACGCGATGACGATGCCCGCCTCGCGAAGGATCGCGACTGTGCTACTGCGCCGAGGCGGTTCGGCGTCCGCCGCCGGCCCCTGTTTAGGCGCGGTGTCCTCGGCCACGTACTCTCCCATGTCGCTCCCGCCGCCGCAGCCGACGAGCACCGCCTGGTTGACGCGCTCGATATGCCCCAAACGCTACCTTGCAAACGCCTGCGGATGCGCTCCGGGCGTCGGTCGATCAGCTGGTCTCGCGCTTTTCGCGGATCTTGGCGGCCTTGCCGCGCAGGTTGCGCAGGTAGTAGAGCTTCGCCCGGCGGACGTCTCCGCGAGTCGCGACCTCGATCTTGTCGATTATCGGGCTGTGCACGGGGAACGTGCGCTCGACTCCTACACCGAAGCTGACCTTGCGGACCGTGAAGGTCTCGCGGACGCCCGAACCCTGGCGCCGGATCACCACGCCTTGGAAGACCTGGATCCGGGAGCGGTTGCCCTCGACGACCCTGACATGGACCCGGAGGGTGTCGCCGGCGCGGAACTCCGGAATGTCATCGCGGAGGCTAGCGGCATCGACGGCGTCGAGGGTGTGCATGATGTGTCACTTCCTCGCCGGCGCCACGGGTCACCGACGGAATCGTTGGCTTGGTGTTGTTCCTGGCCACCCGCTCATGCGCTCCCCCGTGGCAGGGCGACCGCGGGCCAGGCAGCGATCCAGTGTGCCACAGGTGGGCCTAGCCGGACGAATCTAGCGAGCGCCGTAATCCCTCGTCGGACACGCTCCAGCCAAGGTCGGCCAGCAGGGCGCGGTCGTGGCGGTCGAGGGTCTCTGGCTCCAGCCGGTCGATCAGGTCGGGCCGACGCGTGGCCGTACGGCGCAACGCCTGGTCACGCCGCCATCGAGCGATCTTGCCGTGATGGCCGGAGATGAGGATCTCTGGGACGTCGCGACCCCGCCAGGTTGGCGGCTTGGTGTAGACGGGGTACTCGAGCAGGCCCTGCGCGCCGTGGGACTCCTCGACAAGCGACTCTGGGTTCCCCACCACCCCGGGCAGCAGGCGGGCCACCGCTTCGATCACGACGAGGGCGGCCACCTCGCCGCCGGTGAGCACGTAGTCGCCGATCGACAGCTCGCTCACGACCATCCTGGACGCGGCGTCCTCGACGACACGCGCGTCGATGCCCTCGTACCGGCCGCACGCGAAGATCAGCCACGGCTCCGCGGCGAGTTCGGTCGCCAGGCGCTGGTCGAACACCTCGCCGGAGGGCGTGGGGACGATCAACCGTGGTGGCGGTGCAGCCTCCGGCGACGCGACCTCATCGAGAGCCGCCCCCCACACATCGGGTTTCATCACCATGCCGGCGCCACCACCGTACGGCGTGTCGTCGACCGTGCGGTGCCGGTCGGACGTCCAGGCTCGGAGATCGTGGAGGTGGATGTCCAGAACGCCGGATTCGCGTGCCTTGCCTACTAGGGAAAGTCCAAGCGGGGCCAAATAGTCCGGAAATATCGTGATGACGTCTACTCTCATGGCTGCTCCTCCCCGGCTTGGTCCTCCAAGAGACCGGGAGGCGGATCGATCACGATCTCCTTCGCGTCTAGATCCACCGTCGGGACGATCGCGGCCACGAACGGAACGAGCACCTCGCCGACCGCCCGCTCGACGACCAGCAGATCCTGACCGGGCAAGTGCACCACCTCGGCGACTTCACCGACGAGGGTCCCGTCTTTGGTCCGCACCGACAAGCCGGTGAGCTGATGGTCGTAATACTCGTCCGGATCGGCCGGCCGTTCCTGCTCGTCGATGTCGGCGAGCAGGCGCACCCCGCGCAGCGTCTCAGCGGCGGCTCGGTCGGCGACGCCGGTGAACCGCACCAGAAGTCGACCGCTGTGCGAACGGATCCCGGCGACGGTGAGCGGTCCAGCCTGTGCCGGTTCGGTCTCCAGCACGGCACCTCGGGCGAAGCGCACCTCGGGCGAGTCGGTACGCACGTCGACGGCGACGTCGCCGCGCACCCCATGCGCGCGCGTGATCACGCCGACCGTCACCAGCATGCCTGCCTCCAGCCCCGCCTGCGCTGGCCGAAGCGCACGAGCGACTCCCTCCATGATGCCGTGGGCAGCATCGAGGAAGCCTTGGCACTCCGGCCGGTTCAGCGACCGTCGACGTCGATGAAGTCGATCCGGACGTGCTCGTCCGACAGCGCATCGATCACGGTCCGGAACGCTGTCGCGGTGCGTCCGTTCCGGCCGATGACCTTGCCCAGGTCGTCAGGGTGCACGCGGACCTCCAGCAGTCTGCCCCTGCGCTGAGTGCGCGAGCGGACCTTCACGTCGTCCGGGTAATCCACGATCCCGCGGACAAGGTGCTCCAGTGCTTCGGCGAGCACCGGCTCAGTTCTCCGAGCTCGATTCGGCCGCCTCCGCCGACTGCGCGGCCTCGGCGGATTCGGTGGCCCCGGCGCTCCTCGCGTCCTCGCTCGTGGCCTCGGCAGCGTCGGCCTTGGCGTCGGGCTTGGACTCTGCCTTGGCCTCTGCCTTGGCCTCGGACTTGGCCTCGGACTTCGACTCGGCCTTGGCCTCGGACTTCTTCGCCGACTTCTTGGCCGCCTTCTTCGCCGACGCCGTGTCACCCTCGGCCTCGGCCTTCTTGGCGGTGGTCTTCTTGGCAGTCCGCTTCTTCGGCGTTGTGGCTTCGGTGGAGCTCTCTCCGTGCACCTCGGCGAGGGCGGCGTTGAACAGGTCGGACTTGTTCGCCTTGGTTTCCTTGGCCTTGAGCGTGCCCTCGGCGCCCGGCAGCCCTTTGAACTTCTGCCAATCCCCGGTGATCTTGAACAGCTTCAGCACTGGCTCGGTCGGCTGAGCGCCGACACCAAGCCAGTACTGGGCCCGTTCGGAATCCACCTGGATCAGGCTCGGCTCTTGCTTGGGGTGGTACTTGCCGATCTCCTCGATGGCCCGACCGTCGCGCTTGGTACGCGAGTCGGCGACGATGATGCGGTACTGCGGGGAGCGGATCTTGCCCATCCGCTTCAGCTTGATCTTGACAGCCACGGCTGTGGAGTCTCCTGTAGGTGAGTTCTGGGTGAGCCGCCGCCACCGGGTGGGGACCAGCACGAGCGTCTCGGGTGGACACGGCATCCGCGGGTGAGAGGGCCACACGTTCGCCGGTTCAGCAGGTCATTGTGCCAGAGCGGCGCCGCTGGACCCAACTCACGGCGCCGGGCCACGCTCGCGGTGTGGTCACCTGATCGCGGTGCGGTCACCTGATCGCGGGTTCGGCACCTGATCGTGCAGCCGGGCGACAGTCGGCTCAGCGGATCACGCGACCCCGCAGGATAATCCGTACCGGATCGAGCAGAGTCTCCGGATCGGCGGTCGGATCCGCGGAGTACACGCACAGGTCCGCGGCCCCGCCCTCGTCCAGAACGCCGGCACCACCTTGCAAGTACGCACGGGCCCGCCAGGACGCGGCCCCGACCGCGTCAGTGGCCGGAAGGCCCGCCCGGACGAGTTCGAGAACCTCACGAGCAAGCAACCCGTGCGGCAGCTGGCCACCTGCGTCCGTACCCGCGAAGATGGGAACGCCCGCCTCGTGCGCGGTCCGGACGTTCTCGTACCGCCGTTCGTAGAGCCGGCGCATGTGTTCGGCGTAGCGAGGGAACTTGGCCTCTCCTTGGGCGGCGAACTTCGGGAACTGGTCGATGTTTATCAGGGTCGGCACCATCGACACGCCGCGTTCGGCCATGATCGCCTTCAGGTCATCGGACAGGCCCGCTCCGTGTTCGATGCCGTCGATCCCGGCCGCGATCAGATCGGGCAGCGCGTTTTCGCCGAACACGTGCGCGGTCACGCGTGCGCCGAGTTCGTGTGCACGGCCGATCGCCGCCTCGAGGGTCTCGCGCGGCCAGCATGGGCCGAGGTCTCCGAGGTCCCGGTCAATCCAGTCGCCGACGAGCTTGACCCAGCCGTCGCCACGTTGCGCCTCCTGCTCCACGTAGGCCACTAACTCGTCCGGCTCGATCTCCCAGCCGAAGTTGCGCAGGTAACGCTTGGTGCGGGCAATGTGCCGCCCTGCGCGAATGATGCGCGGCAGGTCGTCCCGGTCGTCGATCCACCTGGTGTCCGCGGCCGATCCGGCATCACGAATCAGCAGGACGCCTGCGTCGCGGTCGGCCAGCGCCTGCCGCTCTGCCTCGTCGGGTGGCACGGCGCCGTCCGCGGCCAGCCCAACGTGGCAGTGCAGGTCGACCAGCCCCGGAAGCACCCATCCGGTCGCCACCGTCTCGGCGCCCGGCACCCGCTCGAACGTCACGCGTCCGCCTGCCACCCACAGATCGCGGTGGTCACGCTCGGGCAGGACGACTCCTCGGATATGCAGTGCTGTCGGCTCAACCACGGTGCCGACCCTAATTGGTTGCCGGTGCCATGCATCGAAAGCCCCCGGCCGCGCGTCTGTGCAGGCGTGGGATGGATACACGGCAGGAGGGAAATGATGTGAATCAGGACGCGGAAGCACAGTTCCGCGAGTTCGTCGGGGCTCGCTCGCTGGCTCTTCGGCGTACCGCTTACGCCCTGACCGGTGACCTCCACGCGGCGGAGGACCTCGTCCAGGACGCGCTGGCCAAGCTGGTCCGGCACTGGCGAAGGGTCGACGATCCGGAACGTTACGTACGTCGGATCATCTACAACACGCAGGTCAGTACGTGGCGGCGGCGGTGGAGGCTCCGCGAGGACCTCACCGAGCGGATGCCAGACGGAATCACGCATGACACCACAGGTCAGACAAACCTCCGCCTCGATCTCGCCAACGCCCTGTTGCGGCTCGCGCCACGGCAACGTGCAGTGCTGATCCTGCGGTTCTACGAGGACCTGCCCGAACGCGAAGTCGCCGAGATCCTTAACTGCGCGGTCGGCACCGTGCGCAGCCAAACGTCCCGTGCGCTTGCCCGCCTCCGCGAAGTTGCACCCGAACTCGCCCCGGCTCACACAGCAGAGGAAGTGTCAACGTGAAGATCAACGAGATTGTCAAGGACGGCGTCGACGAACTGGCCCGTGGCCTGCCGCCGCGTCCCGACCTGGCCGACCATGCCCTACGACAGGCGAGGCGCCGCACGCGCGCAGTTCGCCTTGCCGTGGCCAGTGGTGCCACTCTGGCCGTGGCCGGCGTAACGGCGATCAGCGGTATCGATTTCACCGAGCCTGCGGGATCCGGCGCACCAGAGCTGGGACCGGCCTCGGACAACCCGCCGACGGACGCGGTGTCCATCTCGCTCAATGACCTTTCCGCCGGCGAGTCGCCCGCCGTCCCGTGGTTCGCGGACGGCGCGCTACACGTCGGTGACAGCCAGGTTCCGTTGGATGTCGACGTCCACGCTCTCGGGCGCCTGCAGCGTGTCGCGGGCGGCTTCCTCGCTACCGTCACGCCGCCTGAAGCTGCCGACGGCAGCCATGAGCATCCGCTCTACTTCGTCTCCGACGGCGGCGAGTCGACGGCGTTGGCGGACGCCTGGGTGCCTGGCGGCGCCCGAACGTCAGCGGACGGCAGCTTGATCGCCTGGGCCGCCGGTGACTGGGACGCGGAGTTCGCCGGCCGCGGGACGAACACGACCCTCGTCGTCGCGGATGCCGCGACAGGGGACGTCCTGCACGAGCGGCCCGCCTCCCTCGGCCCGGACACGTCGGTGGTCGGGTTCCTCGACGACAACCGCATCCTGGTTACGGCGGCCAACAACAGTGACGAGGGGGTTTACGTCTGGGACTTGGCCGCGGACAGGGTCGACCCATGGATGGACCGCTACGACGGTGCAACGGCGCTCACTTCGTCGGGCGACATCGGCGCGTTCGTGTCGTCGGACGACGGTACATTGACCACCGCCGTCGTCGATATAGCGACCGAAAAGGTCCTGTGGCGCACCACGAATCGCCTCCGGGCCAACGCGTTCTCCCCTGACGGGCAGTACGCCGCCTTCCTGGTCACTCCATCGGCCGACGAGCTTCGCGAGCAAGAGATGCTCGTCGAGGCCGGCGGTGATCTGCCAACCACCGATGGACGACTGGATCTGGTCGTCGTCGACGCACAGACCGGCGAGGAGGTAGTCAGGTTCGAGGCCGAACATCCTGAACGCTTGGCGTGGGAGCCGAACGGTGCCCTGGTGTTCGAAGCGTGGCAGGACTCCAGCCAGATGGCACTGGTTCGCTGCAGCCTGGACGGCGACTGCGAGCTCGCCACCGAGCCGCGGTCAGCCGACGCTCTTCCAGATGCGTCGCAGCCCCCGTACCACCTAGGTGACAACTACTGACCGCAACCCACGACCCGGCGTGAGCCTCGGGCGGGATCCCCGCTGCCCGAGGCTCACGCCGCTTCGGCGTCTGTGCGGCCGATGCCCCACTCCCGAAGGCGATCGCGGGTGCGCTCGGCCATCGCCCGGATCTCGGCCGGCTCGATCTGGGCCTGGAGGGCTACGTCGATGAGGCGAGCCAGTTCGTAGTCCGGCTCACTGCGCAGCGCCCGCTCCACCGCGATGTTGGTCAACGCGCCGTTGCCGGTCTGGTAGGCCACACACGCGAGCGCCGAGCAGATCGGAGCGGCATTGTCGTCCAGCGCGCACCTGGCGAGCGTGCTCAGGAAGACGATCAGCTCCTCCGCATGGCCGTCCAAGCCCCAGGTGAGCAGCTCGTCCCGGGCCAGCTTGTCCTCCAGCCCGACAAGGATTCGGACCGCTTCCTCGTCCGGCAGCTCGTGGTCGCCGCCCAGGAACCGCTCGTAGGCGGCCCGCGCGAGCTCTAGCGTGCACAGCAGCGCGTGGCCGGCTCCGCGAGCAGCGACCTCGTCGAAGAATGACTCGCCGATCCGCTGGTACGACGCTCTGAGCGTGGCCTCTCGGGCGGCAACCGGGCCACGAATGGTCGCCTCGAGCTCTTCCCGGGAGTCCAGCACGACGTGTCCGTCCAAGGCAGCCCGAGCCTCGAGGGCGAGCAGCTCGCTACTGGGCGTGCCCTTGATCGGAGTTCCCTCCCGTGGGCAGCATTCGCGCGTGCACACGTACGAGTACCACCTGCCGCCGCGGACGAGTAAGAGTTCGAGCCGGCCGATGTTCCGTCGCTCGAGCGCTGCGGTCAACGAGTCGATCAGGTCGCGCCGCGGCAGATCCCCGTCCACGTCCGGCGCTTCGGTGTAACAGACGGCCACAATGGTCTCGGCGTCGTCGCGTTCGGCGCGGTGTGCCAAGTCTTCGGCCACGACGTCGACGTGTTCTGGATCCGGCAGGTCCATCCGCATGGTGAGGCCGATACGGCGCCGCGGCCCGCGCAGGCACATCACCGCAAGGCTCTCGGCAGGGTGAAATCCGATCAGCACCGGCATCGCGGTCACGATGTCGGACGGCGAACTCAGCTTGATGACCGTCCGGTCTTCGTTTGTTGTCATGGCCGACGACTCAACCGCCGGCGCTCATCCCGCGCTAGACCCCTTTCGCAATCTGTGGATAACGCACGCTCCTGACGCTGGGTGTGGACAACCAGCCTCAGGCCGCAGCTGAAGGTGGACGCGGCCGGGACTGCGGCACGGCTGTGCCTGCGACAGTGGGCCGCCCACCAGAGTCGTCGACTTACCTACAAGGACGCGTGCCTGTAGGTAAAGTCGGGCCGCCTGCCGAACGTGATCGATCGAAGGCCTAGCGGTTCTTGAAGAAGTCCGCCACGTCGTCGGGCAACTGGAAGTCGCCGGCGTCGCCGTTGGTCGTGCCGCCCCCGAAGGCTCCCGGCAGCTGGCCCGGCTCCGGCTCGGCCTTACGGCGCTGCTCGGCTTCGGCCAGCTGTGCGGCGCGCTTGGCCGGGTTCCCGGAGCGGGCCCCACGGCGCTTCTGCTTCTTCGGCTGCTTGCCCTTGCTCTTCTTGCCGCCACCCAGGCCCGGGATACCTCCCATGCCGGGGACGCCGGGCATCCCGCCCAGCCCGCCGAGCTTGCCCCTCGCGGCCTGGCTCATCATGTCGCGGGCGGCGAAGAACCGATCGACGAGCTGGTTGACCTCGCTGACCTGCACGCCGGAGCCGCGCGCGATCCGCAGCCGCCGCGACCCGTTGATGATCTTCGGGTTCTCCCGCTCGGCCGGCGTCATCGAGCGGATGATCGCCTGGATCCTGTCGAGCTGGCGGTCGTCGAACTCCTCGAGCGCCTCACGCATCTGGCCGGCCCCGGGAAGCATGTTGATGATGCTCTTGAACGAGCCCATCTTCTTGATGGCCTGCATCTGGTCGAGAAAGTCGTTGAGCGTGAAGTCGCTGCCCTTGGCCAGCTTGCGGGCCATCTCGGCGGCCTGGTCGGCCTCGAACGCCTTCTCGGCCTGCTCGATAAGGGTCAGCATGTCGCCGAGGTCGAGGATTCGGGAGGCCATCCGCTCGGGATGGAATACGTCGAAGTCGGTGAGCTTCTCGCCCGCCGAGGCGAACATCACCTGGCGGCCGGTGACCGAGGCGACCGACAGCGCAGCACCACCACGGGCGTCGCCGTCCAGCTTGGTCAGCACCACACCGTCGAACCCGACGCCATCGAGGAAGGCGAGCGCAGTGTTGACGGCGTCCTGGCCGATCATCGCGTCGACGACGAACAGGGCCTCGTCGGGCTGGACTGCGTCACGGATGTCGCGCGCCTGCGCCATCATCTCCTCGTCGATGCCCAGCCGGCCGGCGGTGTCGACAATGACCACATCGTGCAGCCGCTGCTTGGCCTGCTCGATGCTGCTGCGAGCGACCTCGACCGGGTCACCGACGCCGTTGCCCGGCGCCGGAGCCCACACCGCCACGCCGGCCTGCTCGCCGACCACCTGCAGCTGGTTGACCGCGTTCGGCCGCTGCAGGTCGGCGGCCACGACGAGAGGCGAGTTGCCGTTGTTCTTCAACCAGAGCGCCAGCTTGCCCGCGAGCGTCGTCTTACCGGACCCCTGCAGACCGGCCAGCATGATCACTGTCGGCGGCTGCTTGGCGAACCGGAGCCGGCGCGTCTCGCCACCCAAGATGCGGATCAACTCATCGTTGACGATCTTGATGACCTGCTGCGCGGGGTTGAGCGCCTGCGACACCTCGGCGCCGCGCGCCCGCTCCTTGACCGCGGCGATGAAGTCCTTGACGACCGGCAACGCGACGTCTGCTTCGAGCAGCGCAACCCTGATGTCACGCGCGGTGGCGTCGATGTCGGCTTCGGACAACCGGCCCTTGCCGCGCAGCGTCTTGAAGGTCGCGGTGAGTCTGTCGGAGAGCGTGGCGAACACGGTGAGCTCAAGTCCTCGTGGTCGGGAGTGCGGGTCGAACTCCAAGGTTAACCGCCAGCCTCGCCCATCCCCGCATGCGCACTCTCCCGGCTGATCATGCAAAAGTGGGACGACACGCCGTTTTGTCCGAGTTCCGCCGGTGTACGCAAGCCCGGCACTACGGCGTGTCGTCCCACTTT
This sequence comes from Jiangellaceae bacterium, assembly GCA_036373915.1. GTDB lineage: Bacteria > Actinomycetota > Actinomycetes > Jiangellales > Jiangellaceae > JASLBX01. The sequence continues at coordinate 14,668 of DASUUU010000109.1, read as the reverse complement.
TGCATGATCAGCGAGTTGAGGGTCAGCGCGGTGAGGGTCAGCGCGGTGGGTCGAACAGGTGGCGGGCGATGATCTCGCGCTGGATCTCCGACGCGCCCTCATAGATCCGCGGCGCCCGCACCTCTCGATAGAGGTGCTCCAAGACGTGACCGCGCTCGAGCGCCCGGGCGCCGCACACCTGGATCGCTACATCGACGGCGACCTGCGCGGCCTCGGTGGCGTAGAGCTTGGCCATCGCCGACAGGTGGGAGATCCCCGCGGCACCCGAGTCGAACGCCGACGCCGCACTGTGCACCAGCAGCCGCGCCGCCTGTAGCCGGGTCGCGACGTCGGCCAACTGATGCGACACTCCCTGGAACTCGCGTAACGCCCGGCCGAAAGCCCGCCGCTCCCCCGCGTACGAGACCGCCGCGTCGAGTGCGGCCTGCGCCATCCCTACGGCGAACGCGCCGACGCTCGGCCGGAACAGGTCGAACGTCCGCATCGCGACGTCCCAGCCCCCGTCCAGCTCGCCCAGTACGTGGGACGCGGGGACGGGGACGTTGTCGAACCGCAGCCGGCCGATGGGATGCGGCGACAGCAGGCTCAACCGCTCCCCCGTCAGTCCCGGCGAACTGCGCGGGACGGCGAACGCCGTGATGCCCTTCGTCCGCGGCCCGCCACCGGTACGCGCGAAGACCGAGTAGACATCGGCGTCCGGTGCATGAGAAATGAACACCTTCTCGCCGGTCAGCCGGTACGTCTCGCCGGCGCGGACAGCCGCCAGCTCCAGCGAAGCGGCGTCCGACCCGGCTTCCGGCTCGGTCAGAGCGAGCCCGGCCACCGCGTCCCCGGCCGCCAGCCGAGGCAACCACTCCGACACCACCTCGGGCCGGCCGGCGCGCAGTATCGGGTACGCGCCAAGCCCTTGCACTGCCAGCGCCGTTTCGGCCTCGGTGCAGTACCGGGCCAGCCCCTCGCGCAACAAGCACAGGTCGAGGGCCCGCACGTGACCGCCGCTCTCGACCGGCCCGAACAGCAGGCCGAGCAATCCGTGCTCGGCCAGCGCCGCCATCAGCGATCGGTTGATCTGCCCGGGCTCGCCGGCCTCGGCGATCGGCACCAGGGCCTGGCCGGCCTTCTCGGCCCGAGCCAGCAGGCTCCGTCGCTCATCGGTCAGGTGCGTGTATTGGACGTCGGTCATTCCGACCACTCCGGGACGACCGCGATGCCGACAAGTTCCACCATGGCGTCCTCGTCGAACAACTCCGCCACCCCGAGCAGGGCGGTCGCCACGTAGTGCTTGCCGAAGTGCCGGCGGTACACGGCACCGAGCTCGGCCAGGGCCGAACGGTACGCAGGAACATCCGTCACGTAGATCGTCAGTGACACCAGGTGCTCCGGGCGCCCTCCCGCCGCCGCCAGGGCCGTCACGACATTCGCCGCCGCCGCGTCGAACTGCTCGACGATGGACGTGCCGGCGATCGTCCCGTCCGGTCCGAGAGCGGTCTGACCGCCGAGGAACACTGTCCGGCCGAGGGCGGCCACTACGGCGTGCGCGTACCCGCTCGGCGGGGCCAATGACGGCACCCTCACGATCCGGTGCTCGGTCATCGACCAGCCCACCGCGGCTTGCGCCCGTCGGACCAGGCGGCATAGAACTCCGCGTGGTCCTCGCTTTTCATCAGCAGCGCCTGCGTCATCGCTTCGAGCTCGATCGCACTGCCGAGGTCCATGTCGAGCTCGCGGGTCAGCAGGACCTTCGTCGTCGAGTAAGCCCACGCCGGGCCATCGGCCAGTCGTCTGGCGAGCCGGTCGACCGCCTCGCCGAGCGCCTCGTCGTCCACGACATCGGTCGCCAACCCGATCGCCTGGGCCCGATCGGCATCGATCTTGTCACCCAGCATCAGCAACTCGGTCGCCCGCCCGAGACCGACGAGCCGGGGCAGCAGGTACGCCGAGCCCATGTCCGCTCCCGCCAATCCGACCTTGGTGAACAGGAACGCGAACGTCGCCGATCGGGCAAGCACCCGGAAGTCGCTCGCCAGGGCCAGCACCGAACCCGCACCTGCGGCCACTCCGTTCACCCCGGCGATCACCGGCAGCGGGCATTCGCGCAGCGCCTTGGTGACCGCACCGGTCATCCGGGTGAACTCCAGCAGCCCGGCGGCGTCCATTCGCTGCAGCTCGCCGATGATCTCCTCCACGTCGCCGCCAGAGCAGAAGCCGCGCCCCTCACCGGTCAGGACGACGACCCGGACGTCGCCTCGGTGTGGCAGCTCGGCCAGCAGGTCGCGCAGGTCGGCGTAGACGTCGAAGGTCAGCGCGTTGAGCTTGTCCGGCCGGGAGAAGCGCACGGTGGCCACACCGTCGGCGACGTCCAAGTCGAAGTGCTTCCACTCGTCGGTGAAGCCCGGGGACGCCCGGAACGGGCTCATCTCGGGGCCCCCGCCAGATCAGGAGCGCAGCGAGTGATCTCGTGGGGTGAGTTCATGCGGGTACTCCCTTCTCCTCGATCACTTGCAGCGCGCGGCGGTCGAGCTTGCCGTTCGCGGTCTTGGGCAGCTCGCTGACGAATCGGACGTCGCGCGGCACCTTGTACGGCGCCAGCTCGCCTCGGACGTACTGCTGCAAGGCGGTTTCCAACTCGGCCGATCCTTCCCCGCGCGGGACGACGTAAGCGCGTGGACGGACCAGACCCGCCGCGTCCAGGTGACCCACCACCGCGCACTCGACCACGGCCGGGTGACCGATCAGACAGTGCTCGATCTCGCTCGGCGCCACCCAGACGCCGCCGACCTTCAACAGGTCGTCGGCACGTCCGCGATACGAGAAGAAGCCGTCCGGATCGCGGACGAACAGGTCCTCGGAGCGCAGGGTGTCGCCGTGGAAAGTCCGCGCCGTCTTCTCCGGAGCGCCGTAGTACTCCAGCGCCACCGTAGGGCCGGTCACCTCCAGCGTGCCGATCTCGCCATCGGGCACCTGCTCGCCGGCATCGTTCACCACCCGCGCCGAGTATCCCGGGACGACCTCGCCCACCGTGCCCGGCCGGCCGCGCCCCGGCCGGTTGGAGATGTAGATGTGGTACGCCTCGGACGAGCCGATTCCGTCGACCACCTCGACACCGAAGGTCTCTATCCACTTGCTGTGCAGTCCCGCCGGTAGCGCCTCGCCGGCCGATGTGCACAACCGCAGGCAGCTCAGGTCCTGATCGCTCGCCGCCGGGTGAGCCACCATCGCGCTCATCATGGTCGGGACGTTGACCAGGATGGTCGGGCGGTGCCGGGCGATCAACTCGAAGATCCGCTCGGCCGTGGTGCGCTCGGGAAACGCGATGCCCGTTCCGCCGACTCCGAACGGGTACAGCGCCGTCAGGTCGCGGGCGTACCCGAAGAACAGCTTGGGCACCGGCAGCACCACGTCGTCGGGGCCGATGTCGAGCACGCCCCGGGCGTACGACTCGAAACTGAGCACGGGGCTGTGGGTCGGGTGGACGCACGCCTTGGGCTCGCCGGTACTGCCGGTGGTGAATTTCCAGATCGTCACGTCATCGCGGGTCGTCGGTGCTGCGGCCAGGTCGTCGGGCGCCGTCGACATCAGCTGATCGAACGAACGTTCGCCGGCCCGCAGTTCGTCCGGCGGGACGCCAACGACCAGCAGGGTGACGTCGTGGCCGTCGGCCGCCTCGCGCACCATATCGAGCGTCACGCGGTCGACGACGACGATGCGCGCCTGCGTGTAGCCGAGGAAGTACGCGTAGTCCTTGGGCTGCAAATAGGTGTAGACCTCGGCGGTGATCGCGCCGATCTTCTGTGCGCCGTACCAGATGGCGACGAACTCCACGCCGTCGTTGAGCGCGAGCAGGACGCGCTCGCCCTGCCGCAGGCCAAGCTCACGCAGCACGTTGCCCGCGCGGTTCACCAGGCCGGCGAGTTCGGCGTAGGTCGTCGTCGCACCCCCGACGATCAGCGCCCTGCGGTCGCCGCGTCCCTCCTCGAGGTTGCGGTCGACGAACCAGGTGGCGACGTTCAGCTCGTGCGGCAGGTCGTCGTACGTCAGCACCTATCTCACCCCTCCCACGTTGCGACGTCGCGGATGAGCTCGACGAGCATGTCGGTGAGCGTCTCGAGCGTCGCTACGCCCTCCTGCGCGGTCGACTTTGCCGGTGCCCCGCAGTAGCCGTCCGGCATGCCCATGGCGACAAAGTCGGTGTGCCCTTCGGCGATCGCCGCCGCCATGTTCACCGGCACGTGCGGCAAGGCCCGCATCCACTCCGTGTCGACGAGGTCGGAACGCTCAGCCAGGATCATGGACGTCTCGTAGCTTCCACCGTGGCTCTCCCCCGCCTGGAACTCGGCCGTCAGCCGCTGGACGTTTCGCCGGCGAAGCACGTCCAGCAGCGCCACGGGCGCGCCGTCTTTGCGAAGCTCCTGGACAGCACGACGCAGGACGGCGACATGCTCGGGCTCGAAGTGGTTGTTCACGATGACGACCCGGCCGAAGCCCTGGGCCGCCAGCGACCGGCAGATGTCCGTGACCAGCGCGTGGAGCGTCGCTTCTGCAACCGACACCGCGCCGGCTAATGCGGCGCCGAACCGGGTGACGCCGTACGGCAGGGACGGCAGGATCAGTGCCCTGACCCCGTAGCTACCCGCAAGCCGGCCGGCCGCGCGCTCGCACACACCGGCCGAGATGATCGAATCGGTCGACAGCGGCAGGTGCGGGCCGTGTGGTTCGGTGGCACCTACCGGCAGCAGCAGGACGGTGGGACGGGCTTCCCCGTGCAGTTCGTGCACCGCCTGCGAGGTCAGCTCGGCAAAGTACAGCGGGCCACTCACTGGTCTACCTCCTCGACCGGGCCGATCGCGCTGAGGTCCAGCAGACACAGGTCGGCGCGGCCGGTCACCACTGCCGTGTTCACCTCGTCCAGTGTTGTCAAGTACCCCCCGACGAGGGTGGGGACGCGTGCCTCGTTGCGGACCCGGTCCGACAGGGTGGTCAGGTAACCCCGCCGGTACTCGGGCACACCGCCCGCGATCGTCTGGCCCGCCTCGACCTGGATCAGGTGCGCTCCTGCGGCCGCCATCGCGCGGGCGATCTCGATGCCTTCGTCGGCGTTCATACCGCCGCGGGCCCAGTCCGCCACGGACAGCCGGACCGCCAATAGCCGCTCGTCCGGCCACCTCTCGCGGACTGCGGCCAGGACCTCGAGGGGGAAACGCAACCGGTTCTCCGGCGACCCGCCGTACTCGTCCTCGCGCCGGTTGGCCATCGGTGACAGGAAGCTCGCCAGCAGGTAGCCGTGCGCGGCGTCGATCTCGAGCCCGTCGAAGCCCGCAGCCGCTGCCCGGGCCGCCGCGCCGGCGAACGCGTCGCGCACGCGCTGCATGTCGTCACCGTCCGCCGACTTCGGCAGCGGCGCGAACGGACCATAAGGCCGGGCGGATGCCGAGACCAGTGGCCAGCCGCCGTCCCGGAGCGGCACGTCGACTCCGCGATACCGAGGCTCGGTGGCGCCGCGCCGCCCGGCGTGCCCGAGCCGGACCATGGCGAGCGCTCCGGCCTCGTGCGCATCGTTGACCGCGGACCGCCACGGCGCTACCCGCGCGTCGTCGTCCAGCACCGGATCGTCCGGCGAGATCCGGCCGTCCGCACTGACCGCGACCAGACCTGTCGTCACCAGGCCGGCGCCGGTCCGGGCCGCGTCCCCCATCGCCGTCCCCTGGGCTTCGAGCACGACCCGGTTGCGCACCGTCGTCCCGCCGATCTCCAGCGGCGTGAACAGCGGCGGCGGGGCGAATCGCGCGTCCTCCGACCCACCGGACGATTTGGCGAACCACGCGTCGAGCGCCCGCACGAACTCCGGGTCGCGCACGGCCAGCCCGGCATGGCTGATCCGCCCGCTGCGGGTCAGCAGGTTGGCCGCGAACTGGCGCGAGGCCATGTGAGTCGAGTGCACGACGCGCGAGAAGAAGGCCGCGCTCTCATCCGCCGCTCGCTGCACCCGCTCGACTCCCGGCTGGCGCTCCAATTCGTAGTCGACCAGCGCCTTGCGCACGTCGGTGTGCCGGATACAGGCGTTGGCGAGCGCGATCGCGTCCTCCATGGCCAGCTTCGTACCAGACCCGATGGAGAAGTGCGCGGTGTGCGCGGCATCGCCGAGCAGCACGATGTTGCCGTGGTGCCAGGTGCGATTGCTCACGCGCAGGAAGTCCAACCAGATCGATTTGTTCGACATCAGCCGGTGATCGCCAAGGTCCTCGGCGAACAGGCGCTGGCAGAACTCCAGGCTCTCCTGCTCGCTCATCAGGTCCAGCCCGGCGCGCCGCCACACCGGCTCGGCGCACTCGACGATGAACGTGCTGGTGCTCTCGTCGAACGGGTAGCTGTGCACCTGGAACAGCCCGTACTCGGTGTCGGTGAAGATGAACCGGAACGCATCGAGTACCAGGTCGGTGCCGAACCAGACGTACTTGCAGCCCTGCGGCTCGACCGTGCTGCCGAATTCGTCGGCATAGTGGCGCCGGAACAGGCTGTTGACCCCGTCCGCAGCGACTATGAGCTCGCCCGAGACGGAAACCGGATCGTCGATCTCGACGCCGAACTCCAGCTTGACACCGAGTTCCTGGCACCGGCGCTGCAAGATCGCCAACAGCTGTCGGCGCGCGATGCCGGAGAAGGAGTGCCCGCGTGAGCGCAACAGCCGGCCCCGGTACCGGATGTCGACGGCGTCCCACCGGGCGAACGTGTCGGTGATCTCGACATAGGTCGGCGGATCCGCATCGCGCAGCGCGCCCAGCGTCTCGCCGGAGAACACCACGCCCCAGCCGAACGTCGCGTCCGGTGCGTTGCGTTCGACGATCTCGATCTCGTGCGCCGGGTCGGCCTTCTTCAGCAGGATGCCCAGGTAGAGACCGGCCGGTCCGGCACCGACGATCGAGACCTTCACGCGATCACCTCGGCCAGCCGGTCCACGTCGTCGATGTCGGCCACGGTCGGTAGCAGGACGAGCTCGTCGCAACCCTCGGCCTCGTATCCGCGGATGAGGTCCTTGACCGCTCGCGCCGTGGTGAGGTTGCCCGCCGCGATCCGCTCGGCGAAGCCGCCGGTGAACGCGTAGTAGTCGCGCAGGTACGCCGCACCGCGGTCGGCGTCGGTCAGCGTGAAGTAGGCCTGCCCCCATAGGGCCGGCCGGCCGTCACGGCCGAGGTCGCTCCACGCCGCCCTGGCCCGCACCGCCGCCGCCGCGAACGCCCGGGGCGGTCCGCCGCCGTGCGCGTAGCCGTCCGCGTATCGGGCCATCCGGGCGAACGCCGGCCCACTCGCTCCGCCGACCAGCAGTTCGACCCCGTCACAAGGTGCGTGGACCTGCTCGCCCCGACCGCTTCGTAAGTAGGCCAGTTGCTCGGACAGCCGCGGCCCGCGCGCCGCGTGCTCCACGCCCGCCGCCTCGTAGTCGTCGTGCCTGGCACCAACCCCGAGACCCAGAGTCAGGCGGGAGGCGCCACCGGCGAGCGTCCCGACCGATGCGGCCAGCTTGGCCAGCAGCGCGGCGTTGCGCAGCGGTCCGATCGCGATCATCGTCGCGAGCCGGACCCGCTCGGTGAGGGCGGCGGCCGCCGAAAGTGCGGCGAACGGCTCGACCGCGTCGTAGACGAGCCGGTCGAGGACGGCGACGGACGAGAACGGCCCGGCGTCGGCGCGCCGCGCCCACTCGAGAAGGAGGTCGCGATCGACGCCGGGAATCGTATTCGGCAGTCCGATACCGATCCGCACCGCTCGGGCCTCCTGTCGGCTATGACTTACATGTGACCTAGGTCATGTGTAATACGATCGGCGGCATGGCACAAGTCTCCGTGGGTGTCCGAGGACAGCCGCAGGAACTCGTGCTGACCCTCTTCGGTGCCTACGTGCAGCCACGGAACCGCGCGGTGTGGTCCGGCGGGCTTGTCGCGCTGCTCGGCGAGTTCGGGATCTCGCCGGGTGCGGCCAGGGTCGCGCTGACCCGGCTTGCCGCGCGCGGCATGCTCGGCCGTGCCAAGGCCGGCCGGCTCGTCAGCTACTCGATCACGCCCCGAACGGCGGCCATCCTGGCCGAAGGTGACGACCGGATCTTCTCCCTCGGCCAGGCCCAAGACGACGGTGACGTCTGGACGGTGCTGTGGCACACGGTTCCGGAGGACCGGCGACTGGATCGGTCCCGGCTGACCCGCCGGTTGCGGTTCCTCGGATTCGGCGCCATCCAGGACGGCGCCTGGATCGCACCGCGCGACCACGAGAAGGAACTGGCGAACCTGCTCGCCGAACTCGGGCTCCTCGACCACGCGTCCGTCTTCGTTGGACGTCCGTCCGCGGCGCTCGACCCGCACCGGCTCGTCACCCGGGCCTGGGACCTCGATGGGCTGGCGGCGCGGTACGACGAGTTCGTCGCACAGTACGGTCGGTTCGACGCCGCGGCCCGCGGGCGTCTCACCGGCCGGCAGGCGCTGCAGCTTCACGCTCAGATAGTTCACACGTTCCGCCAGTTCCCTAGCCTGGATCCGGAGCTGCCCACCGATCTCGTCCCGCCACCGCCGAGCCGGTCACGCGCTATTGCGCTGTTCCACGACCTCTACGCTGCGCTGGGGCCATCTGCGCAGCAATACTTCGAACAGGTGACATCGCCATGAACGAACACCACCCAGCCCTGACGTATGGCTCGTACCTGGCCCTGGACGAGGTCCTGTCGGCTCAGCGTCCCCGCTCGGACGAGCACGACGAGATGCTGTTCATCGTCATCCACCAGGTGTACGAGCTTTGGTTCAAGCAGTTGCTGCACGAGTTCGCCCACCTTCAGCAGCGGCTGGAGGACGGCGACACGCCACATGTCCTGCACACCCTGCGGCGGATCCTGACCATTCTGAAGGTCGTCGTCGCGCAGATCGACGTTCTGGAGACCATGACGCCGCGCCAGTTCACCAGCTTCCGTGGCCGGCTGGAGGCCGCGAGCGGGTTCCAGTCGGCGCAGTTCCGCGAGTTGGAGGCCGTCCTCGGCCGGCGTGACCAGCGCGTGTTCAAGCACTACCCCGAGGGCACTGCCGCCCGGTCGCGCATCTCGGCGGCCATGTCCCGGCCGTCGGTGTTCGACTCGTTCTTGCAGTTCTTGGACCGCCAGGGCTACCGACTCCCGGCTGCCGCGCTGGAGCGAGACGTCACGGCGCCGGTCGAGGCGTCGTCGGACGTCCAGAAGGTGCTGCTGGACGTGTACCGCGACGACGGCGAGCCGGCGCAGGTCGCCGAACGCCTCGTGGACGTGGACGAGGGGCTACAAGAGTGGCGGTACCGGCACGTCAAGATGGTCGAGCGCACGATCGGTACCAAGCCAGGGACCGGCGGCTCGGCCGGCGCACGTTACCTAAGCACCACATTGAACAATCCGGTGTTCCCCGACCTGTGGGAGATCCGGAGCGAGATGTGATCACCCTCGCCGACCTGACCGGGCCGGAGAACGCGCTCGCGCCTCATTACTCGCGGTTCCGCGTCGCCGAGCGGCTGCTGCTGACCGGGCATTCGCATCAGGCCTGGCCGGACGTGGCGTTGGAGGGCCAGATCGAGGCGTTCTCCGACGCCGCCGATGCGGTCGATGACAAGTGGGACCGTGCGTTCGCCAAGGCAGACGAGGTCCGCGCGGGATACCGCCGCCTGCTCGGTGATCCGGGCGGTGACATCGCGCTGGGAGCGAACACGCACGAGCTGGTGATCCGGTTTCTGTCCGCGCTGGACGTGCGACGTCGGCGGAATCTGGTCACCTCCGACGGCGAGTTCCACACCCTGCGGCGGCAGCTCGGTCGGTTCGCCGAGGAAGGCATCGACGTGGTGCGGCTGCCGGCTTCGCCGGTCGAGACTCTTGCGGAGCGGTTGGCCGGCGCGATCGACGAGCGTACGGCGGCGGTGCTCGTCTCGTCGGTGCTGTTCGAGACTTCCCGCGTCGTTCCGGGTTTGGATGAGCTGGCAGTGGCGTGCACTGCGGCCGGCGCGGAGCTGCTCGTCGACGCGTACCACCAGCTCGGTGTCGTGCCGATGCCGATCCACGACCTTGGCCTCGGCTCGGCCTGGATCGTCGGCGGTGGGTACAAGTACCTGCAACTCGGTGAGGGCAACTGCTTCCTGCGGCTGCCACCACACGCGCAGTCGATGCGCCCGGTGATCACCGGCTGGTTCGCGGAGTTCGGCGCCCTGGCAGATGCGGATCGGCCTGATCAGGTGCCGTACGCGAACGGAGGCGCCCGGTTCGCCGGATCGACGTACGACCCGACCAGCCACTACCGAGCCGCCCGAGTGTTCGCGTTCTTCGACGAGCACGGCCTGACTCCGGAGTTCCTGCACGATGTCTACCGCCACCAGCGAGGCGTTCTGGTTCGCGCTTTCGATGCGTTGGCTGCGCCCGACTCGTTGATCAGGCGCGACCGCGATACCCCCGCGGACGGCTTCGGCGGGTTCGTTGCACTGTCCTCCCCGTTCGCGGGACGTCTGAAGGCCGCTCTGCTCGAGCGCGGAGTGCTCTCCGACAGCCGTGGGTCGTACCTGCGGCTCGGCCCGGCTCCGTACCTGACCGACGAGCAGCTCGAATCAGCCCTGGGGATCCTCGGAGATCTACTGACCCAACTCAGGCGCGCGACGTGAGCCGCGCGCGGCATGGTAGCGCCATGACTCGTTACGTCGACCTCGCGGCCGATGGGACTCCAGTCGGCCGGTGCATAGTCCTTCCCGGCCGCTGTTGTCCTCCCCCGCTGCGCAGTTCGTCGTCATCGGTTCCAGCGACCCGTGCCTGCGTCAAGATGTGCTCGACGCGCTACCAGGTGAGCGCCTGGTCGTGCCGGGTGACCACGTCCTGAGAGTTCCTGGTGACCCGGCCGCCATGGTCGCCAGCCACGACCGGTTCTTACGATCATTCGACGCGTGGCTTGAAACGGTGCCGTCGTGGGACGTACGTGCACCGGGGCCGGGTCCGCCGGGTTCCCGGCCGTTCCGGTACGTGGTCTATTTCGCCGGCGCCACCGCCCGACTATCCATGCCCGATAACCATGACGCATGCTCAGCAACCACGGCTCAGCAGTCGGACCCAATCGATGACAGCCCGAGGCGCGTCCGTAGTCAACATTGACGTCAAGGCATCGCGCATCATTCATCTGGACACGATGACGCATCCCGGTCTCAGAACGCCTGCCAGCTGCCGATCGAGTGGCCCTGCCGATGACACGCATCGGCCTGCTGCGCTAGCAGTCGCGTCCACGTCGGTTCTGCCAAGGCCATGACTGTGGAACGTCGCCGTGACGCGGTGATCTGCGAGCCGCGCCTCGTGTACCACCAACGCGGCCGGAGGGTGGCAAGCCCGTGGGTGGTACGTTCCGATCATGAGCGTGGAGGCGGTACGTACCCCTGAGGAGCGGTTCACCGAGCTTCCCGATTTCCCGTACCGACCGCGCTACCGCGATTTCGACGGGCTGCGGCTTGCCTACCTCGATGAGGGCGACGGCGAACCGGTGATCTTCTTCCACGGCGAGCCCACCTGGTCCTTCCTCTGGCGCACCGTGCTCCCGCCGATCCGGGATGCGGGGTACCGGTGCATCGCCCCGGACTACGCCGGCTTCGGACGCTCGGACAAGCCGGTCGAGTTGGCCTGGTACAGCTACGACCGACACGTCGAGCTGATGGCCGCACTCTTTGAGGACCTGGACGTACGAGCCGCCACGGCGGTCATGCATGACTGGGGCGGACCGATCGGGCTGCGGCTCGCCGTCGAGCATCCCGAGCGGATCTCGCGGCTGGTGCTGATGCAGACCGGACCGTTCACCGGCGAGCAGCAGATGACCGAGACATGGCACCGGTTCAAGAACTTCGTGGCCCGCACCGAAGACCCGCCTATCGGCTTGCTGGTGCGCAACGCCTGCCTCACCGACCCCGGCGACGAGGTGATCGCGGGGTACGAAGCACCCTTCCCATCGGCCGAGTTCAAAGCTGGCGCAAGGGCATTCCCGGCCATCCTTCCGCTTACGCCCGACGCTCCCGGCGCCGCCGAGGGTCGCCGGATCGTCGAGCAGTTGCGCGACGACGACCGGCCTGCACTGCTGCTATGGGCCGACTCCGACCCGGTGCTTCCATTCGAGTTCGGCGAGATGGTGGCCTCCGCCCTCCGCAGTCCAAGGCCGCGCCTGGTGGCCGGGGCCGCGCACTTCCTCCAGGAAGACGCCGGCCCGCAGATCGGCAACATCGTCGCCGACTGGCTGCGGTCCTGATCGGAGCCTCGGAACGCGCTGAGTGTAACCAGCCGTACACCACCCTTCATTGAGATCGCCGCCGGTCACGCGGTTGACAGTTGGGCCGGTGGCCTGGAGACGGCTCCTATGGCGCGATGACGTCCTTGTGTCGCCAAAGATTACGATTTGATAACGCGGGTACCCGGGGAGTCATCCCTGAACTGATGGGTTTCCTGCGTGTTCTTCGTCCAGCACGCGAAACCGCTGAACGGAGAAGGAGCGCGCTTGCGGACCGCGGAGACGGTGCAGAGTCAGGAGACTCCCAGTGCCCACGAGGCACCGAGAGTCGCCTGGAACGGGCTCCAGGCCACCGCCCGCGCAGTCGGTGTGTTGGCCGCACTGCTGGCCTTCGGTCTGCTCGGTCTGCTGGTGGGGTTGTGGCGCCTGACACGAGGACGGCAAACGGCCGACCTGGCCTGCCGCTGCTGCCGACGACGAAGGAGTCTCGCCCTTGCAGGCACGCTGGTGCTGGCGGGACTTGTCGTGGTCGGTTCAGGGATGGCGTTGCACCAACACGTGAGCGGCCCCGGACTCCCGCACTGCGGCACAGGGCAGCCCGGGCGCACGACGGCCAACCTGGACGACTCTCTCGCGGAGGTAGGCGGCGACGCGTGGCTCCAGACCCGAGAGTTCCTGACCGCGCCAGTCACTGGCCTGGTCCGTCACTACGTGAACGACCGCGGCGGCGGCCTCTGCGAGGCGGGGTCCGTGACCTTGGCGTTCCTTCCGTCCGCTGCCTCGGACTCCACTTTCGCCGTAGGCAGCGTCATCCTGACCGATCACCAGTCTCCGATGAGCGAAGGCAACGGGACGGCACTGGCGCGCCACGAGTCACGCCACGTCACTCAGTGGGCGACGCTCACCGTGGCGGGAGGACCGTTGGCGATGCCGCTGCTGTACGCCGTGGACGAGGCGTTCTTCCCCCAGTCCCGCAACCACTTCGAACGCGCAGCCGGCCTCGACGACGGTGGCTACCCGCGCCCCGAGGGCTTCGGGCCACGGCCCCAGTGGGCCAAAGTCGGCGTCCTGGGGATCCTCCTCGTCACCTTCGGCTGGCGACGACTCCGGTGGATCTCCCGCCTGCTCACCGGTGGCGCCGCAGCGGCGGTAGCTCATCAGCGCGGACTCTGCCCTGTACACAGCCGGGGCTGGTTCCGGCTGCAAGCGGCTGGCGGAGGGCTCCCGGTCCGAGGGCCGTAGGGTCGGCCTCCGTGAAGTTGACCAGATTGAGGCTGACCGCCAGTGCCGGATTCGTTCTTGTCGTGATCTTATCGGCCTGCTCCGACGGCGGTGATCCCGCGGACGGTGCGCTGCCGGTGCCCAACAGCGCAGAAGGCGAGACGCCGGACGGAGCAGGCAGTGAGACGCCGATGCCCGCCGGTGACGACAGCGCGGACGCGCAAGATGACAGCACGACGGAGCCGGAAGCGCCGCGAGCCAATGGCCGGCGGATTGGTGGCGAGATGATCGGATTCACTGTCGAGCTCCCGGATGATTGGCTAAATGTTCCGACCGACCACGACATGATCGACGCGTTCGTCGATCAGGAAGACATTCCTGAAGATCTGGCGCTGTCAATGCACCGGGTAGTCCAGGACGGCCTGGACGAGGAATCGTTGCTGGCGTACGGAGGTACCGAGGGCGACGTCGATATCTACCTCATTGCGTCTTGCGAACCCGACGATGGCAGCTTCGAGGGCAGCGAGACCGGGAGTGCAACGGTGAACGGAATCCCGGCGGCTCGCACCTCTAATCGCGACTCCTACCAAGCGAGGGTCTGGCTGAACTACCGGTTCCCATCGGGCGACGAGGTGTGCTGGGTCAGGTTCCCGGCGCCGGACGAAAGCTGGTTCGCCCAGTTCGACGACATCGTCGCCACGATAGACGTGCTCTGAACCGTGCCGGCCAGCTAAGCGGTTTGTGCTGAAAGGCCGATCAGGTCGCTTTTCGGCTTCGCCCGACGTTCGGGAACTCGCCTTTCTCGAAGCGGGCATTGGCTCGCGCGAGCGGGACGACGGCGCCTCCCGAGTCGCGGCAGATCCCGGAACTGCCGGTTCATTTCCAGCGCGCCAGAGCCTGGCGAATCGTGGTGTAGACGAACCGGGCACCCGTCGATGAAGCTGCGCAGAGCGGCAGCGGCTCCCCTCGCCGCGGACGTCCCGGTCCGCACCGTCCGAAATCGCTTACAGAAATCGAGGAGCGATCGCAAATCGTGCCCTGGTTTGTTCTGTTTTGCCCAGGCAATCTAGCGATCACTCCTCGATCTCTGTACATGATCTTGGTGACCCCGCGTCAGGAGACGGCAGTACCGGGTGATTGAGCGACTACACCTTCGGTACCCGACGTCTCAGCAGGCAGAACTCGTTACCTTCAGGGTCAGCGAGCACGTGCCA
>DASUUU010000108.1:0-7850 GCA_036373915.1 Jiangellaceae bacterium | reverse complement strand
TTCGACAAGTACGGCACGGACGAGGAGTTGCAGCGTTACCTCCGCGACGTCGCCGACCATGCGACCACGGTGGTGGAGCGCGTCGACGGCTTCCGCCAGGCACTGGGCGAGATCCTCACAGTGAACGCCACGCTCGTCAGCCAGGCGCAGAACGAGAAGATGACGAACCTCACCGAGGCCAGCTTCACCCAGAACGAAGAGATCAAGAAGATCTCCGGATGGGCGGCCATCTTGTTCGCGCCCACGCTTATCGGCACCGTCTACGGGATGAACTTCGATCACATGCCGGAGCTTCATTGGGTCTTCGGCTACCCGCTGGCGATCGCCTTGATGGTGGCCACCAGCCTGTCCCTTTACCTTGTCTTCAAGCGCAAAGGCTGGCTCTGAACCGCGTCACGGTCGTGCCCGCGCGCGACGAAAGCGTCAAGTTCGCGCCGTGGCGGGGCATCCTGATCGGCGGCGTCCACGCCGGTAGGCTGCGGACGTAAACCAACGCGCATGGGCAAGGTCATGAGCATCGTGGCTCGGGCCGTCGCGCAAGAGGAAAGCACGCAAGGAGACGTACGTGGCCACGATCGAAGCTGTAGGTGCTCGCGAGATCCTCGATTCCAGAGGCAACCCCACCGTCGAGGTGGAAGTCGCCCTGGACGACGGAACCATCGCGCGTGCTGCCGTCCCGTCGGGCGCCTCTACCGGCGCGTTCGAGGCCGTCGAACTGCGCGACGGCGATAGTGGCCGGTACGGCGGCAAGGGCGTCGAGAAGGCAGTCGCGGGTGTCCTCGACGAGATCGGCCCGGAACTGCTGGGTTTCGACGCCAGCGAGCAGCGGCTGATCGACCAGGCGATGATCGACCTGGACGGCACGCCCAACAAGGAGCGTCTCGGTGCCAACGCCATTCTCGGCGTCTCACTGGCCGTGGCCAAGGCCGCCGCACAGTCGGCCGAGCTCCCGCTGTTCCGGTACCTCGGCGGCCCGAATGCGCACCTGCTGCCGGTGCCGATGTTCAACATCCTCAATGGCGGCGCGCACGCTGACAGCAACGTCGACATCCAGGAATTCATGATCGCACCGATCGGCGCGTCCACCTTTCGGGAGGCGCTGCGCTGGGGCGCCGAGGTGTACCACGCGCTGAAGAAGGTCTTGCAGAGCAAGGGCCTGTCCACCGGCCTGGGCGACGAGGGCGGGTTCGCACCCGACCTGCCCAGCAATCGCGATGCGCTGGACCTTATCGCGGTCGCGGTCGAGAAGGCCGGGTTCGCGTTCGGTACCGACGTGGCCGTCGCGCTCGACGCCGCCGCTACCGAGTTCTACTCCGACGGCGGCTACAACCTCGAAGGCGCCTCCAAGTCGGCGGACGAGCTCGCCGCGTACTACCAGGGCTTGGTCGATGCCTACCCGCTCGTGTCGCTCGAGGACCCGCTCGCCGAGGATGACTGGGCCGGCTGGACGGCGCTGACCGCCACTCTCGGCGATCGGATCCAGATCGTCGGCGACGACCTGTTCGTCACCAACCCGGAGCGGCTCGGCCGTGGCATCGCGGAGTCGGCGGCGAACGCTCTGCTGGTCAAGGTGAACCAGATCGGCACTCTGACCGAGACCTTCGACGCTGTGGCGCTCGCCCAGCGGTCGAGGTTCGCCTGCATGATCAGCCACCGGTCCGGCGAGACGGAGGACACCACCATCGCCGACCTTGTCGTCGCGACCAATAGCGGCCAGATCAAGACCGGCGCGCCTGCTCGATCCGAGCGGGTGGCCAAGTACAACCAGTTGATGCGCATCGAGGAGGAACTCGACGATGCCGCGCGCTACGCCGGCGCCGGAGCATTTCCGAGGTTCACGGCCAGGTAGGCGAGATGGCCGGGGCTGGACGAGGGCCGGGTTCCCGCCGTTCCGGCGGGCCCGGGCCGGCGCGTCCCCGCAGGGGGTCGGCTCGCCCGCGCGGTACCGAGCCGGCAAGCGACACACCCCGGGCCGGCGGGTCCCGAGATCGCCGCGCGGACCCGCCGCCACCCCGGCGGGCGTCCCTTACCGGACGGGCCGCGGTCCTGGCGTTGGTGCTCGGTGTGCTCGCGGTCTCGTACGCCTACCCGTTGCGTGCGTGGTACGACCAGCATCGCGAGCGTGCCGAACTCCGCGCCGAGGCCGAGCGGCTCGAGGCCGAGGTCGGCGAGTTGGAGACGCAGCTTCGGCTGTGGGACGACCCCGCGTACGTCGAGGCGCAGGCTCGCGAACGGCTCGGTTACGTGTTACCGGGCGAGGTCGGCTATGTCGTCGTGGACGAGACCGGCGAACCGGAGACCGAGCTTGGGCCGGACGGGTTGCCGGTGCTGATCGAGGGGGAGTGGTACTCGCGGCTATGGACGTCGATCGAGGCCGCCGACGGCCCCCAGCCGGAGGCGGACGGTGGGTGACGAGGCACCGACCGCCGCGGATATCGCCGCGGTGTCCAACCAGCTCGGCCGGCCGGTCCGCGGCGTAAGGTCCATCGCTCACCGTTGCCCGTGCGGGCTGCCGGATGTGGTGGAGACCGAACCACGGCTGCCAGACGGTACCCCGTTTCCGACCACCTACTACTTGACCTGTCCCAGGGCGACGGCCGCGGTCTCAACACTCGAGGCCAGCGGATTGATGCGCGAGATGTCGGACCGGCTCGCCGACGATCCGGAACTGGCTCGCGCGTACGAAGAGGCACACCGTGACTACCTGCGACGGCGGGACGAGATCGCGGATGTGCCCGAGATCGCCGGTGTGTCCGCGGGCGGGATGCCGACCCGGGTCAAGTGCCTGCACGCCCTCGTCGCCCATTCGCTTGCAGCCGGGCCGGGCGTCAACCCGCTCGGCGACGAAGCGGTCGAGGCCCTACCCAAATGGTGGAACGCCGGTCCTTGCGTCTAGGACTCCACGGCCACCACAGTCTTGCCCTGTGCGTGTCCCTTGCCCTGGTGAGCGAGCGCGTTGGCGGTCTCCGGTAGCCCGAACGTGCGGTCGATGACGGGTGTTATCGCGCCGGTCTCGATCAATCGCGTGAGCTCGGCAAGGTCGTCCGGGTTCGGCTTCGCCATGAAGATCTTGGCTTTCGGGTTGCGGCGAAGCGACGACAGTGCGACCCGGAAGATGAACGGCAGCGGGCCGAGGACATTGCCGCCCGGCTTGCCCGTCGAGGCGATGTAGACCCCGTCGGGCCTCAACACCCGCCGGTACGCAGAGACCGAGTGGTTGCCGATGAGATCGAAGATGACGTCGTAGGACTGCTCACCTCGGGTGAAGTCTTCACGCGAGTAGTCGACGACGCCGTCTGCGCCGATCGACCGCACCAGGTCGAGATTGCGGGTACTGCACACGCCGGTGACGTGCGCGCCTAGCGACTTGGCGACTTGGACGGCGAACGTGCCCACGCCACCGGAGGCGCCGTTGATCAGCACGCGGTGGCCGGGCCGGACGTCCCCGACGTCGCGTATGCCCTGTAGAGCCGTGATTCCGGCGAGGGGGACGGCTGCCGCCTCTGGGAAGCCGAGATTGGCCGGCTTTGGTGCCAGGACCTTCTCGGGGGCCGTGGCGTATTCCGCGAAAGCGCCGGCAGGTAGTTCGCCGTACACCTCGTCGCCCGGCTTGAAGCGGGTGACCTGGGAGCCGACCGCCTCGACGGTTCCGGACATGTCCTTGCCCGGGATCGGGTGCTTCGGCCGCCTCAAGCCGAACATGGGTCGCAGTACGTACGGATGACCGACGAGTGTAAACCAGTCCGCCGGGTTCACCGATGACGCGCGAACCCGCACGAGCACCTCGTCGTCTCCGGGCTGCGGCCGGTCAGCTTCGCGGAACTCCAACGTCTCGCTGGGTGGGCCGTAGCGGTGCTGGACAATCGCCTTCATGATCACTCCGTCGGTTATTTACGCTGTAAATATACAACGTAAGCTACGCTGACATCCGATGCCCGTCAAGATGGGAGAACCGCAGGGTGCCTGAAGCCCGCCAAACACGTACGAATCGCCGCGCGCCGCTGAATCGAGGCCGAGTGCTCGACGCGGCCGTTGCCTTGGCGGACGCCGAAGGCCTCGATGCGCTGACCATGCGCCGACTCGGCCGGGAGCTCGGCGTCGAGGCGATGGCGCTGTACAACCACGTCGACAACAAGGACGACCTGCTCGACGGCATGTTGGACCTGGTCGTAGCCGAGATCGAGTTGTCGGTTAGCGGCCCCGACTGGCGGAGTCGCGCGCGGCAGCGGGCGATATCGGCGCACGCCGTCCTGATGCGCCACCCGTGGGCCGCAGCAGTGTGGACCTCGCGGCTCAACCCCGGGCCGGCCCGAATGCGCTACATGGACAGCAGTCTGCGCAGCCTGCGCGAGGCGGGGTTCCCGCCCACGCTCCTCGATCACACCTTTCACGCGATCGAGAATCACATCGTCGGCCATGCCATGCAGGCACTGGGTTTCCCGCTCGATCGCGACCAGATGGGGGAGATGGGCGAACGCATTCTGCGCTCGTTTCCGGTCAAGGAGTACCCCGACTTGGCCGCTCACATCCGCTACCACGTCGAACTCGAGCACCCGGACGGCGAGGACGAGTTCGAGTTCGGTCTCGACCTGATCCTCGACGGCCTTGACCGGATGCGCAAGCGCATCTGAGCAAAGCGTGGCTGAGCGGTCGCATGTCTCTGTTCAAGTGTGGACTGCGGGCCAGTTGCTCGGCTTAACGTTGCGTGCCGTGATCGAAGTGGAGTTCGGGCCGGTTATCCGGCTCGAACTCCACTTCGATCATCGAGGTTCAACTACGGGCGTGGAGCGCCGATGTTGGCCGGCATGATGTCCACGTCTTCGGTGTCGACGTAGCCGATCCGGTGTCCGAAGTTGATCTGGACGTACGTCTTGTCTCCGCGGATGACGGTGCCGTCGCCGGTTCGCGACCAGTCCCATGTCGTCGCCCGGTAGTACTCACCCTGCAACGTCGGGCCGGCCGCGTACCGCTCACCGGCCGACAGCGTGTACTGAAGGGGGACGATCGGCTGCACCGGCACGCCCTCGGGGAAGGCCTCCGGTTCCGGGTAGGCCCGGCCGTACACCGGGATGGTGTCGCGTCCGGCCTTCGGCGTCACGACGAACCCGCGCGACCATTCGGCCACGGGCGCGCCCGCCGGGTTGTAGAACCAGGCCTTCTGGCCGAGGTACCAGATCGCCGTCCAGTCGCCGTCGAAGTCCGCGATCGCGAACTCCTGCCCTGCCGATGCCCGGGCGCAGTGGTCGGAGATGTACATCGTGCCCGGCCCGTTCGGGCAGCGGCCGACGTCATTGACTAGCGGCGCGTCAAAGCTCGGGGCGCTGTGCAGGATCACCGACGACGAGCCGGCCGGCGGGCACGGGACCCCGGCCGTCTGGCAGCCGGTGAACTCTGGCTGGTTCGAGTCGAAGTCGGGGTTGATCGTGACGAGCCCGGACGTCGGGGTCCCGGTCGACTTGAACGGTGCCTTGAGCAGTTCGAAGTAGTGCGCCCAGTCCCAGTACGGGCCCGGATCCCAGTGCATGCCGCGAACGTACGCAGGTGTGATGCCCTGGACGTTGTCGTGCCCGATGATGTGGTGCCTGTCGATCGGGATGTCCAGACGCAGGGCCAGGTAGCGGACCAGCTTGGCCGAGGTCCGGTACATCGCCTCGGTGTACCAGGTGCCTTGCGCGGCGGCGAACCCTTCGTGCTCCAGGCCTATCGACTTGGCGTTGACGAACCAGTTGCCGGCGTGCCAGCCGACGTCCTTGGCCTTGAGGTGCTGGGCGATGTGGCCGTCCGAGGAACGCAATGTGTAGTGCCAGCTCACCCAGTTCTTGTCCTGGGCCAGCCGCGTCGTGCCGTCGAAGTATCCCTCCGCATCGTGGATGAGGATGTACTCGATCTTCTGCTGCTTCGGCCGGTTGCCCTTGTCGTGGTTGCCGTAGCTACCGACGTTCGTCCCGTCTCCGCGGAGCTCGTACGGCGCCGGGAGCCACTCGCAGGAGATGTCCACTGGGCATTCCAGGCCGTCCGGACGTTCGAGCTTGCGCAGGCCGAGTCCGCTCAGCCAGCTCTGCTCGGGCTGGAGATGCGGCTGGGCGGCCAGCGTGACGGTGGACCCGTCGTCGGTCGTGCGGCTGGCACCTTCGTTGATCACCGAGTAGACCTCGTTGGCGAAAACCCGCGCAGCGTCCTCGGTGTCCGATCCGCTGTACCTGGCGACCGCGCCGAACCAGTCGGCCGGGTCGCTGTCAACGCCAGTCGGCGCGCCGAGCTTGGCCTGGTACGACGCGAGCAATGCGGCCCCGCCGCGGATGTTCGCCGCCGCGTCGGTGCGTAGCTGCTCCTCGCTGACGCCGGTCAGCGCTGCGGCGGCCTCGAGCGTCTGTAGACCCGGCTCGTTCGGTGCCTCGACGTCGGGCTGCCCGACATCGAGAAAGTCGCGCGAGTCGTCGCCCCGCGGGTCCTCGTCGGCACTGTGGTGGTGATCGAAACCTGGCAGGCCGAGCACGTACTCGGCGTCGGTCAGGTGCATGGGTCCGTATCCGGCCACCGTGCTGGGTTCGCCGGCATTGGCGTCCCACCTCGCCTCGAGGTAGGAGACGCCCAGCAGGATGGGCACTGGCACGCCGAACTCCTCCGCGGCCGCCTCGTACACCTCCTGGCGCGTCTCGGCCTCGGTGGCCGACACTCCCTGAGCGGCCGCCAGCGGTACGACGGCGACCGCGCCGACGAGAGCGGCGCCGTACCTGATCCGGGATTTGAGCCTCACTTGCATGGAACCTCCTGGTGACGGACGCCTCCCGCGCCAACCCTCACCCTGGTCCGTGGAGATCGTCAACGGGCAGCATTACTTACCGGAAGCGACCGGGCGGGCCCACTGCCGGTGACGTGCGACGGCGCCTCTCAGTGGGCGGGCCCAGTTGCCGGCGCGGATATGAGTGCTCTGCGGAGGCGGTAAGAATGTCCGCGTGGCGAGTGAACACGTCAGGCTCGGGACCGAGCTTGCGCACCCGGTCGTCGGCGGGATGTTCGGCAGTCCGGTGCCGCCCGGATCGGGCTGGCCGGACGACCCAGCAGGGCCGGCGACGCCGGTGGCCCACAATCCCGTCGAGGTGTCCGACCTGGCCGCCGGCGCCGCGGATCTGGGCGAGGTGAGTGCGCGATCGTCGGTATGCCGGGCCTGCCCTCGCCTGGTGTCCTGGCGTGAGGAGGTCGCCGCCGGAAAGCGACGGGCTTTCCAGACCCAGCCGTACTGGGGCCGGCCCGTGCCCGGCTGGGGTGACGAGGCGCCGCGGATCCTTGTCGTCGGGCTGGCGCCGGCTGCGCATGGTGGCAACCGAACGGGACGCATCTTCACCGGTGATCGCAGCGGAGATTGGCTGTTCGCCGCGATGCACCGGGTGGGCCTGGCGAACCAGGCGACGTCGGTGCACTCGGGTGACGGTCTCGTGCTGACGGGTACGCGCGTCGTTGCCACCGTCAGGTGCGCGCCGCCCGCCAACAAGCCCACCCCTGAGGAGAGGGACGCCTGCTCCCACTGGCTCGATCGCGAGGTCGGGCTCGTGCTGGGCTCGGTGCGTGCGGTGGTGGCATTGGGTTCGTACGCGTGGCAGGCAACTTTCGGGACGCTTCGCCGAAACGGCGCGACAGTGCCCCGGCCCCGGCCCCGGTTCTCCCACGGAGCCGAGGTGACGATCGGCGGCGTCGCGGTACTCGGGTGCTTCCACCCCAGCCAGCAGAACACGTTCACCGGCAAGCTCACCGAGGGCATGCTCGAGTCGGTGTTCGCCCGGGCCAAGGAGCTTGCCGGCGTGGAGTAGGCGCATCGTCGCGAGTCGGCGAGGGCGCGTTGTCGTGCGCGC
>DASUUU010000107.1:0-12694 GCA_036373915.1 Jiangellaceae bacterium | reverse complement strand
CCGGCGCCGGACGGGACGGTGTACCTGGCCACGCAGGACCCGGACGTGCTGTTCGCGCTGAACGCGGACGGCGAGTTGCGTGAGTTGGGTGAGCTCGCCGGTTACACGGCGTCGCTCGCGATGGCTCCGGACGGCAGCCGGCTGTGGTACGTCCCGCACGCCCACGGTGGCGCGGCCGAGGTCGGGACACCCGTGATCGAGGTAGACACCGCATCCGGCGAGCAGCGCACCATCGTCGAGCTGGATCCGCTGGCCCGGCCGGCTCTGGGGCTGTCGCTGGGCGGCACGTACAACGTCGCGGTCGACGCCGCCGGATCGACGCTCTACCTCGGGATGAACGCAGGTGCCGACGGGGAGTCGTTCGGCGAGGTGGTGCTGGTGATCGTGGAGCTGGAGTGAGGCTCGCCCGGCTGCTGCTCCCGGCCGTGGTGGTCGTGGCGTGTACCGCGGACGCCGGCAGCGCCGAGCCCGAGCAGGTGCCGGCCACGACGCGGACCGGATCGGTGCCGCTCGATGCCGACGTCGAGCGCCTTACCTGCTGGGCATCACCCGCGCCCGGCACCGGAGGCGAGATCCGGTTCGAGGACGTGACAACCGACTACGGGCTGACCGAGCCGCTGGCGGGGATGCATGCTCATGCGGCGGCGTGGGGCGACGTCGACGGCAACGGCTCACCCGATCTTTTCGTCGGCACGTTCGCCGACCGGCCGGAGTCGGAGTACCGCCACCGTGGCGCCGGCGGGCCTTCGCCTGACACGTTGCTGCGGCTGGGCAGCGAATCGGCCGGATCCGCCGGCTTCCCCGAGGTCTTCGGGCGCACCAGCGGCGCCGTGTTCGCGGACCTCGACAACGACGGTGACGTTGATCTGGTGGTGGCCCGCAATCCGCGGGACGGCGAACGGCAGGACGCCCCCACGACCGTGTACGAGAACACCGGCGAATTCGCCGCGGTCGAGTCGGGGATCGATCCTGCGCTCGGCGGCCGGTCGGTTGGAGTGCTCGACTACGACGCCGACGGGCTCCTCGACCTGTTCCTGGTGGAGGACGTCTACGAGGGCGGTTCGAGCCGCCTGTACCGGAATGTCGGTGATCTCGGGTTCGAGGACGTGACCGCGGCGGCCGGGTTGCCGCTCGACGTGCACGGGCTGGGGCTGGCGACAGGAGACGTGAACCGCGACGGGTGGACCGACCTGTTCGTGGGCGGGTCGAACCGCCTGTTCGCCGGCGGTGCGGCCGGCTTCGAAGAAGTGCCCGGCGAAGTGTTCGCCTGGGAGACGTATGGCGACGAGGATCTGGTGGCCGGCGCGGCCTTGGGTGACGTCAACCGCGACGGCTGGCCGGACCTGCTTGTGGGGCATCACTACAACAGCACTGTCGACTTCGGTGAGCAGGTGCCGGTGCGGCTGTATCTCAACAAGACCGGCGCCCCAGGGGGCCCGCCCGAGTTCGCCGACGTCACCGAGGAATCGGGGCTGGTGGGCCTGCCGACAAAGGCGCCGGACGTGGCGATCGTCGACCTGGACAACGACGGCTGGCCAGACCTGGTGACAACGGCGTCCGCCGACGGTGGGCGCGGCCCGGCCGTGTTCCGGCATACCGGCGAGTTGAGCGATGGCGTGCCGCGCTTCGACGTCCCGGCCGGGCTGGGTGATGCCCAGTACTGGATCAGTGGTCCGGTCGCCGACGTCGACCGCGACGGGCGGATGGATCTGTTGCTGGTCGAGTGGGAACCGGCGTTGCCCTCACTGCTGCTGCGCAATGCCGGTGACGGCGGGCACTGGATATCGGTGTCGGTGGGCACCGAACTCGGCGGCGGCACCGGCACCGTGGTGGCCGCCTACGAGGCCGGCGGGCTGGGCGATGAGGGCCGGCTGATCGCAAGCACCGAGATCGTCGCCTCGGCCGGGTACACGTCCGGCAACGAACTCATCGGCCACCTGGGCCTGGGGGACGTCACCGAAGTGGACCTGGAGGTGTCTCCGCCCGGGCGCGAGCATTTGGCCCTCCGTGATGTACCAGTGGACCGCCACCTCCGGCTGCCTGCCGGCTGCTAGCCCTCATGATGAAGGTTCAGGCGGGGCGGAGCCAGCCGTTGCGTTCGAGGTGTTCGAGCACCTGGGCCACCGCCTCGTCGATGCCGAGCGAACTTGTGTCGATGCGCAGGTCGGCGTCGGCCGGCTCCTCGTACGGATCGGAGATCCCGGTGAACTCGGGAAGGATGCCGGCCCGCGCCTTTGCGTACAGGCCCTTGCGGTCACGCTGCTCGCATACCTCGAGCGGGGTGGCCACGTGGATCAGCACGAAGTCGCCGCTCGCCTCGACCATCCGCCGTACCTCCGCGCGGGTGGAAGCGTAGGGCGCGATCGGCGCGCACACCGCGAGCCCGCCGTGCCTGGTGACCTCGGCGGCCACCCAGCCGATCCGGCGGACGTTCAGCTCTCGGTCGGGCCGGCTGAAGCCCAGGCCCGCGGACAACATCCGGCGGGCGACGTCGCCGTCCACCAGGGTGACCGTCCGGTCGTACCTCTCGCGCACGGCGGCCACCAGCCCACGCGCGATCGTCGACTTACCCGAGCCGGACAGGCCGGTGAAGAGCACGGTGAGGCCCCGTTCGGGTCGGGGAGGACGCCATCGGCGCAGCAGCTCGGCGATCCCGGGCTGGGTGGGCAGCTGCACGGCGGTCACTGCATCGCCCAACACCGCGGTGACGGTCGCCCAGGCGGCGGCGTCGAGTGGCGTCGGTTCCCCGTCCGCGCCGAGCAGCGTCGCGCCGACCGCGGCCGCCACCTCCCGGCTACCCGTTGGTGGCAGGCCGTCGGAGCGCGCCACGAGCGCAATGGTCGCCACTACGGCCTGGACCCTCTCTGAGATCCGGCCGGCCGAGATCACGGCGGCCCGTACCGTGATCTCGGCCGGCACGCCGCCCGGGCCGGCCGAGCCGGTGCAGGGCAGCAGGAGCACAGTCGCCCCTCTGACCGCCGCCAGCTGGGCGAGCGCGTCCTCTTCGGCGAGGGTGAGTGGCCGGTCGAGGGGGAGCGCCACCGCAGTGGCTTCGCCCAACTGCTTGCGGATGGCCTCTGGGTTGAATCGCAGTTCGGTGAACGGCCCGTGCTGGGTGGCGCCGATCGGCCGGATCGTGCCGGCCAGCGTGCTGCCTGCGTCCGTGTTGCCCGCGTCCGCGCTGCGCGCGTCCGTGTTGCCCGCGACGTCGAGAACTGCGATCGGCGTCCCTTCGGCATCCGTCAGCACCAGGTGGCCGGTGTCGTGGGCAGCCCGTTTGACGTCCTCGTCGACCTCGAGGAGAAACGGACGCAGGAAGTTGGGAACGGGTTCGTATGCACCGACGCCGAGCAACTCGACATGCCCGGCGACCTCGGGCGGTGCCTGGCAGGTGGGCCAGGACGGATCCAGCGTCACGGGCCCATCATTTCGAAGGGCTTCAGGGCAACGCCCACTCGCCCCCCGGGGCGGCTCAGCTCCGCCCCGGGACCCTCTTTCGCCTACTGGACCTTGTGACCGCGTCGACCGGTGACTGTCGCAGCGATCATCACGAGCACGACAGCGACGG
This sequence comes from Jiangellaceae bacterium, assembly GCA_036373915.1. Lineage (GTDB taxonomy): Bacteria > Actinomycetota > Actinomycetes > Jiangellales > Jiangellaceae > JASLBX01. The sequence goes on along the minus strand of DASUUU010000107.1, from coordinate 9,126 downwards.
CGATGCTGATGATCCACCGTATCCAGTCGATGCCGTCGGTGTCCTCCACGCCGAATGCCGCGGCGAGGTAGTAGCCGATGAGCACGCCGCCTATGCCGCACAGAAGAGTGAGCCAGAGCGGGATGTTGTCGCGATCGCCGGGCGCGATCCACTTGCCGAGCAGGCCGATGATGATTCCTGCGATGAGGACGCCGATGACTTCCACGGTTGTCTCCTTCTCGATCCAGATGCCATGAGCAGATGCGTGGAGCGCTGGGTGGCCGTCGTTCTAGGCGCTGTTTCTACATGGTTGCACGTGTTCTGCGGGCCGTGTGGGGATTCCTGATCACTGGTGACCTCGGACTTCATGCGAGCTCTCGATCAGTCAGGCGGAGCGGTAGGTGGTTCGGGCGGCGGCGCGAGGCCGAGCCGGCGCAACTCGAGCGCGGCCAGGGATCGCATGGCGGCCGGCTCCCCCCGACGCCACGCCGGCACGATGTCATCGTCCAGCGCGGCCAACTGCGGCAGCCGGCGTCGGGCCAGTGCTCGAACGGCAAGCAGTTCGACTCCGCCCTCGGTCGCCCGGATTCTCGACGCCTCGCGGGCCCGCCTAACCCAGATCAGGCGCGGCAGTAGCCAGACCACGGCCGCGGCCATGAGGGCGAAGGCCAGGAAGACGAGCGCGACCACCAAGGCGGTCAGCCTGGCAGTGTCTTGTATCGATTGGCCGGCGTCGGCAAGCCGTCCGGCCGCACCGGCGGCACTGTCGAAAGGAGACGAGACCGAATCGCCGACGAGAGGCACGTCCTGCAACCGGTCCGACGCGCTGAGGAGATTGCCGGACATTCCGTTTCCGGCATCCTCCAATGCCTCGCCCGGCCGGCCGAGCAGCTCGACCACCGAGTAGATGCCACGGGCCACGAGCACAGCGCCCACACACCACATCACTCCGACGGCGTCGGCGATGATCTGGAGGGAGCGGCGGTATGGGTTGTCGGCGTAGATGGGCACTCGACGATCCCTTCTAGGACTCGGTCGTACCTGGACGTCCGTCCCGGTGAGTGTTCCCCGGATGGGGACCGTGACTTCAAGGGCGCGCCGTGCATCCTCGCGCAATCACAGTGCGCTGAGCGGCAACGATCTGCCGAGTGACACCGCCGCTGTGAAGAACTGCCGGACCGATCTTGAAAATGCGCCCGACTTAACCGACATAGATGGATCTTGATCAAGATCGGTCCGGCAGTTCTTCACAGCAATGCTGAATGACATTCACGCGTGGAAGCGCAACCCGGCAGGTGAGCTTGCTCAGTTCAACCCCAAGGTTCACTGCCCAGCAGGTGGCTGACGGCGTCGATACGCCTTGGGCGACGCCTCGGCTCAGACTCCGAGTCCGAGCCCGGCGATATCGACGTCGGCCAGTCGTTCTGGATCGACGAGGACGTCGATTGCGACGATCTTGCCGCCTGCGACGGTGAAACCCATGACGGACACGACCCGTCGACCGACTACCGTCACCACGCCGGCAGCGCCGTTGACGAGGGCCGGTCGCGCGAAGGGCGCCAGTCGCCGGGCCGTGTCAACGGCCGGTCCCGTCACCTGTTGAGCGCCGCGAAGGACGGTGGTGAACCGGGCGCGCGCTTCCCCGCCGTCGGCCCGCAGCACGATGTCCGGATGGAGCACACCGACGAGTGCGTCGAAGTCGCCGCGGCGGGCGGCCGACAGGTAGGCGTCGACGACCTCCCGCTGACGGGCGAGATCGGGGTCCGGATCCGGTGCCTGCTCGCGGACCCGGCGCCGAGCCCGGCTCGCGAGCTGCCGAGTCGCTGCGGGAGACCGTTCGAGCAGCGGGGCGATCACGTCGAACGGCACGGCGAACATGTCGTGCAGGACGAACGCGAGCCTCTCGTCCGGCGACAGTGAGTCGAGCACGACCATCAGCGCGAGTCCCACTGAGTCGGCCAGCAGCGCCTCCTGCTCCGGATCGCCGCCGTGCTCGGGTCCGACCACGGGATCGGGCATGTGGACCTCGAGCGGTTCCTCTCTCCTGCGTTCCCGGGAACGGAGGATGTTCAGGCACACCCGCGCCGCGACAGTGGTCAGCCATCCGCCGAGGTTCTCGACCACGCGCGCGTCGGCTTGGCTCGCCCGCAGCCACGTGTCCTGCACCGCGTCGTCGGCTTCGCTGAGCGAACCGAGCATGCGGTACGCCACTGCTCGCAACCGGGGCCGGTAGCGTTCGAACTCCTCCGCTGGCAGTACGTGCTCGTCCATCCCGTCACATTCTCTCGCCGGGCGGTGTCACGGAAGTGGAACCCCCAAATGACGAGCGATACGGAGTCCATTGTGAATCAACACATTCTGATCACCGGCGGTACCGGCACCCTCGGGAGCCACGTCGTCCCGCTGTTTCAGGATGCCGGGCACAAGTTGCGAATCCTGAGCCGGCGCCGGCACGAGTTCGCCGATGGCGCCGACTACGTCACCGGTGACCTCGCCACCGGCGAAGGCGTCGAGCAGGCGGTCGACGGCGTCGGAACCATCGTTCATCTCGCCGGAACCTCCAAGGGCGACGACCTGAAGACCCGGACGCTGGTGGACGCAGCCAGCCGGGCCGGCAAGCCGCACCTGGTCTACATCTCCGTCGTCGGCGCGGACCGGGTGCCAGTGGTCAGCCGGGTCGACCGCGCGATGTTCGGCTACTTCGCGTCCAAGCTGGCCTCAGAAGAGATCGTCGCCGGCTCGGGCCTGCCGTGGACCACCCTTCGAGCCACCCAGTTCCACGACCTGATCTTCGCGACGGTCGAGCAGATGGCCAAGCTGCCGGTGATACCGGTGCCGTCCGGCGTCCGCTTCCAGCCGGTGAGCACCGGTGAGGTGGCCGCGCGGCTGGTAGAGCTGGCGCTCGCTGAGCCGGCTGGACTGGTGCCTGACATCGCCGGGCCACGGGTCTACGAGATGAAGGACCTGATCCGCAGCTACCTGACGGCCAAGGGCAAGCGGCGATTGCTCACGCCCGTCCGACCTCCTGGAAAGGCCGCCCGAGCCATCCGTGACGGCGCCAACCTGGCCCCTGATCATGCCGTGGGTCAGCGCACCTGGGAGGACTTCCTGGCCGAACGCCTGAGCTGATCCCTTCGCGAGTTGTCCGGCTGCGGGGCCCGTCCGTTGATTTCGGCGAGTTGTTCGGCCGGACAACTCGCTACCGGGTGCAGTGTCATACGCACCACGTAGACTTATAACAACCCCCCACCCGCGCCGGGTCGGGGGCATTGGTGCGTGCCAAGAATCGACTACAAGGACTTCTCGATGAGCCTCGCCGGTCTGCTCCAGACCCTCGTACGCGACCCGGGCGACCCCGTGCTGCGCTCCGCAGTTGCGGACGCCAGAGCCGGCTCGGTGACAGCGCTGGACCTGACCGCGCCCCCTGCGCTGCGCCCATTCGTGGTCGGCGCGATCGCGGACCAGGCGGTCGGCGCCGGGCGTCCCGTGCTCGCCGTGACCGCAACCTCGCGTGAAGCCGAGGACCTGGCGGGGGCGCTGCGCAGCCTGCTCCCGCCCGACAGCGTGGCCGAGTACCCGTCGTGGGAGACCCTGCCCCACGAGCGGCTGTCGCCGCGAAGTGACACGGTGGGGCGCCGGCTCGCCGTCCTGCGCCGGCTGGTCCACCCCGACACCGACGGTGCCGACCCCGGCAGCGGACCGGTGCAGGTGGTCGTGGCTCCAGTGCGCAGCGTCTTGCAGCCGCAGGTCGCCGGGCTGGCCGAGCTCAAGCCGGTGCGACTGCACACAGGCGACGAGATCACCATGGACGAGCTCGTCGAGAGCCTCGCCGGTGCCGCCTACACCCGGGTGGACCTGGTCGAGCGGCGCGGCGAGTTCGCCGTCCGAGGCGGCATCGTCGACGTCTTCCCGCCTACCGAGGAACACCCGCTCAGGATCGAGTTTTGGGGCGACACGGTCGACGAGATCAGGTACTTCAAGGTCGCCGACCAGCGCTCGCTGGAGCCCGCCGAGCACGGGTTGTGGGCTCCGCCCTGCCGCGAGCTGCTGCTCACCCCAGAGGTACGCGAGCGGGCCGCGTCGCTGGCCAAGCAGCACCCTGTCCTTGTCGAGCTGTTCGACAAGCTGGCCTCCGGCATCGCGGTCGAGGGCATGGAGTCGCTCGCGCCGGTACTGGTCGACCGCATGGAGTTGTTGCTCGATCTGCTCCCTGCCGGAACCCACGTCCTGGTGTGCGATCCCGAACGGGTCACCACGCGGGCGCACGACCTGGTCGCCACCAGCCGGGAGTTCCTCGAGGCATCCTGGGCCGCCGCCGCTGGTGGCGGGCAGACGCCGATCGATCTGGGCGCCGCGGCCTTCCGGACCCTCGGCGACATCCGGACGCACGCGTTCGAGCTCGGGCTGCCGTGGTGGAGCGTCAGCCCGTTCGGTGCCAGCTACACCGCCGACGACCGGCGCGCGCGACGCGACGATGACGACGATCCGGAACTGGCCGAAGCCCTGGCCGCCATCACCGTGGACGGCGTCGAGAGCCGGACTCTCGCTGCCACCGCCGCAGACTCGTACCGGGGAGACACCCAGCGAGCCCTGGCGGATCTGAAGGGCTGGCTGGCCATCGGCCAGCGGGCGGTTGTCGTCACCGGCGGGCACGGCACCGCCGAGCGGATCGTCGAAGTGCTGGGCGAGGCGGACATCCCGTCCCGGCTCGACGAGTCGCTCGACAACGCTCCCGCGCCCGGCGTCGTCCACGTCACGACCGGCACTCTCGACCATGGCTTCGTCGCCACCGACGCCGGCCTGGCCGTGCTGACCGAGGACGACGTCACCGGCCAGCGGGCTTCGACCAAGGACATGCGCAGGCTGCCCAGCCGCCGGCGTAACCAGGTCGATCCGCTCCAGCTGCGTCCGGGCGACTACGTCGTCCACGACCAGCACGGTGTCGGGCGGTACGTCGAGATGACCAGCCGGACGGTGCAGGGCGCCGTCCGCGAGTACCTCGTGATCGAGTACGCGCCGTCGAAGTCCAGAGGAAAGCACAGTCAGCCGTCCGATTTGTTATATGTCCCGACGGACCAACTGGATCAGGTGACCAAGTACGTAGGCGGGGAAACGCCGGCACTGGACCGGATCGGCGGATCCGACTGGGCCAAACGCAAGGGCCGGGCCCGCAAGGCGGTGCGCGAGATCGCGGCCGAGCTGATCAAGCTCTACGCCGCCCGCCAGGCCGCGCCCGGGTACGCGTTCGGCCCGGACACGCCATGGCAGCATGAGCTCGAGGACGCGTTCGCGTACATCGAGACGCCGGACCAGTTGACCGTCATCGACGAGGTCAAGCGCGACATGGAGGGCACCGTCCCCATGGATCGGGTGATCTGCGGCGACGTCGGCTACGGCAAGACCGAGATCGCCGTCCGCGCTGCGTTCAAGGCGGTGCAGGAGGGCAAGCAGGTTGGAGTCCTGGTGCCGACGACGCTGCTGGTGTCGCAGCACCACGCGACGTTCGCCGAGCGGTATGCACAGTTCCCGATCAACGTCAAGGCGCTGTCGCGATTCCAGTCCGACGCCGAGGCCGCGGAGGTCATCCGCGGGCTGGCGGACGGGACGGTCGACGTGGTGATCGGCACGCACCGGTTGTTGACCGGCGACGTCAAGTTCAAGGACCTCGGCCTGCTCGTCGTCGACGAGGAGCAGCGGTTCGGTGTCGAGCACAAGGAGAAGCTCAAGCACCTGCGAGCCAACGTCGACGTGCTGACGATGTCGGCCACTCCCATCCCGCGGACGCTGGAGATGTCCATCACCGGCATCCGCGACATGTCGACGATCATGACGCCGCCGGAGGAGCGGCACCCAGTGCTCACCTACGTCGGGGTGTATGACGAGAAGCAGATCGGTGCGGCGATCCGGCGCGAGCTGATGCGCGACGGCCAGGTCTTCTTCGTGCACAACCGGGTGGACACCATCGAGAAGACGGCGTCCCGGCTCCGCACCCTCGTGCCCGAGGCCAGGATCGAGACCGCGCACGGGCAGATGGGTGAGCACCGGCTGGAGAACGTGATCGACGCCTTCTGGAAGCGCGAGGTCGACGTCCTGGTCTGCACCACGATCGTCGAGACCGGGTTGGACATCTCGAACGCCAACACGCTCATCGTCGACCGTCCGGACCGGCTCGGGCTCTCGCAACTGCACCAGCTGCGGGGCCGGGTGGGTCGCGGGCGCGAGCGGGCCTACGCCTACTTCCTGTACCCGCCCGACAAGCCGATGACCGAGGAGGCGCACGAGCGGCTGGCGACGATCGCCGCGCACACCGACCTGGGTGCGGGCATGCAGGTGGCGATGAAGGACCTGGAGATCCGCGGCGCCGGCAATCTGCTGGGCGCCGAGCAGTCCGGCCACATCGCCAACGTCGGGTTCGACCTGTACGTCCGCCTGGTCGGGGAGGCGGTCGCGGAGTACAAGGGCGACGGGCCGCCGGTCGACGAGAGCGTCCGGGTCGAGCTGCCGGTCGATGCCCACCTGCCGCACGAGTACGTGCCGTCCGAGCGGTTGCGGCTGGAGGCCTACCGCAGGCTGTCCGAAGCGACCGACGAGGCTGCGGTCGAAGAGGTGCGCGACGAGCTGATCGACCGCTACGGTGCGCCGGCTGTCGAGGTGGAGAATCTGCTGGAGGTGGCGCGGTTCCGGGCGCACGCACGTGCGGCTGGGCTGCGCGAGGTGACCCTTCAGGGCAACCACGTCCGGTTCGGCCCGGTGCAGCTGGCCGACTCGCAGCGGGTGCGGTTGCAGCGGTTGTACCCGAAGTCGCTTGTGAAGGACGCCGTCGAGACGCTGCTCGTGCCTCGTCCGGCGACTGCGCCGATTGGTGGCAAGCCGCTACGCGACGTCGAGCTGCTCGCCTGGGCCCGCCGGGTGGTCGACGACATCCTGCTCCCGACGCCCGTCGCCGGTTGATCACGTCCAGCATGCGTATGGGTGCCGTACCAGGCGCGTGCGCCTGGTGGAGTGCCGACGAGCCTGGTGGAGTGCCGGCGAGCCTGCTGGACGTGATCAACCGGTGCTGTACCACCCGCGTGCGCATGGTGGGGTGCCGAGAAGCCTGCTGGAGGTGATCGACCGGGCGCAAACTACGATCTTGAGGGTGAGTGAGCTTCCAGCCGAGCAGAATGGACCCGCAGCGCTTCCATCTAGTCTTCGGGCGTTGTCAGAATGTCTTGACATATGATGGGCCGACGACCCGCGGGAGAGGCCGGTGTTGCGTGTGAGCTCGTACGAAGTGCTGACCATGGGCCGGATCGGCGTGGATGTCTACCCGGACCAGGTCGGGGTGGGGCTCGACGAGGTCACCAGCTTCGGCAAGTACCTCGGCGGCAGCTCGTCCAACGTCGCCGTCGCGGCAGCGCGACATGGCCGCCGCACGGCTACGATCACCCGCACCGGCGACGACCCGTTCGGCCGGTTCCTGCGGCGCGCCCTGCGAGACTTCGGGGTGGACGACCGGTTCGTCCGTTCCGTCCCCGGCCTTAAGACACCTGTGACGTTCTGCGAGATCTTCCCGCCGGACGACTTCCCGCTCTACTTCTACGGCCGCGAGCCCACCGCACCGGACCTGCAGGTCCGGGCCGACGAACTGGACTACGACGCGATCCGCGAGGCCGACGCGTTCTGGGTCACGCTCACCGGGCTGTGCCAGGAGCCCAGCCGCACCGCCACCCTGTCCGCGCTGGAAGCGCGAGGCCGGCAGGGCATCACGGTGATCGACCTAGACTACCGCCCGATGTTCTGGGACTCCCCGGAGATCGCAGGTGAGTACGCCCGCAAGGCCCTTGAGTTGGCCACTGTCGCGGTGGGCAATCTCGACGAGTGCGAGACGGCGGTCGGTGTACGCGACCCGGATGCCGCAGCGGATGCGCTGCGCGGGCTCGGCGTGCACACCGCGGTCGTCAAGCGAGGTCCCGACGGCGTGCTGGCCGTCGACGCCACCGGTCGCTACGCGATTCCCCCCACTCCCGTCGAGGTCGTCAACGGGCTCGGCGCGGGCGACGGGTTCGGCGGCGCGCTCTGCCACGGAATGCTGGCCGGCTGGGACCTGGCCCGCACGATCGAGTTCGCCAATGCGGCCGGCGCCATCGTCGCGTCCCGGCTGTCCTGCTCTGACGCCATGCCAACCACGGAGGAAGTGATCGCCCTGATGGAAGAGCGCGCTCATGCCGGCTGACCGACTGCGCACGCTCGTCGAGACGAGGGTCAACCGGCCGGACGCAATCGCCGAGGCGGCGGGGCGACGGGTCCGGCCCGAGAGCCTGCTCGGCCCATCGGGCAAGCTCATGGTGATAGCCGCTGATCATCCGGCCCGCGGCGTACTCCGGGCCGGCAACGACCCGATGGCCATGGCGGACCGTGCGGAACTGCTCGACAGGTTGATCGTGGCGCTCGGCCGGCCCGGCGTGAACGGAGTCCTCGGCACCGCGGACATCCTGGAGGACCTGCTGCTGCTCGGCGCGCTCGAGGGCAAGGTGGTGGTCGGCTCGATGAACAGGGGTGGGCTCGCCGGCGCGAGCTTCGAGCTCGACGATAGGTTCACCGGCTACGACGCGGCCGCGATCGAGGCGATGGGGTTCGAGATGGGCAAGATGCTGGTGCGCATCGATCCCGACGATCCGGCCACCGCCCGAACCATCGAGTCGTGCGCGCACGCGGTGTCCGACCTGGCGGCCCGGCGGAAGATCGCGATGGTCGAGCCGTTCTTCTCGTATCGCGCGGACGGGAGGGTCCGCAACGACCTGTCCACGGAGGCGGTGATCCGGTCCGTCGCGGTGGCGGCCGGGCTCGGGACGAGCTCCGCGTACACCTGGCTCAAGCTGCCCGTGGTGGACGACGATCCGGCCGGCATGGAGCGGGTGCTGTCGGCCTCGACGCTGCCGGCGGTCCTGCTCGGCGGCGAGGTGCCCGACGATCCCGATGCCGCCTTCGCGAGCTGGGAGAAGGTGCTGCGTCTCCCCACGGCGATGGGCCTCGTCGTCGGGCGGACGCTGCTGTACCCGCCGGACGGCGACGTGGCCGCGGCGGTCGACACGGCGGTGAGCCTGTTATGAACCAGTTCCATTTCGAGGCCGGATCGACCGCGCGGGAACCGTACCTGGTGGAGCT
>DASUUU010000106.1:0-30281 GCA_036373915.1 Jiangellaceae bacterium | reverse complement strand
ATGATCGTCCGGTCGGTCTTCAGCCGCCGGAGGATGAACGGTTGGGTCGCGCGCCTCAGGGCGTCGGCCGCCTCGGGATCGTTGCCGTCCTCGATCGGATCGGCAAAGCGGCGGCGGAAGGTCGCAGCGGATCCCAGCAGCCCGGGGTTCGCGAACTCCATGATCGACCACAGTTCGCCGAGCCGGTTCTCGACGGGCGTCCCGGTCAGTGCCACCCGTCCGTTGGCCGGCAGGTTACGCACGGCGGTGGCTTGTTTGGTGGCGCTGTTCTTGATGGCCTGCGCCTCGTCGCAGACGACACGCGCCCACTTGACGGCTGCCAGCAGGTCGCGGTCGCGGGTGGCCGTCCCGTACGTCGTGATGACCAGGTCGGCGGCGGTGACGGCCGTCGCGAAGCCGTCCCCGCGCCGCCGCTCTGGACCGTGATGAACGTACGTACGCAGGGACGGGACGAAGCGCTCGGTCTCGCGGCGCCAGTTACCGACGAGCGACATCGGAGCGACGACGAGCGTCGGCGGCGGGCGATTGTCGCCGGCTCGTTCGGCGGCAAGCAGGGCCAGCACCTGGATGGTCTTGCCGAGACCCATGTCGTCGGCGAGCACGGCACCGAGGCCCACGTGGTCGAGGAAGCTGAGCCAGGCGAGACCTCGCTCCTGATAGGGACGTAGCGTCGTCGTGAGCGTGTCGGGCGTCGGGACGGGGGACAGGCGCTGGTCGGCCCGCCCCGACAGCAGGTCGCCGAGCGCTCCGTCGGCCTCGACGTGAGACAACGGCAGGTCGCCGCCCCCGTGGATCACCTCGTTGAGGACCTCGCGGCCGGTCATCGTCCCCTGGCGCGGGCTCTCCATGAACTTGAGCGCGGCTGCGAGCTGTCGGTCGTCCAGCTCGACCCATTGGCCGCGAACGCGTACCAGCGGAACCTTGAGCCGCGCGAGCTCGGCCAGCTCGTCGGCGGAGATGATGTCGTCGCCCAAGGCCAGGTCGGCCTGGAACTGCACGAGGTCGTCCAGGCTGAACCCCGAGCCGGAGCCCGCGGCGAGGGGGTCGGTCGGCGTGGTCGATCTGGTGGTAAGCCGGACGCCGAGCCGTGACGCACCCACCCATGCCGGCAACTGCACGCCGAACCCGGCGGCGCGCAGCAGGGGTGCCTGGTGCTGGAGGAACCGGTAGGCCTCCTCGGTGTCGAGCGGCAGGCCCGCGGGCCGGGCGTCGTGCAGGGCGGTGTCGATGAGCGGAAAGAGCCGGCTGGCTCGCCCCAGCCCGGCCAGAAGTTCCTCGTCCGCATGAAGCGTCCCGATGGTGGCGCCGTCCCACACCTGTTCGGCCGGGACGACAAGGCTCTGGTCGCTCGTGGACTGCAGGGCGAAGTCGACGCGCCAGCTCTCGGCGCCGTCGCCGTCCGGCTCGGCCAGCCGGAACAGCACCCGGACCGGTCCGGTCGCTCGGCTGACGTCGTCGTACCAGGCGTCCAGCGGTTCCCGGAGAGCGCTGACGTCCTCGTCCGGACCCGCGAAGACCGGCGATCCGGCGAGTGCGGCCAGCCAACGATCGGCGAGCGTCGTGCTGCGCCTACGTGGCTGGGTGAGCGGCGGTTCGATCCGGTGGCGGACCACTGAGTCGGCGATGCCGAGCAGCATTTCGTCGACAATGCCGGACGACGCCCGCCGTCCGGCCGACGCGGCTTCGAAGGCACGGCAGATAGGTGGCATCGCCTCGGCCAGGCTGCGTCGGCGGGCTGCATCCGGTCCGATCAGGACGGGCCGCCACCTAGCGGCGCTGCCGTCCGGCTCGGTGACCACACTCGGCAGGACCCGTCCGCGCCGGACGAGTTCACACGCGAATCCGGCGACCACCGCGAGGTACCGGACGTCCGATCCGTAGGTGACCTTGCCGTCGTCGTCATCGATAGCCGCCAGGACGGCTAGCGCAGCGTCGGGGGAGACGGCGAGCGCCGGAACCTGCCAGCGATGGAGGTGGCCACGGGTTGCCGGTGTCTCCCGGCCGAGATCGGGTGACGGCGACGGGGAAGTAGCTGTCCCGGGAAGCAGCAGCATCAGTTCAGTGGGAGCGCCGTCCACGCCGAGGGCATCGATGAGCTCGTCCGCCACTGCGGCATACGGGTGCGGACGAGGGTTGCGGCGCGTCCGCGTGCTCACCGGCCGGTCGGCATCCTCGGCCCACAGCGCGAGCGAAGAGCCACGCCAGGTTGCGTGAACGACGAGCACGCTGCTCCCTCGTCAGTCGGCGACCGCTAGACCTTACCAGCGCGAGCACCCGTCAGACTGCGCGCAGAGCCATGGCGGGCGAAGCGATCACGCGAGTGAAATCGTTCCTCGCTGATCAAACCGTCGGTGATCAAGGTAGTTCCCGGGCCGCAGCGGCGGTTTGATCAGCGAGGAGCGATTTGATCAGGGAGGTTAGCGCTTTCCCGACTGTGGAACGGCGAGGTGGCCGGCGTCCGGACGTGGAGGTGGCATACCGACCCCCCGGACGCGCCTAGCCGCGGGTGGAGCCCTCCAGCATGCCGCGGATGAAGTGGCGCTGGAGGAACAAGTACACGATAACGACGGGCACGGCCACGATCGCGGCGCCGGCGGCAAGCAGGCGGACGTCCGCGGTGTACTGGCCCTGGAAGAAGGCCAGGCCCAGCGGCGCGGTACGCAGGTTCTCGTCGGTCACCATCACGAGCGGGATCAGGAACTCGTTCCACGTCCACATGAACACGAGCACGATCATCGTCACCATCGCCGGCCGGCCGACGGGAAGCAGCACCGACCACAGCGTGCGCCAGTGGCCCGCACCGTCGACCCGGGCGGCCTCGACCAGCGCCCGCGAGCTCGTCATGAAGTACGCCCGCATCCAGAACGTACCGAACGCGACCGACTGGGCGGTCTGGGGCAAGATCAGCGCCCAGTAGGTGTTGGTCAGCCCGAGTTCGCGCAGGTCGAAGAACAGGGGCACGACGAGGGCCTCGGTCGGCACCATGATCCCGAGCAGTAGCAGGTAGAAGAGCACGCTCGAGCCGCGAAAGCGCATCGTCCCGAAGGCGTAGCCCGCCATGATCGACATGAGCGTCGCCAACGCGACGACACTGCCGCTGACCACGGCACTTGTTCGCAGGTACTGGCCGAACCGGCCGAGCTCCCACGCCTCGGCGAAGTTGTCGAAGCTGATCTCGGTCGGCAGCAACCCTGGCGACGTGCCGGCCGGGGCCAGGGCGCCGGTCAGAATCGACAGCAGCGGATAGAGCGCGAACACCGCGAACAGGCTGAGGATCAGGTAGTTCAGCGAACGTTCCGAGCGCGAGATCACGACTCGCTCCGCTCGGCCACGCGGGTGATGCCCACGGTGATCAGGAAGATCAGCAGGGTGAGAGTCACGGCGACCGCCGCTGCGGAGCCGACCTCCCCGATCTGGAACGCCCGCCGGTACACCTCGAACGCGGGGACGGAGGTGGCGGTGCCCGGCCCGCCGCGCGTCGTCATGTAGACCAGGTCGAAGTTGCGCAGCGCCGCGATGACGGTCAGCGTGAGCGCGACGCTTATCTCGTTACGCAGGGCGGGCAGGACGATGGTGAAGAACTCGCGCACCGGCCCGGCGCCGTCCAGCCGGACCGCGTCGTACAGGTCGCGAGGGATCTTGCTGACCCCCGCCAGGAAAAGCACTATGCACAGGCCCATCTGCACCCAGGTGCCGACGAAACCGACGGCCGGAAGCGCCCAGGTGAAATCGCCCAGCCACGCCCGGGCCAACCCGTCCAATCCGACCGCCCGCAAGAGCTGATTCAGCGGCCCGTCCGGCGCGTAGATCTGCCGCCACGCCACGGCGACGACGACCATCGCGATGACCTGCGGGACGAAAAGCACCGTGCGGTAGAAGCCCAACCCGCGCAGCCGGGCCCTCGTCATAGTCGCGACCAGCATCAGCGCGACCATCACCGGAAAGACCGCGTAGAAGAAGATCAGTACGGCCGCGTGACCGAATGCCGCACGTAACCCGGCGTCCGCCACGATCTCCCGGTAGTTCTCCAAGCCCACCCAGGTGGCCGGCGTCAGCCCGTTCCAGTCGAACAGTGAGATGTTGGCCGCCCGCACCAGCGGCACGAGCATGAACAGGACGAAGACGACGTAGGCCGGAAGGATGTAGAGGTACGCGACCCGGCGCGGCTCCCCGGGAGCCCGGCCCTTGCCGGACTCCCGGGGCGGCCTTGTCGCCGCGACCGGGCGCGACGCGGCGGCGGTCGTCACCCGCCGACGAAGCTGCTGTACTCGTCCTGCAGACGCTGCAGGAACGCATCCGGTTCCAGCTCGCCGGCGAGCAACTCCTGGATCGCGGCGGCGATCGTGTCGTAGAACGTCGGAGTCGCCCAGTCCAGGTACGGGACGACGCCGTCGTCGGCCGTGACCGTGTCCCAGGCCGCGAAGACGTCGGCCTGAGCCTGGCTCTGCGTTTCCTGCGACCCCGCCTCTACCGATGGGAACATGCCCTTCTCGGTGACCAGCTGCATCGCGTCCGGGCTCGTGAGGAAGTCCAGGTAGAGCGCCGCGGCGTCCGGGTTCTCCGCGGCCGAGGTGATCGCGAACGGAAGGGACGTCGCACCGGTGGCCACGTTCGGCTGGCCCTCGCGCGGCGGCGGCAGCATGAACCCGAGGTCGTCGCCCATCGCGTCGACCAGGTCCGCCAGTAGCCAGGTGCCCGCGATGAGGAACACGCCGTTGCCCTCTGCGAAATCGGCCCACACGGAGTCGTAGTCGGCACCGTTGAACCCTTCGTTGAACAGGCCGGCGTCGACCATCGAGACGATCTCCTCGGCGGCGGCCATGTTCTCTTCGCTCGTCCAGCCCGCGCCGTCCGTGCCAAAGCCGAGATGCCGGATGTCCTCGGTGGGGACGTGCCGGTTCATCACGGCGCCGTACACGTGGATGCCGGGCCACTGGTCGATGTTGCCCAGCGGCAGCGCGACCTCGCCGGCCTCGGTGGCAGTCTCCGCAGCGGCCAGGAAGTCCTCCCACGTCTCGGGCGGCTCGATGCCGAGCTCGTCGAGCTTGGCGTTGTTGTAGAACACGCCGACCAGCTCGCCCTGCTGGGCCAGGCCGTACAGGTTGCCCTCGCCGAAGGTGACACCGTCGGGGCTGTAGCTGGCGGTCGCCCGCACGGACTCCGGGAACCGCTCGGTCCAGCCGTACTGCGCCGCGTAGTCGTCGAGCGGGACGAGCAGCCCGGCCTCGACGAACGAGCCCATGATCGGCCGGCCGTTGTTCGCCTGCACCACGTCAGGGGCGTCGTCGCCGGTGAGCGCCAGCGGGAGAGTGGTCTGCAAGTCCTCGAACGACCGTGACACGCGCTCGATCGTGATGTTGGGATTCTCTTCCATGAAGGCAGCGTTGAGCTCTTCGATAACTTCGTTCTGGCCGCCGCGGACCTCCTGGTCCCAGACGATGAGCGTGACCTCCTCGTCGACGTCGGCGGGCTCGCTCGCCGGTGGCGTTTCGGCGCCGCTGTCCGTATCGTCGCCGTCGTCGCCCGGCGCGCAGGCCGTGGCGAGAAGGCCGACGACGCCTATGCCGACCACCGCGCGGTGGAATATCCGAGCCATTGAGTCCTCCTATCAGATGAGCGCGGCCGCAGCCGCCCGAGTCGCGTGCTTACCGATCCGGCCGGAGTCCGATGGTCGCAGGAGCGCGTACCACGGGTTTGGCCGCACCCGCCGGAAGCAGGTCGGTAAGGAAGCCGTAGGCCTTGACGAGCTGAGGATCGGCGGCCCCGGTTTCGGACCACCAGGCGGCGATGTCCGCCCAGCCGGGCGCGGACATCGAGCCGCCGAAATGCCGTACCGACAGTCCGGCGCACAGCGCCGCGAACCGCAGCCGGTGCTCCAGCGGCCAGCCGGCCAGAGTGCCGGTGGCAAACGCTGCGACGAACACGTCCCCGGCGCCGGTCGGGTCGAGCGCGTCGGTGGCCAGGCCGCGGACCCGGACCGTCTCGCCGGTCGTCTGGTCGGTGGCGATAGCGCCATCCGAACCCAGCGTCACAACGGCGATCGGCACGTGCTCGGCGAGCGCGGACAGGGCCCGGTCGGCATCATCGGTCCGGGTGTAGGCCATCGCCTCGGCGGAGTTCGGCAGGAAGACGTCTACCTGCTCCAACTGCTCGAGCGTGGCTGCCGACCAGTTCTCCGACGGGTCCCATCCGACATCGGCGAACACAAGTGCGCCGTTCTGACGGGCCAGCGTCGGCCAGACCTCAGGTTGGTCCCCAAGCGACCGGACGACCGCGCGGCACGGCGCAGGGGTACCGATGAGCTCGTCGTACGGGATGGGAGAGGGGTGGCCGTGAGTGACGAGGGCACGGTCGCGCTCGTACACCATCGAGATGGTCACCGGCGAGTGCCAGCCGCGAAAGCGCCTGGACGGGGACAGGTCGACGCCCTCTTCCTCCTCAAGAATCTGCCAGCAGAAGTCGCCATAGGCATCGGCACCGAACGGCGCGGCGAGGGCGGTGCGAAGACCAAGGCGGCTCAACGCGACGGCGACGTTGGCCACCCCGCCAGGGCACGAGCCCATGCCCTCGGACCAGATCTCTCGCCCGAGGGCCGGCGGCGAGGGCAGCCCGGTGAAGACTATGTCGAGGAACACCTGGCCCGCGCACAGCACGTCGTGCGCAGGGGACCGTGCGCCACGGCTGGCGCCGAGCGGGTCGTGCCCGAGAGACCGGTCGGTGTCGTCGCCCAGGGCGGGACGGCCGACGCCTTCTGCGGCGGCGGAAGCCGTAGTCTCGCCCGTCGGCTGGTCGGCAGCACCGGGCGGTGGGCTGCTGTTCACGCCTTTGGTCCCCCTCGAGGTCCCGCTCCTTGTGAGCGATCCTGAATATAGTTGAGCGTAACAGCGGTTGTCGACTCCTTGGGAGGCCAACGAGACCACAACGTTACCCAGTGAATGAGCAAAAGCGCTCACAGGAGTGAGCGATTCCGATGCTAATGTGTCTGCCATGCTTGCGGAACAGCGGCGGCAGGAGATCCTCAAGATGCTCCGTGCCGAGGGCGCTCTGTCGGCGCGCGCCGTCGCGGAGCGGCTGGGGGTCAGCCTCGCGACCGTCCGGCGTGACATGTCGACGTTGCACGGGGACGGCCGGCTGCACCGGGTGCATGGCGGCGCCATGCTCGGCGAGGCAACCGAGCCGTCATTCGAGGACGTCGCCGTCACGCATCCTGAGGCGAAGGACCGCCTGGCGCGCCGAGCGGCCACGCTTGTTCCTGACGGAGCAGTAGTGCTGTGTGACATCGGGACTTCGGTGCATCACGTTGCCGCCCAACTGCACGGCCGCCCGCTCGCTGTCGTCACGAACAGCCTGGCGGTTTACGAGGAGCTCAAGGACGACGAGGCCGTCGAACTGGTCCTGCTGGGTGGCCAGGTGCGGCGCAACTACCGATCAATGGTGGGGTTCCTCACCGAGCAGTCCCTCGAGCAGGTTCACGCCGATTTGCTCTTCCTTGGCACCAGCGGGGTCCGCGGCGACGGATCGGTCATGGACACCACCACTGTCGAGGTGCCCGTCAAGCGCGCGATGCTCCGATCGGCGGATCGTACGGTGCTGGTCGCCGACGGCTCGAAGTTTCCCGGCAGCGGCCTGGCCCGGGTGTGCGGGCCCGAACAGTTGGACGTCCTTGTGACCGACGAGGACGCCGATCCCGGCACCCTCGACGTCGTGCGCCAGGCGGGCACCGAGGTGGTTCTCGCATGAAGCTGGCAGTGATCGGTGGCGGAGGGTTCCGCGTACCGCTGGTCTACGGTGCCCTGCTTGCCGACCTGGCCGAGCCGCGGGTCGACGAGGTAGCGCTCTACGATGTCAACGAGCGCCGGCTGAATGTGATCACCAGAGTTCTGGAACAGATGGCGGTCGGCGCCGACCGCCCGCCGAAGGTCTCAGCGACTCTGCAGATGCAGACCGCCCTCGACGGCGCCGACTTCGTGTTCTCGGCTGTGCGCGTCGGTGGCTTGGCGGGTCGGGTCGCCGACGAGCGGGTCGCTTACGGGCTGGGCATGCTGGGGCAGGAGACGACCGGGCCTGGCGGCATCGCGTATGGCCTGCGCACGGTGCCCGTCGCAGTGCAGATCGCCGAGCAGGTCGCCCGGTCCGCGCCGAATGCCTGGGTGATCAACTTCACCAACCCGGCAGGCCTGGTGACCGAGGCGATGTCGGAGCTGCTGGGGGACCGGGTGATCGGCATCTGCGACTCGCCGATCGCGCTCTGCCGCCGGGTGGCCCGCGCTCTTGGCCACGATCCCGACCAGGCCTGGTTCGATTACGTGGGCCTGAATCACATGGGGTGGCTACGCTCCGTGCAGGTCGGCGGCCGGGACAGACTGCCGACGCTGCTGGACGACGACACCCTGCTGAACTCCTTCGAGGAGGGGCGCTTGTTCGGCCCCGACTGGCTCAGAGTCCTGCGCGCGATCCCGAACGAATACCTCTGGTACTGGTACTTCCACCGGGAGGCGGTCCAGGCGATGGGCCACGACGGCGACCGGACCCGTGGCGAGTTTCTGTTCGATCAGCAACGGCGGTTCTACGAGACGGTCGAGCGCGAACCCGCCAGCGCGCTGGACGAGTGGCACCGCGTACGGCGCGAACGTGACGCGTCCTACATGGCCGAGACCCGCGAGCAGGGTGCCACACCCCGAGACGAGGACGACGTCGAAGGCGGTGGCTACGAGCGAGTCGCTCTGGAACTGATGGGCGCGATCGCACGGGACGAGCACTCGACGCACATCCTGAACGTTCGTAACCGCGGCGCGGTGTCAGGATTGGACGTCGACGCCGTGGTCGAGGTGCCGTGCATTGTGGACGGTAACGGCGCACACCCGGTCGGTGTCGGCACGGTCGAAGATCATCAGCTGGCGCTGATGCTGGCGGTGAAGGCGGTCGAGCGCGAGACGATCGCCGCGGCCCGGGAGCGGTCGCGAGACAGGGCGTTGCGGGCATTCGCCTTGCATCCGCTTGTCGATTCGGTCGATGTCGCACGCCGGCTTCTCGACGGGTACGAGCGGGCGGTACCCGAACTCACCGCGCTCTTCCACTGACCTGCACACGATGATCCGCACGCGCGACGCCGCGTACCCGACCATGCGCGATTGTGCTCGAACAAGGCAGTGAGCTCCGCTAACTGTCGCGCATATTCAATCAGGGCCTAGCAAAAACGCTCATGTTCCGTTAGCGTGGCTGGAATTCGATGTGACACTGCCGGCCGGACGCGTTCCGGCTGGCCGGAGGAGGTCCTCGTGAAGCGGCTTGCATTGCCATTAGCAGCAGCAGTGCCCCTGATCCTTGGTCTGGCCGTTCCGGCGGCCACGGCTCCGGCTGCGGGCGTTGCTGCGGACGCGCACAGCAGCAAGGTTGAGGTAGACAGCTCCGACGACGACCCAGTCAAGGTCAACTTGATGGGCGTCTGGTCCCACCCCGACGACGACACCAGCATCATCGGGCCGTGCGGCGTCTGGAACCAGCTCTACGACCTGCGCTGCGGCATCATCATGCACACCCGCGGCGAGGGCGGCGGCAACTCGGTGGGCGACGAGTCCGGTCCCGGTCTCGGGTTGCGGCGTGAGAACGAGGATCGCGCGTCACACTTCCGGTCCGGCACGGTCGATGTGTTCAACCTCGATCGGGTGGACTTCTTCTACAACACCAGCGCGCCGCTGACCGAGCACTTCTGGGATCACGACGAGACCCTCGAGCAGACGGTCCGAGTAATCCGCGAAACCCGGCCGGACGTCATGGTGGGCTGGAGCCCGAGAGGCGTCGGGCACGGCAACCACCAGTACTCGGGCCGGATGATCTGGGAGGCCATCAAGGCCGCGGCCGACCCGAACATGTTCCCCGAACAGCTCCAGGGCCCGGACGCTCTCGAACCGTGGCTGGTCAAGAAGACCACCTCGGGCGGCAGCACCCAGGGCACCGGTGGGCAAGACGGCCCGCACTGCACCACTGGCTTCACGCCTTCGCCGAGCAACCCGTTCACCGTCCACGGCGTGTGGACCGGGTACGACTCGCCGTACACCTGGTTGCCCGGCAACGTGCAGGGCGCCGAGCCCGGCACCTACAAGACGTGGGCCCAGATCGGCCGGGAGGGCAACCGGGCGCACCCCACGCAGGGTCGGCTGATGCATCAAGGTCTGACCGATCCGGGCTGTTCCCGGTGGGGCGTCACCCAGTCGTTCGTCCCGTTCCAGCCGAACAGCTCGCCGCTGGCCGGGCAAGACGACGCACTGTTCTACGGCGCCTCCATTCCGGACCCGGGCGGCATGCCGCTGGGCTCGCTGTTCTACCTGACCTCGGAGGACTTCTTCGCGGTCGCCGGGCAGAGCTTCGAGGTGACCGTCCACGCCCGGTCCGGGGATGGGACGCTTCCAGACGGATCGGTCGAACTCGACGTGCCGGCCGGCTGGACCGTGACGCCGGCGCAGGACATCGGCGCAGTGAGCGACTCGGCAGTGTCGACTGCGACGTTCACCGTCACGCCGGCCGGTGACGCCACGGCCGGCCGGTACAAGATCTCTGCCGACTACTCGGCGGGCGACATCACCGGGTACAACGAGACCCTTGTCGAGGTCGTTCCGGCCGTCGAGGGACGGTTCGAGCGGTGGGGCAACTTCGCGGAGTTCGATCAGTGGGGCGAGGCGAACACCTTCGTGGCGGGACGCTCGTCTGCCGTCCAGCGGATCGGCGCCGGCGAGACGATCACCGTTCCTGTGACGGTCGAGAACCGAACCGACGCCGCGCAGTCCGGTGACGTCACGCTGGACGTCCCGGCCGGCTACGCGGTCGACGCCGCAACCAAGCCGTACGGCAACCTGGCGGCAAGGGAAGCCACTACGGTGACCTTCGAGCTGACCCACACCGATCCAGCCGCCCCGGGTGGTAACAACGCCACCGCGACCATCACGACGACGTACAGCTCACCTGCCGGCTCCTCCAGCGAGAACCTCTCGCTCACGACCGTCCCCACCACGATTGTCAGCGAGGCGCCGGGCGCGCCGAGCGTCGACGGTGTCGACGGAGATGGAGAGTACGCCGGTGCGGTGCTGGACATCAGCCGTCGCTGGGAGGGGCAGAACTGCGCCGACGCAGCGGACTGCGGCGAGGGAAGCTACGCCAAGGTCAACTGGCACGGCGACGACCTCTACCTGTTCGCGCACGTGGTGGACGATGTGCAGAGCGCGGCTGCGACGCCGGAGCGCTGCTTCGGTCACTGGCTGGTCGATTCCGTCGAGTTCCTTGTCGACCCGCGCGGCAACGCGGTCGACACCTCGACCACGTTCAAGATGGGCGTGTTCCCGTTCAGCGACGACCCGACCGGTGCTGCGGGCAACGGGATCAATGGCCCATGCTGGACCCGCGACGCGGACAACCACCAGGGCTTCTCGTCCGGCCCGCTCGCCGACACCGTGCCCAACGCGCCGAACGCGCCAGGGGTCGAGGTGGCCACGAATGCGGTGCTGAACGAGGACGGCGTCTGGGACGGCGGCTCGTACACGATCGAGATGAAGGTCCCGCTCGACGTCCTGCCGGCTGCTGCCGGCCCGACGAGCGAGCCGCCGACAGGTGACCCGTCGTCCAACGCTATCGATCCCGGCTACGTGGGGTTGAACATCACGCCGTACGACTCCGATACGCAGAACTTCGTCGGGCAGACCCGGCTGGCCTGGTCGCCGTTCGGCAGCCAGCAGTCCGAGCCCTACCGCTGGGGTCACGCGTACCTGGACGGGTACGAGCCGCCGGCCGACCGTCCGACGACGCCGCGTGACGCGATAATTCCGGACTCGGCCCTGCGCGGCGTCGACTCGCCGCAAACGGTCTACCAGTCGGCCACCAACGGGGTGACGATCTCCGGGCTCGACCCGACAATGGCGATGGATGTCTCCGGGGTGACGCTCGGCGAGTCGGCGGTGGACGTCCGGCTGAACTCGAGTGAGGCGGGTACGGCCCGGCTGTTCCTGTGGTCCGGCCAGCACGGCTACATCCCGGTGTTCGAATCGAGTTGTCCGGGTGACTACGACGGGTTCACCGCCTGCGACCCGTCCGACGGGGCTGCGCCACCGTGGGGCGACGACCTGGGCGGACGAGTCGTCGGCGACGAGACCGTCGCCGTGAGCACGGGCACGAACCAGGTGTCGATGCCGATCGACGCGGCGACATTCGAGCGGCTCCGGGCCGACGGCTCGCTGCTGGTGTCCTTCGAGTCCGGGGCCGGGCAGGTGCAGGCGTTCCACGTGCCGCTGGCCAGCGGTTTCCTGCCGCCGGTCGCGAGCATGCCGGAGCTCAACGCGGCCAAGGCGGGCGCGACGGTAGCGCTGCGGCTGGTCGACGGCAAGATCGCGGATCTTGCCGACGGGTCGCCGACCCTGACGCCGGTCGTGTGCGGTCTCGGTGCGGCGACGGCGGCCGCCGAGCCGGTCAGCGGGGAGCCGGCCGGAGCAGCCGGGCTCTACCGCTGGCGGACGGACGCTGATCTGGCCGGCACGTGCGGGCGGCTCGACGTGACGACGTCGAACGGCACCACCTACCCGGCGTTCTTCCAGTTCAACTGAACCGCGCCACCCTCGCGATCTTGAGACAATCCACAGCGTACGACGTTGGGGATTGTCTCAAGATCGCGTGAGCGGGTTGGTGTGTTGTGGCCAACGTCCCCTTCTTGGCTGTTAACGTTGTGACTGGTGGTGATACTGCTACCAAAGTGACGATCGGGGGACGTTGCGATGACGGTTGTCGTGGCCAGCATGGTGGTGATCACGCTCACCGCCGTGGCCGTGCTGCTGGCGGTGTTCGGCATGCACCTGATCACCCGATCGCCGCGGGTCCGGCGGAGAGTTCGACGCGGCGCGTTCGCGGTCGGGACGACGGCCTACGCGGTGCGGTGGGAGGTCGCCAAAAGGCTGTGGCTCGCGGGGCGATATGTCCGCAAGCACGTCGGGCAACCTGCGTCGCGTGCCTGGCGAACTGTCGAGCCCATGGTGGAACGCACGGGCCAGGAGCTGGCCGAACGCGTCACGGAGCGGGCCCGAGCACTCATCGCTGGGGTGAAGTCGGGCATCGGGTACGTGCGAGCGACTGCGCCGCACTCCGGCCGCCCGGCCGGGCCGGGGTCCGCACGGGTGCCCGCTGCGGCGATGCTCGGCGAACCACCCGGTGACCGGCCGGGCAGGCGCCATCGCAGCGACGGTCCATCGACCGAGCAGGCGGCTCGATAGCGGTTTGATCGCCGACTTCTGGGAGACTACGGCCTCGTGGAGTACCTGATTGTCGGCATCGTCGTCGCGGTGGTCTTGATCGTGGCCGTCGTGGGATTCGTCCAAGTCCGCCGCCGTCAAGCCGGCCCGCCGCCGTCCGGCACCAGACCCGGTGCCGACAGCGCCGCGGATGAGGGCGAGTCGCCGGCGGGAGTCGGAACTCTGGAGCGCGACATCGACACCGTCGCGCCACCCGACGAGGGCCTGACCGAGGATGTGCTGGAAGCCGCCCGCAAGGCGCCGCCGGCCCCGGAGCGCCCGGCACCCGCGGCTGGCCGGCTCGTCCGGCTGCGGTCCCGGCTCGCGCGGTCTCAATCCACGCTCGGCAAGGGCCTGCTCGGCCTGCTATCTCGCGAACGCCTGGACGAGGACACCTGGGAGGAGATCGAGGACACCCTCCTGACCGCAGATCTCGGCGTCGCGCCGACGCAGGAACTGGTCGAGCGGCTGCGCGCCCGGGCACGCGTCGAAGGTATCGCCGATCCGGCCGCCGCGCGGGCCATCCTGCGGGAGGAGCTCATCGCGCTCGTCGATCCCACCATGGACCGTTCCCTCAAGACCGACCGGCACGGCGGCCGGCCGGCCGTCGTGCTCGTGGTCGGCGTGAACGGAACGGGCAAGACCACCACTGTGGGCAAGCTCGCCAGGGTCCTTGTCGCCGAGGACCGCGATGTCGTCCTGGGCGCCGCCGACACCTTCCGCGCGGCAGCGGTCGACCAGCTGACGACATGGGGAGATCGGGTGGGTGTCCCCACGGTTCGCGGCCCCGACCGCGGCGATCCGGCCAGCGTCGCCTTCGACGCGGTACGGGCCGGCATCGAGCACGAAGCCGATGTCGTGCTCATCGACACCGCCGGGCGGCTGCAGACCAAGGCCGGCCTGATGGACGAGCTCGGCAAGGTCAAGCGCGTCGTCGAGAAGCACGGCCCGGTCGACGAGGTGCTCCTCGTCCTGGACGCGACGACCGGACAGAACGGCATGGCCCAGGCACGCGTCTTCGGCGAGGTGGTCGACGTCACCGGAATCGCCCTTACCAAGCTCGACGGCACCGCGAAGGGCGGCATCGTGGTCGCAGTCCAGCGTGAGCTCGGGGTGCCGGTGAAGCTGGTCGGGCTCGGGGAGGGGCCGGACGATCTTGCACCCTTCGATGCGGAGGAGTTCGTCGACGGGCTGCTGGGCTGAGCACGGCCGGGCACGAGTTCACCTAGGCGTAACACAACCGTTCGACTTGTCACGCCGCCGCAACATCCGGCGCGGGCATCGGCAACACGGCAGCGCCACGATCCTGGCGACCGACCGAGTAGATGACCCGCCAGGGCAATGTCGCCGCGGGTCGGCTGCCCGGCCACTCGACTCGCGAAGGAGTCACGTATGCCCGAGCTCAGCGCGGGCGATACCGCCTGGATCCTGACCAGTGCGGCTCTCGTCCTGCTCATGACCCCAGGTCTGGCGTTCTTCTACGGCGGCATGGTGCGTGCCAAGGCCGTCCTCAACATGCTCATGATGTGCTTCCTCGCCCTGGCGATCGTGTCAGTGCTGTGGGTGCTCTACGGCTACAGCATGGCCTACGACGAGAGCGTCGGCGGACTGGTCGGGGGCTTCAGCCTCGCCGGGCTGACCAACATCGGCCCCGACGACCTGGCCGGCACGATTCCCGTGTTCGCCGACGTGGGCTTCCAGGCTGTTTTCGCGATCATCACAGTCGCTCTGATCGCGGGGGCGATCGCCGAACGCGCGACGTTCCGTGGCTGGGCGATCTTCGTCGTCCTGTGGGCGACGATCGTCTACTTCCCGGTCGCACACTGGGTGTGGGGAGACGGCGGCTGGATCGGCGAATTCGGTGCGATCGACTTCGCCGGTGGGACCGCGGTCCATATCAACGCCGGTGCTGCGGCCCTGGCCCTCGCCATCGTGATCGGGCCTCGGCTCGGCTGGCGGCGTGACCCGATGAAGCCGCACAACCTGCCGTTCGTCCTGCTCGGAGCCGGCTTGCTGTGGTTCGGCTGGTTCGGGTTCAACGCCGGATCCGCCTACGCCGCCGACGGCATCGCGTCGTCCGCCTGGGTCACCACCATGACGGCCACTGCCGCCGCCATCCTCGGCTGGCTGCTCGTCGATGTCGTGCGCGACCAGAAGACCACCGCGCTCGGCGCGGCGTCCGGAGCCATCGCCGGCCTCGTGGCGATCACGCCGGCGACCGGCTTCGTCAGCCCCGTCGGTTCGATCGTCATCGGCCTGCTCGCCGGCGTCGTCTGCGCGCTCGCCGTCGGCCTGAAGTACCGCTTCGGCTACGACGACTCGCTGGACGTCGTGGCGGTCCACCTGGTCGGCGGCCTGGTCGGAACACTGCTGATCGGCTTCCTGGCCAACGAGACCTACACGGGCGACGCCGCACTGCGTGGCCTGTTCTACGGTGGCGGAATCGAGCTGCTGGGCAGGCAGGCGGTCGCGGCCGGCGCGGTGATGCTGTACTCGTTCGCCGTCGCGTTCATCCTCGGCCTGATCATCCACCGGACGGTCGGCTTCCGGGTGAGCGAGGACGCCGAGGTCGGCGGCATCGACCTGGCTTCGCACGCTGAGGCCGCTTACGAGATCACCACGGCCGCCGGGCCGAGCAGCAGCCACGCGGCCGTGTCCCAGGCTGCCAAGGAGAGGAGCGTGCAGGCATGAAGCTTGTCACCGCAGTGATCAAGCCGTTCAAACTCGACGAGGTGCGCAGCGCACTGGAGACCTTCGGCGTGCAGGGCATGACGGTCACCGATGCGAGCGGGTACGGCCGGCAGAAGGGCCACACGGAGGTGTACCGGGGCGCGGAGTACACCGTCGATCTGGTACCGAAGACCCGGCTGGAGGTCTTGGTGGACGACACCGACGTCGATGACGTGGTCGACGTGATCGTCAAGGCGGCCCAGACCGGAAAGATCGGCGACGGGAAGGTGTGGGTGAACTCGGTCGACGCGGTCGTACGGGTCCGCACCGGAGAGGTCGGAGTCGACGCCCTGTGACCTCGGCGTCAGCCGCTCGCGGCGACCGCTTCCTGACCCTACGGCAGGCAGTGGTCGCCGACGAGCGGCTCAGCGCGGTGCAGCGCCGTTGGGCACTCACCGAGCTCGTGGACGGGTGGTTGCGGCGGTACTTCGCCGCCGTGCCGGCTGACGAGTCGGCGGGGTTCGCCCTCGTGGCCGTCGGCGGGTACGGACGGCGCGAGCTGCTGCCGGGCAGTGACCTGGACGTGTTGCTGGTCCACGGCAGCGCCGGCGATCCGGCCGCCGTCGCCAGCCGAATCTTCTACCCGGTGTGGGACGCCGGACTGCCGCTCGACCACGCAGTGCGAACCGTCTCGGAGGCGCGGGACGTCGCCGCCGACGACCTCAAGGCGGCCCTGAGCCTGATCGACGCTCGGCACGTCGCGGGCGACCCGACCATGACCGAGCGGCTGCGCGCCGAGGTGCTTGCCGACTGGCGGCGCCAGGCGACCCGGCGGCTACCGAAGCTGGCGGCAATGGTCCGGGCCAGGGCAGAACAGTTCGGTGAGCTGGCCCACCTGCTCGAGCCGGATCTGGTGCAGGCTTACGGTGGGCTGCGCGACACGCTGGCGCTGCGTGCGGTCGCAGCGTCCTGGATCGCCGACCGTCCGCACCTGAAGGCGGTCGAAGAGGCGCGCGAATGGCTGCTGGTCGTGCGGGATTCCCTGCACCGCACGACGGGCCGCCGGCAGGATCGGCTGCTGTTCGAGGATCACGGCCCGATCGCCAACCGGCTCGGACTTGTGGACCCGGACGTGCTGCTGCGGCGGGTCGCCGAGGCCGGCCGAGCTGTCGCCTACGCGGCGGACGTGACATGGCGTGACGTTGAGCGCACCCTGCGTGCCCGGCAGCGCGGCGGTCGGCGTCCGCCCGATCGACGGCCGCTCGCTGACGGGGTAGTCGAGCACGATGGGGAGGCGGTACTGGCTCGCGACGCCCGCCCGGAGCGCGACGCGGTGCTCCCGCTGCGTGCCGCGGCCGCCGCCGCTCAGGCGGGCCTTGTCCTGGGGCCGCACACAGTGGAGCGGCTTGCGGCTGAGTGCCCTGCATTGCCCGAGCCGTGGCCGAACAGCGCTCGGGATGCGTTACTGGCGATGCTCGGCGCCGGGCGCAGCGCGCTGCCGGCGTGGGATGCCCTGGAGTTCGCGGGCCTGGTCACGCGCTGGATCCCCGACTGGGAACGGGTGCGTTACCGGGCCACCAGAACACCGATCCACCGGCACACTGTCGACCGCCACCTTATCGAGACGGCAGTCGTCGCCGCCGGGCTGACCCGCAGGGTCTCCAGGCCGGACCTGCTGCTGCTTTCGGCTCTGTTTCATGACCTGGGCAAGGGCCTGCCCGGCGATCACAGCGAGACCGGAGAGGTCATCGCCGCCGAGCTCGGCCGCCGGCTCGGCCTGCTACCCCAGGACGCGGCCACCGTGGGCCTGCTGGTGCGCCATCATCTGCTGCTGCCCGAGATGGCGACCCGCCGCGATCCGGACGATCCGGCGACCATCGCCGCAGTGGTCGACGCCGTCGGCGACGCGGAGAACCTTGATCTGCTGGTTGCGCTCACTGAGGCGGATGCCACGGCCGCCGGCCCGCTGGCCTGGTCGCCGATGCGGGCCAGGCTGGTGGGCGACCTGGTGGCCCGAGTGCGTAACGTCCTCGGCGGTGCGCCGCCTCCGAAGCCCGAACGCCTCGAGCCATGGCAGGAGGAGCTCGCTGCGCGACCCGGCATCGCGGTCCGGATCGACGCGCCCACCGCTGAGGGCATGTGCCGGGTCACGGTTGCATCGCCGGACGGTCCGAATGTCCTCGCGACGGTGGCCGGCGTCCTGGTGCTACACCGCCTCGAGGTGCGAACGGCCACGATCGAGACGGCCGGTGACCGGGTGGTGCTGGTGTGGCGGGTGGTAGCCGCGTATGGGAAGCCTCCGGCGGAGGACGTCCTTCGCGACGAGATCGTCCGGGCTCTGGACGGGCGATCGGACGTGCCCGCCCGGCTCGCCGCGCGGGCGTCCCAGCGGCGCGGGCGCGTGATCCGGCATGCGGAGCCCAGCGTAATGGTCATTCCCGACGTCTCCGCCGACGCGACAGTCCTCGAGGTGCGGGCGCACGACGAGCCAGGTTTGCTGTACCGGCTGGCGGCTGCGATCGCCAGTAGCGACGTGGTGATCAGGTCGGCGGTGGTCGAGACTCTCGGCGCCGAGGCGGTGGACGTCTTCTATCTAGTCGACCGGGGTGGCGGCCCGCCGCCCCCTGAATCGGTGACCGCCGTCATGGCGGCGGCCGGAGCAGCACTGATGCAAGGCGCCGCACCGGCTGGCACGACGTGATCATCGTGGCCGGAAAGCGCTAACCCCGCTGATCAAATCGTTCCTCGCTGATCAAACCGTCGGCGATCACGCTGATCCCAGGGTTCTGGCGACGGTTTGATCAGCGAGGAACGATCTGACCAGCGTGATCGCCAGAGATCTTGGCCGAGCGCCTTAGTCTCGGTCGGCGACGGCGATGAGCCGGCGATGGTCGGTGGTCAGCGGTTCGCCGTCCTCGCCGTAACCGGACACCGACGTGAAGCCTGCCTCGAGCAGCCAGTCGCGCAGTTCCGAATACGTGAACATGCGTACCTCGAAGTGCGTCTGGCGCACCGAACCGTCCCGGATGATCGTCCGGTCGACCACGTTGCGGCCGGTCAGGGGATCGAACCGGTGGCGGTCGACCATCAGGTCGCCGTCCCGCTCGGCGACGGACGACGGCAGGTAACTGCGCATGATGGCCGGGTAGTTGTTCAGCTCGATGGCCAGCCGACCACCGGGGCGCAGGGCGCGTGCCACCTCCGTGAGGACTCGGCGGTTGTCGGCGTCATCGAAGTAGCCGAACGCGGTGAACCAGTTCACCACCCGGTCGAACCGCCCGGTCCACGGCAATGAGCGCATGTCACCTTGCACGTACTCGACCTCTACGCCACGCCGCGCGGCGTCCCCGCGGGCAACCTCCAGGAAGCGGGGTGTGACGTCCAGCCCTGTCACCACAGCGCCGCAAGCCGCGAGCCGGTTGGCGATCCGGCCGTGCCCGCAGGCCAGGTCCAGCACCGTCATGCCGGCTTCGATCGACAGCAGCCGCCAGATCAGGTCGGTCTCGGCGTCGCTGAGCTGACCCCCGGGATCTCGGGTCGCGTAGAAGTACAGATAGTCGTCGTCGAAGAGCCCCTCAGTATCGAACGCTGGATCGAAGTCCGATTCGTCCATCATGCGATGGCAGGCGTCTCGGGCAGCCGGGCCAGAGCGGAGGCCATGTCGGCCTCGGAGAACTCCAGATCCTCCAGCGAACCGGCCAGGTAGGCGTCGTACGCGGACAGGTCGAAGTGACCGTGCCCGGACAGGCCGAACAGGATCACTCGCTGGTCGCCGGCCTCCCGCGCGGCGTCCGCCTCTTCGACCACGGCCCGGATCGCGTGGGCCGGCTCGGGGCCGGGGATGATTCCCTCGGCCCGGGCGAACTGGACGGCGGCGGCGAACGTCTCGTTCTGCCGGTATGCACGGGCCTCGACCACGCCCTCCTTGACGAGCGCGCACACCATCGGTGCATCCCCGTGGTACCGCAGCCCGCCGGCATGCACGGGTGGCGGGACGAAGTCGTGGCCCAGCGTGTACATCGGCATCAACGGGGTCAGCCCCGCCGTGTCGCCGAAGTCGTACCGATAGACCCCGCGGGTGAGCGTCGGGCAGGCCGCCGGTTCAGCGGCGACGAAGCGCATCTGCGCCTCACCGCGCAACACCTGGCGGATGAACGGGAACGTCAGCCCGGCGAAGTTGGACCCGCCGCCGACGCAGCCGATGACCACGTCCGGCCGATCACCGGCCAGTTCCATCTGCAGGATGGCCTCCTGGCCGATCACCGTCTGGTGGAGCAGCACGTGGTTGAGCACCGAACCCAGGGAGTAGTTGGTATCCGGGCTCTGGGCCGCGACCTCGACCGCCTCGGAGATGGCGATGCCGAGCGAACCTGTCTTGTGATCTGCCTGCCCGCGGCCGGCATTTGTCAGGTCACTGGGCGAGCGGTGCGTGGTGGCTCCCCATGTCTCCATCATGGAGCGCCGGTACGGCTTCTGGTCATAGCTCGAGCCGACCATGAAGACCTCGCACTCGAGCCCGAACAACGAGCAGGCGAACGCCAGCGCCGACCCCCACTGGCCGGCGCCGGTCTCGGTCGACAGCTTGCGGATACCCGCCTGGGCGTTCTCGTAGGCCTGCGCCACGGCGGTATTGGGCTTGTGCGATCCGGCCGGCGACGTGCCCTCGTACTTGTAGTAGATCCGGGCCGGTGTGTTGAGCGCCTCCTCGAGCCGCCGTGCCCGATACAGCGGCGTCGGACGCCACAGCCGGTACGCGTCGCGGACCGCCTCGGGGATCTCCACCTCGGGCTCGGGCGAGACTTCCTGTTGGATCAACGTCATCGGAAACAGGGCCGCGAGGTCGTCCGGACCGACCGGTTGCATCGTGCCGGGATGCAGGGGCGGCAACGGCTCGCCGGGAAGGTCGGGAAGCAGGTTGGTCCAGTGGCTTGGAATGTCGCGTTCGGTGAGCAGGAACTTGACGTCATCGGACATGGCGAGAGCCTACGCCAGCGCGCCGCCCGTGGAAGTGATTGAGCCCGCCGGAATCGGCTGCGAGTATCACCCGGTGAGCCGAAGCCGCGAGACAGCGAGATGCGCATGACGAACCACCTGATCGGCCTGCTGCTCGGAACCGAGGAAGACTGGCCGGTGGCGTTCGAGACGATCCTGCGCCGGCTCGGCCCGGTGACCGACGCGGCCGGCGAGCCCCATTCGTTCGACGTCGAGCGCATCACCATCGAACCGTTCGACCTGCGATCCAAACCGCGCTACGACCTGGTGATCGACCGGCTGGCGTACTGGTACTACCACCCGCGCGAGTGGCTCAAAAAGATCGCGTTGATGGATGACGTGTACCTGCTGAACAGCCCGTTCACCTTCCAGGCGATGGAGAAGCACGCGGCGTACTGCGCGATGATGCGGCTGGGGCTGAAGGTGCCGGACACCGTGCTGGTGCCGTTCAAGAACCCGCCGGATCACGCGAAGTGGGCATACACGGCGGCCAAGTACAACGTGCCGTTCAATCTCGACGCGATCGCCGAGCGGCTCGGGTACCCGCTTTACATGAAGCCGTACGACGGCGGTGCCTGGGTCGGTGTCACGCGGGTCGAGAACAGCGCCGATCTGCACCGTGCCTACGACGCGTCCGGCCAGCGGCTGATGCACCTGCAACATTCGGTCGAGGGCTATGACGCGTTCGCCCGGTCGTTGTCTATCGGTCCGGAGACGATGGTGATGAAGTTCCGGCCCGAGTTGCCGATGCACGACAGGTACGCGGTCGAGCACGGATTCCTCACCGCCGAGGAAGGTGCCGAGGTCGTTTCGATCTCGCGGCTGGTCAATGCGTTCTTCCGCTGGGAGTTCAACTCCTGCGAGTCCCTCGTCCGCGACGGCGAGGTGTACCCGATCGACTACGCGAACGCGTGCCCGGACATGTCCCTGACATCGCTGCACTACTACTTCCCGTGGGCGATGACGGCACTGGTTCGCTGGTCGGTGTTCTGCACGGTGACCGGCCGCCAGGCGGTGATCGACCTGCAGACCCGGCGTTACTTCGAGATCGCCGATCGGGACGATCTGACCTACCAGGACAAGCTTGCCGAGTACCGCCGGCTCGCGGACGAGGCCTTCGACACCGACCGGTACTTGGAGTTTTGCGCGAGCCGGCTTGCTCACATCGGCGAAGTCGTCTACGACTGGATCGGCAGCGACGATTTCGACCGGTTGCTCGTCGCCACCGTCCGGGCCACCTATCCACCGCACGAGCACGACAGCTTCATCGCGCACTTCCGCGGCTTGCTGGCCATGTGGCGGCGCGATGCCTCTGAAGCCGGAACCGTCGGCTGAGTCAGGCGCCCACCGGCCAGGTGTGGACCGGTTCGTTGCTGTGCATGTGCAGGCAGTACTGGCGCAGCATCTCGCGCAGCGCGTCCTGCCTGTCGTGTCCGGACGTTTCGAGTTGGTGCACGGTCTCGACCTGCCAGGTCGAGCCGGTCCGTTCGGTCACGCAGCGCTGCTCGATGATGCCGAGCAACCGGTCGCGCTCGTGCGCGTCCACCCCCCATCGGACGAGTCCCTCGTGCGCGAGCGGCAGCAGCCTGCGCAACACCAGCTCGGTCGCACGGACCCTGCCCACGCCGGGCCAGTAGACCATCGCTTCAATACCGTCCCGGGCTCCTGCGTGGAAGTTCTCCTCGGCCGCGGAGAACGACATCTGCGTCCAGACCGGGCGGTCCGCGTCGACAAGGGTGCGTATCAACCCGAAGAAGAACGCGCCGTTCGCAAGCACGTCGGCCACCGTCGGCCCGGCGGGGAGCGCCCGGTTCTCCACCCGCAGGTGCGGCCGGCCCTCGACGACGGCGTAGACCGGGCGGTTCCAGCGGTAGATAGTGCCGTTGTGCAGGGTGAGCTCGTCGAGGCTGGGGGTGCTGCCGTCGTCGAGCATCTCGAAGGGATCCTCGTCCGAGCAGATGGGCAGCAGGGAGGGGAAATAGCGGACGTTCTCCTCAAACAAGTCGAACACCGAGGTGATCCAGCGTTCGCCGAACCACACGCGGGGCCGCATGCCCTGCTCTTTCAACTCGATCGGCCGCGGATCGGTGGCCTGCTCGAACAGCGGCACTCGGGTCTCGCGCCACAGTTCCTTGCCGAACAGATAAGGCGAGTTCGCGCCGAGCGCCACCTGGATGCCGGCTATCGTCTGCGTGGCGTTCCAGTAGGGCGCGAACTGGTCGGGCCCTACCTGCAGGTGGAACTGCGCGCTGGTGCACGCCGCCTCCGGTGCGATCGAGTCGGCGAGCGTCGAGAGCCGCTCTCTGCCTGCTATCTCGATGTGCAGGTCTTCCCCGCGCGCAGCGAATATCTGCTCGTTGAGCAATGCGTACCTCGGGCTTGCCGTGAGCGAGTCGGCTGTTACGTCCTTCTCGGTGAGGGTGGGCAGGATGCCGACCATGACCAGGTGCGCACCGGCCTCGGCCGCCCGGGCCTCGGCCGTGTTGAGACTCGACCGGACCGACTTCTCGAACGCGGTGAGGCCCTGCGCGAGGAGTTGCTGCGGCGCGACGTTGATCTCGACGTTGAACTGGCCGAGTTCGGTCTGGAAGTCCGGGTTCGCGATGGACGCCAGGACGGTAGCGCTGGCAAAGGCCGGCAGGTACTCGGCATTGACCAGGTTGAGCTCGATCTCGAGCCCGGCGTGCGGGCGTTCGAACTCGAACTGTGACTCGCTGAGCATTCGTGCGAACGCATCGAGGCACCGGCGAACCTTCTCGCGGTAGAGCCGGCGGTCCTCGCGCGTGAACTCCCGCGAGGCGACCTCTCGTCCCATACGAGACACCTCCGTCGGTGCGTTGACCTCACGTTACGACCAATGGACGCCCGCGTGGGCCGATTGGCCGGGTGCACTCGGCGACGCACCGGACCGTACACTCGATCCACGTATGACTAATGCGAAGAATGAGTCGATAATGGACAACGGGCGCGTCCGGTTCTGGCTCGCGGATCCGGACGGCCGGTTCGCGGCTGTCCGCCTGTACCAGGAGGTGCTGGGGGAGCAGCGGCTACTCGACATGGCCCGGCGCGACGGCGGGTTTGAGCTCTGGTTCGACCGGCCGGCGGTACACCGCATGGAGTATGCGTTCGACGTGACGCACCAGGACGGCACGACGAGCCGGGTGCTCGACGCCGGAAACGACATGACCGTCGACGGTGTCTTCGGCTGCAAGAGCGTGATCGAGTTCGGTGATTACCAGCCGCCGCAGTGGCTGGGGGAGGCGACCGAACCCGTGCAACCCATCGAGCTTGCGGTCCGGAGCGATCGATTGGCGGCAACCGTGCCCGTCCGGCTGTGGTCGGCGCCCGACGCACCCGCCGATCAGCCATTGCCACTGCTGCTCGTGCACGACGGGTACGAGTTCGAGACCTACTCGAGCATCACGACGTGGGCCGCGGCGGCCATGGGGAGCGGCGGGGTTCGGCAGTTCCGGCTGGCACTGCTGCATCCGGTCGAGCGCATCGCGTGGTACTCCGCCAATCCGGCGTATGCCGATGCACTTGTCGAGGAGGTGCTCCCCGCTATCGCCGAAACCGTGCCCATCGACGGACGTCCCGCGCTGGCGGGTGCGAGCCTTGGTGGGCTTGCCGCGCTGCATGCCCACCTGACACATCCGGGTGTCTTCGCGGCGCTGTTCATGCAGTCCGGCAGCTTCTTCACCGAAGCGCCGCCCGGCCGGGAGGAGAGCTTGCGGGCCATTCCGCCATTCGTGTCAGGTCTCCACAGCGCGGTGTCGCTTGCCGATCCGGTACCGGCGGTGCTGACGGCCGGAGCGGTCGAGCGCAATTTCGAGAACGCCCGGCGGATGACCGGCACGCTCGCCGCCCTCGGCTACGATGCGCGGTTCGTGCCGGTCCGCGACGGGCACAACTACACGGCCTGGCGGGACGCGCTGGACCCGCACCTCACCGATCTGCTGGCCCGACTCTGGGGCGCGACCGGTCAACGCCGCAGCTTCAGCTCGTAGGGCAGGTCGACGGAGCCGTCCGGGCCGATCTTCGCCCGCAGGTAGTCCTCAAACGTCCGCTTGCCCCGGACCCCGTCAGCCACCAGGTGGTGCCCTGCGCGGAAGCCGGCGGCGACCCGCCCGACCAGGGGCGGGTGAAACAGCCGACGACGTCGACCGGTCAGCTCCTGGAACTGCCGCACCATTGTCTCGGCATCGAGCACCTCCGGCCCACCCAGGTCGGGTACGCGACCGGCGGGGGAGCCGAGGACGAGCTCGGCCAACCGGTCAGCGACCTCACCGACGTCCACCGGCTGCCCGCGAAGGCCACGGGGGACGAGGGCCACCGGGCCCTTGGTCGCCAGCACCAGGAACAGCAGTGCCAGGTCGTGGAACTGAGTGGTACGGAGTGTCGTCCACGGCATCCCCGACTGCTCGATCAGCTTCTCGCTGGCCAGCTTCGCCTTGTAATAGCCGAACGGGATCCGGTCGACGCCGACGATCGAGATGTAGACGATGTGCGGGCGCGAGGTCTCTGTAGCGGCCTTGATCAGCTGTCGCGTCTGCTCGACGTCCCGCATCGGGCGGAAGTAGTCGGCGGCGGACGCGCAATGGGCTACCACATCCACCCCGTCCAGCGCCTCGGCCAGCCCTTCGCCGGTGTTCAAGTCGCCTTGCACGAAGTCTGTACGCTCGGCCGGTCGCCGGCTGAGTATCCGAACATCTGCCTGGTCGCCAAGGCGGTCGACCACTTCGCGGCCGAGCACCCCTGTTCCCCCTGTTACCAGCACTTTCATGTCCCTGCTCCTTCATCCGAGGTCGAGAGTTCGTCCTGCGCCGGCGCTCCGGCATTACGCGTGGTGAGATGTACCACCAGCCCGGCGAGAATCAGCAGCGCGAACGCACCGGTCAGCCACGGGTCGGCGGCCCGGCCACCGTGGTCGTGATCGATCAGGTGGGATGCCCAGTGCAGCCCGGCGGCGACCGTGCCGCCTAGCAGCACCACCAGGCGGACGTCCCGCCAGCCCAGCGCGCCGATCAGCATGGCACCGAGTCCGAGGAGGAACGCGCCGATGTCGCGAATGAAGTGGGCGTTGTACGGCGGATAAGTCGCGATCACGTCATAGAACGACTGCGGTGCGACGAATGCCCACACTCCGCTGCCGGCGAAGAACAACGCACCGACGGCGATGACCACCCTGACGATCGACTCGCGTGTCGAACGACGCACTGGAAATCTCCCTTCGGGCTCGACATACACCTGACCGAGCAGCGAGCCGAGGCGTGACAGACCGGGCTGTGATCTGCATCACCCGCTGCGAGACCGGGGCTGATGGCCAACACCAAGGCGCCACAATGCCGAGATCACGACATTGTGGAGTCTTGGTGCTAGCGCGGCACGACACCATGGAAGCGTGGTGCTAATCGGGGCGACACCATGGTTCCGTGGTGCAGCCATGCTGTGATCCCGTCCGCAGCCCGGCCGGCGAATGAGTCAGGCGAGTTGCCGAGCCACGAAAGCGAGCTTGTCCGGGTTGACGACGAGCCGGATGGCGACCACCTTGTCGTCGACCATCTCGAACACCGCGACGCCGATCAACGTGTCGCCGTCGTGGTATGCCACCGCCGGTTCGCCGTTGATCTCGGTGAATGTGGGTGTGGTGTTCACCGCCTCGGGTCGCTTACCCAGCCCGATCAGGTAGCGAGCTACCTTGTCGCGGCCGATCACCGGACGCAGGGCCGCTTGCCGTCCTCCGCCGTCCGCCCACGCTTCTACGTCTTGAGCCAGCAGGCGTTCGAGTTCAACGACGTTTCCGTTCGTGACCGCATCGAACAGGCTCTGCGCGATCCGGTCCCGTTCGTGGCGGTCGGGGGAGAAGCGCCGGCGGCCAACATCCACGTGCTGTCGCGCTCGGCGATGCAACTGGCGAGAGTGTGCTTCGTCGATGGACAGCAGTTCGGCGATCTCCCGATGCGGGTACCCGAACGCCTCTCGGAGGATGAAGACCGCGCGCTCTGGCGGGGTCAGCCGTTCCAGCATGACCAGGACTCCGAACGAGACCGAATCTTTGCGCTCTACGGTGTCCAGTGGTCCGAGTTCGCCGTTCGCCGTCATCACCGGCTCGGGCAGCCATGGTCCGACGTACGTTTCGCGCCGCGCTCGGGCCGAGGTGAGCCGGTCCAGGCAGAGGTTGGTGACGACCTTGGTCAGCCAGGCTTCGGGGACCGCGACGTCCTGGCTGTCGGCCCACCGGAGGTACGCGTCCTGAACGACGTCCTCCGCCTCGCCGGCTTCGCCGAGCATGCGGTAGGCCAGGCCGAACAACCGAGGGCGGTTCGCCTCGAACAGCGCGAGCCGGTCGGTGTCCACAGCGGCCATCCTGCCACGCTCGCGCCTAACGCAGCGCGTACCACGGCGGCGTGAGCGAAGGTCGACTCGCGTGCCACCATGCGTCCATGAGCAGCGATGGCACGCTCGAGGTGAGCGCCCTGGCGATCAACGTCACTATTCCCGAAGCACTGCGGTGGACCGACTCTCGGCGCGGCGTGGACTTCACGCTGACAACCCTCAACATCCGGCTTCTTCCTGACGGGCACCTCGCGGCGAAGGCCTACGGCCGGCCGGTCGGCGGTGGCCGCGGCAACTACGTGTCGTTCCGCGTACCCGACAGACCCGAGTTGACAGCTCTCATCGCCGAGGCTGCCACGCACGCCGGGACGTTGTGGAGCGCGCACCGCGGTCTTGGCTGAGACGCTTGCCCGAAAGCTGTCTACCGGCCAGGAAGCGATAGCGGCAACCCGAACCATGGCAGCACGGTGCTCTCGAAGCGGGTGAAGGCACAGATCCGATCGCCGGTGAGGGTGAGGACGAACAGGCCGGTGCCCGAGCGGCTGCCGGTTGACGTGCGGAGGTAGGCCCCGAACGCCGGCTGACCGTTCGCTCGCGTCGGCATAAGGTCAACCTTCCTGCCCGAGCGGAAGATGCTGGCGAACAGGCCCGCCACAACGCTGCGGCCCTGGTACTCGAGGGGAATAGGTGGCATGGAAATGAAGATGTCGTCGGTGAACAATTCGATCAGTGCGTCGACATCTCCGGCCTCGTATGCGCGGACGAAGGCTGCCGCGAGTGCCCGCTCGGCCGGTGAGTCTGGAGCGGGCGCCGGTTCGCGCTGGCCGGTCGGCGGCAGCCGGCCCTGCAGGTTTGTGCGGGCCCGTTTGAGGGCGCCGTTGACCGACTCGACGGTCGAGTCGAGGATCTCAGCCACCTCGTTCGCGCGGAAACCGAGGACGTCGCGCAAGATCAGAACGGCGAGCTGACGAGGCGGCAGGACCTGAAGAGCAGTCACGAAGGCCAGCGAGATCGTCTCGGTCTGCTCATACCGGGCCTCCGGGTCGGGCGGCATGTGGATCGCACCCTCGACGACGTCGTCGGGAGCGGGCTCAAGCCATACGACCTCCCCGAGCCGGGTCGGTTCGGGTGGTTCGACTCGAGGCATGTCCCATTGCCGGGCCGGGCGCCGGCGCACCGAGCGCAGCGCGTTGAGGCACCTGTTGGTCGCGATCCGGTAGAGCCATGAGCGGATCGAGGCGCGGCCCTGGAAGCCTTCGAGGCCTTGCCAGGCGGCCAGCATCGTGTCCTGCAGCGCGTCCTCGGCGTCCTGCAAGGAACCGAGCATTCGGTAGCAGTGCGCCTGTAGCTCCCGACGGTACGGCTCGGTCAGCTCTCGGAACGCCTCACCGTCCCCGGTCCGCGCTCTGGCGATCAGCTCGGTCGTCACTACTCACCGCCGCCCTGCGTCTCTCCCATAGGTGAAGTACTCACATCCTGTACTGACACCGGCGGACGGGCGAACTGGGCGGTCGGCACCAGCCCACTTTTCTGATCTCCGGTGTCTACATCATTGATGCTGAAGAACAAGGTTGCGGTGATTTACGGAGCCGGCGGCGCGATCGGCGGCGCAGTTGCGCGGGCGTTCGCGGCCGAGGGCGCGATCCTGTTTCTCACCGGGCGCCGCCTGGCACCCGTCGACGCTCTGGCCAGGGACGTCGCTGCGGCCGGCGGATCGGCCGACGCGGCAGAGGTCGACGCACTCGACGAGCAGGCTGTAAACACGCATTTGCAGTCCGTGATCGACCAGGCGGGGCGCGTCGACATCTCGTTCAACGCGGTCGGGATCCCGAACGCGCAGATTCTCGGGGTTCCTCTGGCCGAATTGGATATCGAGCTGTTCTCCCTGCCGATCCTCGCGTACACGAGGTCGTACTTCCTGACCGCGCGGCTGGCTGCGAGGCACATGGTTCTGAATGGATCGGGGGTGATCATGACCGTTACCGCACTGCACTCCCGCATGGGCATCGCACTTGTCGGAGGCTACGGTCCGGCGATGGCCGCCAGGGAAGCGCTCACCCGAGACCTATCCGCCGAACTGGCACCTCACGGCATTCGCGTGGTCGGCCTACGGCCACAGGCCATGCCGGAGACCCGCACAATCAGGGAAGCCTTCAAACCGCGAGCCAAAGCATCGGGAATGACCTGGCAGAAGTGGCAAGAGTTCCTCGCAAGCCGGACCCACCCCAGACGGCTCATGGCACTCGAGGAGATCGCGAACATGGCGGTCCTCGTGGCATCTGATAAGGCGAGCGGGATGACTGGAACGACCGTGAACTTGACGATGGGCAGCCTCGATGACTAGCAGCCCGTCCGCGCGGGGCACTGCTGAATGCTGGAACGCACTGAGATAGTGCCCGCGCCAGAGGCCTTCTAAAAGACAAAATTGTTGACGAAAGCAAACGGAGCGTCTAACGTCAACATCACAGTCTTTTAGAAGTGGAAGGACGCCATGACCTATCAGGTGAACGGACATGAGGCCCCGCACAGCTCGTCGACCAGTACGTCGGTCTTGCCCTGGCGGCCCACGATCAATGACGGCGCGGTGCCGGTGGACCTGGCTGCGGCCGAGAAGGCGGCCGCCGACCTGTTGGTCGCTCTCGGCCAGCCAATCGACGGCGGCGACATGGCCGGTACACCGCGAAGGATGGCGCGGGCCTATGCGGAGTTGCTGACCGTCGAGCCGTTCGACTTCACCACCTTCCCGAACAACCAGCAGTACGACGAACTGGTGCTGGTCGAGGACATCCCCGTCCGGTCGGTCTGCGAGCACCACATGCTGCCGTTCGTCGGTGTCGCTCACATCGGCTACCTGCCGGACGAGTGGATTCTGGGACTGTCGAAGTTCGCCCGCGTCGTGGACTTCTTCAGCCGGCGAGCGCAAACCCAGGAGCGCATGACCAAACAGATCGCGGAGTATCTGAGGGATCAGCTGGCTCCCCGCGGGGTCGGTGTCGTGATCGAGGCCGAGCACAGCTG
>DASUUU010000105.1:0-2692 GCA_036373915.1 Jiangellaceae bacterium | reverse complement strand
TGGGACGTGGGCAGGTACGTCACCGGGGGACTGAGCCGTTCGCCGGTCAACGCATGGAGGAAGCGTTCCTGCAACGCGTCCTTGCGGTTGAACATCAACATGGGGGCACCGGCAAGGGCGTCAGCCCTCGGCCCGTCGGGCAGGAACCGGGCACAGAACTCAGGCAAGGCGACGGCGAAGTAACGCATCGCGCCGAGCGGCTCCACTCGGCAGCCCTGGACGGGCCGGGAGTCGGCCGTGACGGCGGCCATCACCGTTCCCTCGCGCAGCAGTGCAGCGGAGTAATCCTGATCCTCTGCGCGCACGTCGAACGTCGCCGCTAGCTTCGCCGGAACGTTGGCGAGCGCGGGCAGGAACCAGGTCGACAGCGAATCCGCATTGACCGCGAGTGGCACTCGAAGTGGCTCCGCGTCCATCCCACACCTGAGCGCGGCGAGGGCCTCGTGCTCGATCAGCTGGCTCTGAGTGGCCAGGCGCAGTAATACCCTGCCGGCCTCGGTAGGCTCAGCAGGCCGGGTCCGGCGGACGACCACCTGGCCGAGCCGCGACTCCAGACTCTTGATCCGCTGGCTGATGGCGGACGGCGTCACGTGCAACCGCCTTGCGGCCGCCTCAAAGCTGCCCTCATCGATGACGGCGGAGAACGCCGCCAGCTGTGCGGGATCCAGGCCAGTCATGAAGCAAGCCTAAAGGTAGCTAAGAAAGATTAGCTGGACTCAATTGTACGAGTGGGCTTACGGTCCTAATCGTGTCCGCGTCCCTCGTCGGCTTCGCCACCGGCCTGACTCTCATCGTCGCCATCGGCGCGCAGAATGCGTTCGTCCTGCGTCAGGGCGTCCGGCGCGAGCACGTCTTACCCATCGTGCTCGTCTGTGCGCTTGCCGACGCGGTCCTCATCAGCGCCGGTGTGGCCGGGCTCGGCGCTTTGGTAACGGCCCACCCCGTCGTCACCGAGGTGATCCGTTACGGCGGAGCGGCATTTCTGATCGGCTACGGCCTCCTAGCCGTAAGGCGAGCGTCCCGCCCAGGCACCTTGGTCGCCAGCGACCAAGCGTCCGGAACGCTGCGCGCCGCATTGCTGACCTGCCTGGGCTTCACCTTCCTGAACCCGCACGTCTACCTCGACACCGTTGTACTGCTCGGCTCGATCGCGAATCACTACGACGGGCCGTGGCTGTTCGCCGCGGGAGCGGTGACAGCGAGCTTCACGTGGTTCTTCGCGTTGGGTTACGGCGCGAAGCGGCTGAGCGGGTTCTTCGCGCGCCCCTGCTCGTGGCAGATTCTCGACGGCATCATCGCTGCGGTGATGTTCGCCCTCGCGGCCCGGCTGCTGATTGGCTGACTCCGCCGAATGCGTCGGCAAGGGCGGGCTCTGAGGCTCGTGCGAAGCTGTGTAGCGCCGCTGCGACAGCGAACAGGGTGAACGAGACGGCCCCGAACACGCCGCCGTGGTCGATCAGGGTGAGTGCGGAAGCGATGAACAGGATGGTCACCACCCGCCCGCCGGGTCCGCCCCGAAGTGCCAGCCCCATGCTGACGACGGCCACCATCCAGGCCAGCGTGCCGACGACATAGAGGCCGGTGTTGATGGCCGAGTCGAAGACCCCGGCTGCGGCGTCGTGGAGAATCGACTGGGTCGTTGCGTCGGCACCCTCGGCGTGCTGGACGAGATAACCGCTGCCGAGTCCGGCGAATGCGTCGTACGCCGGATAGAACGCGATGAATACCAGGGCAGCCACCCGGCTCACCGTGGCTGCGCGGCCGCTAGCGGCCCATCCAAGGGTGAGAACCGCGCATCCCATGAGAAGGAACATCGGGATCTGCAGTGCGTGGAGCGTGATCCACCAGGCCACCTCCTCGGCGAGGCCGGCGATAGGTTCGGGCCTGGGATGGAACACGGAGATAGCAGCGAATGCGATAGGTACGCCGATCACGAGGATGCGGCGGGCCAGGGTGTGTTTGGACATTGGGAACTCCTCGACCGGATCGGGCCGGTGCCCGCTGTAGTAGCGGGCTACCCGACCCTCGTTGGTGCCGGCGCGACGGCTGCCGCGCCAAGGACTACTCGGTGACGACGGCGCGGAGCACGTCGACTTTGGCGGCCCGCCGGGCCGGTCCGATTGCTGCGAGCACGCCCGCGACCGCGGCGAGCGCAACGTAGAGCGCAAGCTGACCGGTTGGGATGGCAGTCGACTTGATGCCCAGTTCTGCGAGTGCCCGGGAGAGTGAGACCCCAAGCCCGATGCCGAGGACCGCGCCGATCAGTGCGCCGATCACGGAGATGACGACGGACTCCCACCGCACCATCGCTCGAACCTGGTTGCGAGTCATCCCGACGGCGCGGAGCAGACCAATCTCGCGGGTGCGTTCGAACACCGACAGCGCAAGCGTGTTGACGATGCCCAGCAGCGCGATGACCACGGCAAGCAGGAGCAGGACGGTCACGAAGCCGAGAATCTGGTCGGCGAACTCGGCGCCGGATTCGGCCATCTCGTCCTGGTCGAGGACCTGGACGTCCGGGTGTGCCGCCACGGCGGCGGCCACCAGGCTCTCGACCTCGGCCAGATCTGCGCCGCCGTCGATCGTCACCAGGGCGCTGCTGTCGAGCATCGCAGCGTCGCTCAGTTCATGGAGACCCAGCGAGATGAGGTAGTCCTGCTGGAACCAGGACTTGTCGGTGAAGATGCCGGCA
>DASUUU010000104.1:0-12063 GCA_036373915.1 Jiangellaceae bacterium | reverse complement strand
CGCGGTCTGCAACTCGATTTCACAGGCCACCGGGGTTGCAGCGCGAGTAATCGCGTTCCGCGCATATTCGATCGGCCCCGGAAGTGAAGCGGTCGGTGAAGTCGAGCTCGAGGTAGAAATGCCGGGGCGCCGGGTCGCGGTAACGGCCTCGTCCACGGACGTGGTGGAGGCTGCCGGCCGGGCCTTCCTCGCGGCCATCAACCAGCACGGCTCGAAGGCGCAAGCAGAGCGCTGAACGTCCCTGCCTAGCTGTTGGGCGCGAGATCACACGATCGCGGCGGCGGCGCGTCCGCGGCCGGTCAGTCGAGGGTCAGCAGAACCCCGACGCCGAAGGTGTCGAGATCGGCCGAGTGGATAGTGCGCAGCCAGAAGTTTACCCGCCGCCCGTAGCCTCGGACCGCGCCCGCGAACACGTTGCTGCCGGAGCCCGGCGGGCCCCAGTGGTCGCCGCCGGAGACCCGACTGGAGGTCAGACTGCCGTCGACGGTGAAGATGTCGAAGGCGTACGCGTTGTCGCGATCGAAGTCGGCCAGCGGATCGACCATGGATACCGAGCCCCAGGCCAGGAACGGGCGGGCACGCCCCAGATCTATGGTGGCGCTCGCGGAGCCGCCCTCGTTCTTCAGCGCAAACAGATCGACCTTGAATGCGTCCACGTCAGCTGTCCTCCTCGGCATTAGCATCGTCGGTGAGTTCGAGCCGCCGGGAGCGCAGCCGCCCGGTCTTCACGTCGACAGACCGCTCCGTGCGGCGGCTCGACTGCGGCGCCACGGTTGTGGTCAGGCTGCCTAGCCGCCCGGGATCGAGGCCGCGAGAGACAAGCTCGGACAGGCCTGTGTCGGGATCGGCCGCTGCGGGCGCCGAGAGCCGAGTATCACCGTCGCCGCCGATCACCCGCACCTCGTAGTGCGAGTGAAGCAGCTCGCCGGTCTCGCGGTCGTAGAACAGGGTGCGCTTCATTCGTTCCCTCCGAGGTCGTCAAGGACAAGTACGTTGCCGACCCCGAACACGTCGAGGTCCGCGGTGTGGATCGCGCTTGCCCGGAATGTGATCCGCCGGGCCCGCCCAGCGAAGGCGCCCGTGTAGATGTTGCTCGGCGCCTCGCTCGAGCCCCAGTGCTCGCCGCCGAAGATGAGGCCGCCCGGCCGGTCCCCGTCCACATCGAAGACCTCGATCGCCCAGGCGTTGTCTCGGTCGGCATCGGTGAGCGAGTCGACCATCGTCACCTGACCCCATGCGAGCACGCGCCGCGTGGCGCCGAGGTCGACCTGCACAGTCCCGCATCCGCCACTGTTCTTCAGCGCCCACACTGGCACCGTGACCGCTTGCTGGCCGGGGGCGAACACCAGAGGTGGGTAGCGGCTCTTGATACCGCGGATGTCGGCCTCGTGCAGCCGCCGGCGTTGCGTGTTGATGGCGAAGAACATGACCGCGTCGTTCAGACCGCTGTGCCTCAGCCCAAGCGCGTGGCCGATCTCGTGCAGCGCCACGGACTCGAGGTCGACTTCGCCGCTACCGTGCGAATGCGCCCACGACTCGGCCTCGTCGAAGTGGATTCGACCATCCTCGGGGTAGAAGGCGTGGGCGAAGATGTTGAACCCGCCCGAGCCCGAGCCATCAAACGGCGACCCGTCGCCGTGATCCCCGGTCTCCCACGAAACCACGAAGTCGGCACCCGCGGCCGCCGTGGCCTGGGTGAACGTCAGTGGCACCTGAGCAGCCCAGGTGTCGAAGGCACGCTGGACGGCCGACGCCTCGTCGGTCAGGTCGGGCGTGCCGGTCTGCAAGAACCAGCGCAGGCTGCGGTCGTCCCAAGTGTCCGCCGAGAACACGAACGGGTCGCTGTCCTCCAC
The DNA here is from genome assembly GCA_036373915.1 of Jiangellaceae bacterium. GTDB lineage: Bacteria > Actinomycetota > Actinomycetes > Jiangellales > Jiangellaceae > JASLBX01. Next base: position 10,210 of record DASUUU010000104.1, on the reverse strand, counting down.
GCCCGGCCCTCCCAGCTCCTCCGGGTCCAGATCGGCCATCGGGCAGCGCGGCTGGCGCATCAGCTTGAGGGTCTCAATCGTCAGCGTGCCAGTCACGTGCAGCCGGGCGAACCGCTGGAACCGTCGCAGAGCGAGGCTGGTTGGCGCCGTCAGTCGACCCTCCTCGGTCGCCTCGCGCTCCTCGGGCGACAGGTAGCCGTAGCGCGCTAGATACCGCTGCGCCTCCACCACCTCGACGCTCGCCTTGCCCCGTCCGGCAACCACCGTCAGCGCATTGCGCTCCCGCATGAGCCCGCCTCCTCGTCCTGGAATGAGGAGCCCGCAAACGGCGTCTTGATACCAGCCCACATCGTCGGCCGCCGCCGGCTCCTCGGCACCCGAAGGCGGGTCGACGCCACCGACAAGGCGGCAACGGTGTTTCCCTGACGGACTTTCGCTCGTTCGAGTAGAACGTGTGCGACCCGCCTTCTGCGTCTGTCCGGCAGACCGCGCTCTGCCCCCGCCCCGGACGTGGTCGCCCAAGCCGGCTTGGGCCTTCCTCTGCGCCGTCAACGCCATGACCGGCTCCGCGTCGACCTCATTGGCTTGCCCGGTCGAGCAGCCCACAGCAGCCCGATGACCACCTACGAGTTCGCCGAGGGATGCGGACATGCCATTGCGCGTGCTTGCCGTCCACGGGCGCTGCTCAGCGGCTGCCGGCCAGGAGCAGCATCGGGTTCGGCACCTCGACGCCGACCTTGGTGCGGTAGCGACCCGCTGCCTCGGGCCGAAGACCTCCAGGGTCTCGGGTGCGGCCCATGCCGTGGCGGCGTACCGGCCGCCGGGGCGCAGTACCCGGCGCGCTTCTTGCAGCGCGGCATCGGGGGCCCACGAGCGCCGGAACGAGGCGATAACCTTACGGGTCCTGCGGCTGCACGGACGACTGCTCGTCGACGCTGGGTTGCTCGAGGACGGACTGGCGGTGCTCGCTTTCGTCACGTCCCGGGTCGCGCGGAGGGGAGACTGGACCAGCTCCATCCTCAATCCGAGGATCTGGGCCGAGGTCACCGCCCCAGTCCCGGCTGACGTCGTACAACGTGCCCAGGCCCGAGCAGATCACTCCCACCTCGCCGACCAAGTCGCAGCCGCCCCGCGGACCTGGACCAGAGTTAGCTGCACATCGCAATCCGTGAAAGCCAGCGGAGCCGACTGGCGCCGGAGTACGCCTGTCTCTATTGGGTACGGGTGCAGCTATGGCGGTGGCGCCAAGTCCAGAGGAGATCTACGACCGCGCCAAGGAGGAGGGGCGGCGGAGGCTGTCGATGCCGGCCCTGATGCAGGGCTCGACCGGGTTCATCGCGGGGGTCACGATCGTGTTCGGCATCGTCGCGCTGGGGATGGTCGAGGAGCTCGTCGCGCCGCGGTTCGGGGAGCAGTTCGCTGCCGTGGCCGGTGCTCTCGGCTTCGGCATCGGGCTGGTGTTGCTGGTGGTGGGGCGGTCCGAGCTGTTCACCGAGAACTTCTTCGACCCGGTCGCCGCCGCCGCTGACCAGCGAGGTTCGGGTGCAGTCGTCGCGCTCGGCCGGTTGTGGGTCATCGTCCTCGCCCTCAACCTGGTCGGAGGAGCGGTCATGGTCGGGATCTTTTCCGTCCCCGGGGCGCTGCCGACTGGGGCGCACGAGGCACTGGCCAGCGTCGCGGAGGAGATCGCCGGGAAGACCGCCCTGGCCACCTTCGTCCGCGCCGTGGCCGCCGGCACCTTGCTGACCCTGTTGTCCTACCTGCGCAATGCCGTGAACTCGGTCGGCAGCCGGATCGTGCTCGCGTACATGGTCGGGTTCTTCCTCGCACTCGGGCCGTTCGACCACGTGATCGTCTCAGCGCTGCACCTGCTGTTCGGGGTGTGGGTCGGCGGCGACGTCGGGTTCGGCGACCTCGCGCTGAACATCGCGGTGGCCATCCCCGGGAACCTCGTAGGTGGGCTGCTGCTGATGACCTTTACCCATGCCGTACAGGTCAAGGCGTCGAGTGGAGACTGAGGGTTCCGGACCTACGGCGGCGACAGGGACCCTTCTCTGACCACAGGAAGACCGCTCTTCCCGTTGGACGAAAGGTAGTGCATGGCCTCGCGGACGAGCCTCGAATCCTTACCTGGGCGAAGTCACGCCGAGGAAGAAGGCGGTCACGCGGTCGTCAAGATCCTCAAACCCGATCGTTCTGCCTGATCATCCATCCCCACGCGCGCGGCTCAACGCACCCGCGCCCACGGCGAACCGCTCGATGGTGCGGACGGCCGCAGCCCCAGAGCGCACGACCACACGTTCGGCATCGGAACTCTTACTTGCCATCAGGCCGGCCAGCTAGCGGATTTGCGCAGCGGCTGGACGTGCGCGGCTGTTTCCCGGCAACCAATGAGCGGCCAGTTGATCTTCCCTCACGCCGATGCCCAGACGTTCACGAGAAGGTGGCGACAGCTGGGCGCGGCGTAACCAGGACCTCACGACGTTGCGTCACGCCGCCACTATGACGCGGGCCCTAACGGTGTACGCCGAGCATCTGGGGCGGACGGCACCGTCACGAGGGGCGAGATCATGGACCATGGCTGCGAAGCCCTCGCAATGCCGGCCAAGCAGAGTGTTGGCGCCTGCGTCTCCTGCCGAGCGCCTCGGCTACAACGGATCAGACGCTCAGGTACCTTGCACGTAGCGGTTCCGCGCCCCGAGGAGGTCATGGAGCGATGACCCGGGCAATGGTCACCATCCACGGCCACGAGCTGTCGTACTTCGATGGTGGTAGCGGCCCAGTGGTGCTCTTCATCCACGGCATCCTCGGCTCCTTTAGGAACTGGTCTCACCTCATTGATCGCATGGACGAAACCCAGCGGGTAATCGTTCCGGACCTCTTCGGGCACGGCGCGTCGGCCAAGCCGGTCGGCGACTACTCGCTGGGCGCCCACGCCGGGACGATGCGAGATCTGCTGGACCGCCTCGGAATCGACCGCGTCACCATCGTCGGGCACAGTCTGGGCGGTGGCATCGCCATGGAGTTCTACTACCTGTTTCCGGAGCGGGTCGACCGGCTCGTTTTGGTCTCGAGCGGAGGGCTGGGCAGGGAGGTCAACCCGATATTGCGCTCCGCCACCTTGCCTGGTGCCGAATGGGTGCTGCCCGTGATTGCCTCCGACTGGGTGCGTGGGAAGGTCGAGTCGGCGGGCCGAGCCGCTTCACGCGTTGGGTGGAGGCCCGGCAAGGACCTCACTGCCATTTGGCAGGGATTCTCGTCGCTTGGCGACCGCGAAAGCCGTCGCGCGTTCCTCGCCACCACCCGGGCGGTCATCGACCCAGGGGGCCAGACCGTCAGCGCCCACGACTACCTGCCCGACGTCCTGCCGATCCCGACGTTGGTTGTCTGGGGATCCCGTGACCGGATGATTCCAGCGTGGCACGCGATCACTGCGCAGCGCTCTATCCCAGGATGCCGGGTCGAACTGTTCGAAGGGGCCGGTCACTTCCCTCACCTTGACGAACCGGACCGCTTCGCCGACGTCTTGCGTGAGTTCATCGCCGCAACTAGTGGCCGTTGACATTTGGGGTGACATTGTGGGGCCGCCTCGCGGCGTGGCTGGCGTCCGCCGCGGATCTGTGCCGCGTGATCGGAACCCCTGAGGCGCAGGCGAAGCCCCATGCGCGACTTCGGGCGCCGATCTGAGCGGCTCCTGGACCTGCTCATCAGCGGGGAGCGCGAGGAAGTGGCACGGGGGATGCCCTGCTCGGTCGGATGCTCCCGCTGACCGGTGCGTCATTCCGCCGCCTGTCGGCCGGGCCCGACTTCACGGACATGCCCACGTCAGGTATTGCCATCCCCAACGTCGGTGCCCACCAGTTCCGGGTTCGAGCACGTTGGTGCGCCAGCGGTAGGGCGGACACTGCAGGCGTGTCATCTGGGCGTGACCTTGTGTGGGATGTATGCGTCGATGAGGATGGCGCGACATCGACGTACGACGGGATCTCGTGCGATCCCGGGGATCATTTCGATAGTCGTTGGGTCACATCCATCAAGCCTTTGCCCGGACTCGTTTCGTTCTGAGACCACCTCTACCGTGTGTCGGAGCGCACTCCCCTCACACCAGACGGAGCAAAACGATGGCTGAATCCCGGGAGAAGTTGTCCGCGACGCAGGTACGCGACGCCGGCCTCACGGACTGGCGACAGATCCTTGGACGAATCAAGGCTCTGTTCCGCACCGGCGACTTTCGAACCGGCCTCGCGCTGGTCAACAAGATCGGTGTCGCGGCCGAGGCCGCCAACCACCACCCCGACATTCAACTCACCAACTCCGACGTGATCGTCACGCTCGCCAGCCACGACGTCCGCGGCATCACCAGCCGCGACCTCGACCTCGCACGTCAGATCAGCAGCCACGCAGCAGAACTCGGCATCGAGTCCGACACCAGCGGCCTCACCCAGCTGGAGCTCGGACTCGACACCGCACTCGGGCCACAGCTCGCACCGTTCTATGCAGCCTTGCTCGGCGGCAAGGTCGAAGACGGCGAGCCAGTCGACCCCAGCGGCCAGGTGCCCACGGTGTGGTGGCAGGAACCGGACGGCGACGCGACATGGGCGCTCCCGGAGCAGCCGTTCGAACAACGCTGGCACTTCGACGTGTGGGTAGCCCACGACGAGGGTGAACGACGCCTGCAGGCAGTCTTGGACGCCGGCGGGCGCTTGGTCAGCGACCGAGCGGCGCCGGCATACTGGGTCGTCGAGGACGCCGACGGCAACCGCTCCTGCATCTGCACACCCGCCGGCCGCTGAGCCGCACGGACCGCGATGCGCAAGTCCGGTCCGCACCCAGCATCCCGACCTGCATCTCCATCCACGGGCTCCCCAGGCAAAACATTCCGCCACGTCAGGATTCCAGAAGGCGGTCGAGCCTGGCTCGGATCTCGACGTGGCGCAACAGGAAGGCTTGCTCGCCGAGGCGTTTGCGTCGGAGCCAGCCGGTGACCTCCTCGTTGCACTTGCTGGTGTTGCACGAACGACAGGCGCGCACCACGTTGTCGGGCGGCGATGCGCTGCGGCCGGTTGCGATGCTCCCGTAGCGCGTCTTCCCCGCCGCGTCCAGCGCACAATGTCTACGTGGACGACAGTGTGGTGGCGTGGCTGCTCGAGCAAGACTCGGCGGTCGAGTTCCAGACCCGGCGGGACCTGTTGGGCCACTACGAGGCCGATGTCCAGGAGCGGATCGGTCGGGAGGGCGCCGGCGCTGTGCTGCTGTCGGCCCGCGGTGCGCATGGCCACTGGGGCGGCGGCTTCTACCAGCCCAAGTGGACGTCGAGTCACTACACGCTCCTGGAGCTGAAGAACTTGGGGTTGAGCCGCGACAACCCCGAGGCTCGCGAGACCGTGGCGTTGATCCTGGGCGAGGAGAAGGGCCGAGACGGGGGGCTGAACCCATCCAAGACGGTCAAGGCGAGCGATGCCTGCGTCAACGGCATGGCACTGGGCTATGCCGCCTACTTCGGCGCACCGCAAGCGCCACTGGCAAGCATCGTGGATTTCCTCCTTGACCAGCGCATGGCAGATGGTGGCTTCAACTGCGAGTTGAACAGGTCCGGGGCGCGGCACTCCTCGATGCACACCACGGTCTGTGTCATGGAAGGGATCACAGAGTACGACCACAGCGGCTACCAGTACCGCCTCGCCGAGCTCTTGGATGCCCGTGCCACCTGCGTCGAGTTCCTGCTTCGGCATCGGCTGTACCGCAGCGAGCGGACCGGGCAGCCGATCGATACGGAGTTCACCCGCCTGCACTATCCACCGCGGTGGCACTTCGACGTGCTACGCGGCCTCGATGCCCTCACCGATGCAGGGGTCCAGCACGATCCCCGGATGAAAGACGCCCTGGACGTCCTCATCAGGCGGAAAAGACCAGATGGCCGGTGGGCAGCAAACAGAGCTTACCCAGGCGCCACCTACGTGCCGTCCCTTCCAGCTGGCACACCGAGCCCTTGGATCACGCTGATCGCGCTGCGAGTACTCAAGAAGTACGCACCACCGAATTGACCATCGCCCAGATGAACGGCAGTAACATGCCCGAGTTCCGCCCGGAGCCGCGTCATTACGCCGCCAACGGCGCGCAGTCTATTCGGCGTCGTCCCGCCACCGTTCCCAGGCGGACTGCCGGCTCACGCCTAGTGCGCTTGCAACATCAGTCCAGGACTGCCCGTGGTGCCGAGCGGTCCGCACCGCATTGCGTTCAGCTGTGTCTAGAAGAGCGCGTACGAATCGGACGTCTTCCAGGGCCCTAAGTGCAGCGGGACCATTGTCGGCGTTGCTGGGGGAAGCAGAGGTTTCTGCTTGGTGCCAGCTGGTGAGGCGAGCCCACGCGCGACGGCCGTCCTGCCATCGAGATCTGCTCGGCATAGTGTCAGGATACCCTGACGACTGTCGTCAGGCACTCCTGACACCTATCGGGCCGACAAAGGGTCGATGCCACTCACGCTCTTCAGGTCGAAGTAGCTCGGTGCGGGCTGCGGTGGACTATCCGGGCTAGGCCGGCCACGGCAGCGAGGGTAAGCATGACAAACCACATGCCATGCGAGGTGCGGTCGTAGTCATACCACGCCATCCAGATCGCGAGCACGAGAGTTGCGCAGCCAAGCGCCCATCCCAGGAGCATCCACCGGCCCAGCAGAACGGGTCGGGTGAGCACGGCCGTCAGTGGCACCGCTACGGCGAGAACCGCGAGCCACATTCCCTGCAGGCCCCAGCCGGGATAGCTGGAATAGGTGTCCATTGCTGCCGGGACCAGGATCAGCGCGCCAGCTACCGCCAGGATGAGGACTAGCCAGGACGTCCAGTCAGAGACATGGACCGCGGCGAAACCCACATCCGTCTCGCGTCGGGCCGCCGCCACTGCGAGAACGCCCGCTGCGAGAAGGACCAGGGGGGCGACGAAGGCGGCCCAGAAGCCCAGGCCCAAATCCGAGGAGCCAATATCGTTGAGAGTGTTCACCATGTCGAAGGCGACGACGGTGCTCACGCCCGCCGCTCCGATGACACCGCCCAGCCCGTGTATCCGCCATCGGGCCGTCAGAATGAGAATTCCCAGGGACAGGACGACCAGGCCGAGACACAGCAGGTACGTCGCCTTGATGGGGTCATTGTCGCTGGTGCTGACCCCGTACTGCTGCGGCAGCACGATGCTCAGCAGCATCAGCGCACCCGAGACGAGGGCGGCGATGCCGCTGAACTTCCAAAGTGCTCGTGACGGCAGTGCGGAGACAGCGGGTATGCCGTGTGACGGCCCGGGCTCTTCAGCAGCCGATCCCGCTTGGGCTGGCTTCGGTGGGGCCGGCTCCGCTTGAGCCGTCCCGACGTCTGCCAACCCCATGGCGACGGATGTCGCGGGGGGCGGCTCGACGTCCGTAACGGCAGCGCCCGCGACGGTGTCGACCTCGACTCCACCCTGTGGCGACGGGTGCTCTAGGCGGGGTGTGAGTTCGATGTCGACGGGGATGAGTGCCTCCCCCAAGGCTCCTTTGATGGTGATGTCGCCGCGTAGGTTGCCCGTGCCGGCGGTGTCGACGGACACGTCGATGCCTTCGCTCGTCTGATCGACCTGGATCCAGCTGTGGGAGGTGTGGACAGTGCAGGCGCGGGCGAGAGGGGGACCGAGCAGGTGCAGCGTGCGCTGAGGTGGGTCCGAGCCCTGGTTTACCTTTCCGAAGTGCAGTTCTGGCTCCACGACCCGCAGGGCAGACTCGGCCAGTGCCGTCGCGGCGGCCTCGGCGACATACTGGATCTCGGTGCGGGCCATCTCCGCCAGCGCGTCTCCGGCTCCGGCCGCAGCCGGCAGGTTGTCGCTCGTCAACCGGACCCGTAACTCACTCACCGCGCCGAGACGGGTGAACATGTTCGGATCGGCCATCGCGGCTTGCAGGTCCGGTGGGATCGGCAGCGCACGAATGCGCTGCCTTCGACTGCGAGCCAGGTACAGCTCTCCTTGCATCTCCACGTCGCGGCTTGGCGTCTGGTGCGGGTTCCGTTCGCGAACCCGGTCGAAGACGTAGTCGTAGAGCTCGTTAAGCGAGACCCAGCCGTCCTCGTCACGATCGGCGTCCCCACTGGCGAGTCCCTCGACCAGAGCACTAGTAAATACCGACGGCTGGGGGCCGTGATCATCGGCGAGGCGGTCTCCTTCGAAGGCGTACTCCATCGCGCTAGACGCCGTGATCACCGCGCGGCCGCGGCCACCGCCCAACTTTCCGCCGGGAAAGCTGTCCAGCACGTTGACGTCGCCTGCAGCCCGAACCGCGACACCCTGGCCGAACGCGCCCCCATAGCAGCAGTCCAGCAACAACACGATGCTGCGCGACCGGCTGGCCCGCATACACCGCTGGACGAAGTCCGCGGAGACGGCGGTGGAACCGAGTCGGTTCGGCCGGGTGTTCCGAGCGGCGAAGAACAGATCCCCGGACTCGCTCTTCAGCCCGTGGCAGGAAAAATGCAGCAGGAGGACGTCGTCCGGCCGACTGTCCGCGAACAGATCCTCGATATGGGCCTCGATTTCATGCGCCGGCTCGTTGTGCACGACTCGGACTTCAAAGTTACCGATCTGCGAGTCGCCGAGCACTCCGGCCAGCGCTTCAGCGTCTGCCACCGGAGCCAGCAGGTGCCGCAGCCCCTCGTGCTCGTACTCGTCGTTGGCGACGATAAGGGCCTTTCGCTGGCCGTCCATTACCCGGCGTCCCCGGTGGCGTGCCGGCTGACGAACAACCCGATCAACCGCTCCTGGTCGGCCGCCGACGCCTCGGAGAGCTCCAGCGCGTCACCGTCGATCTCCAGCCGAACCGTTCGCCGCGCTCCCTCGCCGCGCGCCAGCCACTTCCTGATCGCGGACACGATCTGCCGCAGACCCTCGGCAGAACGGCTGAGACTCACCAACAGCCCGCCAACGGCGATCACGTCGAACACGCGAGCGCCCGGCGGTGGCTCGCCCACCCGCAGCGCTGTCACATCGTCGACGTCAAGCTGAAGAAGCTCATCACGAAGGAAGCGGGTCAGCTCATCCAGCCGCTCCGGATCAGCCCCCTCCTCGGCCAGCTGTACGACCAATTCGCTACCCATTCGCCCACCCCCTCATCCGGGCGAGGTGCTGCAAACACTATGCACCCGTCCACATACAGAGCAATCACACAAGCATCAAATACCTAGGTCGAGATCGACGAGGACCGGCTGAAGGAGCTTCGGTCCGGAAGAGGACTGACCGAGCTGCCGGGACGAAGGTCATAGGGGAGGGACTGACCTGACCGAGTTGGAGGACGCGCCGCGCCTCCCCAATGCCGAGGTCGAGGGCCTTCATCAATGATTCGTCGCAACCGGTAGACCGAACGAGTGAGGCCCCCGCTCTGTCACCCTCGGGTAAGAGAGCGGACTCTAACGTCCGGGGCCAGCTGAGTACGCCGGCCAGCCCATACGGGCCAGTGCCGTCGCATTATGGAGCCACCGCTGGGCGCGGTCGTTCACTCACATCGGCGATGACAGTGCACTCGAGCGTTGATCGCTGACGCCAAGGCGGGGAGCGTCATATCGCCGCATTCGACCGCCGCGAAGCGAGTCTCGTGGGCGGGTCGCGCCTGACCGGCGCATCGAGTAACACGTGTGCCGTCAGCCGGGCCGGCTCCGGCAACAGGCTCCGCGCCGCCAACCGGCGAGGCCGGAACGTCGATCAGGCGGAGCCGGTGGCCAGCGCTTGTGCCACACGCGCCTCCAGCGGATGCGGGTAGCGCTGCACGCCGTTCGGCAGATCTGCGGTCTGCCCGCTCCAGATGGCATCGAGCCCGAGCAGCATGATCGCCGCGAACGGATCGAACAGCTGGGGAGCACCGATCCCGAGCCCGGCGGCGAGGTTGACCAGGCTGCCCCGTGAGCAGGTACACCCGCCGACCGTCGAACTCATAGCGCTCGAGATGTCGTCGAATCGGGGTGCTCGGATGACGGTCGAGCCAGTCGACGTCGATTTCGCGGTCGCTGTGGCCGACGTTGACGAGGATCGCGCCGTCGGCGACCTGCGACAGCTGCCGCTCGCCCAGCACCCCGTCGAACCCCGTGGCAGTGACGATCACGCTCGCTGTGCGGAGGGCGGCGGCCATCTCGGCCACACGGCACCCGTCGTGCTGTGCCTGGACGAGCCGCACCGGATCGAGATCGACGATGGTCACGACGGC
>DASUUU010000103.1:0-36637 GCA_036373915.1 Jiangellaceae bacterium | reverse complement strand
CGCGGTCTGCAACTCGATTTCACAGGCCACCGGGGTTGCAGCGCGAGTAATCGCGTTCCGCGCATATTCGATCGGCCCCGGAAGTGAAGCGGTCGGTGAAGTCGAGCTCGAGGTAGAAATGCCGGGGCGCCGGGTCGCGGTCACGGCCTCGTCCACGGACGTGGTGGAGGCTGCCGGCCGTGCCTTCCTCGCGGCCATCAACCAGCACGGCTCGACGGCGCAAGCAGAGCGCTGACCTGAGCCGCACATCGGCGAGCCGGTCTACGGACGTGCCATCCGCATGCGTGCCGACGGCACGTGGCCAGGCCGTGCTCTGCGTCGGCCGGGCCGCGTGCCGCCGATGAGATGAATCAGTCGTCGTGCTTTCCCACCGGAGTGAACAGCAGGGTGTTGGTCGCCTCGACGTTGCCATTGGCGTCAGTCGAGCGGTACTCGAACGCCACTTCGCGTGGGGGATTGTCCCCGTCGACCAGGACCGGGCCGTCGTAGGTGGTCCAGTCGCCGCCGTCGATGCGGTACTCCGTCGTGGCGACGCCCGAGGCACCACTGGGCCCGTCGTCTGCCGTGAGGGTGACGACTGCCTTGATGTGCCCGCCGAACCCGGTGACCGCCTCGGAGGTCAGCTCGGCAGTGGTGACCGGAGGTGTGGTGTCCTCGAACAACCGCGGCAGCAGATCGATCAGAGCCTTCTGCCAGACATCCCAGCTGTGCGGGCCGGGGATGACGGGTGCGAACTCGTGGTTGACGCCGCGATTGGTGAGTGACGACACCAGGTTCAATGTGAACTGATAGGTGAAGTCTTGGATGTCGCCCGTGTAGATCCGCAAGAGCTTCGTGCCCTCATTGATGGCGTTCACATCCGCGCCCGCGGGAACGCTGCCGAACGCTGAGAATGCTCCTACGTAGGCAAACTCACCAGGGAAGTTGAACAGCGTGCTGAGTGCATGCCCGGATCCCAGGGAGAGGCCCGCGATGGCCCGCTCGTTGGGGTCTGAACTTACGTTGTATGCGTCCTCTGCGGCGGGAACGATTCGCTGCAGGAGCTCGTTGGGGAAGTTCACACCATTGCCATTGGCCATAACGACGACCATCGGGATGAGGTCGCCAACCCGGTAGGTGTTGTCGAGAATCTGTGCCGCGAAGCCCACCTCAATCCAGTCCGTCCAGGTCTGCCCGCCGCCGTGTTGTAGGAAGAAGACGGGGTAGGGCTGTTCCCGGTCGGGGTCGTATCCGGGCGGGGTCCACACATATGCAGTGCGCTGTTGGTCCCCGGCTGTGCTCTGGTAAGACATCGTCGTCAACTCACCGCGCTGATCGGCCGGCACGTTGCCGGTGTACCGGCCTCTGAGGTTGTCACCTGGCACATAGAACGTGCTCCAGGCGGGTTCTGAGGTGACTGTCGTCGGATTGGAAGCGTCCTTGTGATCGACCCGGTCCACGACGAACTTGTAGTAGTACGAACCGCCCTCGATCGGCCCGACCGTGAGGCGCCATCGGCCGTCGGCCTGCTTCTCCATCGGAATGCGCAACCAGCCTCCGGCCGGTGCCCAGTTGGCCCAGATCGTGATGTTGGTCGCGTCGGCGTACTGAGTCCCGGTCTCGAACGTGACGATGTTGTTCTCGTCGATCCAAGGGGTCGGGGTTGTTCCCGGGGCGGGCAACGAGTGAGGCCCGTCCAAGGCCAGATGGCCCTCGCTCGGGCCGTGGTCTTCGACGGGACGGAACAGGCGCGAAGCGAAATCGTGAAGGTTCACTTGCCAGCTTTCCCAGATTCCGCCGGTAGCGGGGTTGACGCCGTCGAACTCGTACTCGACACCGGCGGTGTCGAACTTCTCGACCATGTCGACGGTCTCGTTGTAGGAGGGGTCGGTAGTGTTCCCCACATAGACGCGGATCAAATCGGTAGCCGTATTGATCTCGTCCGCCTGCGCCGTACTCACATCGCCGGCCAGGCTGCCAGAGAACGAAGCCATCTTCGAGAACATTCCGGTGTCGGTCACCAGAAGGCTCAGCGCCTGAGAGGCGCCACGTCCGATGCCCGCGATCGCCTGGTCCGCAGGTTCGTCGGAGATGTTGAACGCGCCACGAGCGGCGGGAACGATATTGTCGAGCACTTCCGCGCGCGCATCGACCGAGTCGCCGTCACCCATCACGACGACCATCGGCGCGAGTTCTTCATCGACTGCGAGGTTGTCGAGAATCTGTGCGACACGACCTAGCTCCGCCCACTCGCGGTAGCTCTGACCGTCGTCCTGCAGCAGGTACAGCACGGGGTACGGCTCAGCGCGGTCGGTGTCGTAGCCCGGCGGCGTCCACACGAGAGCCGATCGCTGCGCACCCGTGACCGTGCTGTCGTAGGTGATCGTTTCGAGCTGCCCGCGACCAGGCACGTCTGCCAACCACGCTGCCGACTCGCCCGGCACGAAGAATGTGTTCCACGACGGCTCCGAGGTGACCTCCTGAGGACTGATCGGGTTCCGGAAGCCGACAAGAGCCTCGGAGCCTGCGATAGTCGCCTCGTAGTGGTAGTAGTACAACCCGGGTTCCAGCGGACCTATCGTCCCAACCCAGTTGCCGCCGCTGAGTGACATGTTCAATTGCGACCAGGTCTTACCGGGCCCGAAGTTGCCCTCAACGGCCACCATCGCCGCAGGCGTGCCGGTCGCGGCCTCAACGGCCGAGTTCGGCACCGTGAAGCGGTAGATGTTCTCGGCTGGAATCGTCACCCACGAGTCCTCTCCTACCGCAGCAGCCTGTTGCGCCGTCAGATTGGAACTCGCTGCCACCGCAACCACAGCAGCGAGCACCACTCCCGCGCGACGCGCTCGGTGGCGGAGCCGTCTCCGTGCCTGATCTTTCATCCCAGAGATCCTCTCGATCGGGCGCACGTTACGTGCGCTGCTGACCCGGTGCAGATGAGGTGTGGTTCCGGCGCCGAGCGGCGCAAAGACCTGGGTGGTGCCGAGTGGTCGACCGCAGCGCTGGACCTGTAGATACCGACGAGGCCACGCCATGGGGGCCGGCTCGACGCGCGAGATCGTTGCGATTGAGACAGTTCGTGGCAGGTACCACGTCGTCCTCCCCGCTGGAGCGCGCAACTCCGCATTCTGGAAGATTCCGGCCTTGAAAACGTTGTCGGTTTCGTTTACATCCAGTACCGTAAACGTAACCGACATCGTTACCACTGTCTAGGGTCAGCCACAGGCACAGGGCCGCAGCCACAACTTCTGCCCGCCAGGAACCCGCACGGCAAAGCGTGGCATTCCGTAATCAATTCCGGAGGACTTGCGGCATGCGCACAGAAGAGAATGTTAACGCTCACAAGTGCTCGCCGGCTGTTCCGGACGAGTGTCGCAATGTCCGGCTTGAACCTCGGCACCACGATTGTGAAGTCGATGGACCTGTCGGGAGGCCCGTGATCACCATGCGGGACGGACGGTTGGCGCGCCGCGGCTGGCCGGTCAGCGAGATCGGCGGCGAAGGTCGCAGCAACAGACTGCAGGGGAGGTCGCCGCCAGTCAGCCCGATCGTGGGTCTCAGGATCGCCCTGAAGATCCCGTTCAAGAACCGGGTCTGGCCGCCACCGGGTACGGAACGCAGCGACGTCTCTCCGGCCGAGAATCTCCGCCAGTCGGCCCAGCGGAGTCCAGCCGATATCGGACTAGCTCGGTTACCTCGTGGGCGCTCACCTCCTTGCGGACTCGCGTGACGGAGACGGACAGGTTCAGCCCCGGATCGCGGTTCCCCACTCGTTCGACGTCCCACGGTCTCGGAGTCATGACTCTCGATAGGAGAATGGTTATGAATAAATCTAGAAGAATCCCAGTTTTGACGCTGGCTCTGGCGATGGCTTTGGGTGTGTCGGCCGCGCCGGCGCTGGCCGATGACGTGGCGGTCGGCGATGATGTCGATCTGACCCTAGGGCCGACCGTTATCGAGGATCCCAATTCGCCGACCGGCTACACCGTACATTTTGTTTACCACAACACAACCGCTACCAGCGTGAGGTTCGTCGCCGACATTCTGTTGAGGGACTGGGAGAATACCGCGAATACGACGGTATACCAGCCGTCTCAGTATAGGCCCGGCCTGATGCGTGGCGGAGGGGCGTATGATGCGGAAATGACAAACGTCGGCGACGGCTACTGGGTCATCGACGTACCGCTTGCGGCCGGAGCCAACCAGTACTGGTTCTACGTGGACAACAACACCGGCCTATGGGTGACCGACCCCGCGAATCCACCGATCTACGCTCCGGATGGTCTCACCGGAAACGCCAGGCGTGCCTTTAACAAGGTTAATGTGCCGTATGATGCGGAGAAGCAGAACTTCGAACCCATGGCGGCGCGGGAAATTGAGAACCCCAGACCAGATTCGCCCAAGGGTACGTGGAGTTATGTGCCGATCCAGATCGGTACAACCACGCGGACACTGGGTGTGTATGAACCGCCCGGATACGACCCGAACCGAGCAGAGCCGTATAAGACGATCTACATGCAACATGGCGGCGGTCAGGATCAGTCCGACTGGATGAACGTCGGCAGCGTACCGGTCATTATGGACAACCTGATCCAAGATGGCCTTACCGAACCCGCGATCGTCGTTACGACGAACGTTCAGTACCTGGGAAGCTTTGCTGCGGGGTATCCCAATCTGCGTGAAATCATCCTGCCGTTCGTTGAGACGCACTACAACGTGTCGACGCATCCGATGGATAGGGCGTTTGCCGGCCTGTCGCTGGGTGGGTTCATAACATCAAACATCATCAACTTTGACCCCACGCAGTTCGGATACTATGGCCCATGGAGCGGTGGCGTGTCGGTCAACAACGATACGCCCAATCTGGGAGTGCCCTATATTCTCTGGGGCGGCGGACAATGGGACTTCGGGTTGCCGAATCCGGGCCAAGTTGCCGCCCGAACCAACGCGTTCGGTAAGAATCTTGTGGTTGCCGGTGCCCACGACTTCAACGCCTGGAACCAGTTGTTCACGATGTTCGCCAGAGACTATTTGTGGAAGCCGGCGGCTTTTGTCATTGACAAGATCGAGATTCTCAAGAACGATGTTGACAGCGCGAATCTCAACGGTGGACATACCACCGCCCTTATGGTAAAGCTCGAACAGGCGTACAACTTGCTCGAGAAAGGAAAGAACACCGAGGTCGTCGAGGTCATGAACGGCTTCGTCGTACAAGTCAATGACCTAAAGAGCGAAGGAAAGCTGACTGAAGGCGAGGCGGCCAAACTAATCGATACGGCGGAGAAGATTATCTTCAATGTGGGATATTGGTTGTAAGTTGATGTTGGTTGCTGCGACAGCCGGGGCGGCGCGGAACGCCGCCCCGGCTGCAGGTCGCCGGGAGGTCAACGCCCGCAACTGCTCGGCTGGATGCGTCCGGCATCGCGTTGGTGGTCAACCCGTTCGAAGGCAACAAGGCCGCCCTCGCCATGCTGCCCACCATCCGCTCGTTCATGACCGTGCACGGGCTTACCGACGTGGTGGCCGGGGCCGGCGCGGGAACGACCTCCGAGGCGAACGTGCCGCCCCCAGCGAACACTGTCACAGCAGCCGACCCGCTACCCGCAGCCGCCAACGCCTCCTCTGAAACCATCGACAACGCAGACGGCTCCTGGCAGAGCCACATGGTTCTAGCTACTGGCGCCTGCCTGTCGACAGCCGGGAAGATTCGGTGTAGAAAACGTTGTCGGTTTCGTTTACACCCAGTACCGTAAACGAAACCGACATCGTTACCACGGTCACGCAGCACAGGAGCGCAGCCAGACTCCTGCCCGCAAGCAAGATCGCACGACAAGTCGTGCATTCGAGTCAAGTCGAGAGGATCGAGGACATGCTAGCTAGCAAAAAGTTAGCGCTAACAACCACTCGCCGCGCGGTCCGGCTGAGCGTCGCCCTTACTGCCGGTCTCCTTGTCGTCGCCGGGTGTGGTGGGGGCGACGACGGCGGCCTTGGCGAGGGCGCGGACCCGGAAGGAGAGGTCGAGTCGTCGGAGATGCAAGCGAACCCCGACGACGCAGGTGAGGACGTCGAGCTGGAGTTCTGGACGTTCGTCGACAACCACGCCGACTTCCTCATCGCACAGGCCGAGCGGTTCAACGAGGAGAACGATGAATACAACATCATCCTCAACGCCACGACGATCGAGTTCGCCGAGATGCACGACAACCTCCTGGTCTCTCTCCAGTCAGGTGTGGGTGCACCGGATCTCGCCGATATCGAGATCGGCAGGTTCGCCACGTTCACCAGAGGCGACATACCGCTCCACCCGCTGGATGAGGTGGTGGACCCGTATCGTGACGAGCTGGTCCAGGAACGGCTTGCGCCGTACGAGGTCGGCGGCGTGCCGTACGGAATCGACTACCACCTCGGCGCATACGTCATGTACTACAACAAGGACATTATGGACGAAGCCGGCGTCGACGTCGACGCGATCGAGACCTGGGATGACTACATCGAGGCCGGTAAGCAGGTGGTGGCCAACACCGACGCCGTGATGGCCACGGTCGAGACGGGAGGCCCGTTCTCCATCCGCGGCCCGATGCTTCAGAACGGCGGCGGAGTCTACGACGAGAACAACGAGCTCATCATGGACAGCCCGGAGAACGCCGAAGCGGTCGAGATGGTGGGATCGATGGTGCACGAGCACGGCATCGCCACGGTGGCAGCCGGCGGCGACCACCATCAACCCGCCTTCTTCGAGAGTTTCAACAACGGCGAATCCGCGTCGTTGTGGATGCCGCAGTGGTACATGACCCGGTTCCGTGACCAGATGCCGGATACCGAAGGCAAGATCCTTGTCCGGCCGCTGCCGGCGTTCGAACCGGGCGGCACAGTGTCGACGATGGGTGGCGGTACCGGTACCGCGATCACCAACCAGATCGATGAGTCCAAGCTGGAGGCGGCGAAGGAGTTCCTGGGCTATGCCAAGCTCACCTACGACGCGCAGGTGCGACTCTGGACCGAGCTCGGCTTCGACCCGTTCCGCAACGATGTGTACGAGGATCCGGCGCTCGGCGATCCCGACCCGTGGTTCAACGACGAGCCGGTGATGGCGAACCTGCAGCCGATGTTCGACCGGTTGGCACCCGAGTACACCGGGCCCCGCTACCCCGAGGCATCTACCGCGCTCGTCGAGATCGTGGCCTATGAAGTACTAGAGGAAGGTGCCGACCCCCAAGAGACGCTCACCAGGGCCGTCGAGCAGGTTCGCTCCTTGGACTGACGCGTAGTAGAGCGCGGGTGCGCGCTGCCCGTCCATCCAGGTCGGCGGACGGCGCGCATCCGGCTTCGTCGGTGCGGTCGGATACGAAGGAGTGAATCGATGGAGACCATCACGATGGGCGTCACAGCCACTGAGGACCGCGTGAGAACTCCCTTCTTTCATCATCCCTACGTCGTCGCCGCCGTCTTTCTGCTCCCGTTCCTCATCGTCTTCGGCGTCTTCCGCATCTGGGCAGTGGCCAACGCCGTTGTGATGAGTTTTCAGGAGATGGAAGGCATCGGCGTTTCCCGGTGGACCGGATTCGATAACTACATCCGGCTCCTGTCGGATGCCACCTTCATCACGGCGTTGAAGAACACAGCGTTCTACACCGCCGGGACCCTGCTCATCCTCATTCCGTTGCCGCTGGTGCTGGCCGCAGTGCTGAGATCGCCGCTGGTGGCGCGTGCGTCGGCATTCCGCTCGACGATCTTCCTGCCGGTGCTGACGTCACTGGTCGTGGTCGGGGTGGTGTTCTCGCTTCTGCTGGCCACGAACGGCCTGCTCAACAGCTTCCTTGGCCTGTTCGGCGTCGAGCCGCTGCGGTGGCTGGAGGCCCGGAACCTGGCCGTCCCGGCGATGATTCTGATGGCGGTGTGGCGGTGGACGGGAATCAATGTCATCTACTTCACGACCGGCCTGGCGAACATTCCGCGAGACATGTATGAGGCGGCGGCGGTCGACGGAGCGGGTGCCTTCCGTAAGTTCTGGAACGTCTCGGTGCCTCTGTCCAAGCCGATCATCCTGTTCGTCACGGTGCTGACGATCTTCGGTGGCATGCAGTTGTTCGTCGAGCCGTTCATCCTGTGGGGTAGCGGTGGCGGCCCCGGGCAGGGCGGGCTGTCCGTCGTCGTCTACCTGTATCGGACGGCGTTCACATCGTTCCAGCTCGGATACGCCTCAGCGATCGGCGTCGTTCTCGCGCTGATCATCGTCACGTTGTCATTGGTGTTGCTGAAGGTCTTCGGCTTCTTCAAGCGGGATTGATCAATATGAGCATCGAGAGAGAGAACCCCGGATCCATGACTGCCGAACGACACGACCAGGTCGGTTTGGCCGATCAGACGGAGGCAGAGCCCGTGCCGCGCACCGACGAAGCGCCGCATCGGCACGATCGCTGGCACCGCGTGGTTTCCGCCCGGCGCAAGAAGATCGTCACCACAGCGATCTTGATCGTCGTCGCGATCGCCTTTCTCATTCCCTTCTACTGGCTGTTGATCAGCGCGTTGCGGCCGGCGAACCGGGTGTTCGCTGACGCCGGCCAGTTCTTCCCGACCACGATCACCCTCTCCAACTTCCAGGCGTTGTTCCAGGAGACCCCGATCCTGGTCTGGTTCGCGAACTCGATGATCCTCGCTGTCGGCACCGTTGTCGGCTCGATGCTGATCGTCACGATGGCGGCTTACGCTCTTGCCAAACTAGACTTCCCCTTCCGCAACGCGATTTTCGTGGGTGTGCTGGCTTCGCAGATGCTGCCCTTCCACCTGCTGCTTATTCCGTTGTTCATCCTGATGATCAACCTGAGCCTTATCGACACGCACCTTGGGGTGATCCTGCCGGCGCTGGCCCATGCCTTCGGCTTGTTCTACATGCGTCAGTACATCCTCGGCTTGCCGCAGGACGTCTTCGACGCGGCCCGGGTGGACGGTGCGTCGGAGTATCGGATCTTCTTCCAGATCGTGGTGCCGATGGTCAAACCGGCCATGGCGACGTTGGCCATCATCTTCTCGCTGGAGCAGTGGAACGACCTGCTCTGGCCGCTCATCGTGATGCGGTCGGAGGACAACTACCCGCTCGCGGTCGGTATCACGTCGTTGGTGGGTCTCTACCGGGCACGATGGGATTTGGTGATGACCGCATCGGTCATCGCGGTGGTGCCGATAATGATCCTGTTCTTCCTGATGCGCAGGCAATTCATCAATGGTCTGGGTCAATTCGGGACGGGCGGTAGGTAGTAGTCGATGGAAGAAACCGCAGCGCTGACAATCGATCCGGCCTTTCACGTCGCCGACGTGCCACCGCGGCTGTTCGGCTCGTTCGTGGAACACCTCGGGCGGTGCGTCTACACCGGCATCTTCGAACCCGGCCATGAGGCCGCGGACGAGGACGGCTTCCGCGGCGACGTGCTAGATCTCACGAGCGAGCTCGGTGTCCGCGTCGTCCGGTACCCGGGGGGCAACTTCGTGTCGGGCTACCGATGGGAAGACGGCGTCGGCCCGGTCGAGGCCCGCCCGCAACGGCTCGACCTGGCATGGCACTCGCTGGAGACAAACGCGTTCGGCGTGGGGGAGTTCGTCTCGTGGGTACGCAAGGCCCGGGTCGAGCCGATGATGGCGATCAACCTCGGCACCCGCGGCGTGCAAGAGGCCTGCGATCTGCTGGAGTACTGCAACCATCCGGGCGGCACGTACTGGTCCGACCTCCGAGCGGCGCACGGCCACAGCAAGCCGTTCGACGTCCGGCTGTGGTGCCTCGGCAACGAGATGGACGGGCCATGGCAGATCGGCCACAAGACCGCCGCCGAGTACGGCAGGTTGGCCGCTGAAACGGCGCGGGCGATGCGAATGCTCGATCCCGATCTGGAACTTGTCGCGTGCGGGAGTTCCCACTCGTCGATGCCGACGTTCGGCGCATGGGAGGCGACTGTTCTCGAGGAGGCGTACGACCTAGTCGATTACATCTCACTGCACTCCTACTACGAGGAGACGAACGGTGACCTCGGAAGCTTTCTGGCCTCCGCGATCGACATGGAACGATCCATCGACTCCGTGATAGCCAGCGCCGATCACGTGGGCGCCAGAGCGCGCAGTCGCAAGAGAATCAATCTGTCGTTCGATGAATGGAATGTCTGGTACCAGTCGCACCTCGGCGAGCAGGAGGCGCTGACGGACTGGCCGGTCGCACCGCGGCTGATCGAAGACACCTATAACGTCGCCGATGCCGTGGTGGTGGGCAGCTTGCTGGTCACTCTTCTCAGACACAGCGACCGGGTGACGGTCGCGTGCCTGGCACAGCTGGTGAATGCGATCGCTCCCATCCGCGCCGAGCCGGGTGGCACCTCCTGGCGGCAGACGACCTTCTACCCGTTCGCGTATACGGCCCGGTTCGCCCGCGGGCGGGTTCTCCGGGTCGACGTGCAGACACCGACCTACGAGTCCAAGCAGTACGGCGACGCGCCGGTGGTTCACGCGGTGGCCACCCACGACGACGAAACGGGGGAAGTGGCGGTGTTCGCCGTCAACCGGGGGGAAAGCGAATCGGTGGAGCTATCGATCGGCCACCGGGCATTCCCCGGCTATCGAGTGGTGGAGCATCTCCAACTGGCCGACGACGACATCCGCGCGGTCAACACGCAAGCCCAACCCGACCGGGTCCGGCCGAGCAGATCATCCGCCTCCGAAGGGGACGGGGAGACGACGCGGGTTCGGCTACGACCCGTGTCGTGGAACGTGATCCGGCTTGCGCGGCCCGCACCCGAGTAGGCAGACCCACGGATCTTGAAGACGGCCACGTTGAAGAGTAGATCGGAGGGCTTACGCGCGGAGCTTCATAAGTGCTTCGCAGAACGCGGTCCGATACGATGTAATCGTTATCGGTTACGTTTACGGCCAGTCGACGAGATGTCTGGCTGGGGCAACGGTGGAGCTGAAATGACCGAAGTGCGGGGTCCGGTGACAATGAACGATGTCGCCCGGGTGGCAGGCGTCTCCAACGCCACCGTGTCCCGCGTCGTCAACGGCCACTACGGGGTGAGCGCACGAACCGTCGAGAAGGTTCGCGCCGCCATCGACCAGCTCGGCTACGAGTCGAGCCTCGTCGCCACGAGCCTACGGCGAAGCCGAACGAAGGTTCTGGGCCTCGTGACCCACAGCTTCGAGTCGTACACGGTCGAGGTTCTCAAGGGCGTTATGGAGGCACTGAGCGGTACTGGCCTCGATCTGATCGTCTATGCCAACAGCGACACGTACGGTGCCCGCTCGGCTGGGTGGGAGCAGCGGCACGTGACCCGGCTGGCCGGCACGCTGACGGACGGCTGCATCATTGTGACGCCGTGGAGTGACGTGAAGAGCAACGCGCCAGTGGTGGCGATCGATCCGGTGCGTGACTCGATGCTCCCGTCGGTTACCGCCGACAATCTCGCCGGTGCCGTGACGGCTGTCGACCACCTGCTCGAACTCGGTCACAAACGCATCGGATTCATCGCCGGGCGCTCGAGCTTGGCGGCCGCGTGGGCGCGCGAGGAGGGTTACCGCCAAGCGCTGACTCGGGCTGGGATCTCGATCGACCCGTCGCTGATCGGCAGGGGTGATTTCCACCGGGAGACGGCGATCGCGCCCGCGCGAGCGCTGCTCGGCTCGCAGGACCGGCCCACTGCCATCTTCGCGGCAAGCGATGGCATGGCGCTGATGGTGTTGGAGGTCGCGAGAGAATTCGGGCTCGACGTCCCTGGTGATCTTTCGATCATTGGCTTCGACAACGTCCCAGAGTCGGCGCTGTCCAAGCCGGCACTGACGACCATCGACCAGTCCATGCATCGCCTGGGCTTCGAAGCTGCTCGCCTCCTACAGGGGCTTGTCTATGGAAACTCCGGTGGCACCCGTCAGGTACTCGTACCGACACAGCTGATCGTTCGTGAGTCAACGGCACCGCCACCGAAGTGAGCGGACCGGTCTGCCAGGCATCGATCCCACATGTGCAGTGACGACAGAAAGGACGGCCCACTTGACACTTCTGCGACCCAAATGCCGGCGCTTCGCCCGCCAGGCTTTGGCAATGCTAGAGAAAGAGTGGACGTGACTATTGCCGAACCGCACGCCGAAGCCCTCTACCGGGACGCGAGTGCCCCGGTGCCCGAGAGGGTCGCCGACCTGCTGCACCGGATGACGTTGCAGGAGAAGCTCGCGCAGTTGGGTAGCGTGTGGTCGTTCATGTTGCTCGAAGGCAATCGGTTCGCTCCCGAACGAGCGCGTCCGGTCCTGGCTCACGGACTCGGCCACCTGACCCGGCCAGCCGGGGCGACCAGCCTCCGGCCCCGCGAGGTCGCCCGGCTGACTAACCAAGTCCAGCGGTTTCTCACGACGCAGACCCGCCTCGGCATACCCGCGATCGTCCACGAGGAAGTGTGCTCCGGCGTTATGGCGCGCGAGTCGACGATCTTCCCGCAGGCGATCGGCGTCGCCAGCACGTGGGAGCCCGAGCTCAACCGGCGGCTCGCCGATGCAGTGCGGGCGCAGATGCGAGCCACCGGCAGCCACCAGGGGCTGTCGCCGGTGTTGGACGTGGTCCGGGATCCGCGGTGGGGACGTACCGAAGAGACCTACGGCGAGGATCCACACCTGGTGTCGCGGATGGGCGTGGCGTTCGTGCGTGGCCTCCAAGGTGAGTCACTGGCCGATGGAGTGATCGCGACAGCGAAGCACCTGGCCGGCTACGGAGCCTCAGAGGGCGGGATGAACTGGGCACCGGCGCACATACCGCCGCGCCTGTTGCGCGAGGTGTATCTGTATCCGTTCGAGGTGGCTGTTCGTGAGGGGGATCTCGAGTCGATCATGGCCGGGTACCACGAGCTCGACGGTGTTCCGTGCCATGCCAACCACGAGCTCGTCACCGAGTTGGTCCGCGACGAGTGGGGGTTCACCGGCACCGTCGTGTCTGACTACTTCGCCGTCGAGGAACTGTTCTCGTACCACCAGTTGGCCGGCGACAGCATGGAAGCGGCCCGGCTCGCGCTCTTGGCCGGAGTGGACGTCGAGCTGCCCAGTGCCGACGCGTACGCCGAGCCGTTGGCGCGGGCCGTCGATACCGGACGGGTGAGCTCCGATGTTCTCGATGCCGCCGTGGCTCGGGTGCTCCGGCACAAGTTCGAGCTGGGATTGTTCGAGAATCCCTATGTCGACGACCACGCCGTCGCTTATGCCGTCGACACGGCTGAACATCGTGAGATCGCGGTTGAGATCGCGAGGCGCAGCTTTGTGCTGCTGAAGAACGACCGCGGCATCCTTCCCCTTAGCGCCGACATCGGTACCGTCGCACTCATCGGGCCGAATGCGGACGACGCTCGCCACCTTCTTGGCGACTATTCCTTCCCGGCGCACGTCGAGGCGCTGGCCGAGGCACGCCAGCGGCGCGGACTGCTCGGCGAGATGATGACGATCCCGGATGATCTCGAGATCGACGAGGGCTTCGACGGTGTAACGACGATCCGCGACGAGTTGGCGGCCCGCCTCGGTGACCGGCTTCACTTCACCCGGGGCTGCGGCGTACTCGACCCGTCGACCGAAGGGTTCGACGAAGCGGTGACCAACGCCGCTGCCGCCGACGTCGCGATCCTCGTGCTCGGTGATCGGTCCGGTCTCACGACTCAGGCCACGACCGGAGAGGCGCGAGACCGCGGGTCGTTGGATCTGCCCGGTGTGCAGGAGCAGTTGGTCCGGGCTGTGGCGGCAACCGGCACGCCCATCGTGGCGGTGCTGGTCGCCGGCCGCCCAGTTGGCAGCGACTTCCTGCACGAACACTGCGCAGCCGTCCTGATGGCCTGGCTGCCAGGACAATGCGGCGCGCAGGCAGTTGCCGAAACACTTCTCGGGCAGATCAGTCCGAGTGGCAAGCTGCCCATTTCGTACCCGAGAGCCGTCGGGCAGGTGCCGGTCTACTACGGGCACAAGCTCTCCGGCGGCCGCTCACACTGGCACGGAGACTACGTCGACCTGCCGACCCGGCCGCGCTACGCGTTCGGACACGGATTGACGTACACCAACTTCGAGATCGAGAAGGCAACGCTCTCGCGCACGAAAGTGGTCGCCGGCGAGAACGTCTTCGTGGAGGCAGTCGCCGTCAACGCCGGTGAGCGAGCCGGTGAGGACGTCCTACAGCTGTACGTCCGTGATCGCCAGGCCAGTGTGACCAGGCCGGTGCTGGAGCTCAAGAGCTTCGCTCGCGTGTCGGCGGCGCCTGGCGCGCGCACAGCCGTCAGGTTCGAGCTGCCAACCGGTCAGTTGGGCTTCTACGACCGTCACATGACGTACGCGGTCGAGGCCGGCAGCATCGAGGTACATCTGGGGTACTCGTCCGATGCCCTCCTGCACGTCGGAACATTCACCATCGTGGGTCACGGCGACGGCACCGCGGTTCCGAAGCAGTACGTCGGGGCCGTCGACATCCGGGCGCTGCCTGGCGCCGCGGCACAGCCGTCTGGCAGCGATCGCTGAGTGAGCGAAGTTCGTCGGTGATCGGCGGGAAGGAACGGCCATGACAGTAGAGGCGCGCGGACGGCGTAGCCAGATGTGGTTCGGCGCCACCGGGCGAGGCGGCATGCTGTACCGATCGTGGTTGCGGAATCAGGGCTATGGCCATGACGTCTTCGACGGGCGTCCGGTGATCGGCATAGCCTCGACCTGGTCCGAACTCGCACCCTGCAACTCCCACTTCGACCGGCTGGCCGAAGCGGTGAAGCGGGGTGTTTGGCAAGCGGGAGGATTTCCGCTTGTTTTCCCCGTGATGGCAACCGGCGAGACACTGATCCGTCCCACCGCCATGTACTACCGAAACCTGCTTGCCCTCCAGGCCGAAGAGCTGATGCGGGCGAATCCGCTCGACGGTGTCGTGCTGCTGTCCGGATGCGACAAGACGACTCCCGGGCTCCTGATGGCGGCCGCGAGCGTCGACCTGCCCACGATCATGGTGACCGGCGGGCCGATGCTGAACGGCAAGTATCGGGGCACGGACGTGGGCTCGGGAACCCACGTGTGGCGCTTCGAAGAGGAGCTGATGGCGGGCCGGATGACGCCGGCCGAGTGCCAAGTGGCGGAGGGCGCCATGGCCCGCTCGCATGGGCACTGCATGACGATGGGAACCGCGTCGACAATGGCCTGCCTGGCTGAGGCCATGGGGATGCAGTTGCCGGGCTCTGCGACCTGGCCGGCCGTGGACGCACGCCGCTACGAGACAGCCCAGCGGGCCGGTCAGCGGATCGTCGAGCTAGTCGAGGAAGATCTCCGGCCCAGCCGGATCATCAGCCGCGGAGCGCTCGAGAACGCTATCCGGGCGAACGCGGCGATCGGCGGGTCGACCAATGCGATAGTTCATCTGCTGGCGCTCTCGGGACGCCTCGGGCTGTCCCTCCAGCTCGACGATTTCGACAAGCTCACCGAGGCGGTGCCGACGATCGTCGATCTGATGCCGTCAGGACGATTCCTCATGGAGGACTTCTGCTACGCCGGCGGCGTTCCCGTCGTTCTTCGCGAGCTCATCGAGGCGGGGTTGTTCGACGGCTCGCAACTCACCGTGACCGGCCGAACGATTGCCGACGAAGTCGAGACGGCGGAGTGCTGGAACCGCGATGTGATCCGTCCGATGGACGCTCCGCTGCTACCGGCAGATTCCGGAACGGCGGTCTTACGGGGCAACCTTTGTCCGGACGGCGCCGTGATCAAGCAGTCGGCGGCCTCGCCGCACCTGCTGCGCCACAGCGGTCGCGCGGTGGTGTTCGATTCACCTGAGGAGTACCACGAGGTCTGCGACTCGCCGGACCTGGCGATCGAGCAGGACGACATCCTGGTGATCCGCGGGGCGGGTCCAAAGGGTTATCCGGGAATGCCGGAAGTCGCGAACGTGCCCATCCCACGAAAGCTGCTCGACGCCGGAGTCACAGATATGGTCCGGATCTCGGACGGGCGGATGAGTGGCACAGCTTACGGAACCGTGGTCCTACACGTCGCACCCGAGGCAGCGGTGGGTGGTCCACTCGCACTGATCCGGACCGGCGATCGCATCACTCTCGACGTCCCGTCGCGCACCTTGACGCTCGACGTGCCAACCGTCGAATTGAGTCGGCGGCCGGCGTGGCAAGCCCCCGCCGGGGCGCCGACCGGCGGCTACGACTGGCTGTACCTGAACCACGTACAGCAAGCGGACAAGGGTGCGGACTTCGACTTCCTTGTGGGACGACGTGGCGCGGCTGTGCCACGTGACTCGCACTGAGCGATGGGCGGACAGTCAGACACTCCGTCTGATTCCGTGCGTCAGGGACGTCCTCAACCTGCGTCATGTCGACGGGACCCGTCTCCCCAGGTAGTTGATGCTTGTGGTGAGCGCAGCTGAGGTCAAGCTGGTCGAGCCGGCGGCACTGCGCCGTCCGTAACCGGCTTTCGGCTTCCGGAGTCGAGCTCTGCGATGAGGGCGGCTTCGAGGTTGTCCAGCGGAATTCCCGGTCCGGCTGCCGCGTCCCGCAGTTCCGCACGGCCGCGGATTCTGTCGTCCGCGGAGAGGCGTAGTAGGTCGAGCAGTAGCTGCGGATCCCACACTCGATGGACCAGGCATTGGAATCGCGCCACGTCCCTGGTGCGGCGTTGAGAGATGCCCACCACTTTGCGCCCGTCCACAGTCACCTCGCCCGGGCCGAGAGCGGCGAAGCAGACCAGCGGTCCCCATCCGGTGCGCTCGAGCCGACCGCGGTGTAGGGCGCCAGCGACTCCCAGCTTGGCCAGGCTGCGGCACCAGGTGTCGCCGAGCCAGTCCGCCGAGAGCCCGACGTCATCAACCCAGCGACGGTCGTTTCGCGGGAGCAGAACGTCGATCCAGAGGCAGTCGCCGGGTATAAGGAGCACCGCGCCGCCGCCACTGCGCCGGCGGACAACCTCGATTCCGCGGGCCTGAGCACGTTGAAGGTCTGCGACTTCATCCCGTTGACCGCTGCCGAGCACCAGCGCTGGGCGCTCGGGGGCGAACACCCACGCTGTCATCTCGGTCAACGACCGAGGCAAGGCACGTGCGTGGAACTCGGCAGGCGAACCTCGCCATCGCTCGACGATCATGATTCCTCCGCGCACGGGCCGACCCAGCAGTTGGCCGACGTGTAACGACCGCGGCCAGTCCGGGCCGCTGCGGTGCTTACGCGCTGTTCACGGTGTACGGGTTTGTGCACTGAGGGCCAGTATCGCCTGCTGAAAACATTCGAGCGGTGCGCGGGCGAGACCGGCGCCGACCTGACCCCGGCCGTCTGTGGCGTCGAGGATGCCGGTGGTGATCGCCGGCACGATCTCCAGCTCCACAACCTTGCGCACATCAAGACCAAGCGGCGTGCCCGCGAAGTCGAGTTGGGGAATCTTGAACCGGGAACTGCGGGCCGCACAAACCCGCGCCACCTCCTTGGTCCGCGCCACCGCGTCACTCATGCGCCCTCCGACGAAGCCCGCCACAGCCGGCGACGCGGCGGCGGCGGCGCCGCCGAGGCCCACCAACTCGATGATGGCGCTGTCGCCGATGTCGGGGGCTGCGTCGGCGGGGCCGAAATCACCCCGGTAGAGGGCGTCTTCGACAGCCGGCGCCGGAGCCTCGAACCATCGGTCGCCGGTCGCAGCGAGTCGGATCCCAAAGGTGGTGCCGTTGCGGGCCATGCCGGTCACGATGGTGGCGTCCGGTACCTGCGCCGCCCAGTCGGTGGTCGCCTTTGCGGCCGCGATCGCCAGATTGAGGAAGAACAGGTAGTTCTCAGACAGGAACTCGGCCAGCTCCGTCCGCCGGGCATCTTCGAGCGCGGCGAGCCGGGGAAGCAGAGCCCGGATGAGCAGATTGGTGCTGGCCTGCAAGCGCATGTGGATGTCGTCACCCATCTGGACACCCTGTGCGGCGATGGCGAACACGTCGATCGGGTCGCCGTTCTGCAGCGTTTCGTTCAGCAGCGGTCCTGCGACCGCGCGCAGCCAATGCAGGCGCGCCACGGCTTCTGGAGTGTCCGCGCCAAGCCAGGGCCAGCGTCCTGATCCCTGGTTCAGCGGTGCATATGCCGTATTGCCGCCCTTTTCGTTCTGGACGACGAGCACAGGAGCGGACGGTCCGAGGGTCGTGGCCATCGGCAGCGCGGCCGAGTGATCGTTGGCCGGAGCCAACCCCACCTCCCCGCGACTTATCAGCGCCGCCGCGCCGTCCGGGCTTTCGGCCCAGCCCTCTGCGATCACGGTTGCGTGCACCGACCGGCGAAGGGGATCGCAGAACCGGCCCCACTCCAAGGGTGGTCCAGGGTGCAGCACTGTCCGTTCGTCCATACCGGGAACGACTTCCCGCGCGGGCCGGACCGCCACCAAGGCGGGGGCGGCCTCATCGAGCCGTCGGATCGCCTGCTGGTTCGCCGCCTCGACGGTCGCAGCGGCGGGCCCATACAGCTGGGTCAGAGCTTGGACGAGGGCCTCGTCGCCGCCGGCAGGGATGCGCCAAGCCACGTCGACCACTCGCACGCCCTGAGCCCGCAGCGCTTCGCCGAACATCGGCAGTCCTACGTTGACCACGGACACCTGGTCAGGAAGAACAACGCGGGGCCCGGGTTCGCCGGACGTATCGCTCACATGCGTCCCCTCTCGGCTAGAGTGCCAGGGTGGCGGAGGCCGTTGCGACCTGGGAAGGGGGCTATCGCTGCCGGGTGCGGGCCCGCCAGTTCGAGATCGACGCCGACGAGCCT
This sequence comes from Jiangellaceae bacterium, assembly GCA_036373915.1. GTDB lineage: Bacteria > Actinomycetota > Actinomycetes > Jiangellales > Jiangellaceae > JASLBX01. The sequence goes on along the minus strand of DASUUU010000103.1, from coordinate 17,906 downwards.
CCCTCCGCCGGAGGGGAGGATGCGGGACCGACACCGACGGAGCTGTTCCTGGCATCGCTCGCCTCGTGCTTCACGATGGCGCTGTTTCACGTTGCGCGCAAGCGCGGCATTGCGCTGCCCGGCTTCGAGGTCGCGGTATCCGGAACGTACAACGGTCCCCGTTTCAGCCGGCTTCGGGTCGAGGTGCGGCCGAGCTCTGACATCGACATGCTGGCCGAGCTGATCGATCAGGCCCTGTCGGTGTGCTACGTATCGAACACTTTGCGACAGCCGCTCACCCTGGAGGTCGCGGCCGGCGATCACGTGATCGTCAGCCACGGCTGACCTCCCGGGCGTAGTCCAGCAGGTCCGCCTCGGCCCGCCGGAAGGCGTCGGTCACCTGTCCCACCCGCACCCGAAGGTCGTCGGCCAGGTCCCGGCAGTGTGCGGCCATGCCCCGCACAACGTCAGGTGCGGCGCCGCCCTGACCGGTGCGGTTATAGACGATTGCCCGCGGGTCGAGCACCTCGCGGAGTTCATCGTCGCGCAATTTCAGGCTGCGGCCGAGGCGCGCCTGTGCCGCCTCGTCGAGCATCGAAGCGGTGATGTCGATGCCACGCAAGCCCGCCTTATTGGCTTGGCGGACGACGTCACCGACAGCGTGGTATGCCGAGCGGTAATCGAGCTGGCAGGCCTGCATCACGTACTCGGTCAGGTCAGTTGCCTGCGAGAAGCCCTCGAGAAGCACGTCCTCCATCCGCGCGGTGTTCACCTCGAGTGTCGCGACGACACCACGCATCAGCCGGGTCGCCCGCGCGGCGACGTCGAGGGATCTGGGCGTCTCGCCGTACGCGAAGATGAGCGCATCACTGCGGGCGGACGGTGTCTTCCCAACGGCGAGCAGGCCGGTCAGCCGCCCAATGAGCAGGCCGGCACTTCCACGAACGACGCCGAGGCTGTACGGGTTGCGCTTCTGCGGCATCAACACGCTCGAACGCGTGTAAGGACCGGACAACGCAACGAAGTCGAATTCCTGACTGTCCCAGATCTCGAGGTCCTCAGCGAGATTGCTCAGATTCTGCACCAGCGTCGTCGCAGTGGCGACAAGGTCCGTCAGGCCGTCGGTCTGCCACATCGCGTCGCGAGTGTGCTCAATGATTCCGTCGAAGGCGAGCAGGGCGGCGAGCCGATCGCGGCTGAGTGCCAGACGGCTGCCATTGACGCAACCCGCGCCGCCGGGACTCAGATTCACCCAGGCGAGGGAACCGGAGAGTCGCTCGGCGGCGCGCAACGTGGGGTAGGCGAAGTGCAGGATGTAGTGGCCGAAGGTGGACGGCTGGGCATGCTGCAGGTAGGTCTGGTCCGGGAGAAGAGTTTCGGCGTGCCGGTTCGCCTGATCGCAGACGGCGTCGACGAAATCGGCGGCGTCGACGATGAGGCTCGCGACTCTGTGCCGGAGCAACAGGCGTAGCGCTACCCGGACCGCCTCGCGGCGGGGACGGCCCGCGTGCAACCAGCCCGCGTCGGGACCGAGGCGTTCGGCGAAGTACCGCTCGCGACAATTGTAGATCTCGCCGAACTCGGGATCGTAAGGGAACTGCTCGGCCGGCTGTTCGTAGGCCTCGAGCAGAACGGCGATCAGGCTCCTGGCGGGCTCAGCCGGAATGATGCCCGCTTCGCGCAGAACCAGCGCGTGCGCGAGGTCGGCGAGGCCCAGCGGACGGTGGAACAACGATGCCTCGGCGATCTCGAACGCGAAACCGGCCTCCACCAGCTCTGGCGCGGGCGGCTCTCGGGGTGGACCCGTCTCAGGGCTGTACACGGACTGCACCTCCTGCGTCGTCCTTGCCGGCCGCCCACAACGCCGCGAGCAATCCACCGGTGTGCCAGAAGACGATCGGGATTGGCGGCCCCGCGGTGGCGAGGCGGATGACCTGAGCCATGGCCTTGGCCGTGAACACCGGGTCGAGTAAGAGCCCTTCACGGTGGGCGGCCAGCTGGGCTGCCGCGCTACTTTCGGCCGAGGGTATGCCGTACCCGGGGCCGCGCATGTCGCGCACATCCACGTCACTGGGATCAGCTGCCGGCCAGTCACCGAGCGAGGCAGCGCCTCGCGCCAGCCGAAGTACGCGGGTGAGGCACTCGTCGACGGGTCGGCTGACCGTCGCCCCGACCACCTGCCATTGTCGCCCGCCGTTCACCACACCGGCGATGAGCCCCGCCTGAGTACCACCCGAACCGGTGGCCACCACGATCGTCGCCCGGTCGACATCGAGTTGGGCGGCAAGTTCGTCGAGCGCCAAGCCGTAGGCGACCGCCCCGAGCGGTGTAGCGCCGCCGCGGGGGATGACGTACGGTCGGCGCCCAGCTTCGCGCAGCTGATCAGCAAGCGTCGCCAGCCCATCGTCGATGGACTCGCGCCGAGAGTCTCCGGTGAACCGCATCTCGGCGCCGAAGGCGCGAGCCAGCCGCACGCCCGGAGGCTCCTCTGCCGGCGGATCGCCGTAGTGCAGAACGACGCAGTCCAGACCGGCAACCCGAGCCGCCGCCGCCGTCGCAAGCGTGTGGTTGGATCCCGTGCCGCCGCCGGTGACCACGACGTCCGATCCGCTACCGAGCGCGTCCGCGACAAGCAGCTCCAGTTTGCGGGCCTTGTTCCCGGCGACGGCGAAGCCGGTGAGGTCGTCGCGCTTGACGTAGATCGGGCCAGCACCGATGACGGACTCGAGCCGGCCGGCCCTCTGCAGCGGTGTCGGCGTCGCGATCAGTGGAAAGCGCGGCAGCGTCCGCGGATTGACCTGGACTGCCACGTCACGTCCCCCCGTCGTCCTGGCGGGCTGCCCGGGCACGACGCAGCACGTCGTCGACCATGGCGCCGGCGAGTCCTGGGTCCGGCCTGCCGAGCAGTTCGGCATCCAGGCCGTCGACCTCGGGGATGTTCGCCAGCACGTCGCGAAGGTGCTCGCCTCGGACCCGCCCGTCCTGCAACACCTGCTGTAGAACGGCCTGGGCCCGGTGCTTGCCCAGCCGGGGCGCGAGTTCGGCGAGCAGGCGCTCCGATGCGGCGTACCCGCGGGTCGCGTCCAGGTTATGCGCCATCGCAGCGGGATCCACCTCAAGTCCGGTAAGTACGGTCCGGCCGAGCGAGACACTCGCGCCGGTCAGCAGGCACACCTCGGGGAAAGCGACCCACTCAGCCTTCCAGGTGCGACCGTCGCGCTCGTGCTCGCTCACCATTCCGTCGAGGAGGACACCAGCGTTCGCATGGGCCAGTCGGGCAAGGGTGACGAGGTGCTCGGACGCCTCCGGGTTGCGCTTGTGCGGCATCGTGATGCTGCCGACAGCACCCGATGAGCGTGGCTCGCGAACTTCCCCGACCTCCGGCCGTTGCAGCGTGTATACCTCGTTCCCGATCCGCCCCAGCGTGGCTGCAACCATGGCGAGAACGTGGCCGAACTCGGCCACACGGTCCCGAGCGGTCAGCCAGGAGATCGCAGGGGTCCGCAGGCCCAGCCGTGAACAGAACCTCTCGCGAAGGTCCAGGCCATGCTCGCCGAAGAAGGCAAGGGTTCCGACGGCTCCGCCGAGCTGACCGACCTCCCACCGCGCCCGACCCTGGTCGAGGCGTTCGATGTGCCGGCCGATCTCATCCGCCCAGGTGGCGGCCTTGAACCCGAATGTGATCGGTGAACCGGGTTGGCCGTGGGTGCGGCCCGCCATAACGGTGTCGCGGTGACGGTCGGCCAGCTCCAAGGCCGCGTCTTCAAGCTGGTGAAGGTCATGCCGGATGATCGCGCCGACGCGCTGTGTCACGATGGCGAACCAGCTGTCGGTGACGTCCTGCACCGTTGCGCCGTAATAGACCCATTCCCGCGCCTGCTCAGGCAGAGTTTCCTGGAGGGCGTGGATCAGGCCGAGGGTCGAGTGGCCGGTCCGCCGGGTCTCCTGAACGAGTACGTCCTGGTTGAGACCATCGGCCCGGGCGTGGCTGCGGATCGCCGCGGCCGCCGCGTCGGGAATCATGCCCAGCTCAGCCTGGACGTCCGCGAGCGTAGCGAGAATGTCCAGCCATGCCTGCAACCGTGAGGCGTCATCGAACAGCGCCCGCATCTGGTCACTGGCCCACAAGTGCGAGTACTCGGGAGCGTCGGCTATTCGGGTGCCCACGCTTGCTCCGCGAAACGCGCTAGTGCGGCAAGACCGCTCTTCACCTCGGCCAGGGAGGCGCCCCAAGGGACGGTTACCAGCGACCCGTCCGCAGCGATCTCATGTTCGAGCAGGCAGCACTTGGTCAGAGTCAGTCCGCCGCCGGCCGCCATGTCGCGAGGGCACGCGTCCACCGTTGGAGGTTCGTCGCCATAGCACCATCGGTGGATCTCGCGTGATCGGGCGCACCCGACCAGAACCCAGTCCCCGCGCGGCGGGCGTTCGTCAAGATAGTCGACTCGGGCTCCGGGAGGCGCCGTGTCGCCGGCGCGGCACGGCAGCAGATAGTGATCGGACGGGCGAGCGCGGGCAAGCTCGTGCAGGTCGATGAGTACGGGCTCGACGTCTATCGGCGGGAGGTCGTCTGCGACCTCGAGGAGGCGCCGGACCTGGTCGACTAGCTTCGGCGGCGTTGGCGGAACGGTCTCGACGACGCGGATCCGCACGGGCGCCGGGTTCAGCACGAACGACACGTGCCCGTACTTCCCTTGAACGATCACACAGCGAACATCCTCGCCGAGTCCGCGGGCTACCGCAGCGAGTTGGGTCGGGACGGCCGTATCAGCCTCTGGGGCGTGCACGAGCCGGCATTCGTCCGGGCCGGCGAGTAGTCGTACCCCCGTGATCGGTGAGAACAGCGGGACGGTGGATGCCTTGGTGACCTCGACGAGTGCCACCTCGGCCCCGCGTCGCACGATGATGAACCTGGTGCGTCGGTACGCCTCTCGGCCGACCAGTACCTCGCTCAGGGCGCGGTGAGTGAGAGGGACCTGCATCTCAGCGAGCGTGACCTCGCGATAACGGTCTGGGGTGAGGTTGCGAATGGTCATCGGCTGTGCCTGACGGTGTCCGCGCGTAGGCCGACTCGAAGCGCTTCCAGCGCGAGCAGCCCGGTAGGAGAGATATTCGCAAGGTTGGCGTTGGGTCCCAACCGGTGTATGAACCAGGCCTGCTGCGCTCGACGAGGGGCTTCGAAGATCATGGCGGTGGGCTCAACGACCTCGAGGAGCGCGTTGACCACAGCCTCGTGCACTGAGCCGTCCGGGTGGTACAGACCGACAGTGCCGCTTTCCCGCGCCTCGGCAATGATCCACCGGGCGCCCGCATCCAGGTCTGCGATGGCATCCTTCGCCCACACCTCCGGGTTGACCGGTGCGGTCGGATCCTTCGACCCGACCTCGGCAAGCACGGTGAACCGATCGGCGGCGGCTTCAATAAGCCGGCGTTTGTCCCCGCGTGGCATGTTCATGGCTCCGTTTGAGACCTCGACCAGGGGGAACCCGACATTCGCCGCCCAGGTGAGGTAGCCCGATGCCTTGCCCTGGGCCCAGGCCACCTCCAGCAACGTCCCGCCGGCACACGCCAGCACATCGTGGTCGGCGAGCAGCGCGAGCTTGGCGGTCAAGGTCGGGTCGAGGTAGGCCGTTCCGAAGGCGAACTTCCACACGTCCACCCAGGGCGCCGCCACCGCCAGCACGTCGTGAGCTAGGCCAATCGGGAGGCCGTCGTCAAACACGTGCGTGAGCCCGGCCTCGCGCGGCTTCCCGGTGCGTTCGGGAAGGTCGAGGAACGAAGGGACTACCATGGCATTCCGTATAGTAGAAGAATATTGATGTTAGTTCTATAGTCCGACTCATGACCCAGCCCACGCTCGAAACCATCGTGGCTGAGTTCCGGGCGAACCCTGGCATTCAGGCCAAGCGCGCGCTGCGGATGATCGAGAGGATCTTCGGCCCCTCCGACTGGCTGCACGGGCCGGGCGATGACGCCGCAGTCGTTGCGGTTGGGGCGGAACGGATTGTTGCAGCCGGTGAGGCCATCTACCCGCCCTTCGTCGATGCCGACCCATTCGGCGCCGGGGTCGCAGCCGTCGTGACCAACGTCAGCGATGTCGCCGCGATGGGTGCTCGCCCCCTCGCGTTGGTCGACACCATGGTCGGGCCAGAGCAGGTTGCCGAGACGGTCCTGGAAGGGATGCGCCACGCGGCGGCCACCTACGCGATCCCCGTCGTGGGCGGCCATCTCACCGTGTCGAGTGAGGTCACTGCGTTGTCCGCCTTCATCGTGGGCAAGGTGGGGGAAAGGGTGCTGTCGGTGACGGAGGCCCGGCCAGGTCAGGCACTGCTGGTTGCGTACTGCTTGGAGGGCGAGTTGCGAGCCGACTTTCCCTTCCTGACCTCGCTGGACACCCGCGGGTCCGCGTTGGCGGGCGACGTCGAGTTGCTGGCCAACCTCGCCGACGCCGGTACGTGCGTAGCGGCCAAGGACATCAGCATGGGCGGGCTGCTCGGCTCGGTGGCGATGCTGCTCGAACCGACCGGCACCGGAGTCTGCGTGAATCTGGATCGGGTGCCTCGACCGGCCGGTGTGCCTCTCGAACGCTGGGTCACGGTCTTCCCAACGTGGGGCTTCCTGCTGTGCGTACCGCCCGACCGGGTGTCGGCGTGCCTGGAGGCTGTCACGGCCCGCGGCCTTGGCTGTGAGCAGGTCGGCAGCCTGGACGACTCCGGTCAGCTTCGCGCCCGGATCGGTGGTCACGAGTGCGTTCTCGCCGATCTTCCGCGCGAGGGACTTACCCGGGCCGGCCCCATGGCCCAAGATCGATGAGCATGCGTTGGTGCGGAAATCCGCAGTACTGAAGAATCTCACCATCCGGCCACCAGCCCAGATGCCGAAAGAAGGCCACGTTCGGCGGTTGAATGTAGGCCAGCATCTGCCGCCCGCCGCGCTCGGCCGCCGTGCGCACCGCGAACCGGACCAACGGCCCCCCGAGTTGCTGCCTCCGGTAGTTCGGAAGTACGGCGAGCCGGTCGCCCTTCCACAGCCCAGACCCGGTGATCGGGTAGAGGCGTACCGTGCCGGCCGGCTGGAGTCCCACCAGACCCAGCACGTGCAGGGTGCGCTGATCGTCGTCGTGGGCGTCGCGGTCGGTGCCGGTGAAGATGGCTTGCTCGTTGACGAACACCGCCTCCCGTATCGCAAAGTGGGTGTTCAGCTCCGATCGCGTAGCGACGAGCCGGCACAGCGGACCGGCGTTGTCAGCGTGCGTCGACGATTGGGAGCGAACGTCTGCCGACGTCATCGCTCAGCTCCTCGAAGGATGAGATGGCCGAGCAGGCCTGGCAGCGCGCGCAGCCGGCCGAAACGTTCCACGACCCGAGGCCACGACGGACCACGTACGGGCCGATCTGACGGTAGAGCGACTCCACGTAGTCGGGCGGCGGCGGCAGCCAGTCGCCGAGCAGACTCCCGGGAACGGGGCGCAGCGGCACCACGAACGGGTAGACCCCGGCATCGACTGCGCGCTTGCAACCCTCGACGGTCGCCTTCTCGTCCTCGCCCAATCCCAGGATGACGTAGGTCGAGACCTGGCCGGCACCGAAGACCTCCACGGCACGCTCCCACGCCGTGAAGTAGCCCTCCACGCCGGTACGTGCCTTGGGTGGTGCAACCCAGGCGAGCACGTCGGGGTCGAACGACTCGATGTGGATTCCCACCGAGTCGACGCCCTGCTCTTTGATCTCATCCAGGACGCCGAGATCGTCCGGTGGTTCGAACTGAGCCTGCACAGGCAGGCCGGTCGCGTCCTTGACCGCGCGGGCGCACCGTCCGAGGTACGCGGCTCCCTTGTCCGGTCCGTGCGTCGTTCCGGTGGTCAAGGTCACGTCGACGGCGCCGTCCAGCAGCTGGGCCGCCTGCGCGACCTCGGCCAGCTGGTCCGGCTGCTTGACCGGAATCGTCGCGTTGGATTCCAGCGAAAGCTCGATGCCGCAGAACCGGCACTGGTCCGCCGTGCCCCAATGGCGGCAGGTCTGGATGACAGTGGTGGCCAGCGAATCGATGTGCAGCAGCGCGATCTTCCAGTATGGGATGCCGTCCGCGGTCTGCAGGTCGTAGAACTTCGGCCTGGGCGGTACCTCTGCTCGGGCTATCCATTCGCCGTCGCGCTCCAGTGACCAGCCGTCGTCGGTCTCACGCAGGACGAATGGCGACTCGGTCACGTAGTCGGCCGTGAAGGGGAACGTCACCCGAACGCCGTCGACCCAGATCATTCCAGCGTCAGACGGGCCGGCCCCGCCGCGGCGGCCGCCGATGTCGCGCTCGATGCGCGCTCCTCGGCTCTGTAACTCCGCGATGACGCTGCCGAGTCCCGGTGCTGACATTCCGATCAACCCTCCTGCCCGTAGAGCTCCAGGAAGTTCTGGTAAAGGATCCGCTTGCGGAGTTCCTCGCTGACCGGGGCGGCGGCGATCTTTGCGTACTCGCTCTCGAAGTCGCTCCACGGCTCGTCGGATGCGAAGAGCACACGGTCGTGTCCGACGCCGCGCTTCTCGATCTCCGTGAGGAGCCAGCGCGGTCCGAAGCCGATCGCCCAGGTGGTGTCGGTGTAGACCCGATAGCCCTGCTCGACCCAGTCGAGAAACTTGGGCACAAGCCGGATATGGCCGCTTACGCCGCCACCGAAGTGGACCAGGTAGATCTTCGCGCGGGTGCCGTAGCGCTCCACGAGTGGGATGAAGTTGCTGATGTCCGAGCTTCCGCCAGGGCTGGTGTGGAAATGGAAGACCAGGTCGTGCCGCTCCGCTGCGGCAAAGCACGCTTCCGCGACCTCTTCGGTCTGCTCGTCCCACCCGTCGGGGTTGGGGTTGCCGCCGAGCAGGAAGGTCGTTTTCAACGCCACGATGCCGGGCTCGCCCGCGCTCTCGAGCGCCTTGAGAGTCAGGTCTCTGTTCTGCGGGAGGAACGAAACCCACAGGCCGCCAATGAGGCGGTCGGACGACGTGACCGCATCCAGGACTACGTCATTGAGGGAGAACGGCTGCTCCTGGACGGGGATCCCGTAGTTCGGGAGGACCAGCGCGCGCTCTACCCCCAGCCGGTCGATGTGGCCGAGGTAGGCCTGCCGGTCAGGGAAGTCATAGACCGTCGGCTTGACCGGCTCTTTGAGGTCGTAGAACTGCCAAGGTTCCATCGCCCCGATGTGGCTGTGGGCATCGACAACTTGGGCGCCGAGACGATTGACCACGGGTGCCTCCTTTATCGCAAGCGCCTACACACGTTGCCTATAGGAAACATCCTAAGCATGTCAAGAGGCCGACAGCCACGCATCTAGTAGGATAGTAAAAGTTACTCCGGAGATTTCGAGGAGTCGAGAGCGTGACGATGGTAGACGGCAAGACCGAGGCCGCGGTAGGCGCGGTTATCGACGGCCTCGGCGCCAAGGTGCGCGAGGTGCGCCAGCAGAAGGGGCTGTCTCTGCAGCGACTCGCCGACCGCGCCGGGGTGTCGGCAGCCGCGATCTATCGGATCGAGCAGGGCAACATGGTCCCCACGATCACCACGCTGATGAAGCTCGCAGTGGCCCTGAATCGGCCGGTCTCGTTCTTCGTCAACGAGAACGTCGCCGACAAACCCATCGTCCATACCACTGCAGCGTCCCGGCAAGCGGTCGCCACGTCCAAACATGGTCTCGAGTTGCAGGGCATCACGGGACCTTACGGTCAGTTCCTGCTGGCTGGGGCCATAGCCGTGATCGACCCCGGTGCCGAGAGCGGGCCGGAGCCGATGGTGCACCCGGGCGAGGAACTGGTCCACCTGCTCGATGGGCACCTCGAGTTCACCGTCGATGACGAGAAGTACTCGCTCGATCCCGGTGACTCGTTGCACTTCCGCACCGATCGTCCGCATCAGTGGCGTAACCCGGACGCGCGCACCAGTGCGCGGGCCGTATGGATGGCCTTCCGCACCCGCTGATCCTCGCTGCGCCTGCTGGGCTATTTTACGACCACGTTACATCAACTATAGTAAACGCCGTCCTTACATCCACCGGACGAGGTGACGGCCGAAGTCATGAGCGGATTAGCCGAGCCCACCACCGTGCTGGCGTTTGGTGGCAACGCTCTGAGCCCTGGGCATGTCCGCGGCAGCTGGGACGAGCAGCGTGGGTACGCCCGGGAGATGGCCTCGGTGGTAGCCGGTCTGGTCGCGGCCGGGCACCGCGTCGTGGTCACCCATGGCAACGGACCGCAGGCCGGACACCTGGCGATGCAGCAGGAGAGCGCCGCGGATTTGGTGGCGCCGCAGCCGTTGCACTCGGTCGTGGCAATGACGCAGGGTGCGCTGGGCAGCCTGATCGCGCTGTCGCTTCGCGACCACTTGCCTGCGACGCCGGTCGTCGTCATCGTGAGCCACGTCGGAGTCGACCGCGAGGATCCCGCGTTCGGCCGTCCCACGAAGCCGATCGGGCCGTTCTTCGACGAGGCCCACGCTCGTGAGCTAGCCGGGCAGCGGGGCTGGACCGTCGCTGAGGTCGAGCACGGGCATTACCGCCGCGTCGTTCCGTCCCCTGTTCCCCAGTCGGTCGTAGAGCTCCCAGCAGTACTGCAGTCGCTGGCCGCCGGTGCCGTGGTGGTCGCCGGGGGCGGTGGAGGGATACCCGTCGTGATGACCGGCGACGACCGGCTCGAGCCGGTCGATGGCGTAATCGACAAGGACCTCGTGGCCGAGCGGCTGGGCTCGGCGGTCGGAGCAGACAACCTGGTTCTGCTGACGAACGTTCCAGAGGTCATGCTCGATTTCGGCACGCCGAGCCAGCGACCGATCCGCGAGATGACGTTGGCCGAGGCCATGCAGCACAGTGCGGCTGGTCACTTCGCCACGGGCAGCATGGGCCCGAAGGTGGAGGCGGCCGTAAGTTTTCTCAAGAACGGGGGAGAGCTGGCGGTCATCACGTCTGCCCGATACGCGCACGCCGCCCTGGTAGGACAGCACGGCACGCGAATCGTGCTCCGGTAGGACTGGAGGGGGAGCGGTGGAAACCCGTCGGCTGGAAGTCCATCGCGACATGTACGTGGACTCGGTCGGCCTGCTCAACGTGTCGCGCGACATGCGGAATGTTCCAGAGGTGGTGTGGGCCAACGCCATCATGGGCACCCCTGCCAACGCCGAGCTGCTGAAGGACGCTGGATTCGAAGTCGAGGGGCTGCGAGTCAACGACCTCGTGGTAGCGGTCGTGGCGGAGTCCGATGATGCCGCACGGATGGCGCTCGAGGTCGCGGATCAGACGATTCGGGCCAGCGGACCGGCATCCGAGGCGAGTGCACCCGAGACGCACGCGCCCAGGAACCTGGAGGAGGCGGTCGCCGGGGGCGATGCCAATGTCGCCGTGGTGTCAGTGCCGGGACCCTACGCAGCCCTGGAGGCGCACAAGGCCCTCACCGCGGGCCTGCACGTTCTGCTGTTCAGTGACAACGTGCCGGTTGCTGACGAGGTCGTGTTGAAACGGCGGGCGGCGGAGCATGGTCTGCTTGTGATGGGTCCAGGTGCCGGAACCGCGATGTTGGGTGGAGTGGGACTCGGTTTTGCCAATGTGGTCCGGCGTGGACCCGTGCGGGTGATTGCGGCGGCCGGAACCGGCGCCCAGGAGGTCATGGCTCTGTTACACCGATGGGGTTCTGGTGTCTCGGAAGTCATCGGGGTGGGCGGTCGGGATCTTACTCGGGAGGTGCAGGCGACGGTCACGCGGATGGCGATTGAAGCCGAGGGCGGGGACGTTCTGCTCGTCGTCTCCAAGCCCCCGGATCTCGACGTCGCAGAGTCGGTCCTCGATGCACTCGACGGCCGGCGTGCAGTGTGCGCATTCATTGGCGTCGACGGCCTTTCGCATGTACCAGAGGGTGTCCGGGTGACGTCCACCCTTGATCAGGCCGTGATAGAGACACTGGATCTGCTCGGGCAGGACCGGCCGGATCCGGGTGTGGGGCTGCGAGCTGTCGCCGCCCGTGCGGCTTCGACCCTGGACGGGGCTCGACGAGCCGTCCGAGGCCTCTTCTCGGGCGGCACACTCTGCTATGAGGCGATGGTGGTGCTCTCCAGGCGGCTAGGCCCGGTCCACTCCAACACTCCGCTTCGGGAAGGCTTGTCGCTGCCTGCTCCGGATGGCGCACACATCTGCCTGGACCTCGGCGAAGAGGAGTACACGAGGGGACGTCCCCACCCGATGATCGATCCGCTGGCGCGAGCGGAGGAGCTGCAGCGCGCATGTGCGGACCCTGCCACCGCCGTGGTGCTGGTCGACGTCGTGCTCGGACACGGATCGCATACCGATCCGGCCGGAGTGCTGACCGAAATGCTCGATCAGGTCGGCATGCGCGACAGCGGGCCATTCGTGGTCGCCCACGTGGTCGGCACGGAGTTGGATCCTCAATCAGCGCCCGAGCAACAAGCCCGGCTGGAGGAAGCTGGCTGCCTCGTCGCCCCGACCGGCGCGCGGGCCGCCCTGCTTGCGGCTGCGATCGCAGCCCGTCGTCCCGAGCTTGCGGAGGAGATCCCATGACGCCTGTTGCGCTTGTGACCTACTCGACCCGTCCGCGTGGTGGAGTGGTGCACACGCTGGCTGTCGCGGAGGCGCTACACGCATTGCGGGTGCCGGTCCATGTCTACGCGGTGGGGGACCCGGAGATCGGCTTCTTTCGACCGGTCGCCGCGCCGTACACAATCATCCAAGCGCCACCATGGGCACCCACGCTCGAGGAACGTGTTTTTGCCACGATCGACGCCTTGACCGATGGCCTGCGACGCGAGCTGGCCGACGAACCCCGTGTCGTGCACACGCAGGACTGCATCGCGGCGCGGGCCGCCGTCCGCCTCCGCGACGAGGAGCGACCAGTGCTCGTGGTCCGGACCGTGCACCACGTCGACGAGTTCACGACGCCGGCGCTGATCGAATGCCAGCGGCGGTCCATTACCGAACCGGATCGAGTGCTCGTGGTCAGCCGGTACTGGCAGGACTTGCTGGCGCACGATTTCGGGGTGAAGGCTGCCATCGTGCCGAACGGTGTGGACGCTGCGCGGTTCGCGAAGCCCGGTCCGATGTCACCGGCGGCCCTCCGGAAGCGGGCCGGCCTCGACGGAGATTTCGTCTATCTCACCGTCGGTGGGCTCGAACCACGCAAAGGCAGCCTTGCGTTGGTCGAAGCCCTGGCGCAAGCACGCACCACGGCCGGCCGGAAACTGCGGCTGGCGGTCGTTGGCGGCCATTCGTTCCAGGACCACCACCCATATCGCGAGCGGTGCCTGGCCCGGGCCGAGGATCTGGGCCTGACCGATGACGAACTCATGCTGCTCGGCACGGTGACCGACGAGGAGCTGACCGGCTGGTACCACGCCGCCGACGCCTTCGTCTTCCCATCGGTGACGGAGGGATGGGGGTTGGCCGTGCTGGAGGCGATGGCGGCCAGGCTGCCGGTCGTCACGTCCGACATCCCAGTGTTCCGCGAGTACCTCAACGAGGACGACGCTGTTCTGGTGGCTCCGGGTGATGTCGACGCGCTCTCTACGGCGATGGTGCGTCTCACAGAAGACGCGGACCTCCGCGCTCGGCTGGCAGAGCGCGGACCCGGGCTGGCCGGTCAGTTCACGTGGCGCGCCAGTGCTCGACGACACGCCGCCTTCTATTCCGAACTTTCTCGCTCGGAGGCACGATGAACGGTCCCTTCGACCCACCCTTGTATGGCTTGACCCTGCACAGCGGTGTGTTATTTTCTGCCTAAGCTCGTACTACGATAGTCAACGCTCGGCTGACTAGATCATGCCGCTTCGGCTCGAGGGGGCCCCAGACGATGGCACTCGGCACGCGGATCGTGGTTATCGGTGGTGGCGCCGGCGGGATTGGGGCGGCTGGAGCCGCCCGCGCCACTGATGGCGACGCTGAGGTCCGCGTGTTCACGGAATTCGAAGACGTCGGATACAGCCCCTGCGGCATCCCCTATGTTCACGGTGGTGAGATCGACAGCTTCGAGCGGTTGTTCCTCGCCGACAAGCAGACCTACGAACAAGCCGGGATCGACGTCCGCTACGAGACTCGAGTCAGTGGGATCGACCTCGATCGCCGCACTGTTGCTGTCGAGGGTGGGCAAAGCGAGCCGTTCGACCGATTGATCATCGCCACTGGTTTCGAGTACGAGCGTCCGGAGGTACCCGGCAGTGACCTCGGCGGTCTCTACTACGTCAAGAACATCCGCCAGGCGATGGAGTGGGACCGCGTGCTGGACCAGGCCCGCACGGCGGTTGTGGTCGAAGCGACACCGCTAGGTCTGGAGATGCTCACCGCCCTAGCCCATCGAGGCATCGAGGTGCACCTCGTCGATCCGCGGCCATGGCTTCTCGCGGATGTAGCCGACCCCGACATCATGGCGCCTGTGGAGGAGTCGCTTACCGACCTCGGGGTGAAGTTCCATTTCCGCACGGAGGTGCAGCAGTTCATCGGTGATGGAACAGTCCGGTCGGTGCGAACCAGCAAGGGCGACATTCCCGCAGACGTTGTAGTGGTCTGCACGCACAAGCGGCCCAACAACCGACTCGCGGCGGAAGCAGGCATAAAGCTTGGCTCGACCGGCGGCATGATCGTCAACGAGCGGATGGAGACGTCCGCCAAGGGTGTCTACGGGGCGGGCGACTGTGTCGAGCTTCCACATGAGGTGACCCAGGTGCCGATCGTCGCCTTGACCGGCAGCCACGCATATGCGCAGGGCAAGGTCGCAGGATCCAATGCGGGCGGGGGAGATCGTCGATATCAGCCGGTATACGTCCCATGGGGGATGGTCGCCGGCAAGAAGATGATTGGCGGTGCGTCGCTGGGTGAAACGCTGGCCACCGCCCTCGGAGTGCCGTTCGTCATGGGCGTGGCCGAGGGCATCTCGCGGGCGCGCTATTACCCCGAGGTGCAGAAGCTACGAGTGAAGCTCCTGTTCGACCCGCACAGCCGCCGGTTGATCGGCGCCCAGATGGTGGGCGGCGAGGGCATCAAAGAGCGTGCCGACTTTCTCGGCGTGGCGATCAAGAAGCACGCGACGGTCGAGGATCTCGCGTGGATGGAGAACGTATATTCCCCGCCCATTGGCGCGCTCAACGAGCCCATCGCGTTGGCTGCGCAGGACTGCCTGGCGCGATTAAGAGGGTAGGCGGCTGTGAGCAGGCTCTTCCGGTGGTTGCGTGGCAACGCCGAGCGTTACCTTCTTCTGGCCTCGCAAGAGGAGATGGCTCGCCGATACCTCCAGCGCGAAGGCCCCGTCGGCCGGCAGAACTTCTTCTGGCGACGGCTGTTCGTTCCAGTGTATCGAGTGCTGCCCTGGGGGCTACGCCGGAAGATCATGTCGGCGATGCCCGGCAGCCACAGACAGTGGTCGCGCGGCCATGCGCCCCGGCGAAGGACCTGAGGCGCTTGGACTAATCGGAGGGTGTGAGACGCCACGTGTCACACATGCCAACACAGATGATCAGGAAGGAGCAAGGGAATGGCTGATTTCGTCAACCAGCGGGTGGAGGCCGGCCAAGCGGTCGTCGACTACGAGGAGAAGGTACTTCCGGACTACCCCGCCGAAGAGGGGGAGAAGGCCTACGTGTTCATGCACACGGTGCCGTTCGAGGGATCGGTAGGCCTGGTCAACATGCTGACGGTGACGCGGATGGTCCGTAAGGGTTTCGACACAAGCCTCGTATTGTTCGGGCCAGGATCGCTGATGGCGTCCGCAACGCGTGGGTTCCCGAAGGTCGGAGACGAGGCATTCCCAGGGCATCTGAACTACAACAAGCAAATACAGACGATCATGGATGAGGGCGGCAAGGTCTACGCCTGCCGGTTCTCCGCCGCCGCGCTGTACGGTATGCGGGAGTCAGACATGATCGAGGGGGTCATCCCAGTGCATCCTCGTGACATTCTCGACTTCAACATTCAGGCCAAGCGTGAGGGTGCGCTCGTAATGGCCACGTGGAACGTCTGAGTCCGACCGACGACGCAAACGCTCGACACGAGCTTGTCGGGCGATGGAAGGCTGCGGAACAGCGGTTGGCGTTGCTCGCGGTGGGCGATCCGGACCTGTACCTGCGTCACCTCGGCGCGGTCGGGCGCGTGGCGGAACGACTGCGGCAGATCACCGACGTGCAGGAGTTGGGCGCCGCCTACGCACGGTGGCGAACGATCGTGTCGCCACTGGTCGAAGGTGGCGGACTCGACGACGAGTCGTTGGCAGGCACGGCATGGATGGTGCGCTGGAGAGAACTCCGCGACGTCCGCCACGCCGAACAGGTCGCCATGCGAATCAACGACGCACGGCAGAGGGGACAGTCCTGGGTGATCGTCTCGGAGACTGTCCCGCCGGCGACGTCCGCGCTCTCGTATCCCTGTGAGCGCACGATGATGCGCGCCGCTGACGGTATGGCCGTGCGCGCAGCCGTTGAGATCGACCCCGACACGTACGGCCCGCTGTACTCGCTCGCGGTCATCCGGTTGGACCCGTCGACCGGATTGGAGATATCGGCGGCGGCGTGCGAACCACCCGAGGAGTTCGCCGACCGCACAGCATGGGAGCGAGGTCTTGCTCGCCTGCTATCGAAGCTGGACGCGTCGACACCGTGATCCAGCCGTTGGTGTCAAGGGCGCCGAACTCCTCCCCACTTGCCCGCACGGGCTTCAATCTGGTCGGTGCGCCGTCAGGGACTCGAACCCAGAACCCGCCGATTAAGAGAGTGCCTATCGCGCATCACACGGCATCGCGGTGGTGCTCGGATGTCGCCGAGGGCCCCGGTCGGCGAAGAAGGTGATGTCTATGTGTCTGGTCGTCTTCGCACCAGAGCCGAATGTGGTGGACTTGATCAGCGAGGTGCGGCCTTGCGGCCGATCCTTCATCTCACAGTGGTAGGTCGTCGGGCGAGATCCTGAACGACTTGTGCCGGCTCAACGCGCGGACGGCGCGGAAGTCTCGGCGGTCGAGGGTGAGCATCACGTCGATGTCGTAGACGGATGCGAGGGCGAAGTTCACCGCGTTCGCAAGATCCAGATCGAACGCGCGGTATTGAGCCCGAATGGCCTGTGCGACGCCCAACTGCTCTTCGGTGACTTCGGGGACGACAACCCGGCCGCGAGGATGGCCCGGTGGCCGCCTGATGCTCAGGATGGGTCGAATCCAGGGCGACCACAAGCCCGGACGTGTCGGCGATGACGACGATCACGCACGGGATCTGGATCCGCGTGGCCCGGTTTCACGGCCGACTGCATCAGCGACCCCGCCGCGAACCTCGGCCTCCGTGGGCGTGCGGCCCGATCCCTCGAAGGTGCGCGAGAACAGTGGCTCGTCCCAGACACGGTTTGCCATGGCCGCGAGGCGGATGTCCTGACGAATGATCTCCGCCTCGCTGATTGAGGCCTTTGGCAAAGCCGCGTACCGCCAGCCGGAGGTTCAGATCCTGCTCGTCGAAGGTGCCTACGCGGAATGAGGCTTGCAGATGAGAAGTGCGTCTCCGGTACCCCTGGCCGCTCTAGCCGATCGGCGCCCAGGAGACTTTCGCCTCTGCCGCCGCAGGGTCCGGTGCTCGAGGCTTGGGGGTGACGACGGCTGAGGGGGACGGTGCGTGATGTCGGTACGAGAGTCGTTCGGCTTCCTGCACGGGGACGTGCCCTACATGAGGATTGGCCAAGGTCCATCCCTGGTGTCGGTGCAGGGACTTACACCTGAACACGACTCGCCCAAGGGTATGGAGCGTCGATTCGCGCTCACCCATGCACGACCGCTGGCGAGAGACTTCACCGTCTATCTCGTCAACCGTAAGCGGGGGCTTCAACGTGGTGAGTCGATGTCCGACATCGCTGGTCACCTGGCCGATGCGATCGAGCACGACCTCGGCGAGCCGGTCTTCGTGGACGGCACCAGCACAGGTGGGTCGGT